>SEGS01000049.1 GCA_004210915.1 Variovorax sp. | reverse complement strand
GCCCACAGCAGCGGCAGCGTCAGGTCGTCGGGCAGGAGCGTGGTGTCCCAATCGATCAGCGCCAGTGCAAGCAGCGTGGCAGCGAAACCGCACCAGGCCAGCGCGGCCCATTGGCCGGGCATCCGCCAGGCGCACCAGGCAAACAGGGCGGCCGTGACCAATTCGACCAGCGGATAGCGCAGGCCGATGGGCGTGCGGCAGGCCGAGCACTTGCCCCGCAGCGCGAGGTAGCTGACCAACGGCACGTTCTCGTACCAGCGGATCACATGGCCGCATTGCTGGCAGCGCGAGTGCGGCACCATGAGGTTGAAGGGCTCGACCGCGGGCGGGCCGTTCGCAGTTTCTGCCGCGCATTCGGCAGCCCACTGCAACTCCAGCATCTTCGGCAAGCGGTAGATCACCACGTTGAGGAAGCTGCCGATCAACAAACCCAGCAAGCCGGCCAACGCGGCATCCACCCCCTGCGAAACCAGCATCAGACGACCTGACCGAGCTTGAAGATGGGCAGGTACATCGACACCACGATGCCGCCGATGATGACGCCAAGGAAGACGATGATGATGGGCTCCATCAGGCTGGAAAGGCCGGCGACCATGTCATCCACTTCAGACTCGTAGAAGTCGGCTGCCTTGCCCAGCATGTGGTCGATCGAACCGGATTCTTCGCCGATGGCGGTCATCTGCAGCACCATCGAGGGAAACAGATTCGCGTTGGTCATCGCCGTTGTGAGGCTGGTGCCGGTCGAGACTTCCTGCTGGATCTTGCTGGTGGCATCGGCATAGACCGAGTTGCCAGCCGCACCGCCGACGGAATCGAGCGCCTCGACCAAGGGAACGCCCGCAGCAAACATGGTCGCCAGGGTGCGCGTCCAGCGCGCGATGCACGACTTGTCGATCAGCGTGCCGAAGATCGGGACGCGCAACAGCAGCCGATCCATCACGCGCTGCACGCGTTCGTTGCGCTTCCAGGCCTGCAGGAAGAAGTAGATCCCGCCGCCGAGCACACCAAAGATCAACCACCAGTACGAGACGAAGAACTCGCTGATCGCCATCACGATCAGGGTCGGAGCAGGCAAATCGGCACCGAAGGAACTGAACACCTGCTTGAAAGCCGGAATCACGAAGATCATGATGATCGCGACAACGACGAAAGCCACCACGACCACCGAGGTCGGGTACATCAGCGCCGACTTGATCTTGGACTTGATCGCTTCGGTCTTCTCCATGTAGGTGGCAAGCCGATCGAGCAGTTCTTCCAGAATACCGGCGGCTTCGCCTGCCTCGACGAGGTTGCAGTACAGGTTGTCGAAGTACTTTGGAAACTTGCGAAACGCGGCCGACAGCGAGGTACCCGTTTCCACATCACTGCGAATGTCGTTGAGCAACTTCGCCACGCTTGGATTGGCATTGCCGCGTCCCACGATGTCGAAGGCCTGCAGCAGCGGCACGCCGGCCTTCATCATCGTGGCCAGTTGCCGCGTGAAGATGGCGATGTCTTTGGGCTTGATCGCCTTGCCCGAGCGCATGCGCCGCTTCTTGATTTTGGTGGCCAGAATGCCCTGGCGCCGCAATGCGGCCTGCACCTGGTTCTCACCGGCCGCCCGGACTTCGCCACGCACGGACTTTCCGTTGCGGTCCTTGCCCTCCCATTCGAAGACAAATTCCTTGACGGTCCGTGTGGATGCTGCGGTGGCCATGTGATCTCCGATTCGCAGGTTATTCGTTGGTGACCGCGACCACTTCTTCGAGTGATGTCAGCCCCTGTTTGACTTTGCCAAGGCCGGACTGGCGCAACGAGCGCACGCCTTCGGCTTCCGATTGTTTGGCGATATCGAGTGCGCTGCCATCACGCAGGATGATTTGCTGGATCGCCTCGGAAATCGGCATCACCTGGTAAATGCCGACCCGGCCCTTGTAGCCGCCGTTGCAGGCCGAACAACCCACGGGCCGGTAGGGTGTCCAGGAGCCGTCGAGGTCCTCTTCCTTGAAGCCCGCGTCAAGCAAAGCCTCGCGCGGTACGTCCACCGGGGAGCGGCAGACGGTGCACAGGCGTCGGGCCAGTCGCTGTGCCGTGATCAGGATCACGCTGGACGCGATGTTGAAGGGCGCGATGCCCATGTTGCGCATCCGCGTGAGCGTGGTCGGGGCGTCGTTGGTGTGCAGGGTCGAGAGCACCAGGTGCCCGGTTTGCGCCGCCTTGATCGAGATGTCGGCGGTTTCGAGGTCCCGAATTTCGCCCACCATGATGATGTCCGGATCCTGGCGGAGAAACGCGCGCAGCGCCGTGGCGAAAGTCAGTCCCGCCCGTTCGTTGACGTTGACCTGGTTCACGCCCGGCAAGTTGATTTCGGACGGATCCTCCGCGGTCGCGATGTTCACGCCGGGCTTGTTGAGCAGGTTCAGGCAGGTGTACAGCGACACGGTCTTGCCCGAGCCTGTAGGGCCGGTGACCAGCACCATGCCGTACGGGCGACCGATGGCGGCGAGCAGGCGTTCCTTCTCGTCGGGGTCGTAGCCGAGTGCGTCGATGCCCAAACGGGCGCTGCTCGGATCGAGGATCCGGATCACGATCTTTTCGCCGAACAGGGTAGGCAGAGTGCTGACCCGGAAGTCGATCACGCGGTCCGGGCCGATCTTGAGTTTCATCCGCCCGTCCTGGGGCACACGCTTCTCGGAGATATCGAGTCGGGAGATCACCTTGATCCGTGACGCCAACTTCTCTTTGATGACCGTTGGCGGACTGGCAATCTCGCGCAGCTCGCCGTCCACCCGGAAGCGGACGCGGTAGTTGTGTTCGTACGGCTCGAAATGGATGTCCGATGCGCGCATTGCGAACGCATCGAGAAGCATCTTGTGCAGAAAGCGCACCACCGGCGCATCTTCGACTTCCGCGACCGCCTGTTCGGCGGCTTCGCCAGTGTCTGCAGTGACGTCGTCGAATTCGAATTCGGCGCCAACGATGCTGTCGATGGTTTCAGCTGCTGTAGCGGCCGCCGCCTCGATCATGCGCGACAACTTGTCGTACTCGGCGATCACCCAGTCAACGCCCATCTGCGACGCGAACTTGATTTTCTCCGCGGCCTGCTGGTCAGACGGGTCGGCTGTGGCGACGATCAGGCGGTTGCTGCGCTTGCTCAGGACAACGATGCGGTAGGCGTGGCACAGCTTGCTGTCCAGCAAATCCTTGGGCAAGCGCTGCGGATCGATCGCATCGAGATCCAGAAGGGGCGCGCCGAATGCATTGGACAAGGTATGCGCCAAGTCGGCGGCGGAAACAGCACCTGTGCCCGTTAACTCTGCAATGAAACTGCTTCGACCCGAGAGCGACTTCTGATAGATCTCTTCCGCCACCTTCGCTGGCAACTTGCCTGCGGAAATGAGAGCGCGCGCCAGTCCCGGCAGGGCGACCTGTGCGTTGTCTTTGGCGAGGGGGGTGGCAGCGGCCATTCAGCGAATGTAAAAAACGTGAGAATTTGCTTCACGATCATCGCTGATCGCCTTTGGACTGTAAACCGCCCAGCAACAACACGTTGCGTAGCATTTGGCATTACAGCCCTAAAAGGCTGGTCGGGGTGAGAGGATTCGAACCTCCGGCCTCTACGTCCCGAACGTAGCGCTCTACCAGGCTAAGCTACACCCCGATGGTTGCAAAAGTAACTGGCTGGAAAAGCCACCAACGGGTGACCAATCAGGCGCGTCGCTCCAGCAACTGAGCCGCCAATTGTAGCAAAGCCGAGGTGTACGGATTCGCTGGAAAGTCGCGGATCGCGGTCATGGCGCGTTGCGCTTCAGCGGCTGCAGCCGCATGGGTGGCGTCCAGTGCGCCCGTGCGTCGAACGATCTCGACGATCTGCGGCAACTGATGGGTGTCGCCCGCTTCGATGGCCGAACGGATGATGGCGCTGTCCGCGGAGTTGGCCTTCTGCATGGCCAGGATCAACGGCAATGTCGCTTTGCCTTCCCGCAGGTCGTCGCCAAGGTTCTTGCCCGTTTCCAGGGCGTCGCCAGCGTAGTCAAGCACGTCATCGATCACCTGGAATGCGGTGCCGAGCGCTTGACCATACGTTGCGCAAGCGGTCTCTGTTTCGCTGTCGGAGCCGGCGAGAACGGCGGCTAGTTGCGTGCTGGCCTCGAACAACTTGGCCGTTTTCGAGCGGATGACGCGCAGGTAGGCCGTCTCGTCCAGCGAGGCGTCGTGCACGTTCATCAACTGCAGCACCTCGCCCTCGGCGATGACATTGGTGGCCTCGGCCAGAATCTGCATCACGCGCGTGTCCCTGGCGTCCAGCATCATCTGGAAGGCGCGCGAATAGAGGAAGTCACCGACAAGCACGCTGGCCGGATTGCCGAAGGATTCGTTGGCAGTGGGGCGGCCGCGGCGCAGCGTGGACTCATCGACCACATCGTCATGCAGCAACGTTGCGGTGTGGATGAACTCCACCACTGCAGCCAGGTTGAAGCGCTGGTCCCCGGCATAGCCGAGCGCGCCCGACATCAGAAGGAGCAGGGCCGGCCGTAGCCGCTTTCCGCCAGCGGAAATGATGTAGCGGGACACCTCGCCCACCAGCGGAGCGCCGCTCTCGAGCCGTCTCGCAATCACGCGGTCAACTTCTGCCATCTCGCCCGCTATAAGGTCAAGCACGGATGGGATGGGTGAGGCGTCGACGAGTGGAGTGGACAAGGGGGAGCGCCAAGGCTGAGAGAAGGACATTGCCGCGAGGGCCGGGAGCTGCCGATTATATGCAGCTGTAACTGGTCGGCCGTCCATGACGGGGCCGAAAAGTCAGTCCGTGCTATAGTCTTGGGCTCTGCGGAATTCGCCGTGGAGCTCAAATTCCCAAGAGGTTTACATGTACGCGGTCATAAAAACCGGCGGCAAGCAGTATCGCGTTGCTTCCGGCGAAAAAATTAAAGTAGAACAGATTGCTGCGGACGTAGGCCAGGAAATCGTGATCGATCAGGTTCTGGCAGTCGGCAACGGCTCCGAGATCAAGGTCGGTACGCCCCTGGTGTCCGGCGCATCCGTCACGGTGACAGTCCTGTCACATGGTTTGCACGACAAGGTTCACATCTTCAAGATGCGCCGTCGCAAGCACTATCAGAAACGTCAAGGCCATCGCCAGCAGTTCACCGAACTGCAAATCGGCGCGATTGCAGGCTAAGGAGCAGATTCCATGGCACAGAAAAAAGGCGGCGGCTCAACGCGAAACGGGCGCGATTCCAAGCCCAAGATGCTCGGCGTGAAAGCGTTCGGCGGCGAACTGATCAGCGCAGGCTCGATCATCGTGCGTCAGCGTGGCACCCAGTTCCATCCCGGCGTGAACGTCGGCGTGGGCAAGGACCACACCCTGTTTGCGCTGGTCGACGGTCATGTATCGTTCGGCTTCAAGGGGGCGCTTTCCAAGCACACGGTCAACGTGACTCCGGCGGCTGCTCAGGCCTGATTTCGGCTCGAGCTGTTCGCGAAAGCCCCGCTGGTCGGGGCTTCTTTGTTTCTGCCCTGCCAAGGGGCAAATGTTCTTGAACTGGATCTCTCATGAAGTTCGTCGACGAAGCCTTCATCGACATCGCCGCTGGCGATGGCGGCAACGGCTGCGTGTCGTTCCGTCATGAAAAGTACAAGGAGTTCGGCGGCCCGAACGGGGGCGACGGCGGACGGGGTGGCCACGTTTTCGCAGTGGCGGATCCCAACCTGAACACGCTGGTCGACTTTCGTTTTTCGCGTCGCCATGAGGCCAAGCGCGGCCAGCACGGCATGGGCTCGGACATGTTCGGCGCCGCGGGCGACGACATCACGCTCCGGATGCCGGTCGGCACCATCATCACCGATGCGGAGACAGGCGAGATCCTGTACGAACTGCTGGTGCCGGGCGAGGTGATCACCATTGCCAAGGGCGGCGACGGCGGGTTCGGCAACATGCGGTTCAAGAGTGCCATCAACCGCGCACCGCGTCAGAAGACGCCCGGTTGGCCTGGCGACAAGAAGAGCCTCAAGCTCGAACTCAAGGTGCTGGCCGACGTCGGCTTGCTGGGCATGCCCAACGCGGGCAAGTCGACCTTGATCAGCGCCATCTCCAACGCGCGGCCCCGTATTGCCGACTATCCGTTCACAACCTTGCATCCGAACCTGGGTGTTGTGCGTGTCGGGCCGGAACAGAGTTTCGTGGTCGCGGACTTGCCTGGCCTGATCGAGGGAGCATCGGAAGGTGCCGGCCTGGGACACCTCTTCCTGCGCCACCTCCAACGCACGCGCCTGTTGCTGCATGTGATCGACCTGGCACCGTTCGACGAGGGCATTGATCCTGTCGCGCAGGCGAAAGCGATCGTGGGTGAGCTCAAGAAATTCGACACTGCCTTGTACGACAAACCACGTTGGTTGGTGCTCAACAAACTGGATATGGTGGCCAGCGACGAACGAGCCGGCCTCGTCAAGGATTTCGTCAAACGGATGCGTTTCAAGGGCCCGGTTTTCGAGATTTCGGCCTTGACTCGAGAAGGCTGCGAGCATCTCGTTCAGGCGGTGTACCAGCACATCAAGGCGCAGCAGACGGCCGAGCAGCCGGTGCTCGAGGTTGATCCGCGCTTCGCCGGTGATCCGCCCGAATCCACCTGAGTGCCTGCGCCTGCTTCCCAAAAAATGACAGCGGCCTGGGCCGAATCTGTCTGACTGACAACGCTTAAACAATGTCGAATACCGCTTCCACCGCACTGCGCGATGCACGCCGCATCGTCGTCAAGGTCGGCTCCAGCCTGGTCACCAATGAAGGGCGCGGTCTCGACGAAGACGCGATCGGCGAATGGTGCAGGCAACTCGCCAGCCTGATGCGCGAAGGGCGCGAGGTGGTGATGGTGTCGAGCGGCGCGATCGCCGAAGGCATGAAACGGCTCGGCTGGCGTCAACGCCCGGTTGAAATCAACGAGCTTCAGGCCGCCGCAGCGGTAGGACAGATGGGCCTGGCGCAGATGTACGAGACCAAGCTGCGCGCCAACGGGGTGGGCAGCGCGCAAGTGTTGCTGACACATGGCGACCTGGCCGATCGCGAACGCTATCTGAACGCGCGCTCGACCTTGCGGACCTTGCTGAAGCTGGGCGTGGTGCCAGTGATCAACGAGAACGACACGGTGGTCAACGACGAGATCAAGTTCGGCGACAACGACACCCTGGGTGCCCTGGTCGCCAACTTGGTGGAGGCGGATGCCCTGGTGATCCTGACGGATCAGCGTGGGCTCTTCAGTGCCGACCCGCGCAAGGACCCGGACGCAAAATTCGTCCATGAAGCTATCGCCGGGGACGCGGCCCTGGAAGCGATGGCCGGCGGCGCCGGCTCCAGCATCGGCCGCGGCGGCATGCTCACGAAAATCCTTGCCGCCAAGCGCGCTGCAGGCTCCGGCGCATCCACCGTCATTGCCTGGGGGCGCGAGCCCGATGCCTTGCTCCG
Source organism: Variovorax sp. (assembly GCA_004210915.1). Taxonomy (GTDB): domain Bacteria; phylum Pseudomonadota; class Gammaproteobacteria; order Burkholderiales; family Burkholderiaceae_C; genus Variovorax. Next base: position 21,587 of record SEGS01000049.1, on the reverse strand, counting down.
CCTTGCGCGCGGGGAAGCCATCGGCACGCTGCTGGTGGCGCAGACAGCCAAGCATCAAGCACGCAAACGCTGGATGGCCGACCACTTGCAGTTGCGTGGCGCGGTCACGGTGGATGCGGGTGCCGCGGCGAAGGTGCGCGGCGAGGGAAAAAGCCTGCTGCCGATCGGCATGACGGCAGTCGACGGTGAATTCTCACGCGGCGACGTGATCGCCGTGCGCGACGAGCAGGGCGTCGAACTGGCTCGCGGACTGGCCAACTACTCCAGTGTGGAAGCGCGCTTGCTCTGTCGCAAGCCGTCGACCGAGTTCGAGCGCTTGCTTGGCTACGTGGCCGAGCCCGAGATGGTGCACCGCGACAACATGGTGCTGATGCCGGGTTAGTGCAGAGGGATTGGCGCGCCGGTCACTCGACCTCGCGCACCGGATTTCTGAGTTGCCGCGCGATGTCGTTCACCGATGCACGCGGTGCGCGACCACGACACAGACCCTGGGACGCCAGCTGGCTGGTGTAGCTGGAGTTCAAGTCCCTGAACGACTTCCAGTCGGCTTGCTCCGCATCCTGCCAGGTGCCATTGTTGTAGCGCGCATACGTCTTCATTTCACTGGTCTTGCAACGCACGCCTTCGTAGAACGCATTCACTGCATCACCCGAGCGATTCCTGGCCACCACAACATAGCGCACGATGCCGTCGCCCGTGATGGCCACGGTGCCCATGTCGACGCCGAACTGCAAGCTCATGTAGGGCGGCATCTCGATGGGTGTGAGCCGATTGACGTTGAACGACGGGGGCGGAGGCACCGCTGTTTCCGTCCATTCATTGAGGCTGGACCGCGTCACCTTGGGGGGCGGAGGCGTACCTTCCTGCGCCCAGTCAGGATTGTCGGTGTCGTAACCGCCTGATGCGCAGGCAGCGAGCAGCGAGCAGCCGCCTACAAGAAGAACTCGTTCAACGAGGCGGCGGAAACGGAGGGCAGGCAACAGGTACGTCATTCGCGATCTTGGAATTGGGGTCCGGGTCGAAACTTGCGCCCGGAGGAAGTTCGTAGGCAGATTCATGGCCCGATGTGGCCGGCGGGCGGTCCGACTCGCGGGCGCGCACATTGCTGCGCAAAAAACGGTTGCGGAAGTCCTGCCGCGGCAGGTAGCGCGACAACTCGGTCAGCGCCATCTCGTACACACCGCGCTTGAACTCGACCACCACATCGAGCGGTACCCAGTAGTCATGCCAACGCCATGCGTCGAACTCCGGATGATCGGTCGCTCGCAGGTTCAGATCCCAGTCGTGCCCGACCAGTTGCAGCAGATACCAGATCTGCTTCTGGCCTTTGTAATGGCCTCGTGCGTCACGGCGTATGAACCGATCCGGCACCTCGTAGCGCAACCAGTCGCGGGTACGGGCCACGATCCGCACATGCTCCGGCTGGAGCCCCACTTCTTCATGCAGTTCCCTGAACATGGCCTGCTCGGGACTTTCGCCGCGATCGATGCCGCCTTGCGGGAACTGCCAGGAATGGGTGCGGATGCGTTTGCCCCAGAAAACCTGGTTTCTCTGGTTGAGCAGGATGATGCCGACGTTGGGCCTGAAGCCGTCCCGGTCGAGCATAATCAAACCCCAAATTTTTTGAACTGCGTCGATTATGCATGCCGGGTTGCACCCGGCAACCGACCGGTTTTCTGCCAGGCCCCGGCAGACTCCTTTTCCCACCTCGATACCCGATTGCGCGACCGATGAAAGCTTCCCGATTCTTCGTCTCCACCCTCAAGGAAGCACCCACCGACGCCGAGGTGGCGAGCCACCGGCTCATGATGCGCGCCGGCATGATCAAGAAGCTGGGGACTGGCATCTACACGTACATGCCGATGGGGCTGCGCGTCATCCGCAAGGTCGAGGCCATCGTGCGGGAAGAGATGGACCGGGCCGGCGCGGTCGAGCTCTCGATGCCCGTCGTGCAACCTGCAGAGTTTTGGCAGGAAACCGGGCGCTTCGAAAAGATGGGGCCCGAACTCCTTCGCATCAAGGACCGGCATGACCGCGACTACGTCGTCCAACCTACCAGCGAAGAGGTCGTCACGGACATCGCGCGCCAGGAAATTCGGAGCTACAAGCAACTGCCGAAGAACTTCTACCAGGTTCAGACGAAGTTCCGCGACGAGCGCCGCCCGCGCTTCGGCCTGATGCGCGGCCGCGAGTTCACCATGAAGGACGCCTACAGCTTCGATCGCGACCTGGCCGCCGCCAAGCTCAGCTACCAGAACATGGCGCAGGCCTACCGCCGCATCTTCGATCGCTTCGGCCTGCGCTACCGCGCCGTGGCCGCCGACAGCGGTGCGATTGGAGGCGACCTGAGCGAGGAGTTCCAGGTGATTGCCGCGACGGGCGAAGACGCCATCGTCTACTGCCCGGACAGCGACTACGCCGCCAACATGGAGAAGGCCGAGGCGCTGCCGCCCGCCGGACCGCGCGGCGCCGCCCTGAACGCGCTTGCCAAGACCCCGACGCCTGGCAAGAGCACCTGCGCCGACGTGGCCGAGCTGCTCGGCGTGCCGCTGGCGACCACGGTGAAGTCGCTGGTGCTGGCCACCGAAGAGCTCGATGCCGCCGGCAGCATCAAGAATGTGAAGGTCTGGCTGCTCTTGCTGCGCGGCGACCACGACATGAACGAGATCAAGGTCAGCAAGGTGCCGGGACTCGACCAGGGTTTCCGCTTCGCAACCGTGGCGGAGATCGATGCGCACTTCGGCTGCAAGCCCGGCTACCTCGGCCCGCTCGGCTTGAGGCAACCCGTCACGCTGGTGGCCGACCGCGAAGTGGCTGTGATGTCCGACTGGATCACGGGCGCGAACGAGATTGACTTCCACATGACCGGGGTGAACTGGGGGCGCGACCTGCCCGAACCGGCGATCGTGGCCGACATCCGCAATGTCGTGCCCGGCGATCCGTCGCCCGATGGCAGGGGCTTGCTGGCCATCGAACGCGGCATCGAAGTGGGCCACGTCTTCGTGCTCGGCACCAAGTACAGCAAGGCCATGAACGCGACCTTCCTCGACGAAGGCGGCAAGCCGCAGTTCCTCGAGATGGGCTGCTACGGCATCGGCATCACGCGCCTGCCTGCGGCGGCCATCGAGCAGAACCACGACGAGCGCGGGATCATCTGGCCCGATGCGATCGCGCCGTTCACTGTCGTCCTGTGCCCGATCGGTATGGACCGCAGCGCCGATGTGAAGGCCACGGCCGAGGCGCTGTACGCCGAACTGCTGGCGGCCGGCGTCGATGTGCTGCTGGACGACCGCGGCGAGCGTCCGGGAGCGATGTTCGCCGACTGGGAGCTGATCGGCGTGCCGCATCGCCTGGTGATCTCCGATCGCGGCATCAAGGAAGGCCAGTTCGAATACCAGCACCGCCGCGAGACCGAGGCCACCAAAGTGCCGGCCGCCGACGCCGCGGGCTTCCTGTTGGCGCGCCTGAAAGCATGACCGCAGCGCCAGCCACGCTTTCGAGGCGAACGTGGTTGCTAGGCGCGTCGGCGCTGCCGCTCGGTCTGTCGGTCGTGCACGCGCCCGCGCATGCCGGCGCACAGCTGGAAGAGCCCTTGATCGATGCGGTGCGCAACGCGCTGAGCGCGGCCATCCATAGCACCTCGCCGCCCATCCCCGAGTTCGCCTCTACCGAAGCGCGGCTCGCGTACCTGCGTTGGCTCGGTGAGATGAGCGAGCGCCTTCGACGCCGCAAGGCCGACGCCCGCGAACGCGTCGAGTTTCTCCAGACCGTCTGGTACGAATGCAAGCGCGCGGGCCTGGAGGTCAGTCTGGTGCTGGGCCTGATCCAGGTGGAGAGCAATTTCCGCAAGTTCGCGGTCTCCAGCGCGGGTGCGCGTGGCTACATGCAGGTCATGCCATTCTGGACGCGCGTGATCGGCGATGGCGACTCGAGCAAGCTCTTCAACATGCAGACCAACTTGCGTTTCGGCTGCCAGATCCTGCGTCACTACCTTGACCGCGAGCGCGGCGATCTCTACATGACGCTGGGCCGCTACAACGGCAGCCGCGGCAAGTCGCCGTACCCCAACGCGGTGTTTGCGAACCAGCGGCTCTGGACCTTCACGGATCGCGCCGGCCCGTCGGCGCCGGTCGCAGGCTAGCCGCGTTGGCGGTTCAGGCTGGCGGTACCCGCGTGACCAGCACCTGGTCGATGCGGTGGCTGTCCACGTCGACCACCTCGAAGCTGTAGCCGCCCCAGCTCACGCTGTCGGTGCGCTTGGGCACACGGCGCAGCATCACCATCAGGAAGCCCGCCAGCGTTTCGTATTCGTCGGCGTGCGGAAGTTCGTCGATGTCGAGCGCACGCTGCACGTCCTGGATTGGCGTCACGCCATCGACCAGCCAGGAGTTGTCGTCGCGCCGCACGATCTGCTGCTCTTCGTCCTGGAGGCCGACCAGGTCGCCCATGACCGTGCTCATCACGTCGTTGAGCGTGATCACGCCGACCACCAGGCTGTACTCGTTGATCACGATCGCAAAGTCTTCGTGCGCCTGCTGGAATTGCTCCAACACCTCGGTGAGCGAGAGCCGGTCGAACACCACCAGCGCCTTGTGCAGCGGCACGCCCTGGTCGAGCGCCAGCGGCTGCCCGCTCAGCACGCGCTGGAACATGTCCTTGGCGTCGACGTAGCCGAGCACATGGTCGATGTCGCCATCGCACACGGGGTAGGCGGAAAAGGGTTCGGCCACGATGCGCGCGCGCAGCACCGATTCGGGGTCGTCCTTCTGGAACCAGGCGACGCGGTCGCGGCTGGTCATCACGCTGCTCACGAGACGCGTGTCGAGCTCGAACACGTTGGCGATCACCTGCTGTTCGCGCACGGCCAGCACGCCGGCGCGCGCGCCCGCTTCGGTCATCGCGAGGATGTCGGCCGAGGTGATCTTGTCGACGCGCTGCAGCGGCAGGCCGAGAAGCTTGAACAGCAGGTCGGTGCTGCGCGTGAAGAACCAGACCAGCGGCTTGAAGGTGGTGATGAGCACATTCATCGGCCCGACCATGCGCACGGCCAGCCGCTCGGGGTCGCTCATGCCCAGGCGCTTGGGGAACAGGTCCGCGAAGACAAGGAACAGCGCGATGACGATCACGAACGAGCACGCGAAAGCCCAGCCTTTCGCCGCATCGACGCTCAGCCAGTTTTCGAACAGGCTCGCAAAGAAAGGCGAAAACGCGCCTTCGCCGACCACGCCGCCGAGGATGGCGACCGCGTTGAGCCCGATCTGGACGACGGTGAAGTAGTGGCCCGGTTGCTCCTGGATGCGCAGCACCCGCTCGGCGCGCGCATCGCCTTCGTCGGCCATCTGGCGCAAGCGCAGGCGCCGGGAGGCGGCGAGGGTGATCTCGGCGAGGGAAAAGAAGGCGCTCGCCGCGATCAGGGCGACGATCACGAGCAGGCTTTGGGTCAGGGTCAAGTTCATGCGCGGTCAGACAAGGGCCGCCATGGTGCCAGACTATGGCTCCCCCCCAGGTCGCTGCGCACTCCGTGTCGCGACTCCCACCCCCTACCGGGGGCAACACTGGCGGCCCGGCAAAGCCGGTTCCGCGGTGTTCCCGGCTTTGGCACGCGAGCGCAGGAGGCGGCTACTGAACGAAGCCGATGCGGCTCTTGCCCGCGCTCGCGCGCGGGAGGTCGTACACCCGCACTTCGTCGCGGTGCGCCAGGCGCGCATTGCCGAAACCCGTCATCAGCGCGCGCCGCATCTCGCGTGGCGCCAACGTGGCGAGGTGGTCGAGCACGTCGGCAGATGGCTCTTCGGCCAGGCGTCGGCCCCAGTCGTGTTCGGCGCGAATGCTGGCATAGAGCTGTCGCGCAATCTGCCGCGCCGCCTCGGGCGAGGGCGCCTCGATCTCGAAAACGTTCATGCGGTTGAGGATCGGCTCCGGGATCCCGCGCGCGTCGTTCGCCGTCGTGATCCAGATCACCTGGCTCGCGTCGATCGGCACCTCGGCGAACTCGTCGACAAAGGCGTGCGCGGTGTCGTGTTCGAGCAAGCCGTAGAGCGCGCCGAGCGGGTCGTACTGCGCATCGGGGCCGGCCTTGTCGATCTCGTCGATCACCATCACCGGGTTGGCGTACTGGCCGTCGACCAGCGCCTCGAACACCTTGCCCGGCTTGGCGCCCTTCCACTGCGATGACGCGCCCGACAGCAGCCAGCCGGCCGTCATCGAGCTCATGGGCACCAGCGACATGCCGGTGCCAAGCAGGTCGGCCAGCTTCTTCGCGAAATGGGTCTTGCCGATGCCCGGCGCGCCGAGCAGCAGCATCGGCGTCACTTCGAGGCCGTCGCGGCTGTCTTGCGCGAGCGCGACATGGCGGCGCACGTCGTCGAGCACGTCGGTGAAATTGGGAAGCTGGGCATAGAGCAAGGCCATCTCCGGTACACCGCTCGGCTTGACCTGGAACCGGTCGGGCCCGCGTTCGAGCATGCGCTCGTAGGTGGTGCGGAGGTTGTCGTGATCGCGTTCGGGCAGCTTGGCCAGCTTGCGCTCGACGTCGTGCGTCTGGAACACGCTGCGCAAGTGGGCGACCGGCAGCTGAAACGACGGGGCTGCGGGGACGAGACGATGGGAATCCATGGACACCTCCGGTTTCGAACACTGGGGTACAGCATAAGCCGTGCCCGCCGCTCCGGGGAGGCGGCGACGCCGCTGCGGCATCCGGTCGCGCAGCGGCGTCGTCGGGTCGGTCGTCTCAGGCGGGCGCGCCGTTGATGACCTGCTGCAGCTCACCCGATTCGTACATCTCCATCAGGATGTCCGAGCCGCCGATGAACTCGCCCTTGACGTAGAGCTGCGGGATCGTGGGCCAGTTGCTGTATTCCTTGATGCCCTGGCGGATCTCGGCGTCGTCCAGCACGTTGACGGTCTTGAGCCCGCGCGTGTCCACGCCGACAGCCTTGAGGATCTGGATCGCGCGGCCCGAGAAGCCGCACATGGGGAAGCTCGCATTGCCCTTCATGAAGAGCACGAGGTCGTTGGTCTTGACGAGTTCGTCGATGCGTTGCTGGGTGTCGGCCATGAGGGGCTCCTGTGGGAAATCGGTGATTGGCTGCGATTATTTCATCGCAGGGCCGCCCCAAGGTGAAATGTGCCCCTCGGGGGGCAGCGACCACACGCAGTGGGGAGCGTGGGGCTATTGTTTCACTGCGCGCCAGATCCCGCCGGAACAGCGCGCGATGCCGGCGAGGTCGTTGCGGCTTTGCACCTGGGCGAAGCCGCGCGCGGTCAGCAGGTCGCGCACGGCGGTCGCCTGGTCGTGGCCGTGCTCAAGCAACAGCCAGCCGCCCTGGTTATCGCCGGTCGCGAGGTGCGCCGGCGCATCCCGCACGATGCGGCGGATGTCGTCCAGCCCGTCGGCGCCAGCCGCGAGGGCGCTCAGCGGCTCGTGGCGCAGCGCGGCCAGATGGTGGTCGTCGGCGGCGATGTAGGGCGGATTGGAGGCGATCAGCGCGTAGCCTGCGGGTCGCAGGGCCGCGGCGCCGGCCAGCCAATCGGCCTGCGAGAAGCGCACGGACAGCTTCAGCCGTTCGGCATTGGCCGAGGCGACGGCCAGCGCATCGGCGCTCGCGTCGACCGCATCGACCGCTGCATCCGGCCGCGCGCGTTGCAGCGCGAGCGCGATGGCGCCGCTGCCGGTGCCCAGGTCGAGCAGCGCGGGCGCGGCCCGGCCATCCAGCAGTTCCAGAGCCCAGTCGACCAGCGTTTCCGTGTCGGGCCGCGGTACCAGCACGCGCGCGTCGACCTGCAGCGTCAGGCCATGGAATTCCTTTTGGCCGACCAGGTACGCCACGGGCTCGCCGCCGCGACGGCGCGCGAGCAGGGCCGCCAGCGCAGGCCAGGCGGCCGGCGGGAATGCATCCGTGTCGTGCGCGAGCAACCACGCGCGGTCATGGAGCGGGCGCCCCAGCGCATGCAGCGTCAGCAACTGTGCGTCGAGCCGGTCGATGCCAAAGCCGGCCGCTGCCGTCAGCGCCTGCGCGACGGTGCCGGGCGACTGGGCTTCGTCCGCGTGGCGGTCCGCGCCGGTCGCGGATGCGTGGACGGCCGGATCGGCCGAAAGTGCGGGCGTCGGTGTCATCACGCGGGCAGTGAAGATTCGAGTTCGGCCAGCTGCTCGGCTTCACGCGCGGCCTGCAGCGCATCGAGCACGTCGCCGAGATCGCCTTCCATGATCTGCAGCAGCTTGTAGAGCGTGAGGTTGATGCGGTGGTCGGTCAGGCGCCCCTGCGGGAAGTTGTAGGTGCGGATGCGGTCCGAGCGATCGCCGCTGCCGACCAGCCCCTTGCGCAGCGCGGCCTCCTTGGCCGCGCGCTCGCTGCGCTCCTTCTCCTGGATGCGCGCCTGCAGCACCTGCAGCGCCTTGGCCTTGTTCGCGTGCTGGCTGCGGCCGTCCTGGCACTCGGCCACGATGCCGGTCGGCAAATGCACCACGCGCACGGCCGAGTCGGTTTTGTTGATGTGCTGGCCGCCCGCGCCGCTCGCGCGGAAGGTGTCGATGCGGAGCTCGGCCGGGTTCAGCGTGACGGCCTGGGCCTCGTCGGGCTCGGGCATCACGGCCACCGTGCAGGCGCTGGTGTGGATGCGGCCCTGCGTCTCGGTCGCCGGCACGCGCTGCACGCGGTGGCCGCCCGACTCGAAGCGCATGCGGCCGAAGGCGTTGTCACCCACGACGCGGACGACGACTTCCTTGTAGCCGCCGAGTTCGCTTTGCGACTCGCTCACGATCTCGCAGCGCCAGCCGGCGCGCTCGCAGTAGCGCGTGTACATGCGCAGCAGATCGCCTGCAAACAACGCCGATTCGTCACCCCCGGTACCGGCGCGGACCTCGAGGAAGGCATTGCGCGCATCGTCGGGGTCGCGTGGCAGCAGCAGGCGCTGCAAGCCTTCTTCCAACTGCATCAGTTCGGCCTCGCCGCTCGCGACTTCCTCTTGCGCCATCTCGGCCATGTCCGCGTCGTCGAGCATCTCGCGCGCGCCGGCAATGTCGGCTTCGCACTGCTGGTAGCGCGCATAGCGGCTGGCGATCTGCGTCACCTCCGCATGCTCTTTCGAGATGGTCCGGTACTGCGCCATGTCGCCCATGATGTCTTCGCGCGACAGCAGGAAATCGAGTTCGCCGAGGCGCTGCACATAGCGCTCGAGTTGATGGCGGAGGAAGGGTTTCACGGAGATGCTTGCAGGAATGGGAGAAAGAAAGCGGTGCCGCGCATGAAGTCGGCGTGTCGGCCGATCGCGTCGACCTGGCAAAGACGCGCGTCGCTAACGCTCTTTGCGCAGGAACAGGCGCGACACGGTCTGCGCCGTTTGCTGGCGTGCCTGGGCGTCGCCCGCATGCAATTCGGCCAGTGCGCCGTGCAGCATCTTCTGCGTGAGGCCGCGCGCCATGGCTTCGAGCACCGCGTCGACCGGCTCGCCCTTCGCGAGCAGCTTGCGTGCGCGCGCGAGTTCGGCCGCGCGCCAGTCTTCGGCCTGCGCGTTGAGCTGCTGGATCAAGGGCACCGTGCCGCGCTGGTCGAGCCAGTGCATGAAGCTCTGCACGCCGGCGTCGATGATGACCTCGGCTTCCGCCACGGCGGCCTGCCGGCTGGCCTGGCCTTGCTGCACCACCTGGGCCAGGTCGTCCACGGTGTAGAGGTACACGTCTTCGAGCGCCTTCACTTCGGGCTCGATGTCGCGCGGTACGGCCAGGTCGACCATGAACATCGGGCGGTGCTTGCGCACCTTGAGCGCGCGCTCAACGGCACCCAGGCCGATCAGCGGCAAGGTGCTCGCGGTGCAGCTCACCACGATGTCGAACTCGGCCATGCGGCCGGGTAAATCGGCCAGCCGCATGGCTTCGCCGCCGAAACGCGAAGCAAGCTTTTCGCCGCGCTCCAGCGTGCGGTTGGCGATGGTGATGGACTTGGGCTCCTTCGCAGCAAAGTGCGTGACGGCCAGATCGATCATCTCGCCCGCGCCAACGAAGAGCACGCGGGTCTGCTTGAGGTCTTCGAACAGCTGGCTGGCCAGGCGCACCGAAGCGGCGGCCATGCTGATCGAATGGGCACCGATCTCGGTCGCGGTCCGGACCTCCTTGGCCACCGCGAAGGAACGCTGGAACAGCTGGTTGAGCGTGCTGCCCAAGGCGCCCGCGGTCTCGGCGGCGCGCACCGCGTCCTTCATCTGGCCGAGGATCTGCGCCTCGCCGAGCACCATCGAGTCCAGCCCGCTGGCCACGCGGAAGGCATGGCGCGCCACCTCCTGATCGTGCAGCGTGTACGCATGCGAGCGCAGCAACGACGGGGCGACGCCGCCGCTCTCGGCCAGCCAGTCGACCGTGTGCTCCAGCGCCATGCGGTCGGCCGCGCAGTAAATCTCGGTGCGGTTGCAGGTCGAGATGATCGCGGCCTCGATCTCGGGATGGCCTTGCGGATGCGGTGTGCTGCCATACGACTTGCGCAGGCTCTGCAATGTAGGGGGCAACTGGTCGAGCGCGAACGCGAAACGACCGCGCAGATCGAGCGGCGCGGTCGTGTGGTTCAAGCCGAGGGCCCAGACTGACATAGCCCCTGATTATAAAATGTGCAAGCCGGACGCGGTCGCCGAGGGACAAGCGGCGTTCCGGCCCGCCCCGCCATGACCTTTCCCGACCTGCTCAACCACCTGCTCAATTTCGTCGCGCCCGCGTTGGTGGTCGGGTTCGTGTGCGCGCTGGCGGGCCGGCTCCTGCTGCGAAAGACCGCCGGTGCGCCGGCCTGGTGGACGCAGGGTGCCATCAATTCTCTGGTCGGCTTGTGCGTGCTGGTGGGGGGCCTGGTCGTCTTCGGCCGCGACGGACGGATGCTCACCTACGCGGCGCTTGCGGTGGCGTGCGGCACCAGCCAGTGGCTTGGGGCCGGACACTGGCGCCGCTAGGCCGACGCCGCTGGCGGGGTCGGTGGGATGGGCGGCGCGGTCGGGTCCATGGGTGCCATCGGCCCGGCCGGCGCCGGTGCCGCCGCATACGCCGCGAGCGGCAGTTGCGCCGTGTTGAGCCCATCGAGGATCGTGAACAGCAGGTCGCTGCGCACCCCGCCCGCCGCGCGCGGGCTCTGCACATAGGCGATGAGCTGGAAGATCAGGAAGCCGTTCTCGATGCCTTCGAGCGTCACTGCCGGCGCCGGCGTCGGCAGTACGCCCGCATGGCCGGCACAGGCAGTCAGCATGACATCGCGCGCACGTTGGGCATCGGTCGTGAGCGGCATCGGCAGGCGGACCAGGACGCGCCCCTCGGCGTTGGTCAGCGTCATGTTGCGAACCGTCTTGGTGATGAACTCCGAATTCGGCACGATCAGCGTGGAGCGATCGCCCAGCTGGATCTCCGTGGCGCGGACGTTGATGCGCCGCACGTCGCCCTCGGCCGTGCCGAGCACCACCCAGTCACCGACCTTCACCGGCCGCTCGGCCAGCAGGATGAGGCCCGAAATGAAGTTCTGCACGATGGCTTGCAGGCCAAAGCCGATGCCCACGGACAGGGCACTCGCGATCCAGGCGATGCGGTTGACGCCGATGCCCAGCGCCGAGAGCGCGAACGCCACGACCAGAATGCTGCCCGCATAGCCCAGCAAGGTGGTGATCGAGCTGCGCATGCCGGGCTCGAGCGCCGTGCTGGGCAGGTAGGTGTTGTCGAGCCAGCGTTTGAAGAGCTGCAGCGCGACCAGGCCGATCAGCAGGACCGACAGCGCGCCGACGATCGCACCCGGGACCAGCTCGAACTCGCCGATCTTCAGGCCCGAACCGAACTGGCCGCTGCGCTCGAACAGCTCTTCCGGGTTGGTGCCCAGCGGCGCCATGATCGCCAGCAGCATGTAGAAAAAGATGGCCAGCCGGCTGAGGCCGGACAGGATCACGGCGACCTGATCGAGCGTCTGCGGCGAGAGGCGAAAGCTCGTCTGCAGCCGTTGGCCCGAGCGGCTGCGCGACGAAAACAGCGCCATGAAAAGGTCGTCGGCAAACTTGAAGAGCAGGTAGGCGGCCGTCGCCACGATGCAGGCCCAGGTCAGCTGGCTGGCGATGAAGCTCGACAACGCCACATAGCCAATGGCGACCAGGACGCAGATCGCCACCAGCACAAGTGCGACGCCGCCGACCAGCAGGCTGACCCAGGGCGGGATGGCCGGCGCCGCGTCGAGGGCGGCCACCTCGCCGCTGCCTTTCGCAGGGCCGTCGGGCGCTGGCTCGTCGGCGACCGGAGCGGGCTTGGGCGCTCGCAGTTGCCAGAGCATCACCGCGGCCAGCAAGGTCGGCGCGAGCGCGGTGACCACGTGCGTGGCCACCACAGCGGCAAAGCTGGCATCGACGATGGTGTTGATCTGGATCGGGACCCAGATGACGACGGTCAGCGCCGCGGCCAGCCAGGGAAACGCGGCGATTCGGCGGGCCGTGTCATCCGCAATGGGCGGCAGGCGCCATGAGGTCCGGCCGTTGGCCAGCAAGGCACGGCCCAGGCCAACGAGAAACGCCAGGAACAGCGCGAAGTCGGCGCACCAGCTACCCAGCTTGAGCGCAGTCGGTCCCCAGGTACCGGCGTTCTGGAGCGTCTGCCAGACCCATGCGACCGCGAGTGCCGTGATCAGGACGTTGGCCGAAACAACGGCCAGCGCCAGCAGCGAGCGGCGCAGCCGGCCCACCGGGAAAAAGCGCGCGGCCAGGCGCACGATCAGGCGCTCGGCCAGTCGGTGGCCGAACAGCATCAGGACCAACGCGCCGGCCAGGGCAACAAAAACGGTTTCAGACTGGCTGCCGCGCACGGCGCTCGCCAGGCCTTTCTTCACCTCGTCCGCCAACGCTTCAAGCCGACCCACGTCGGTGGGCCAAGCCGCACGCAGCGCGCGCCAGAAGGCCGGGCCCAACGGGGAATCGGCGCGATCGAGCAACTGCGCTTCAAACAACGCGCGGCGTTGCGTGCGCAGTTCGTTGCCGCGCTGCTGCGCGTCGACGGCCAGCAGGCGGGCCAGCCGGATGTCCGCGTCGAGCGCGTTGCGTTCCTTTTGCAGCGTGCTGCGCTGGCGGGTGACGTCCGGGTCTTCACTGCCGCCCTTGGCAGGCGCCTCGCCCAGCTCACCCAGCTGCGCATTGAGGTCGGCCAGTTGGCCTGTCCGGGCGTCGACGAATATCCCGGCTTGTGTGACCACCTCGCTGGTTCGGGCCAGCTGATCGCGGAGATCTTCGTTGGTCTTGACCTGACGCGGGATGGCTTCGAACTGGCTGCGAAGCGCCGGCAAGGTGGGCTCGGGCACCGCCGGCGCCGGGCTGTTGCCCTGTGCGGCCGCCAGGCCGCAGCAGGCCGCGAGGAAGAGCGCCAAAGCGCTGCGTGATAGCCAACTCATCGGCGCATTATGGGAGGCCATTGCCCCGCCACTCCTCAGGCTGGCGCGAACAGATCCACCCGGTCGGTGATGATGCCGTCGGTGCCGAGTGCGATGAGTCGTTGGGCGGCCCAGTCGTCGTTCACGGTGTAGCTCAGCGTGCGCAGGCCGGCCGACTTGGCTGCGGCCACTGTCCCTGCATCCCAGAGTGCGTGGTTGCAGACGACGACAACGCAGCCGAGACGCCGAGCCGTGGCCAACCAGTCATCGCGCAGCGTGTCGAGCAAAAGACCGCGCGGCAGCTGGGGCGCTGTGGCCTGTGCGCCCTCGAGCGATGCGACTTGGAAGGACGTCAGCAGCGGCGGCACCGCCGCATGCGCCCACTGGCGCGCGGCCTCGGCCGCCACGACCTCGCCGGTGTGGCGCTCGGTGCCTGGCGTCGGCTTGATCTCGATGTTGAGCAGGTAGCCATTGCCCAGGCAGAAGCGCGCCATGTTCTCGAGCGTGGGCAGCGGCTCGCCGGCAAACTGGCGCGAATGCCAGCCGCCTGCGTCGAGCTGCGACAACGCGGACCAGCTCAACTCGCCGCCCACCCCGTGCCCGCTGGTCGTTCGGTCCAGCATGGCGTCATGCATGAGAAAGGGCACGCCGTCGGCGCTCAGCTTGGCATCGCATTCGAACATCCGATAACCATGCGACGCGCCGAAGCGGAAGGCAGCCAGTGTATTTTCCGGCGCCAGCTTGCCCGCGCCGCGGTGCGCGATCCAGCGGGGGTAGGGCCAGGGGTTCAATCCGCCCTCTTGCCCGATCCGGCGTCGAACCAGTGCAGCTTGTCGACGCGCGCCGCGATCTTCACGGTATCGCCGGCCACCGGTGCGGCTTCGGTCTCGTCGATGCGCATGATGATCTGCTCTTCACCGATGCGGCCGTACACGAGGCGCTCGGCGCCCAGCAGTTCGACCGACTCGACCTGCACCGTCCAGCCGCTTTCGTCCAGCGACATGTGCTCGGGCCGGATGCCCAGGATCTGGCCGGGTCGCACGCCGGGCGCGTGGTGCAGCAGGTTCATCGGCGGCGAGCCGATGAAGCTCGCGACGAAGGTCGTGGCCGGGCGGTGGTAGACCTCTTCGGGCGTGCCGAACTGGTCCATCACGCCACCGTTCATCACGATGATGCGTTGCGCCAGCGTCATGGCCTCGACCTGGTCGTGCGTCACGAACAGCGAGGTGATGCCGAGTTCGCGGTGCAGCTTCTGGATCTCGAGGCGGGTCTGCGCACGCAGCTTGGCGTCGAGGTTGGACAGCGGCTCGTCGAACAGGAAGACCTGTGGCTGGCGCACGATCGCACGGCCCATGGCCACGCGCTGGCGCTGGCCGCCCGACAGTTCGCGTGGCTTGCGTTCGAGCAGATGGCCGAGTTCGAGGATCTTGGCCGCCTTGTCGACCCGCGCCTTGATTTCATCCTTCGGCACGCCCTGGATCCGAAGACCGTAGGCCATGTTGTCGAAGTTGGTCATGTGCGGATAGAGCGCGTAGTTCTGGAACACCATCGCGATGTCGCGCCGGGCCGGCTCCAGGTCGTTCACCACGCGTCCGCCGATGGCGATCTCGCCCGCACTGATCTCTTCCAGCCCCGCCACCATGCGCAGCAACGTGGACTTGCCGCAGCCCGAGGGGCCGACGATGACGACGAATTCGCCGTCCGGGACTTCGGCGCTCACGCCGTGGATCACCTGATTGGCCTTCGGGCCTTTGCCGTAACGCTTGATGACGTTGCGAAGTGAAAGTGCTGCCATGTTCTTCTCGGTATTGCCTCAACGCGAGGCGCCAATTATTTTCGAGGAACACCGTGGAACTGGCTTTGCCAGGCCGCTGGTGTTGCCCCCGGTAGGGGGTGGGAGCCGCGACACGAGGTGCGCGGCGACCTGGGGCGAGCCCTATTTCTCTGTGTCCACGAGGCCCTTGACGAACCATTTCTGCATCAGCATCACCACCAGCGCGGGCGGCAGCATGGCAAGGATGGCCGTGGCCATGATGATGTTCCAGTCGTTGGCGGCTTCGCCGCCGGCCAGCATGCGCTTGATGCCGATCACCACCGGGTACATGTCTTCCGACGTGGTCATCAGGAGCGGCCACAGGTACTGGTTCCATCCGTAGATGAACTGGATCACGAACAGCGCCGCGATAGAGGTCTTCGACAGCGGCACCAGCACGTCCTTGAAAAAGCGCATGGGGCCGGCGCCGTCGACGCGCGCGGCTTCCACCAGCTCGTCAGGCACCGTCAGGAAGAACTGCCGGAAGAGAAAGGTGGCGGTCGCCGAGGCGATCAGCGGCAACGTGAGGCCGGCGTAGCTGTTGAGCATGCCCAGGTCGGCGACCACCTTGTAGGTCGGCAGGATCCGCACTTCCACCGGCAGCATCAGCGTCACGAAGATGGCCCAGAAGCACAGCATCTTGAACGGGAAGCGGAAGTAGACGATGGCGAAGGCCGACAGCAGCGAGATGGCGATCTTGCCGACGCTGATGACCATGGCTGTCACGAAGCTGATCCACATCATCCGCGCCACGGAGGTGTTGAAACCCTGCTTGCTTTCACCAAACAACGCCGTGCTGTAGGTGTTCCAGAAATTGCTGCCGGGCAAGAGCGGCATGGGCGCCTGCACGATGGCGTCGGGTGTGTGCGTGGAGGCCACAAACGCCAGGTAGAGCGGGAAGGCCACGATCAGCACGCCGAGGATCATGACGGCGTGCGAAAGGACGGTGAGCCAGGGGCGGCGGTCGATCA
The DNA here is from genome assembly GCA_004210915.1 of Variovorax sp. Taxonomy (GTDB): domain Bacteria; phylum Pseudomonadota; class Gammaproteobacteria; order Burkholderiales; family Burkholderiaceae_C; genus Variovorax. The sequence goes on along the minus strand of SEGS01000049.1, from coordinate 5,439 downwards.
TGGCTGCGCTCCGTTCGGGGTTTTCTGTGCGACGGGCGACATCAGTACTGAACCTTCTTTTCGACGTAGCGGAACTGAACCACCGTGAGCGCAATGACGATCATCATCAACACCACCGACTGTGCGGCCGAGCCGCCCAGGTCGAGTGCCTTGAAGCCGTCCTGATAGACCTTGTAGACCAGGATCGAGGTCGACTGGCCCGGACCGCCAGCGGTCATCGCGTCGATGATGCCGAAGGTGTCGAAGAAGGCGTAGACCACGTTGATCACCAAGAGGAAGAAGGTGGTCGGCGAGAGCAGCGGCAGCTGGATGCTCCAGAAGCGGCGCCACGGGCCGGCGCCGTCGATGGAGGCCGCTTCGATCAGCGATTTCGGAATCGATTGCAGGCCGGCCAGGAAGAACAGGAAGTTGTAGGAAATCTGCTTCCACACCGAGGCGATCACGATCAGGGTCATCGCCTGGTCCTCGTTCATCAGGTGGTTCCAGGTGTAGCCCCATCGGGAGAGGTAGTAGGGTGCGACGCCGATCGAGGGCGAGAAGATGAAGACCCACAGCACGCCCGCGATGGCTGGCGCCACCGCGTACGGCATGATCAAAAGCGTCTTGTAGAGCATCGCGCCGCGCAGGATGCGGTCGGCAAAGATGGCAAGGCCCAAGGCCAGGCAAATGCCCGTGACGGCCACGAGCACCGAGAACAGGGCGGTGGTCTTGAATGAATCGAGGTAGCCGGCATCGTTGAAGATCCGTTCGAAGTTCGCCAGCCCAACCCATTCGCGGCTCATGCCGAAGGCGTCTTCCAGTTGCAGCGATTGCAGCAGGGCCTGCGCGGCGGGCAGGAAGAAGAAGACGCCAATGATGAAGAGCTGCGGCAGCAGCAGGACCCACGGCAGCCACGTGGACCGGAAGAGGACGCGTTTTTCCATCGTCAATCAGCTTTCAGGACGAGGCGGCCAGCGCCTTTCCAGGGGACAAACAGAAGGCGGCGCCAAAGCGCCGCCCAGACACAAAACACCGCATTCTCTCCGAAGTAGGCACCTGGATCACCGAGGTCCAGATGCCATCACTCCGGCGTTGCGCGGCCGCCTGTTTACTTCTTGCCGCCGTTGGCCGCTTCGAAGCGGGCGAGCAGTTCATTGCCGCGCGAGACGATGCTGTCCAGCGCTTGCTTGGCCGTCTTCTTGCCGGCCCAGACCTGCTCGAGTTCTTCGTCCTCGATGGTGCGGATCTGCACGTAGTTGCCCAGGCGGATGCCGCGTGACTTGTCGGTCGTCTTGCGGATCATCTGCGTGACGGCGATGTCCGTGCCGGGGTTCTTTTGATAGAAGCCGGACTTGTCGGTCAGGTCATACGCGGCCAGCGTGATGGGCAGGTAACCGGTGCGTTGATGGCTGGCGGCCTGGACCTTGGTCTGCGACAGGAAATTGAAGAACTCGGCCACGCCCTTGTATTCGGCAGGCTTCTTGCCAGCCATGACCCACAGCGAGGCGCCACCGATCACGGTGTTCTGCGGGGCGCCCTTGACGTCAGCGTAGTAAGGCAGGGATGCGAGGCCATACTTGAACTTCGCGTTCTTCGCCACGTCGCCGTAGAAGCCGGAAGACGTCTGGATCATGGCGCACTCACCCGATGTGAACGAGGCCTGCGCGTCCGAGCCGCGGCCCTTGTAGATGAACTCGCCCGCCTTGGCCGCCACCGAGAGGTTCTCGATGTGCTTGGTGTGCAGCGGCGAGTTGATCTTCATGCGCGCCTTGTAGCCGTCCTTGGAGAGGCCGTTCTGTTCGGTCGCGAATTCCACGTTGTGCCAGGTCGAGAAGCTCTCGAGCTGCGTCCAGCCTTGCCAAGCCAGCGTCATGGGGCAACTGTGGCCGCTGGCCTTGAGCTTCTTGGCAGCTTCGAACACTTCGGGCCAGGTGGCCGGTGCCTTGTCGGCGTTCAGGCCGGCCTTCGCGAAGGCGTCCTTGTTGAAGTAGAAGATGGTGGTCGAGCTATTGAACGGGAAGCTCAGCATCTGGCCGTTGGGAGCCGTGTAGTAACCGGCGACTGCAGGAATGTAGGTCGATGGATCGAAAGTCTGGCCAGCGTCCGACATCACCTTGGCCACGGGCACGGTGGCACCCTTGCTGGCCATCATGGTTCGTTGTTCACGGCGGTCATCGAATGCCACCACTGGATCTCGGTCTGGGCCTGGGCCGGGTTGAACAGCGTTGCGGCGAGTGCCGAGGCCAAGGCGAGCGTTTTGAATCGCATGAAAACTCCTGATGGGAAAGAAAGGCGCGAATGCTAGATCGTGCGTGTGACACGAGCGCGTCACATTGGCGCACGCCGGGGTCGGGTTTTCCAACGGGGGAAACCCTTTTCGGTGCGCGCCATCCGTGCCGTGCCGGGATTGTGCTGCAGTGCACCATGCTAGCCTTCAGCCATGACGACCAAGACCTCTCTGGACAAAAGCAAGATCAAGTTCCTGTTGCTGGAAAACGTGCACCCGTCGGCGGTGGAAACGATCCGGGGCGCGGGTTACACGCAGATCGAAACCCTGTCCAGGGCGTTGCAGGGCGACGAGCTCAAGGCCAAGCTGGCCGACGTCCACTTCCTTGGAATTCGCTCGCAGAGCAAGCTGACCGCGGACGTTCTGGCGCATGCCCCGAAGCTCGTGGCCGTAGGCTGCTTCTGCATCGGCACCAACCAGGTTGACCTCGAAGCAGCCCGCGAACGCGGGGTCGCGGTGTTCAACGCGCCGTACTCGAACACGCGCTCCGTGGCTGAACTGGTGCTGGCCGAAGCGATCCTGCTGCTGCGCGGCATCCCCGCGAAGAATGCGCTGGTCCATCGCGGTGGCTGGATGAAGTCAGCGGTCAATTCGCATGAAATCCGCGGCAAGACCCTCGGCATCGTGGGCTACGGCTCGATCGGCACGCAGCTGTCGGTGCTGGCCGAGGGGCTGGGCATGCACGTCGCGTTCTACGACGTGGTCAGCAAGCTGCCGCTGGGTAACGCGCGCCAGGTGCCCAAGCTGCACGACCTGCTCGCGCAGAGCGACATCGTCAGCCTGCACGTGCCCGAATTGCCATCGACCAAGTGGATGATCGGGCCGGCCGAAATCGCGGCGATGAAGCCGGGCGGCATCCTGATCAATGCCGCGCGCGGCACGGTGGTCGACATCGACGCACTGGCCGAGGGCATCACCAGCGGCAAGCTCTGGGGCGCCGCGATCGACGTGTTTCCGGTCGAGCCGGGCAGCAACAACGAGGAGTTCCAGTCGCCGCTGCGGGGCCTCGACAACGTCATCCTCACGCCGCACGTGGGCGGCTCCACGATGGAGGCGCAGGCCAATATCGGCGGGGAAGTGGCCGAGAAGCTGGTCAAGTACAGCGACAACGGCACCTCCGTGTCCTCGGTCAATTTTCCGGAGGTGGCGCTGCCTGCGCACCCCGGCAAGCATCGCCTGTTGCACATCCACCGCAATGTGCCGGGCGTGCTGTCCGCCATCAACCAGGTGTTTGCGGACAACCGCATCAACATCGCCTCGCAGTACCTGCAGACCAACGACAAGGTCGGCTACGTGGTGACCGACGTCGATGCCGACTATTCGGACATTGCGCTCGAGAAGCTGGCCGAGGTGCCGGGCACGATTCGAAGCCGGGTCCTGTTCTAGCGCGCCCTGGGTACGCCGCCCTGGCCGGCGCCATCGCCCTTGCTGCCTTAAAATCGCGGCCCCCGGCTAGTGGGCGCGCAGCGCCCGACCGAGGCCAACTCCCCGATGAATGCCCCGACCGCTTTGACGGCGTTGTTGTCGCAGGCCGCAGAGCCCGCGCGACTGCGTGAGATTCCCTACAACTACACCAGCTTTTCCGATCGAGAGATCGTGATCCGCCTTCTGGGCGCGCGCGGCTGGGAACTGCTGCAGGTGCTGCGCGGCGAGCGCCGCACGGGCCGTTCGGCGCGCATGCTGTACGAGGTGCTCGGCGATATCTGGGTGGTGCAGCGCAACCCGTACCTGGTCGACGACCTGCTCGACAACCCGCGCCGTCGCGGCCAGCTGGTCGACGCGCTCAACCACCGCCTCACGGAAGTCGGCAAGCGCCGCACGCCGGATGTGGACGCCGAGCGCGATGCGCTGGTGGGCGAACTGGCTGCCCTGGTGTCCAGGGCCATCGCCGCCTTCGACACCATGTTCCGCGACGTCGCCGCGCTGCGCCGCAAAGCCACGCGCGTGCTGGGCCGCCTGACCGCCAGGGACAACATCAAGTTCGACGGCCTCTCTCGTGTGTCGCACGTGACCGACGCGACCGACTGGCGCGTGGAATACCCGTTCGTCGTGCTGTGCCCCGACACCGAGGCCGAGATGGCCGGTCTGGTCAAGGGTTGCATTGAACTGGGCCTCACGATCATCCCGCGCGGCGGCGGCACCGGCTACACGGGTGGCGCGATTCCGCTGACCTGGAACAGCGTGGTCATCAACACCGAGAAGCTCGAGGCGATGACCGAGGTCGAGTTGCGCGCGTTGCCGGGCCTCGAATCGCCGGTGCCGACGGTCTGGACCGAAGCGGGCGTGGTGACGCAGCGCGTGGCCGACGCGGCCGAGCGCGCGGGCTATGTTTTTGCGGTCGACCCGACCTCCGCCGAAGCCTCTTGCGTCGGAGGCAACGTGGCGATGAACGCGGGCGGCAAGAAGGCCGTGCTGTGGGGCACCGCGCTCGACAACCTGGCCTCGTGGCGCATGGTGACGCCGCAGGCCGAGTGGCTCGAAGTCACGCGCATCGGCCACAACCTCGGCAAGATCCACGATGCCGAGCGCGCGCTGTTCCAGCTCGATTACTTCGCGGCCGACGGCAAGACGCACCTGCGCACCGAGCAACTCGACATCGCCGGCAAGACCTTCCGCAAGGAGGGCCTCGGCAAGGATGTGACCGACAAGTTCCTGTCGGGCCTGCCGGGCATCCAGAAAGAGGGCACCGACGGCCTCATCACGAGCTGCCGCTGGGTCGTGCACAAGATGCCGGCGCACACGCGCACCGTGTGCTTGGAATTCTTCGGCAACGCGAAGGACGCGGTGCCCAGCATCGTCGAGATCAAGGACTTCATGTTCGCCGAGCAGAAGCGCTCGGGCGTGCTGCTGGCTGGGCTCGAACACCTGGACGATCGCTACCTCAAGGCCGTTGGCTATGCGACGAAGTCGAAGAAGCACGGCGGCCTGCCGAAGATGGTGCTGTTCGGGGACATCGCCGGCAACGATGCCAACGACGTCGCGCGCGTCACCTCCGAGGTCGTGCGTATCGCGAATTCGCGCAGCGGCGAAGGCTTCATCGCGATCAGTCCCGAGGCGCGCAAGAAGTTCTGGCTCGACCGCAAGCGCACGGCGGCCATCAGCCGCCACACCAACGCCTTCAAGATCAACGAAGACGTGGTGATCCCGCTGCCGCGCATGGCCGAGTACACCGA
>SEGS01000048.1 GCA_004210915.1 Variovorax sp. | reverse complement strand
TAGTCGATGCCGTAGTCGGTGTTGTCGTAGCCGATGCGCTTGATGGTGTCGCGCGCGACCTGGATGTAGTCGACGTGCGCGTTGGTCGTGATCTCGCCGGCGAGCACCACGAGGCCGGTATTGGTCAGCGTCTCGGCAGCGACGCGGCTGCGCGGGTCTTGTTCGAAGATCGCGTCGAGGATCGCGTCGGAAATCTGGTCGGCGACCTTGTCGGGGTGGCCTTCAGAGACGGATTCGGAAGTGAAGAGAAAGTCGTTCGCCATTTTCTTGAAAACTCCAGGAAGTTGAAAGGGCGCGTTGCCGATTCCGGGTGGAGTTCTGGCGAACGCTTTAGCAGTGGTGTTTAACGTCGCCCTGCAAGTTGTTCTGTAACTCGGCGACAATTTGCATTCTATTCGAGCCGCGTTCTGCCCTGTCCCTCAGGCGGCGCGCGCGTCCTGCTTCAACCCCCTCGCCGTCGATGACCCGTCTGTTCCGCCTGCTCGCCCGCGTGCCGCTGCCATGGATGCAGCGGCTCGGTGCATGGCTGGGCTGGCTGGTGTACGGGCTGTCGCCGTCGTACCGTCGTCGCCTGAAAGCGCATGCCGGGGCCGCGGGCTTCACGCGGGCGCAGTACCGGCCCGCCATCGGCGCCGCGGGCGCGATGGTCGGCGAGCTGCCCTGGCTTTGGTTGCGGCCGGCCGGCGAGAGCGTGTTGTCGCGGGTGCGCTGGCACAACGAAGCCGTGTTCGAGCAGGCCATGGACACGAAGCGCGGCGTCATCCTCGCCACGCCGCATATCGGCAGCTGGGAAATGTGCGGCCAGGCCATCGCCGAGCGCTACGGGCCCGTGCATGGGCCGCTCACGGTGCTGTTCCGCCCCTCGCGCCAGGCCTGGCTGGCCGACCTGGTGGCGACCTCGCGCGATCGCCCCGGTCTCAAGTCGCTGCCGACCACGCTGGCCGGGGTGCGCGGCCTGATGCGGGTGTTGAAGGCGGGCGGCTACACCGGCGTGTTGCCCGATCAGGTGCCGCCGAAAGGGCAGGGCGTGTGGGCGCCGTTCTTCGGCCAGCCCGCCTATACGATCACGCTGCTCGCGCGGCTCGCGCAGCAGACGGGCGCGCAGGTGCTCATGACCTGGTGCGAGCGTTTGCCCGATGCACAGTTTGTGATCCACTTCGAACCCGTCGACGCCGCTGCGCTGTACGACAAGGACGCCACACCCGAGGCGGCCGCCACCGCCATGAACGAGACCCTGATGCGCCTGATCGAACGACTGCCCGGCCAGTACCTCTGGGGCTACGCGCGCTACAAGCAGCCGAGGGATGAACTGTGAGCCGCCGGGCCGCTCCCAAGGCGAACCGCAGCGTGCAGGTTTTGCCATGAGCCGTTACGCCGCGATTTGGCAACGCGCCGGCGCATTGCAATGCGCGGAGGCCGCCCGATGAGCATCGGTGCGAAGCTCGGCATAGGCTTCATGCGCGCGCTGGCGCATCTGCCGCTGCCCGTCGTGCGCGGCATGGGTTTCGTGATGGGGCGGGTGCTGCACACCGTCGCCGCGCCGCGCCGGCATGTGGTCGATACCAACCTTCAGCTCTGCTTTCCCGACAAGTCGCGTCAGGAGCGCCGGCGCATCGCGCGCGACACCTTCGTGCACGTGGCGCAGGCCTGGCTGGACCGCAGCTGGCTCTGGCACGCGCCGTTAGCGGTGGTCGAGCAGCGGCTGAAACTGCAGGGCGCGATGCACGAGTTCGAAGGCGACACGCCGACCATCGTTTTTGCGCCGCATTTCTGCGGCCTCGATGCCGGCGGCACGGCGCTCTCGATCGCCGTGCGCCGCCCCTGGACGTCCATCTTCACGCCACAGCGCAACGCGCTGATCAACGATTGGCTCGAAGTCGGCCGCACCCGCTTTCATGGCGAGGTGCAGGTGTTCGACCGGACGGCGGGCGTCAAGCCCATCGTGAGCGGCCTGCGCAAAGGAGGCTTGCTGTACCTGCTGCCGGACATGAACTTCGGCCCGCAGGAGTCGATCTTCGTGCCCTTCTACGGCGTGCCCGCGGCGACCGTGCCGTCACTGTCGCGCTTTGCGCGCCTGGGTCGCGCCAAGATCGTGCCGGTGCTGTCGCGGTTGACGGCGACGGGTTACACCATCGAGGTCTTGCCTGCCTGGCAGAACTTCCCGACAGACGACGTGGAAGCCGACACGGCCCTGATGAACCGGCGGCTCGAAGGCTACATCGACACCATGCCCTCGCAGTACTACTGGGTGCACCGGCGCTTCAAGACGCGCCCTGACGGCGAACTGTCCGTCTACTGAACGCTACTGAGCCAGGAAGCGCTCGATCTCGCTGGCGACGAGCTTCGGCTGCTCGTGCACGATCCAGTGCGTTGCGTTCGGCACCTTCTTCACCTCGAGCTTCGGGACGTAGTCTTCCAGGCCGGTCAGCAGGCCGGGCAGCAGCGCCGCATCGTCGAGCGCCCAGAACACGAAGGTCGGCACGTTCACCGTGAAGCGTTCCTTCGGCATCACGGGAATGCTGTCGATCGAGCCGCCCGGCAAGGGCGGTTTCATCGGCGTCACGCGGTAGAGGTTGCAGGCACCGGTGAGGCCCGCGCTCCAGACTTCGCGGTACTGGTTCTTCACGTCTTCCGTCAGCCAGCCGAAGCCGTCCGGGCCGGCCTTCATCAACTCGAAGAAGGGCCACATGCGCTTGAAGTCGTCGGCCGCCAGCATCTCCTCGGCCTTCGGGTGCGCGAGGAAGTTCATGTACGCGCTGGCCTTCTGCTGCTCGGGGTTCTCGCGCAGTTCGCGCGTGAACGTGCCAGGGTGCGGCGAATTGATGATCACCAGCTTGCCGATCTGCTCGGGGAACGCATTCGCGTAACCCCAGGCAAAGGCGCCGCCCCAATCGTGCGCGACCAGCGCGGCCATGGTGCCGTCGGCGCTCTCGGTCGCAACCAGTTGCTGGATGTCCTGGATCAGCAGCGGCGCCTTGTAGGCCTCGACTTCCTTCGGCGAACTCGACTTCTCGAAGCCACGCAGGTTGGGCGCGATGCAGCGGTAACCGCCGTGTTCGGGTTGTGCGAAGTGTTCGAGCAGGTCATCCCAGATGAACGCGGCCTCGGGGAAGCCATGCAAGAAGACCATCAAGGGACGCCCCGGCGTGCCGGTGGCGCGCACGCTCAGGGTTGTGCCGTTGGGCAGGGGGCGGCTGAAGGTTTCGATCATCTCTTTGTCTCCTGATTGCTATTATTTTGAGATCCGCGCGCGCAAGCGGAACGCACGCAGCAGACCTATTCTTCTTGAATTCGCGGCTCTGCGGTTTGTTCGGTCGCGGGGCCTTCCGGGTGAATCCAGCGCCAGAGCGTTTCGGCGGCTTCGCCAACGCCCTGCTTCTTGAGCGCCGAGAACAGTTTGACCTCGCCGCCACCGGCCTGCAGTCGCACGATGGACAGCACCTTGGCGCCCTCGGAGCGCGTGAGCTTGTCGGATTTGGTCAGCAGCACCAGGAGCTTGAGGCCTTCGGCCACCCGCGGGCGGATCACGTCGAGCAGGATTTCGTCGAGCTCGGTCAGGCCCTGGCGCGGATCGACCATGAGCACCACGCCGCGCAAGCTCTCGCGCGTCATGAGGTAGTTGCCCATCACGCGCTGCCAGCGCAGCTTGGCTTCCTTCGGCACGGCGGCGTAGCCGTAGCCGGGCAGGTCGGCCAGTACACCGTCGTCGACCTTCTGCTTGCCGACGCCGAACAGGTTGATGTGCTGCGTACGGCCGGGCGTCTTCGAGGCGAAGGCCAGCCGGGTCTGCTGGGTCAGGGTGTTGATGGCGGTGGATTTACCGGCGTTGGAGCGGCCGACGAAGGCGATCTCCGGCAGGTCGACCGGCGGCAGATGCTCCAGTTGCGGCGCGCTGGTCAGAAAGTGGGCGGTGTGCAGCCAGCCGAGCGCGACGCGCTCGCGTTCGGCCGTGGCGGCGTCGGGGCCCGGGCGGACATGGGCAGGGGAAGAAGCCGGCTTGGGCGGCGGGGTGGTCATCAGTGGGCTTTCGGAGCGGGGGGCCATTGTAGAATCGCGGGGTTTTGCGCCATAAATCCGAGCCCCCGATATGAAGTTGTTTGCCCCAATCCTGCTTGCAGCCCTCATGGGCTTCGCCGCCAGCGCCGCTTTCGCCCAGGCGCCCGCGGGCGCACCGGCTGCCGCTGCGCCCGCGGCTCCACCGGCTGCCGCTGCCGCGCCCGCCAAGCCGGCAAAGCCCGACCCGGCCCGGGGCGACACCCTGTTCAGCCAGGGCTCGGCGACCGTTCAGAGCTGCGCGTCTTGCCACAACGCCGACGGCAACTCGGCGGTTGCGGCCAACCCCAAGCTTGCGCAGCAGCACCCCGAATACATCCTCAAGCAACTGCAGGAATTCAAGTCCGGCAAGCGCAAGAGCGCGATCATGAAACCGCTTGCCTCCGCCTTGTCAGACCAGGACATGCGCGATATCGCATGGTTCGTCGGCTCCAAGCAGGTCAAGCCCGGCTTCGCGAAGGAGAAGGATCTGGTCGCGCTCGGCGAGAAGATCTACCGCGGCGGCATCGGCGAACGCCAGATTCCCGCTTGCGCCGGTTGCCACAGCCCGAACGGCGCCGGCATTCCGTCGCAGTACCCGCGCCTGGGTGGTCAGCACGCCGACTACACGGCCGCCCAGCTAGTCCAGTTCCGCGACGGCGTGCGCCTGAACAGCCCGCAGATGAACGGTGTCGCCGCCAAGCTGAACGATCGCGAGATCAAGGCCGTTTCCGACTACATCGCCGGCCTGCGCTGATCCCTGCATTCAGGGTGAACTAAGCGCCGACAACCAACCCCAACAGGGCGGGCCGATCCAGCTGGATGGCCCGCCCTGTTTCATTTCCCGCCTGCCTGCTTCATGTCAGTTTCCACCCACGGTCTTCGTGTCCGTCGCGGCCCGCAAGTGGTCCGCGCGGCCGTGGAGCTTTTTTCGTCGATGCGCTTCGCGATCGCGCTGCTCACGATCATCTGCATCGCCTCGATCATCGGCACGGTGCTCAAGCAGCACGAGCCCCTGGGCAACTACGTCAATCAGTTCGGTCCGTTCTGGGCGGCGGTGTTCCGTGCGGCGAAGCTGGACGCCATCTACAGCGCCTGGTGGTTCCTGCTGATCATGCTGTTCCTGGTCATCAGCACGTCGCTCTGCGTCGCGCGCAACACACCGCGCATCCTGGTCGACCTAAAGATCTTCAAGGAAGACATGCGCGTCCAGAGCTTGAAGGCCTTCGGGCAGAAAGCCACGGCGCGACTCGGCGAGACACCCGATGCGGCGGCCAACCGGATCGGCCAGATGCTGGCGACCGGCGGCTGGAAAGTGAAACTGCAACGGCGCGATGCGCCGACCGGCAGCGACGCAGCCGGCTGGATGGTGGCCGCGCGCGCCGGTGGCGCGCACAAGCTGGGCTACATCGCCGCACACAGTGCGATCGTGCTGGTGTGCATCGGCGGCCTGCTCGATGGCGACCTGGTCGTGCGCGCGCAAACCTGGTTCAACGGCAAGAGCGTGTTCACGGGCGGCGGCATGATCGCCGACGTGCCGGCGCAGCACCGCCTGTCGCCATCGAACCCGACCTTCCGCGGCAACATCCTGGTGCCTGAGGGCGGGCGCTCCAGCGTCGCGATCCTGAATCAGGCCGACGGGGTCTTGCTGCAGGACCTGCCGTTCTCGATCGAGCTCAAGAAGTTCATCGTCGACTACTACTCGACCGGCATGCCCAAGCTGTTCGCGAGCGAGGTGGTGCTGCACGACCGCGAGACCGGCCAGCAGAAAGAGGCGCGCATCGAGGTCAACCACCCGGCCAGCTGGAAGGGCATCAACATCTACCAGTCGAGCTTCGACGACGGTGGCTCTGCGGTGAAATTGCGCGCGCTGCCCATGGCGGCGGCGGCAAAACCCTTCGAGGTCGAGGGCACGATCGGCGGCAGCACCGAGATCACCAACGGCACCGAGAAACTCACGCTGGAGTACACGGCGCTGCGCGTCATCAATGTCGAGAACTTCGCCGATGGCGGCGCGATGAGCAGCGGGGCCGATGTGCGCAAGGTCGACCTGCGCCAGGGCCTGGAATCGCGGCTGGGCGCGGCGAACAAGACCAACACGCCCAAGGTGCTGCGCAACATCGGCCCGAGCATCGGCTACAAGCTGCGCGACGCATCGGGCCAGGCGCGCGAGTACCAGAACTACATGATCCCGGTCGACACCGCCGGCGATGGCCAGCTGGTGTTTCTGCTCGGCATGCGAGAGCGGCCCGAGGAGCCCTTCCGCTACCTGCGCGTGCCGGCCGACGACGAGGTGTCGATGGACGGCTTCGTGCGCATGCGCGCGGCGCTGGGCGATGCCGACGTGCGCCGCCGCGCCATCGAGCGCTACATCGTCAAGGCGACCGACCCGTCGCGGCCCGAACTGGCGGAGCAGCTGCGCACCTCGGCCTCTCGCGCACTGGCGCTGTTCGCAGGCAGCGAGCCGGCCCGGGCCGAGGCCACCACCAAAGGCGGCTGGCAGGCGATCGCCGAGTTCATGGAGGCCAACGTGCCCGAGGGTGAGCGGGAGCGCGCCGGCGCGGTGCTGGTGCGCATCCTCAACGATGTGCTGTTCGAAGTGCTGAACCTCAGCCGCGAATCCGCGAAGCTCGCGGCCTTGCCGATCAACGAAGAATCGCAGGCGTTCCTCACGCAGGCGGTGCTGGCGATCAGCGATGCGCATTTCTATCCCGCGCCGGTCGCGATGATGATGACCGACTTCACGCAGGTGCAGGCCAGCGTGTTCCAGGTGGCCAGAGCCCCCGGCCGCAACATCGTCTATCTGGGCTGTCTGTTGCTGATCATCGGCATTTTTGCGATGCTTTACGTGCGCGAGCGCAGACTCTGGGTCTGGCTGACGGCCGATCCTGGCGAGGCGGACCGTACACGCGCCACGATGGCGTTTTCGGTCAACCGCAAGACCATCGACAGCGACAGCGAATTCGAGAATCTCAAGCACAAGCTGCTTGCCCTGCAGAAAGAAGACACGGCGTCATGACGACCACCACCCTCACGCTCAACGACAGCTGGCTCTCGCGGCGCAATACCTTCGACTGGCTGTTCGCGGTGCTGGTGATCGCCGGTGGCATCTTTGCCCTGTCGCGCTACGCGCACGCGATGGATGTTTACGAGAAGGCCATCCTGCTCGGTACCTTGCCCGCGGCCATCTGGCTCGGCTGGTTCTGGCGCCCGCTGCGCCTGCTGGCGCTGGTGGTCGCGGCCGCAGCGGTATTGGCCATGGTGTCGTACCAGGGCGACCTGGCGCGTGCCGACACGGTGTTCCAGCTCAAGTATTTCCTGTCGAGCCAGTCGGCCATCCTCTGGATGAGCGTGCTGTTCTTCATGAGCACGGCGTTCTATTGGCTCGGTTTCTTCGGCGGCAAACAGGGCGACGCGCTCGACCTGATCGCGTCCCGTCTGGCCTGGGCCGCGATCACCATGGCGCTGATCGGCACCATGGTGCGCTGGTACGAGAGCCACCAACTGGGCCCGGACATCGGCCACATCCCGGTCAGCAATCTGTACGAGGTGTTCGTTCTTTTCTGCTGGCTCACGGCGGCCTTCTATCTTTATTTCGAGGAGCGCTACAACACGCGCGCGCTGGGCGCGTTCGTCATGCTCGTCGTCAGCGCGGCGGTCGGCTTCCTGCTCTGGTACACGCTGGTGCGGGAAGCGCATGAAATCCAGCCGCTGGTCCCTGCGCTGCAGAGCTGGTGGATGAAGGTGCATGTGCCGGCGAATTTCATCGGTTACGGCACCTTTGCGCTGGCCGCGATGGTCGCGTTCGCCTACCTCATCAAGGAGCAGGCCGAGGAGACGCGCTGGTACAAGCTCACGCCCATCTGGCTGTTCGGTGTGGCCCTTTGCTTCGTACCGGTCGCCTTCCGCCAGCGCGTGCAGGAAGCAGGCGGCAGCTACTGGGTGATCTATGCGGGCATCTCCGCGCTGATCGCGGCGGGTATCCTGCTGGGCCGCAAGCGCATCGCGGCCCGCTTGCCGGCCAACGAAGTGCTCGACGACGTCATGTACAAGTCGATCACGGTCGGCTTCGCTTTCTTCACGATCGCCACGGTGCTGGGCGCGCTCTGGGCGGCTGACGCCTGGGGCGGCTACTGGAGCTGGGATCCAAAGGAAACCTGGGCGCTGATCGTCTGGCTCAACTACGCGGCTTGGCTGCACATGCGCCTGGTCAAGGGGTTGCGCGGCACGGTGGCGGCTTGGTGGGCGCTGATCGGCCTGGCGATCACCACCTTCGCCTTCTTGGGCGTCAACATGTTCTTGAGCGGGCTACACAGCTACGGCACGCTCTAATAGAGCGGGCGTGAATTCGCGAAGAATTGAAACCGCTTGCCGGTGGCGCGCGTAACCAAAACAGGGTGGCAGCCGAACTAAGCTGCACAACCAACGATTCCAGCGAAAGGCCAACCATGCTGATTCCATCCCGCCAAAACGGCTTCATCCATCCGGCGTCCAGCGAAATCACACCGCGCAGCGTTTACGAGGGCCGTCGCGACATGCTCAAGATGCTGGCGGGCGGCGCGGCCGGCGCAGCCATGGCGGGCTGGGCCTCGCGCGAAGCGATGGCGCAGGGCGCGCGGCCCAACAAGCTGGCCGCGCTGCCGGGTGCGAAGTCCGCCGTGCCAGGCGCCCAGACGATGGAGAAGCTGACCGACTACAAGGATGCCAGCACCTACAACAACTTCTACGAGTTCGGCACCGACAAGGGTGACCCCGCCAAGAACGCGGGCACGCTCAAGACCCGGCCCTGGACGGTCGAGGTCGAAGGGCTGGTCAACAAGCCCGGCAAGTACGGCATCGAGGATTTGCTCAAGCTCAGTGCCCAGGAAGAGCGTATCTACCGTCTGCGCTGCGTCGAAGGCTGGTCGATGGTGATCCCCTGGGTGGGCTACTCGCTGGCCGAGCTCATCAAGAAGGTCGAGCCGCAAGGCAATGCCAAGTACGTCGAGTTCCTGACGCTGGCCGACCCGAAGACCATGCCCTTCGTCGGCTCCCGCGTGCTCGACTGGCCTTACGCCGAGGGCTTGCGCATGGACGAGGCGATGCATCCGTTGACCTTGCTGACCTTTGGCATGTACGGCGAAGTGCTGCCCAACCAGAATGGCGCGCCGGTGCGGCTGGTGGTGCCGTGGAAGTACGGCTTCAAGTCGGCCAAGTCGATCGTGAAGATCCGCTTTGTCGAGAAGGAGCCCGGCACGGCGTGGAACAAGGCTGCTGCGCAGGAATACGGCTTTTATTCCAACGTCAATCCGAACGTGGACCATCCGCGCTGGAGCCAGGCCACTGAGCGCCGCATTGGTGACGGCGGCGGACTCTTTGCAAAGCGCCACAAGACGCAGCTGTTCAACGGCTATGAGGCGCAGGTCGGGCAGCTCTATGCCGGCATGGATCTGAAGAAGAACTACTGAGGCGAAGGCCTTCGCGCGTCGCACCATGAACAAGGCGCTTCTTCATCCGGCAGCCAAGCCACTGGTCTTCCTGCTCTGTTTGCTGCCGTTCGCGTGGCTGGTCTACGGCGCGTTCACCGACGGTCTGGGCGCCAATCCGGCCGAGCACCTGATCCGCGCCACGGGCGACTGGACGCTTCGCTTCATCTGCATCGTGCTCGCGGTCACACCGCTGCGCGTGCTTGCGCGGCTGCAGGCGCTGGCGCGCTTTCGGCGGATGCTTGGGCTCTTCGCGTATTTCTATGTCGTGGTGCACCTGCTGAGCTACGGCTGGTTCGATCAGGGCTTCGACATCGCGGAAATCGCGGCCGACATCGTCAACCGGCCCTTCATTCTGGTCGGCTTCGCTGCTTTCCTGCTGCTGACGCCCCTTGCTGCCACTTCGTTCAACCGCGCGATCAAGGCGCTGGGCGCGCGGCGCTGGCAGGCGCTGCACAAGCTGGTCTATCTGATCGCCGGGCTTGGACTGCTGCACTTCTTCTGGATGCGCGAAGGCAAGAACGACTTCGCCGAGGTGGCCGTCTATGCAGTCATCGTCGCGCTGCTGCTGACGTGGCGCGTGGGGTACTACTTCAAGAAAAAGCAGCCGAAGCGCGCCTCACCGGCAGCGGGTGCGAGAGGGCGCTCTCCGGCGCCCTGAGGTCAGCCGATCAGCGATCAGAAGCGTTCGCTGCGCAGCTGGTCTTCGGTCGATTCGCGCTGGCGTATCAGCACCGCGCTGTCGCCGGTCACCAGCACTTCGGCCGCGCGGCCACGCGTGTTGTAGTTGCTGGCCATGCTCATGCAATAGGCGCCCGCGGACAGCACGGCGAGCAGATCGCCCGCGCTGACATCGAGCGCGCGATCGCGCCCGATCCAGTCGCCACTCTCGCAGATGGGGCCGACCACGTCGTAGGTGGTCGCGGCGCCGTTGCGCGGCTGTACCGGCACGATCTGCTGGAAAGCCTGGTACATCGCCGGGCGTGGCAGGTCGTTCATTGCGGCATCGACGATGCAGAAGTTCTTGTCTTCGCCGGGCTTGGTGTAGAGCACTTCGGTGACGCACACGCCGGCGTTGCCGACCAGCGAGCGGCCGGGCTCGATGATGATCTTGCGCTGGCCGAAGCCGCGCGCATCGAGCCGCGCCAGCAGCTGGTGCCACAGCGCATCGGCCGCCGGTGGCGTGTCGCCGTTGTAGTCGATGCCGAGGCCACCACCGAAATCGAGATGGTGGATCGGCACGCCCGCCGCTTCGATGGCCTCGACCAGGTCGAGGATGCGGTCCGCCGCGTCGAGGTACGGCGCGGCTTCGGTGATCTGCGAACCGATGTGGCAATCGATCCCGACGACGTCGAGGTGGGGCAGCGCGGCCGCGTGGCGGTAGACGGCCACCGCCCGATCGTGCGCCACGCCGAACTTGTTGCCCTTGAGCCCGGTTGAAATGTAGGGGTGGGTCTTCGGATCGACGTTCGGATTGATGCGGATGCTGATGCGGGCGCGCTGGCCCTCGCGCCCGGCCACGTCGTTGAGCACGTCCAGCTCGGCTTCGCTCTCGACGTTGAAGCAGCCGATGCCGGCGGCGAGCGCCTGCTTCATCTCGGCGCGGGTCTTGCCGACGCCGGAGAAGATGATCTTCGCGGGGTCGGCGCCCACGGCGACCGCGCGCGCGAGTTCGCCACCGGACACGATGTCGAAGCCGCACCCCGCCTCGGCGAAAACGCGCAGCACGCCCAGCGCCGAATTGGCCTTCATCGCGTAGCAGACCATCGCGTCGCGGCCTTCAAAGCCGCGCTGGTAGGCGGCGAGCGCGTCGAGCATCCATTGCTTCGAATAGACGAAGAGCGGCGTGCCGTGCTCGCGCGCGAGTGCGTCGAGCGCAAGGGCTTCAATGTGCAGCGCGCCTTCGCGGTGCGCGATGTGCGGGTGCCCGGGCAGCGCGCTCATCGCTGCGCTCCCGTGGCCGGCGCGCTGCCCGCGGCGGCCGGTGCAGGGGCCGCCGCGTCGGCCGTGGTACTGCGACGCGGTGTCAGCACCTGGGGCAGGGTGGCACGGTTGGCCGCGGCCGGATCGGTCGGCAAATAGAGCGGACCGCGCTGGCCGCAGCCGGCCAATCCAACCCCGAGCACAAAGAGGCCAAGGGCGCTTACTAGAATTTGACGAACATTCAACATGGCGAAATTGTAATGACCGACCCCAAATACATGGACCGCGCGGAGGCCGCGCTGGCCGCCATCGAGCGCGCCTGTGACGAGATCAACGACACCACGGATGCGGATGTCGACAACCAGCGGGTGGGCGGGATGATCACGATCAGCTTCCCGAATGGCAGTCAGCTCATCGTGAATCTGCAGCCGCCGCTCCAGGAGATCTGGCTGGCCGCACGTTCGGGCGGCTATCACTACCGCTACAACGAGGGCGCTTGGGTCGACACGAAAACCGGCGAAGAATTTTTCTCGAACCTCTCGCGCGAGGCCAGCGCCCAGGGCGGGCAGCCGCTGCAGTTCCGCGCAGCGTGAGCCGTCGCCCCGGCAAGCATGCCGAGGCGAGGCGAGATCAGTTTCGGAACAGATCGAGGATGCGGTTTCGCTCTTCGACCGGTGGCGGCGGACTGATCGGTGCGCCGGTCAACGCTTCGACCGGCACGGTCGGCGCTGCTTCCACACCCAGACTTGCCACCCCGCGACCCGGCGCATAGTCGTCGTAGTACCACTCGCCACCCACCTGCACCACGCCCGACGGCGCAGGCGGCTCCGAGACGGGCACGCCCTTGAGCGCCGTTTCCATGTAGCTGATCCAGATCGGCAGGCTGAGGCTGCCTCCGGTTTCCCGGTCGCCCAATTTGCGCGGCGTGTCGTAGCCCATCCACGCCACTGCGGCCATCGTCGGCTGGAAGCCGGCGAACCAGGTGTCGATCGAGTCGTTGGTGGTGCCGGTCTTGCCGTAAAGGTCGTCGCGCTTGAGCGCCTGATAGGCGCGCGAACCGGTGCCGCCCTTCATGACGCTTTGCAGCAGCGAATCCATGATGAAGGCATTGCGCTGCGGGATCGCCCGCATGGTTTCGTTCAACAGCGGCGGCTGGGTCTCAACCAAAACCTTGTCTTTGTGATCGGTGATGCGCGTCACGAGGTAGGGGTTCACGCGATAGCCGCCGTTGGCGAAGACCGCATAGGCCGTGGCCATCTGCATTGGGGTGACGGAGCCCGCACCCAGCGCCATCGGCAGGTAGGCCGGGTGCTTCTCGCGCTCGAAGCCGAAGTTGCCGATCCAGTCCTGCGCGTAGCGCGTACCAATCGACTGCAGAACACGGATCGTGACCATGTTCTTCGACCTCTGAAGTGCGCGGCGCAGCGACATCGGGCCTTCGAAGGTGCCGTCGTAATTCTTGGGTTCCCACGGCTGTCCGCCCGTGGTCGAACCGTCGAAGAACAGCGGGGCGTCGTTGACGACGGTACCGGGCGTGAAGCCCTTCTCCAACGCTGCGGAGTAGATGAACGGCTTGAAGCTCGATCCTGGCTGGCGCCAGGCTTGCGTGACGTGGTTGAACTTGTTCTTGCCGAAATCGAAGCCGCCCACCATGGCCTTAACGGCACCATCGCGCGGATCGAGCGCGACGAACGCACCCTCGACTTCAGGCAATTGGGTGATTTCCCAGACGTTCTTCGGCGTCTTGGCCGCCCGGATGACTGCGCCGCGGCGGATCTTGATGTTGGGCGGGGCTTTGTCGGAGAGCCCGGATTGCGCGGGCTTCAAGCCATCCCCTGTGATCTTCACGAGGTCTCCGTTGCCGCGGATGGCTTCGATCTCGCGCGGGCCGGCCTTGAGGACCACGGCCGCGATCACGTCCCCATTGTCGGGGTGCTCGGCGAGCGCCTCGTCGACGGCGTCATCCAGTTCCTTGGGGTCGGTCGGGAGCTCAACGAACTTCTCAGGACCGCGATAGATCTGGCGCCGCTCGTAATCCATGATGCCCTTGCGCAGGGCCCGGTAGGCGGCGGCCTGATCTGCCGCGACGAGCGTCGTGTAGACCTTCAGGCCACGCGTGTAAGTGCTGTCGCCGTACTGCGCGTACATCAGCTGGCGCACCGTCTCGGCCACGTACTCGGCATGCAGGCGGGTCGGATCGGCGCCATCGCGCAGTTTGAGATCTTCCTGCTTCGCTGCGCCGGCCTGCTCGGCGGTGATGAAGCCGGCTTCGTGCATCCGGTCGATCACATAGAGCTGCCGACCGCGCGCGCGCGTCGGGTTGTTGACCGGGTTGTTGGCGCCAGGCGCCTTGGGCAGGCCGGCCAGCATGGCGGCTTCGGCGATCGTGATGTTCTGCAGTGGCTTGCCGAAGTACGCTTCCGACGCGGCCGCGAAACCGTAAGCGCGATTTCCCAGATAGATCTGGTTCAAATAAATTTCAAAGATCTGGTCTTTGGTTAGCAGGTGCTCCAGCTTGAACGTCAGCAAGACCTCGTAGATCTTGCGTGTGAGCGTTTTTTCGGAGCTCAAGTAGACATTGCGGGCCACCTGCATGGAAATGGTCGATGCGCCCTGACTTTTGGCGCGGTTCAAGTTGGCCAATCCGGCGCGGATCATGCCCTTGTAATCGACGCCGCCGTGGTCGTAGAACCGGGCGTCTTCCGCCGCCAGGACCGCGTCCTTCATCACCTTGGGGATGGTGGCAATGGGCGTCAGATTGCGCCGCTCCTCGCCAAACTCGCCGATGAGTGTGCCTTCAGAGGAAAACACCCGAAGGGGCAGCTTGGGTCGATAGTCCGACAGGTCGGAGATGTCCGGCAAGTTCGGATAGGCCACCGCCAGCGCGACGGCCACCACGCACAGCACCGAAACGGCACCAGCGACCGCGATGCCGGCGCCCCAAAGAACGATGCGCATCAGCCACCTGAGCCAGGCCGGACGCGGTGTCGGGGAGGGTTTGGCGGGCCGGTCAGGTCGTAGGGATTGGGGCATGGAGCTTGGTGGAGTCACTGCGCATTATAAAAAGGCGGGCCGCCCTCGACGCGCTTTCCGGGTGGCATTCGCCTGCTCGGCGAAAAACGTGACCGAAGTTGCGAAACACCACGTTTGCGTCAACTTTTGGCAACGCGGGGCGTGTCAGCGAGGGTTCACCTCTTGGCCTGCCCCACACCTTGCTGCTAGCATGCAACAACACGCACTTTTTTCCATTCGTTACAAACGGTGGGATTGGAATTGACTTCTATGGGATCGTTGTTTCGTCGCCAGCATGCACCCCTGCTCGGGTTGGACGTGAGTTCGTCCAGCGTCAAGCTGGTGGAACTCGGCCGCGATGCCAGTGGAAAGCTGCTGTTGGAGCGCTGTGCGATCGAGCCGCTGGAGCGAGGCTGGATCACGGATGGCAACGTCGAAAAATTCGACGAGGTGGCCGAGGCTGTGCGTCGCGTGGTTCGCAAGAGCGGGACACGCACCAAGAATGTGGCTTTGGCCTTGCCTCCCTCCGCCGTCATCACCAAGAAGATCGTTTTACCCGGTGGCATGAGCGAGCAAGAGCTCGAGATTCAGGTCGAATCGGAAGCCAACCAGTACATCCCGTTTTCGCTGGACGAGGTGAGTCTTGATTTCTGCGTCATGGGCCAGAGCGCCAATTCCTCCGGCGACGTCGAGGTCTTGATTGCAGCCTCCCGCAAAGAGAAGGTGCAGGACCGCCAGGGCCTGGCCGAGGCCGCGGGTCTCAAGGCCATGATTCTGGATGTCGAATCGTACGCATCGCGCCTGGCCACAGCGCGCTTGATCGAGCAACTGCCCGGCCAGGGACGTGATGCTGTCGTGGCGCTTTTCGAGGTGGGTGCCTATACAACCAGCATGCAGGTGCTCCGGAATCAGGAGGTGCTGTACGACCGCGATCAGGCCTTCGGTGGCGCACAACTCACGCAGCTGATCGTGCGGCAGTATGGTTTTTCTGCGGAAGAGGCAGAAACAAAGAAGCGCAGCGGCGACCTGCCGGACGACTACGGCTCGGGCGTGCTCAAGCCCTTTGTTGCAAGCATTGCCCAGGAAATTGCCCGGGCCTTGCAGTTCTTTTTCACCAGCACGCCGCATAACCGTGTCGACTATGTGCTGCTCGCAGGAGGCTCGGCCGCCTTGCCGGGCCTCACGAGCGCAGTGACCCGTCAGACCTCGTTTGCCTGCTCGCTGGTCAATCCCTTTGACGGTATGGACATCGGTCCTGGCATCCGCGAAAAGAAGGTCCGCCGTGAGGCGCCTTCGTACCTGACTTCTTGCGGCCTGGCGATGCGGAGGTTTCTGCAGTGATTCTCATCAATCTGCTTCCCCACCGCGAGGCTTCACGCAAGCGCAGGCGGGAGAATTTCTACGCGACGCTGGGTGCCGCGGCGCTCCTCGGTTGTCTGCTGGCCGGTGCCGCCTATCTCTGGTTCGAGGCCCGGATCGCCAGTCAACAAGCCAAGAACTCCTATCTGACATCGGAGATCAAGAAGCTCGAAGTCGAGATCAAGGAGATCTCGACCCTCCAAGCCGAGATTGCCGCCCTGCGTGCGCGTCAGATGGCAGTCGAAGATCTGCAGGGTGACCGCAATCTGCCGGTCCACTTGTTGAATGAGCTGGTACGCCAAATGCCCGACGGTGTCTATCTGTCGACCATGAAGCAGGAGAACCAGACGGTCACCCTCCAGGGCATGGCCCAATCCAACGAGCGCGTTTCGGAGTTGCTTCGGAATCTTGGCAACAACAGCCCCTGGCTGGTGAAGCCGGAACTCGTCGAGATCACTTCAGGGACTGTGAATCTGAGCGCGCGCGATCAGCGTCGCGTTGCCAACTTCACGATGCGCATTGGCCTGAAGCGGCCGACGGATGCACAGAAAGCCGCAGACGAAGCGGCTGCCAAGGCGGCCAGTGCTGCGGTGAAAGGCTGACCGGTCATGGCAATCAAACGACCTTCCCAGCAAGTGGATGTTGCGGCGGCGCTTCGCCGCTTTGGTGATCAATTCCGTGATCTGAATCCAAACGATCCATCGGTCTGGCCGGCGGTACCGCGCTACGCGTTGTGCGTGGCAGTCACCGCCGTTGTCGTGGTGGCCCTCTGGTTCGTGTGGCTGACCAATTCGAACGACGAACTGGAGGCGGCGCGTGCGCAGGAGGTGACCCTGCGTGCGGACTATCAGAAAAAGGTGGCGCAGGCCGCCAATCTGGAGCTGCTCAAGAAGCAGCGCGAGCAGGTACAGCAGTATGTGACCTTGCTCGAAAAGCAACTGCCGAGCAAGGCAGAGATGGATGCATTGCTGTCGGACATCAATCAGGCCGGCATTGGCCGCAGCCTGCAGTTCGAGTTGTTCCGGCCGGGTCAGGTGGCAGTCAAGGACTACTACGCGGAACTGCCCATCGCGGTGCGCGTAACGGGACGGTTCCACGACATGGGCGCGTTTGCGGCCGATGTGGCCAATCTTTCGCGGATCGTGACGCTGAACAACATCTCGATCACGCCGCAAAAGGATGGCGGGCTGACCATGGACGCCACGGCGCGGACCTTCCGTTACCTCGACAGCGAGGAACAAGCGGCGCAGAAGGCTGCAGCAGTGGATCCGAAGGGCAAGAAGAAATGAGATCCCTGAAAATTGTCGGGCTGGGGCTTGTGCTCGTTGCACTGGGCGGCTGTTTTGGATCGGAGCAGGACGATCTTCAAGGCTGGATGGCGACCCAGCGCGCCCAGGTGAAGCCGACGGTCCCCCCTATCTCGGAACCCAAGAAGTTCACGCCGGAGTCCTACTCTGAAGTTGCAGCACTCGAGCCTTTCAACGTCCAGAAGCTCACGCAGGCGCTGCGCCGCGATTCCAGCCAGCCCAGCACCTCGGGCTTGATCGGACCTGAGTTGGCGCGCCGCAAGGAATCGCTTGAAGCGTTCCCACTGGATGCGATGGCGATGGTCGGCAGCATGAATCGGAATGGTCAACCGGTGGCGTTGGTCACTGTTGACAAACTGCTCTATCAGGTCCGTCTGGGCAACCATCTGGGACTCAATTACGGGCGCATCACCCGAATCAGTGAAACCGAACTCGCCTTGCGTGAAATCGTGCAAGACGCCGCCGGTGAGTGGATCGAACGCGTGGCGACGTTGCAATTGCAAGAGAGGTCGAAATGAAGCAAGAAAAATCAATGACGAAAATGTGGTTGCGCAACGCGGGAGCAGGTCTGCTGGCATTGAGCGCTGCAGCGCTCGTTCATGCACAGAACGCGATCGAGGCTGTCACCAGTTCGATGCAGTCGGGGTCGGAAGTCATCCGCATCGACCTGGCACAACCGCTGAGCGCGGTGCCGACCGGGTTCGCCATCCAGACGCCCGCCCGGATCGCACTCGACTTCCCGGGCGTGACCAATGCCATCGGTCGTTCCGCGATCGATATCAACCAGGGCAACCTGCGGTCCGTCAACGTCGTTCAAGCGGGCGAGCGCACGCGGCTCGTGCTCAACCTGAAGCAGGCCACGGCGTACAAGGCCGAGATTCAAGGCAAGTCGTTGCTGGTTTCGCTGGAACCCGTGGCGGGCGCCGCGCTCGCGGCATCGATGCCATCGGCTTTTGCAGAGAACCGGAACAGGGACACCCTCCCGCTCAAGGATGTGGATTTCCGCCTGGGTGCTGACAAGACCGGCCGCGTGATCGTCGACCTGCCGAACAACCAGGTGGGTGTGGACGTCCGTCAGCAAGGCAAAAACCTTGTGGTCGAGTTCACGAAATCGACCCTGCCTGAAGGCTTGCGCCGCCGATTGGACGTCGCTGACTTCGGAACGCCCGTCCAGTTGATCACCACGCAGCAGTCGGGCGACCGGGTGCGCATGACCATTGAGCCGAAGGGAGATTGGGATCACAGTGCCTACCAGAGCGAAAGCCAGTTCGTGGTCGAAGTCCGCGAACGCAAGGTCGACCCGACCAAGCTAACCCAAGGCACTGGCTACAACGGCGAAAAACTGTCGCTGAACTTCCAGAACATCGAGATCCGTTCGTTGCTTCAGGTGATTGCCGACTTCACGAACTTCAACATCGTGACCTCCGATTCGGTCACAGGCGCGTTGACCTTGCGCCTCAAAGACGTCCCGTGGGACCAGGCACTCGACATCATCATGCAAGCGAAGAACCTCGGGATGCGCAAGAACGGCAGCGTGCTGTGGATCGCACCCAAGGACGAAATCAACGCCAAAGAAAAGCAGGAGTTCGAGGCGCAGGCGCAGATTCAGAATCTCGAGCCGCTGCGGACCCAGTCCTTCCAGTTGAATTACACCAAGGCGCTCGTCATTGCCGAAGGCCTCACCGGAACTGGCGCATCGGCTGGCGGTGGCGGCGGCGGCGGGACGACGACCCGGATCCTCAGCCCTCGCGGCAGCGTGATCGCCGAGTCGCGGACCAACCAGCTCTTCGTATCGGACATCCCTTCGCGGCTCGCGCAAGTGGCAGAGCTGATCCAGAAGCTCGACATTCCTGTGCGTCAGGTGTTGATCGAAGCGCGCATCGTCGAGGCCTCCGACACCTTCGGCAAGTCGCTCGGCGTCCGCTTGGGCGGCGGGCTGTCCCGCGAACGGGTTGCCTCTGCGAACGGCAACCCGGCTTTCGGCACTCTCGGCGTGTTCCCGAACAACGCCAGTTCCGGCGGTGGCGGTGTGGGCGAAGCCAACGCCACCTGGACGCAGGGCAACTTCGTCAACCTGCCTTCGTTGGGCGTGGCTGGCAACGGCGCGGCACCTGCGGCATTTGCGATCTCGTTGTTCAACTCGAGCCTGTCGCGAATGATCAACCTCGAAATCTCGGCGCTCGAAGCCGACGGCAAGGGCAAAGTTGTGTCCAGCCCACGCGTCGTGACCGCCGACCAAACCAAGGCATTGATCGAACAAGGTACCGAATTGCCGTACCAGGTGGCCACCTCCAGCGGCGCGACGTCAATCGCGTTCCGCAAAGCCAACCTCAAGCTCGAAGTCACGCCGCAGATTACGCCGGAAGGCAACATCATCCTGACGCTCGACGTCAACAAGGACACGGTCGGGCAGCAGACGGTCGCTGGCTTCGCCATCAACACCAAGCACGTGCAAACCGAAGTGCTGGTCGAGAACGGCGGCACGGTGGTCATCGGTGGTATCTTCGAAATGACCGAAACCAACGATGAATCGCGCGTCCCGGTGCTGGGTGAAGTGCCTTACGTTGGTGCACTATTCCGCAAGCGGGAGCGCAGCTACAACAAGACCGAAATGCTCGTTTTCATTACCCCCAAGATGATCACTGACCGCAACGCGGCGCGCTGACGCGCACGCGTCGCAGCAAACTGGTGGCGGTCGCACTTGTCGGCCTGCCTGGCGCCGGCAAATCCGCAGTGGGTCGGCGCTTGGGGCAGCGCCTGCAGCTTCCTTTTCTCGATACCGATCACGAGATCGAGCAGCGCCTTGGCTGCTCGATCCGTGATTATTTCGATCGCGAGGGCGAGGCGAGCTTTCGTGACATCGAAGAAGCGGTGATTGCAGACCTCGCTGCGAGCACGCGAGGTGTGCTTGCCACCGGTGGGGGAGCCGTGCTGCGGCCCGCCAATCGGCAGCAACTCCGGAACCACTTTCATGTGATTTACCTGCGATCCTCACCCGAGGATCTATTTCGCCGCTTGCGCCATGACGTGAAGCGGCCGCTGCTTCAGGTTGCCGACCCGCTCGGGCGATTGCGCGAGTTGCATGCGGCGCGCGACCCGCTCTACACCGAGACCGCGCATGACGTGGTCGACACCGGCCGACCTTCGGTGTCGATGCTGGTGAACATTGTGGTGATGCAACTCGAACTTGCCGGGATCGTGCCCACCGGCAGCGGCTCGAGCGGCGGGCCGCAGGGCTGAAAGTCCCCGGCGAGCGCCTAAACTCGCTCCCATGGCCCTCTCCGTACTCTCCGCCCCGCCCGAGCGCGTCGATATTCAGCTGGGTGACCGCAGCTATCCGATCCTGATTGGCGAGGGTCTGCTCGACGATGCAATGTCCTTCGACGTCGTGCCGGATGCCGCCACCGCGCTGATCGTGAGCAACACCACGGTCGCGCCGCTGTACGCACAAGCGTTGGAGCGGAATCTGGCCAAGCGCTTCCGTACGGTGCATCTTCTCGTTTTGCCCGACGGTGAGATCTACAAGGACCTCGGCACGCTGAATCTGATATTCGATGCGCTGCTGGGCCACGGCAGTGATCGCAAGACCGTGCTCTTCGCGCTCGGCGGTGGCGTGGTCGGCGACATGACGGGGTTCGCGGCCGCCAGCTACATGCGCGGTGTGCCGTTCGTGCAGGTGCCGACGACCCTGCTGGCCCAAGTGGACTCCTCGGTCGGGGGCAAGACAGCCATCAACCATCCGCTCGGCAAGAACATGATCGGCGCGTTCTACCAGCCGCGGCTGGTGGTCTGCGACCTTGCGACGCTGCAGACACTGCCAGCGCGCGAGCTGAGTGCGGGGTTGGCCGAGATCATCAAGTACGGCCCGATTCACGACGTGGCCTTCTTCGACTGGATCGAGGCGAACATCGATGCATTGCTGGCTCGCGATGCGGCCGCGCTGGCCTACGCTGTCAAGCGCAGCTGCGAAATCAAGGCGCTGGTCGTCGGCCAGGACGAGCGCGAACACGGGCTGCGCGCCATCCTCAATTTCGGCCACACCTTCGGTCACGCCATCGAGTCGGGCCTCGGCTACGGCGAATGGCTGCATGGTGAGGCCGTGGGGTGCGGCATGGTGATGGCGGCGCAGTTGTCGCAGCGCCTGGGCGGCGTCGACGGCGCGTTCGTCGATCGACTGACGCGGCTGA
Organism: Variovorax sp.; assembly: GCA_004210915.1. GTDB lineage: Bacteria > Pseudomonadota > Gammaproteobacteria > Burkholderiales > Burkholderiaceae_C > Variovorax. Next base: position 4,970 of record SEGS01000048.1, on the reverse strand, counting down.
TCGCGCGCGCAGGCCTGCCCACTGTCGGCCCGGCGCTCGGCGCCGAGCGCTACCTGGAACTGATGCGGGTCGACAAGAAGTCCGAAGCGGGTGAGATTCGCTTCGTGGTCATCGATGCGCCCGGGTCGGCTGTGATGCGCCCGGCGCCGGACGCCATCGTGCGCGAGGTGCTGGCCGCGTGTACGGCGTGAGCGCCGCGGCGCGGGTGCACCGATGAGTCTGGCCGCCTACGCTTGCGATCCCGCGCGCTCACGTGGCCGGCGCCATGCCGAGCCACCGGCGCCGACACGTGATGTTTTCCAGCGTGACCGCGACCGCATCGTCCATTCGACCGCGTTCCGGCGCCTGGTCTACAAAACGCAGGTGTTCCTGAACCATGAAGGCGACCTGTTCCGCACGCGCCTGACACATTCGCTGGAGGTCGCACAGTTAGGGCGCTCAATCGCGCGATCCCTGCGGCTCAACGAAGACTTGGTCGAAGCCATCGCTCTGGCGCACGACCTCGGCCACACACCCTTCGGGCACGCGGGCCAGGATGCGCTGAACGAGTGCATGACGGCGCACGGCGGCTTCGAACACAACCTGCAGAGCCTTCGCGTCGTCGATGAGCTCGAGCACCGCTATCCCCGATACGACGGCCTGAACCTGAGCTTCGAAACGCGCGAGGGCGTGCTCAAGCACTGCTCACGTGCCAATGCGGAACGCCTCGAAGCCGCGGAACCCGGCGGCGTCGCGCGGCGATTTCTCGACCGCACGCAGCCCAGCCTCGAAGCGCAACTGTGCAACCTGGCCGACGAGATTGCCTACAACGCGCACGACATCGACGATGGCGTGCGCTCCGGCCTGATCACGATCGAGCAACTGGCAGAGGTCGACTTGTTCGAGCAGTACCGGCGCGAGACGCTGCAGGAGCATCCGCAGCTGCAGGGGCGTCGCGTCCTCTACGAAACGATCCGGCGCATGCTCAGCGCGCAGGTCTACGACGTGATCGATGCGACCGGTGACGCGCTCCGGGCCGCAGCGCCTGCCGATGCAGACGCCGCGCGGCGGGCGTCCTCGATCGTCGTCTTCTCCGACGACATGCGCAGCCGCTCCACGGCGCTCAAGCGCTTTCTGTTCGACAACCTTTATCGCCATCCGCGTGTGATGGAGACCACCGAGCAGGCGCAGCAGGTGGTGCGCGAACTGTTCGACGCCTACCTGGCGCGTCCGGCCGAAATGCCCGAGTCGTTCGCCTCGCTGCCGAGCCGGCATCGTGCGGTGGCCGACTACATCGCCGGCATGACCGATCGCTTCGCGATGCGCGAGCACCAACGGCTCACGGGCCGGAAGGGCATTGGATGACCGGGCACGCTGCAGCAGGCCGCACCGCGGCCCGCCTGCCCGTCGGCGTGGTCGCGGTCGTCTGCGGTGGCGTCAGCGCGGCCCTGCATCTGGGCAAGCTGCCGCCCGCCGTGCCAGCGCTGCAATCAACGCTCGGCATCGGCCTGATCGAGGCTGGCTTTCTGCTGTCGCTCGTGCAACTGGCCGGAATGGCGCTGGGGCTGGCCGTCGGTCTCGTGGCCGATCAGATTGGCTTGCGCCGCAGCATGCTCGCCGGGCTGACGCTGCTCACGCTCGCCAGCGTGCTCGGAGGGCTGGCCGGTGCGATGGGTGGCGCGCACGCCGTCCCATGGCTGCTGACTTCGCGCGCGATCGAGGGCTTGGGCTTTCTGCTGACCGTGATGCCGGCGCCGGGGCTGATTCGTCGGTTGGCGCCCGCCGGCGCCGACAAGGCCGCGCTCGGGCTGTGGGGTGCGTACATGCCATTCGGCGTGGCCCTCGCGCTGTTGCTGGGGCCGGCGTCCATCGGCTGGGCCGGTTGGCCAGGGTGGTGGTCGGCGCTTTCCGTCGTTTCCGCGCTCGCGGCGGGATGGATCGTGCGCGTGGTGCCGGCCGACATGGCGTTTGAAAAGCCGATGCCCAGCCAGGGGCCGCGTCTGCGTGCCACGGTCGCGGCCTCCGGCCCCTGGCTGGTTGCCTCCGCGTTCGCCGTGTATTCGGCGCAGTGGATCGCGGTAATCGGTTTCCTGCCCGCGATCTATGCGGGTGCGGGCGTTCCGTCCGGCTGGAGCGCGGTGCTGACCGCCGCCGCGGCCGCCATGAACATCGTCGGCAACATCGCCGGCGGGCGTTGGTTGCAGCGTGGCGGCGCGCCGGCCACCTTGTTGCGTTGGGGTTTTGCGACCATGGCGTTGGCCGGGATCGCCGCGTTCGCGCAGGTGGGGCAGGGCGTGCAGGCCGAAGCACTGCCGCCGGCCTTGCGCTACATCGCCGTGTGCGTCTTCTCGCTGGGCGGCGGCGTGGTGCCGGCCACGCTGTTCATGCTGGCGGTCCGTGTGGCACCCGGACCCGCCACCGTGTCAACGACGGTCGGCTTGATGCAGCAGGCATCGGCATTCGGACAGTTCCTCGCGCCGCCTGCGGTCGCCTGGATCGCCCATCGGGTGGGCGGGTGGCAATGGACGTGGCTCGCGACGCTGGCCTGTTCGTTGGTCGGCATCGCGCTTGCCGGAAGCCTCGCGCGCCGGCACGCAGCGACGGAGGTTGCATGAACGACTCGATAGCGCCTTCGCCAGCAGCGGCACAGGCCGAAGCCGACACGCGGCGCTGGCTCGAGCGCGCAGTGATCGGCCTCAACCTGTGTCCGTTCGCGAAAGCGGTGTCTGTGAAGGGGCAGGTGCACTACGCCGTCTGCGACGCGGCGGACGATGCCGAGCTGATGGTGCAACTGATGGATGAAGCAAAGGCGCTCGCTGCGCTGACGCCAGCCGAGCGGGATACGACGCTGTTGATCGCCCCCAACGCCTTGCCGGATTTCCTCGACTTCAACGATTTCACCGCGCGAGCCGAGCGCCTGCTCGCGCGCCGCGGCTACGAAGGCGTGTTTCAGCTCGCCAGCTTTCATCCCGCATTCCAGTTCGCCGGCAGCGACGCCGACGACATCACCAACGCCACCAACCGCACCCCGTATCCCACCTTGCATCTTTTGCGCGAAGACAGCGTGAGCATTGCAGTTGATGCGTTCCCCGATGCAGACGCGATCTACGAGCGCAATATCCGTACCCTCGAAGCGCTGGGCCCGAAAGGCTGGGCGGCGCTGGACGTCGGTCCCGGAAGTGCAAACAACCCGCCATGAACAAGACCGTGAAAGTTGCCAAGGCCGAAGCCGAGTTGCAGGAGATCCTGCGGCCCGGCCAGTCCATCGAACTGCTGAAGGAACTGCACATCCTCACGCGCGAAGGCCGGCTCAACCAGGACTCGCGGCGCAAGCTCAAGCAGGTCTATCACCTGTTCCAGTTCATCGAAAAGCTGCTGCGCGAACTGCCCGAGGGCGGCGCGCGCGCCACGCTGGCCGACCACGGTGCGGGCAAGTCGTACCTCGGCTTCATCATCTACGACCTGTTCTTCAAGGCCTTGAAGGACGGGCATGTGTACGGCATCGAGACCTGGCCCGAACTGGTCGAGAAGTCGCGGACGCTGGCCAAGCGCCTCGGCTTCGACCACATGTCCTTCCTGAACCTGACGGTGGCCGAATCGGCGCATGCGCCGGAGCTGCCGCCGAAGATCGACATCGTGACCGCACTGCACGCCTGCGACACAGCGACCGACGACGCGATCGCCTTCGGCCTGGCCAAAGAGGCGGGCTTCATGGTGCTGGTGCCCTGCTGCCAGGCCGAAGTGGCGGCGTGCCTGCGCGAGACGAAGGCGATCGCACTTTCCCGCACACCGCTGGCCGAGCTGTGGCGCCATCCGCTGCACACGCGCGAGATCGGCAGCCAGCTGACCAATGTGCTGCGCTGCCTGTACCTGGAGGCGAGCGGCTACCAGGTCACCGTGACGGAGCTGGTCGGCTGGGAGCACAGCATGAAGAACGAACTCATCATCGCCCGCCGCACCGGCCACGCGAAGGCGAGCGCGGCCGAGCGGTTGAAGAGCCTGCTCGGCGAGTTCGGCCTCGCGTCGCTGCTGGAAACGCGCTTCTGCCTTCCCTGAGGTCCAGCCGATGGCCCGCTTGCCTCGCCTCACGCTTGCGGACCACGCGCACCATGTGATCCAGCGCGGCAACAACGGCCAGCCGATCTTCGTCGACCGAGCCGACCGCGAGCGCCTGCTGGCCTTGCTGGGCGAACACGCGCCGCGCTTCGGCATCGCGCTGCACGCGTACGTGCTGCTCGACAACGCGTTCCAGCTGCTCGCGACGCCTTCCAGCGCGACCGGGCTGCCGCAGTTCATGCAGGCGGTCGGGCGCGGCTACGTTCGCTATTTCAACGACCGCCACGGCCGCACCGGCACCCTGTGGGAAGGGCGCTACCGCTCGACGCTGCTGCAGCCCGAGCGTTATCTGCTCGCCTGCATGGCGATGATCGACCTGGCGCCGGTCCGCGCAGGGCTGGCCGACGCGGCGGAAGCTTTCGCGTGGTCGAGCTACGGCCACTACGCCGGATTGCGGCACGACCGGCTGCTGACGCCGCATCCCCTTTATTGGCAACTGGGCAACACCCCATTCGCGCGAGAAGCGGGCTATGCCGATTTGGTGCATGCCGGCGTGGCGGCACCGGACGAGGCCGCTCTGACGGAGGCCACCCTTCGCGGTTGGGCGGCCGGAGACGCGATGTTTCTCGGCTCCCTGCAAAGGGCGACGGAGCGCCGCGTGGTCAAAGCCCGTGCCGGGCGGCCACCTGCAGCGAATTCTTCAAGCCAAAACGGCCTCTAGCGCCCGCGGATACTGTGCAAGACGCTATCGTTTTTGATGCGTCCCCAATTTAATCTACACCAAATCGTTCAGGATTTAATTAGATTCTGACCCTGATTAAAGTGTTTGGCATTGTTTGTGCATCGCAATATGCTCCAACTCCCCTGCGAGATCTGCGAAAAATGAAGGAGTGCGCCCCCATGACCACGGATGCCGAAATCCAACACCTGGAACA
>SEGS01000002.1 GCA_004210915.1 Variovorax sp. | reverse complement strand
GAAGGCCTGGCGGCTGTCCTGCACCCGCGTCTCTTCGGGCGCGGGTGCTGGCGGCGGAGGCGGGGGTGGCGCGGCCGGCGCCGGGGCGGGCGCCTGCACGATCGGAACGAAAACGCCGTTGTTGCCGCTGCCTCCCCCGCCGCAAGCGGCCAGGGTCAGTGTTGCAGCGACCAGAAACGGTACGCGGGTGTTGTTCATTGTTTTGTCTCCGTCCTTTTGATTGGGGGGGTGCCTTGCGGCGGAGACAGCGTAGGGGCCGGCAGGCGGCCCGGGTTCGGGGCTTTCCCTGTAAGACCGTTCGACGGCCTTTCGTCCTACATCAGCTTCTCGGGCCGGTTGTGACCACCGCGCCACCACGAATGCTTGACGCCGACGAGCGTTTCTCGCGTCATCGCGCCTGCGATCGGCAGGTGGCTCGACCAGCCCATGAACAGGTCGCGCAGCCAGGGAAGAACACGCTGGTCCGACTGGAACACCGGCGTCAGGAAGCGGCTGGCCTGGCCGTAGTAGTGCAGGTGCGCCTTGCGCCGCGCGGTGTATGCGGCCAGCGCGCTTGGCAGGTCGGTGCGCTGCGCGACGCATTGCGCCAGCACCACCGCATCGAGCAGCGCCAGGTTGGTGCCCTGGCCCAGCTGCGGGCTGGTGGCGTGCGCCGCGTCGCCGATGACGACCACGCGCGCCGTGTGATAGCGCGGCATCACCACGTCGCGGTAGCGCGCCCAGGTCCATTGCGCGGGTGAATCGATCTGGTCGAGCAAGGGCGCGCAGTGTGGATGCAGCGCCAGCACCTGACGGCGAAAACCGTCGAGCCCTTCGCTTTGCCAGGCGGCATGGCGCCGCTCGTCGACGCTCCAGAACACGCTGACCACCGGTCGTCCGGTGTGTGGCGAGATGCCGGTCGGCATCACGCCGAGCATCTGTTGCGCGCTGCGAAACCACTGCCACAGCGTGCTGGCGTAGTGGCGATCGGGATCGTCGAGGACGGCCCACAGTGCGCCCCACGGGTAGAGGCGGTCGCGGGCCGGCAGGCCCGTCTGCGCGCGCAATTGCGAGCGTGCGCCGTCGGCGATCACCGTGAGGTCGTGCGTGGCCGCCAGGGCGGCGAGCGAATCGATTTCCCGGCCGGCCTCGATCTGCACGCGGTGCTGCTTCGCCAGTGCCCATAACGCACGGAACAGCACGCCGCGGTGCAGGCCCAGGCCATGTGCGTCGGGCTGCCAGTCGCGGTATTGCACCTGGATCACGGGGCGGCCGCGGTGCGATACGCCGTGCAGCCGGTCGATGCGGCTGCCCTGCGCGATCACCTCGTCGGCCATTGGCGTGTCGCCGGCCAGCACACGCAGCGCGGCCAGTCCGCTCGGCTGCAGCAGGATGCCGGCGCCGACCGCGCCCGGTTCCGGCGCCTTCTCGAACACGGTGACCTTGTGACCATCGCGCGCGAGCAGGGCGGCGCTGGCCAGGCCGGCAAACCCGGCGCCGACCACGGCAATGCGAAGCGCGGGACGCGCGCTGGCGGCAGGCGAGGCGGCCATGCAGGCTCAGCCGGGGCGGCGCCTGACCTGCACTGTCGCGGTCAGACCTTCGTAGGCGTTGGCATCGCCGAACCAGCTGCCTGCGACGGGCGCAGCCAGCGCGGGGTCGCGCGTGACGCCGACACGAATCAGCTGGCCGCTGCCCATCAGGTTGTTGGTCGGGTCGTAGGCGACCCAGCCGGCCCCGGGCAGGTAGGCCTGCAGCCAGGCGTGCGTCGAGCCGGCGCCGGTCACGGGCGCACCTTCGTCCGCGGGCGCAGGCACGGCCGGCAGGTCCGAGGCGGCGCGGTCGAGCGCGGCGTCGTACAGGTAGCCCGACACGAAGCGGGTCGCCACGCCCAGCCGGCGGGCAGCTTCCATCATCAGGAGCGCGTAGTCGCGGCAGCTGCCGCTGCCCAGCTGCAGCGTCTCCAGCGGCGTCTGCGTGCCTTCCTCGTCGCGCGCGGCGTAGGTCAGGCTCTTGCCGATGTGCGCGTTCATGCGGGCGAGCACGTCGCGCGTGCTGTTCGGCTGGTCGGTGTGCAGGAACTGGTGCGCCCACTGGATCAACGTGCCGTCGGGGTCGTCGTGGTGCGGGCGCAGGTAGTGCTCGAGGTCGAGGCGCTCCTGCACCGAGTACGCAAACGGCAGGAATTCGGCCGCCGGGTCCAGCTCGAGCTGGTTCATGGGCGCCGGCACATGCTCGATCGCGAAGGAGCACATGATGCGCAGCTCGGTCGCCTGGCCGCGCGGCTGCACCAGCGCGACGGAGTTGGAATGCGGGTCCTGGATCAGGCGCACATGCGCCTCGGGGCTGACCTTGAGGTCGGTCGCCAGCACGCGCAGGTCGTGGCTGTCGCGCGGGCGGAACATCACGCGGTGCAGGCCGAAGCTCACGGGCTGGTTGTACCGGTAGATGGTGGTGTGAATGATGTCGTAGCGGATGGCCATCGGCGCATTGTCCCGGGTTGTCAGCGGCGGCGTGTCAGGCGGCGCGTATCGAGCGCGTGCGCCAGTGGCGCCGGCAGGGGCAGCGGCTCGCCATGCCAGTGTGCGGCCAGCAACTCGGCGCAGAGCGCGGCAAATGTCAGTCCGCGCGATCCCATGGCCGTGCTGACCCAGACGCCGGGCATCGCCGCCTCCTCGAGCGGGCCGACCAGCGGGCGGCGATCGGCCGAGGCGCAGCGCACGCCGACCCAGCTTTGCGCGCTGCCGTCGGCGAAGGCGGATGCCAGCGCGTCGGCCGCGGCGGGATGAAGCCGCGCCAGGCGCGCGCGGTTGGCCGCGGTGTCGGCAGCGCGAGGCGCGAGGTCGCGGCTGTCGCGGTCGAAGGTGGCGCCGGTCAGCCACAGCGCGCCGTCGGCATCGGGCACTTGCGCGATCAGGTGGCCGTCGCCGTTGAGCGGAATCGCCGGCAGTCTGGCCGCGCCGCGCGCGGCGTGGCCCCATTCGACCTGGCCGCGCACCGGTTGAAGGGGCAGGGCGGGCGCCAGCGCGGCACCGTCGATGCCGCCGGCCAGCACGATGCGGTCGGCCTCCAGCAGGGTGGCGCCCGCCGGATCGATCAGCCGCAAGCCCGCATCGGCACGCACGAAAGCGGTCACGCGCGCGCCGTAGCGCACCGAAATGCCGGGCTGCCGCAGCCAGGCCTGGACCAGCGCGCCCGGCCGGACCCAGCCGGCGCGGGCGTGCCACAGCGCGGCGCCGTCGGCCGGAAACGATTCGTTCGGCCCCTCGGGCGACCAGCCCGGCGGCACGCGCACATCACCATCGGTCCGCAACTCCCGCACGCCGGTGGCCGCCCAGTCCCGGCCTTCTTCCAACAGGGATTCGAGCGCCTGCCAGGTCGCTCGGATGCCGGCGCGCGTGAGGCGCGAGAGCAGGGCATCGTCCGGCGACACATGCGGCGCCAGCAAGCCGACCGGCAGCGCCGACGCGCCGGCGGCCGCGTGATCGGCCGCATCGAGCACCGTCACGCGCCAACCACGCCGCGCCAGGCTGGCGGCCACCGCTGCGCCCGCCAGCCCGGCGCCGACCACGGCGCAGTGGCCCGGCGTGTCGATGCGCACCGGCAGCGGACCGCGTCGCCGCACTGTCCAGGCGGGGGCGAACACGCCGCGCAGGCAGTCGCGCTTGGGCGGAAAGCCCTTGTGCTTTTCGACTTGGAAGCCGTTTTGCGCGAGCGCGTCGCGCACCGCCCGCGCGATCGTCCAGGTGGCGATGCGGGTGCCTGGCCGGGCAAAGCGCGAGACCGCCTTCAGCGTCTCGGGCGACCACATCGCTGGATTGGACTGCGGGCTGAAGCCGTCGAGGAAGAGGCTGTCAGCCTCGAAACGCTGGGCGCGCAGCATCGGCTGCACGTCGCCGATGCACAAAGTGAGCAGCACGCGGCCGTCATCGAAAGAGAGGCGGTGAAAGCCCGGCAGCAGGCCGTGCCATTGCGCGGCGAGCGCAGCCGCCAGTTCGGCCAGCTCGGGATGGGCCACCGCCGCGCGCACCAGGTCTTCGCGCGCCACGGGATAGGCCTCGATCGAAACGAAATGCAGCAGGCGTGGCCGGTGCTCGTCGGCACGCCAGGCCTGCCAAGTTGTCAGAAAATTGAGGCCAAAACCGAATCCGGTTTCGAGGATCAGCCATTGCGGCCGATCCGCCCAAGCCGCCGGCAGGCCGCAGCCGCCGAGGAACACATGGCGCGATTGGGCCAGCGCGCCGGTTTCGGTGTGATAGATGTCGTCGAAGCGGGCGCTGCGCGGAACGCCATCCGCGCGCCAGTGCACGGGCTCAGCCATGCGGCGACGGTTCAGGTCGGTGGCGTGTAACCCTGCACCACATCGGCGCCGTCGCCGAAAAAGTGCTTTTCCATCTGGCGCTTCAGGTACTCGCGGGCGCGCTGGTCGGCCAGGTTCAGGCGGTTTTCATTCACGAGCATGGTCTGTTGCTTGAGCCATTCGGCCCAGGCTTCCTTGCTGACGCTTTCCCACAGGCGCTTGCCGAGGTCACCGGGATAGGGGGGGAAGTCGAGGCCTTCGGCTTCCCTGCCGAGCTTGACGCACTGGACCATACGAGCCATCTGGATGCCTTTGGGGTGTCTTAGTTGATTTGGTAATTTGGAACTGAGAACTCGGTCGTTCCAGTTTCTATATGTCGAATTCAGAATCCGTGGCTTCCACCTTATGCATTCTGAATAGAACACCATGCCGATCCCGAAAATCCGCCGCGACTTTATCAAGCTTTCCCTTGGAGCCGGACTGGCAGGCGCCATGGCCCTGTCGGCGTTGCCGTCGCTCGCCCAGCAGCCCGTGACGCTGCTCAACGTGTCCTACGACCCGACGCGGGAGCTGTACGTCGAATACAACCAGGCGTTCTCGAAGTACTGGAAAGGCAAGACCGGGCAGGACGTGACGGTCAAGCAATCGCATGGCGGCTCGGGCAAGCAGGCGCGCTCGGTGATCGACGGGCTCGATGCCGATGTCGTCACCCTCGCGCTGGCCGGCGAGATCGACGCGGTGCACAAGAACGGCAACTGGCTGCCGGCCGACTGGCAAAAGCGCCTGCCCCTGGCCTCGTCGCCCTACACCTCGACCATCGTCCTGGTGGTCCGCGCCGGCAATCCCAAGGGCATCAAGGATTGGGATGACCTGATCAAGCCCGGCGTGAGCGTGATCACCCCGAACCCCAAAACCTCGGGCGGCGCCCGCTGGAACTACCTGGCCGCCTGGGAATTCGCCAAGCGCAAGTACGGCGGCGATGACAAGGCGCGCGATTTCGTGCGCAAGCTGTACGGCAACGTGCCGATCCTGGACACCGGTGCGCGCGGTGCGTCGATCACCTTCGCGCAACGCAACCAGGGCGACGTCTTCATTTCCTGGGAGAACGAGGCCTACCTGCTCGAGAAGGAATTCGGCAGCAAGGTCGACTTCGTCTACCCGAGCCTGAGCATCCTGGCGCAACCGCCCGTGGCCGTGGTCGACAAGAACGTCGACAAGAAGGGCACCCGTGCCGTGGCCGAGGAATACCTGAAGTACCTCTACACCGAAGAGGCGCAGGACATCATCGGCAAGCACTTCTACCGTCCGACCTCGGCCAAGGCCCAGGCCAAGTACGCCAAGCAGTTGCCGAAGCTGCCGCTGTTCACCATCGACGAAGCCTTCGGCGGTTGGGCCAAGGCCGACAAGGACCACTTCGCGGACGGTGGCTCGTTCGATCAGATCTATACCAACAAGCTGAAGTAAGGCCGCCGTGACTGTGCTCCTCATCGCCGGCAGCCCATCGACGCCGTCCCGCTCCACCGCCTTGCTCGAGTCCGTCGGCGAGCGGCTCGCGCGGCGCCACGGGCCCGCGTTGCGCATCGATCGCCTCGTGATCCGCGACCTGCCGGCGCAGGCGCTGCTGCAGGCCGAATGGAGCCACCCGGCCATCGAGCGTGCCATCGCGCGGGTGGCGGAAGCGCGGGTCGTCGTGGTCGCCACGCCGGTCTACAAGGCTGCCTACAGCGGCGTGCTGAAAGTCTTTCTCGACCTGCTCGGGCAGAACGCGCTCAAGGGCAAGACCGTGTTGCCGTTGGCGACCGGCGGCAGTCCGCACCACATGCTGGCGCTCGACTACGCGCTGCGGCCGGTGCTGCAGTCGCTGTCGGCGCGGCACATCCTGCCGGGCGTGTATGCGACCGACGCGCAGATCACGCTGACGCCCGAAGGCGCCTACCAGGTGCATGCCGACCTCGGCGAGCGCCTGAACGAGGCGGTCGACGTGCTGGCCACGGAAGGGCTGAAGCTGCCCGCGACCACCGGTTTCGAGCCGGTCCATTTCTCGCGCGTGCGATGTAGCGTTTAACGCTCGCCCCCAGGTTGCGCGCACTGCGTGTCGCGCGCCCACCCCCGACCGGGGGCAACGCCTGCGGCCCGGCGGAGCCGGTTCCGCGGCATTTCCCGAAAAGACCTTGCGCTGCTTCTTTGCGGCCTGGGCAGCGCTTTGTCCATTTGTTTCGTCAGGAGTCCATTCATGAACCCCGTAGCCACCGAAGATTCGATTCTGGAAACCGAGCCGCGCAGCCTCTGGCGCGCGATCGGCGACCTGACCATCAGCCTGATCGTCGTCGCGGCCGTCGCGCTGATCACCAGCTTCATTGCCGCCACGCCGGCTCACGCACAGGGCAAGGGTGAGCTGCGCATCGGCTATCAAAAATCCGCCAGCCTGTTCGTGCTGCAAAAGGCGCAGGGCACGCTGGAAAAGAAGCTTCAGCCGCTGGGCTTCGGCGTGAAGTGGGTCGAGTTCCCGGCCGGCCCGCAATTGCTCGAAGGGCTGAACGTCGGCGCCGTCGACGTGGGCTATGTCGGCGAGGCGCCGCCGATCTTTGCGCAGGCCGCAGGCGCGAAGTTCGTGTACTTCGGCTATGACCCGGCCGCGCCGCGCGCCGAAGCCATCCTGGTCACGAAAGATTCGCCGATCCGGTCGGTCGCCGATCTCAAGGGCAAGAAGGTCGCGCTCAACAAGGGCAGCAACGTGCACTACCTGCTGGTCAAGCAGCTGGAGAAAAGCGGGCTGAAGCTCACTGACATCCAGCCCGTGTACCTGGCACCTGCCGACGGCCGCGCAGCCTTCGAGAGCAAGAACGTCGACGCCTGGGTGATCTGGGACCCGTTCCAGGCGGCGGCCGAGAAGGCGACCGGCGCCCGCGTGCTGGCGGATGGCACGCCGAACGTGGTCAACAACTACCAGTACTACCTCGCGCTACGAGTTCAACGTGAAGCCCATCACCGCCGCGGTCGCCGCCGACCAGCAAAAGATCGCCGACACCTTCTTCGACCTCAAGTTGATTCCCAAGGCCATCAAGGTGAGCGACGCGGTGGCGCACTAGCTCACCCCCAAGGCTTCGCGCACTTCGTGTCGCTTCGCCCACCCCCTCGCCGGGGGCAACACCAGCGGCCCGGCAAAGCCGGTTCCGCGGTGTTCCTCGCCCTGAGCCCTCTTCGAAAGTAGTTCCATGACATTCACATCGACCCGCCGCCGCCTTATTCAGGGCGCGGCCGCCGCCATCGCGTTGCCGGCCTTCGGCAGCTTCGCCCAGTCCGGCGCCGCGCGCACCTTGCGCATCGGCCACCAGAAGGGCGTTCTGAGCCTGCTCAAGGGCCGCGGCACGCTCGAGAAGCGGCTCGAACCGCTCAACGTTTCGCTCAAGTGGACCGAGTTCACGGCCGGCCCGGTGCAGCTCGAAGCGCTGAATGTCGGCTCCATCGACTTCGGCGACGTGGGCGAAGCGCCGCCGATCTTTGCGCAGGCCGCGGGCGCACCGCTGGCCTACGTGGCGGCGACCGTGCCGCGCCCGGCATCCGAAGCCGTGCTGATTCCCAAGGCTTCCGCCATCAGGACCGTGGGCGACCTCAAGGGCAAGAAGATCGCGCTCAACAAGGGCAGCAACGTCCATTACTTCATCGTCAAGCTGGCCGAGAAGCACGGCCTCGCGTACAGCGACCTCAACCTCGTTTACCTGCCGCCGTCGGACGCGCGCGCCGCCTTCGAGAAGGGCTCGGTCGACGCCTGGGTGATCTGGGACCCCTTCCTCGCCGCAGCCGAAAAAACGCTGGACGCCAAAGTGCTGGCCGACGCCACCGGCGTGGTCGGCAACCGCGCCTACTACTTCTCGTCGCTCGACTACGTGGCCAGGAACGCCGACGTGCTGGCCATCGTCACCGAGGAGATCAACCGCATCGACCAGTGGGGTTCGGCCAACAAGGGCGCTTTCGCGACCGAGCTGTCGGCGCTCTGGGGCATCCCGAAGCCGGTGGTCGACGTCTCGGTCGGCCGCTCGCAGTACGGCACCGCGCCGATCACCCGCGCCATCCTCGCCGAGCAACAAAAGATCGCCGACACCTTCTTCGATCTGAAGCTGATCCCGAAAAGGATCAACGTGCTCGAAGCGGCTGCGGCCAGCGTGGCCTGAAGGCGGGGAGGGCGCGATGACGCACACAGATCTCCCGCTTCGCGCGCAGGCCGAGCGCGTGATTGCGGTCAGCGCGGCGGCGTGGCGCATCGCGCCGGTGTCGGCCCGTGCAGTGGCGCGCCGCGCACCGCATGGGCATGTGCCGATGCGCGCGCTGCGGCGCCTGCAGCAGGCCGCCAATCGCGCGCTGCCCGGCCGCAACCTTCTCGCTCACTCCTGGTGAGCCTCACCTGACAGGACCTTCCATGCAAATTTTCTGGTTCCTTCCCACCCACGGCGACAGTCGCTACCTCGGCACGACCGAGGGGGCGCGCGCCGTCGACCTCGCTTATCTGCAGCAGATCGCCGGCGCGGCCGACACCCTCGGCTACGAGGGCGTGCTCATTCCCACCGGACGCTCCTGCGAAGACCCGTGGGTCATCGCGTCGAGCCTGATCGGCGCGACGAAGAAACTCAAGTTCCTGGTCGCCGTGCGGCCCGGCCTGCACCAGCCCAGTCTGGCCGCGCGCATGGCCGCGACCTTCGACCGGCTCTCGGGCGGGCGCGTGCTGGTCAACCTGGTCACCGGTGGCGACCAGACCGAGCTGGAAGGCGACGGCGTGTTCCTCGACCACGCATCGCGCTACGTGCAGTCGGCCGAGTTCATCCGCATCTGGCGCGAGATCATCGAGCGCAGCCACGAGGGCCAGAGCTTCGATTACGACGGCAAGCACCTGAGCGTGAAGGGCGCCAAGCTGTTGTTCCCGCCGACGCAGAAGCCGCATCCGCCCGTGTGGTTCGGCGGGTCGTCGGAGGCCGCGCACGAGCTGGCGGCCGAACAGGTCGACACGTACCTCACCTGGGGCGAGCCGCCCGCCGAGGTCGCCAAGAAAATCGCCGACGTGAAGGCGAGGGCGGCACGCAAGGGCCGCACCGTGAAATTCGGCATCCGCCTGCATGTGATCGTGCGCGAAACCGAAGACGAAGCCTGGCGCGCCGCCGAATCGCTGATCAGCAAGGTCGACGATGCGACCGTGATTCGCGCGCAAGCCGCCTTCGCGAAGATGGATTCCGAAGGCCAGCGCCGCATGGCCGCGTTGCACGCGGGCGGCGCGAAGCGCACGCGCGCCGACCTCGAAATCTCGCCGAACCTGTGGGCCGGCGTGGGTCTCGTGCGCGGCGGCGCCGGCACCGCGTTGGTCGGCGATGCGAAGACTGTGGCCGCGCGCATCGAGGAATACGCCGCCCTCGGCTTGGACAACTTCATCCTCTCGGGCTACCCGCACCTGGAAGAGTCGTACCGCTTCGCGGAACTGGTGTTCCCGCTGCTGCCGCGCAAACAACGACCCGGCCTGCCGGGCCAGACGCTGACCGGCCCGTTCGGCGAAGTCGTCGCCAACCTCGATGCGCCGTCGCGCCTCGTCTCCCAATCCTGAAAGAACGCATGACTGAACAAGTACAGACTTTGCCGCGCGCGGCACCGTCTTTTTCCGCCTGGCGCGGTTTCGGCAAGGGCGTGGCGCAGCGCCTCGTGCCCTGGCTGGTGCCGGTGACGCTGATCGCGGTGTGGCAGATCGCCTCGTCGCTCGGCTGGCTGTCGACGCGCGTGCTGCCGGCACCGCTCGACGTGGTGAAAGCCGCCTGGACGCTCACCGCCTCCGGCGAACTCTGGACACACGTCAAGGTCAGCGCGGGCCGCGCGCTTGCGGGCTTGGCCATCGGCGGTGGGCTCGGGCTGGTGCTCGGGCTGCTGACCGGCTCGGTGCGCTTCTTCGAATCGCTGCTCGATTCGACCATCCAGATGGTGCGCAACATCCCGTCGCTGGCGCTGATCCCGCTGGTGATCCTGTGGTTCGGCATCGACGAGACGGCCAAGCTGTTCCTGATCGCGGTGTCGGTGTTCTTCCCGATCTACCTCAACACGTTCCACGGCATCCGCAACGTCGATCCGCAACTGATCGAGATGGGCCGCACCTACGGGCTCACGCGCTGGCAGCTCTACAAGGAAGTGATTCTGCCGGGCGCGCTGTCGTCCATCCTGGTGGGGCTGCGCTTCTCGCTGGGCCTCATGTGGGTGATCCTGATCGTGGCTGAAACGATTTCGGCGCAGGCCGGCATCGGCTACCTCACGATGAACGCCCGCGAGTTCCTGCAGACCGACATCGTGCTGGTGGGCATCCTGCTCTACGCGCTGCTCGGCAAGCTGGCCGACGTATTCGCGCGGGCCCTCGAGCAGTGGTGGCTGCGCTGGCATCCGGGCTACCAGAAGAAGGCGGCCTGAACATGAAGCGAACCCTCATCTCTCGCCGTGCGGCCGTCGTCGCTGTGGCCGCCTCGGTGGCCGCCTTCACGGGCAGCGCCTCCTTCGCGCAGAACAACGCCGTGCTGCGGCTTGGCTACCAGAAGTCGTCCACGCTGATTTCGGTGCTGAAAGTGCAGGGCACGCTGGAGCGCGAACTCGCGCCGCTGGGCGTCAAGCTGAGCTGGCACGAGTTCACCAGCGGCCTGCCGCTGCTCGAAGCGCTGAACCTGGAGAACCTCGACGTCAGCGCCGACGTGGCCGACACCGTGCCGGTGTTCGCGCAGGCTGCCAATGCCCAGCTGACCTTCGTCGCGCAGGAAGCGCCGTCGCCCTCGGCGCAGGCCATCCTGGTACGCGCCGACTCGCCGCTGAAGTCGGTGGCCGACCTCAAGGGCAAGAAGATCGGCTTCGCCAAGGCCGCCGGCGCGCACTACCTGCTGATCGCCGCGCTCGAGAAAGCCGGCCTGTCTTTCAAGGACATCGAACCCGCCTACCTGAGCCCGGCCGACGGACGGGCCGCCTTCGAGCGCGGTGCCATCGACGCGTGGGTGGTGTGGGACCCGTTCCTGGCCGCGGCACAGCGCCAATCGAACGCCCGCGTGCTGGCCGATGGCACGGGCATCGCGTCCTACCAGCGCTACTACCTGGCCAGCACGCGCTACGCGAAGCTGCGGCCCGACGTGCTGCGCATCGTCTACGCCCAGTTGGAGAAAACCGGCAAGTGGGTCAAGGCCAACCCGAAGGAAGCGGCCGCGCTGCTGTCTCCCGTGTGGGGCCTCGATGCCGACACGATCGAGCAGGCCAACAGCCGCCGCAGCTATGCCGTGCGGCCGGTGGTCGCCGAGCGGCTGGTCGAGCAGCAGAAGATCGCCGACGCCTTCTTCGCCG
Organism: Variovorax sp.; assembly: GCA_004210915.1. Taxonomy (GTDB): domain Bacteria; phylum Pseudomonadota; class Gammaproteobacteria; order Burkholderiales; family Burkholderiaceae_C; genus Variovorax. The sequence continues at coordinate 127,380 of SEGS01000002.1, read as the reverse complement.
AAAAGCTGCTGCCACGCCAAATCAATGCGCTCGACGTGGCGCTTTTCAAACCCGGAGTGACGCCATGAGCGCAGTGTTGAACGATCAAGTCATCAGCGGTGGCGTGAAACTGGAAATCCGTGGCGTGCACAAGCGCTACGGCGAGCGCGAGGTGCTGCGCAACACTCAGCTCTCGATCGAACCCGGCCAGTTCATCGCCATCGTCGGGCGCAGCGGCTGCGGCAAGAGCACCTTGCTGCGGCTGGTCGCGGGCCTCGAGGCCGCGTCCGAAGGCGCGCTGGTGACCGACGGCAACGCCATCGACGGCCTGCACGACGACACACGGATCATGTTCCAGGAGGCTCGCCTGCTGCCGTGGCGCCGCGTGCTCGACAACGTCACGCTGGGCCTGCCGCCAGAAGCGAAGGCGCGTGGCAGCGAAGTGCTGGCGCAGGTGGGCCTCGCCGAGCGCGAGAACGAATGGCCGGCACGCCTGTCTGGCGGCCAGCGTCAGCGCGTGGCCCTGGCGCGCGCGCTGGTACACCATCCGCGCTTGCTGCTGCTCGACGAGCCGCTGGGCGCGCTGGACGCGCTCACCCGCATCGAGATGCACCGCCTCATCGAAGGCCTGTGGCAGCAGCACCGCTTCACCGCGCTGCTGGTCACGCACGACGTGCAGGAGGCGGTGGCACTGGCCGACCGCGTGATCCTGATCGAAGACGGCCGCATCGCGCTCGACGAGAACATCGCGCTGGCGCGCCCGCGTTCGCAGGGCGACCCGGCCTTCGCCGCCATCGAGAAACGCATCCTCGACCGCGTGCTGCAGAAGCCCGATGCCGCCGATGTGGGTGACGCCGAGCCCGCCAACGACACCCGCTGGGCCGATGGCCCGGCCCACGCGCTGCGCTGGGCGCTCTGAGATCCCTTCACCGGAGAAACACATGTCCAAAGACTGGAAATTTGAAACCCTGTCGGTGCACGCCGGCTACTCGCCCGAGCCGACCACCCGCGCCGTCGCGCCGCCGATCTACCAGACGGTGGCCTACGCCTTCGACAGCGCGCAGCATGGCGCCGACCTATTCGACCTGAAGGTGCCGGGCAACATCTACACCCGCATCAACAACCCGACGCAGGACGTGCTCGAGCAGCGCGTGGCCGCACTCGAAGGCGGCATCGCCGCGCTGGCCGTGGCCTCGGGCCAGGCGGCGGTGACCTACGCGATCCAGACCATCGCCGAGGCGGGCGACAACATCATCAGCAGCACCGCGCTGTATGGCGGCACCTACAACCTGTTCGCGCACACGCTGCCGCTGTCGGGCATCACCACGCGCTTTGCCGACCACCGCGATCCGGCTAGTTTCGAGCCGCTCTTCGACGAGCGGACCAAGGCGGTGTTCGTCGAGTCGCTGGGCAACCCGGCCGGCAACGTGACCGACATCGCGGCCATCGCCGAGATCGCGCACCGCCACGGCGTGCCGCTGATCGTCGACAACACGGTGCCATCGCCGTACCTGAGCCGGCCCATCGAGCACGGCGCCGACATCGTGGTGCACTCGCTCACCAAGTACCTGGGCGGCCACGGCACCAGCATCGGTGGCGCCATCGTCGATTCCGGCAAGTTCCCGTGGGCCGAACATAAGCAACGCTTCAAGCGCCTGAACGAGCCCGACGTGAGCTACCACGGCGTGGTCTACACCGAGGCGCTGGGCCCGGCGGCCTACATCGGCCGCGCGCGCGTGGTGCCGCTGCGCAACACGGGCGCGGCCATTTCGCCGTTCAACGCGTTCCTGATCCTGCAGGGCATCGAAACGCTTGCGCTGCGCATGGACCGCATCACCAGCAACGCGCTGGCCGTGGCGCAGCACCTGAAGAAGAGCGCCGGAGTGAAGTGGGTCAACTACGCGGCGCTGGAAGACCACCCCGACCACGCGCTCGCGCAGAAGTACTTCGGCGGCAAGTCGAGTGGCGTGCTCACCTTCGGCATCGGCAGTGGCCGCGAGGGCGGGGCGAAGTTCCTCGATGCGCTGAAGCTGTTCACGCGGCTGGTCAACATCGGCGACGTGCGCTCGCTCGCCACGCACCCGGCTTCGACCACGCACCGCCAGTTGAACCCCGAAGAACTGGCCAAGGCGGGCGTCACCGAAGAAACGGTGCGCCTGTCGGTCGGTATCGAGCACATCGACGACCTCCTGGTCGACCTCGACCAGGCGCTGGCGGCGGCCGCTGGCTGAGCCGCGTCAAGTCACGACCCCGCATCCCGAATTTTTCAACTGAAGGAGTTTTCTCATGTCCATCCAAGCCATCAACGTCCGCAACCAGTTCAAGGGCAAAGTGAAGGAAATCATCCGCGGCGACGTCGTCTCCGAGGTGGATGTCGAAACGCCCTGGGGCATCGTCACGTCGGTGATCACGACGCGCTCGGTCGACGAGCTGCAGCTCAAGCCGGGCTCCGACGTGGTCGCGCTGGTGAAGTCGACCGAGGTGTCGATCGCGAAGCTCTGAGGGTCCGCCAGTGCGCGAGGCCATCGCCGAGTCGCCTGCGCTACAGCCGCGCGGCCGTCGCGTCCCGTGCGGGACGGCGCGCGAGGCAGGGCTTTCCTAGAGTGTGCGTTTCTCCATCCGCCAAGGACCGCCATGCTCGACACCCTGCAAAACATCAACCGTTCGGCCGCCTTCAACCGCTGGGCCGGCTTCGAAGTGACAAAGGCCGGCGAGGGCGAGGCGGAGCTGCGCATGCAGTGGCGCGCCGACGACATGGGCCAGTACGCAGGCTTCCTGCACGCCGGGTTGATTGCTGCGCTGCTCGACACGGTCTGCGGCTTTGCGGCGGCCACCGTCTCGGGGCGCGTGCTCGCCTCGCACTTCTCGGTCAACTGCATGGCGCCGGCCGTCGGTCGTCATTTCGTTGCCCGCGGGCGCGTGGTGAAGGCGGGTCGCAAGCAGGTGTTCGCGGCAGCTGAGCTGTACGCAGAAGGCGGGGATGGTCAGCCCGAAAAGCTGCTCGCGACGGGCAACGCGATCCTGGTGCCGGTGACCGAGGGCTGAGGGGGGCGCATGGCATGGCGTGCCGTCGCCGCAGCAATTTCCGGGCACATGCCATAGCATCCGCGGATGAAACGCTGGCTGCTGATCCTGGCCCTGGTCGTCGTTGGCGCACGCGCTGCCGAGGTCGAACGCAACAGCCTCGGGATGGCCTTCGTGAAGTTGCCCGCCGGCGAGTTCTGGATGGGCAGCGACGAAGCGCCCGAGTCGCTGGCTCGCGCGTACCCGGAGCTGCCCGCCAGTCGATTCCTGCAACTGGGCGACGAAGGGCCGGTGCACCGCGTGCGTATCACGCGCCCCTTCTGGATGGGCCAGCACGAAGTCACGGTGGGGCAGTTCCGGCAGTTCGTCGAACGCTCGGGCTACGTGCCCGAGTCGGTGGCCGACCGGACCGGCGGCTACGGTTGGCGCGCGGACTACGACCCAACGACCACGCGGCGCGGCGACGCCTTCGAGGGCCGTGATCCGCGCTATTCGTGGCGCAACCCGGGCTTCGCCCAGGGCGACGACCATCCGGTCGTCAACGTGACCTGGAACGACGCCCGGGCACTGGCCGCCTGGCTGGGCCAGACCGAAGGGCGCCACTACCGTCTGCCGACCGAAGCCGAGTGGGAGTACGCCTGCCGCGCCGGCACGCGCACCCGCTACAGCTCGGGCGATGAGGCCCGGTCGCTGCTGCGCGCGGCCAATGTGTTCGACGCGAGCAGCGCCCGCTACTGGCCGCAGTGGCGAACGATGGCGCTGGACGGAGGCGACGGCCATGCCTTCACGGCGCCGGTCGGCAGCTTTGCGCCGAACGCCTGGGGCCTTCACGACATGCACGGCAACGCGTGGGAATGGGTGGCCGACTGGCATGGCGATGCGTACTACGCACAGTCACCGACGGACGACCCGCAAGGTCCCGCCGAGGGCGAAGTGCGGGTCCGTCGCGGCGGCTCCTGGCACACCTGGGCCTTCTATGCCCGTGCGGCCTATCGAAACTGGAACGCGCCGGACACGCGCTACACGCTGGTCGGCATCCGCCTCGTGCGGGAAGACTGAGGCTACCGGCCTGATTGCTCTTGGCTCATTGCACGCGCTGCCGCGAGAGTGCTTCTGTCCAGCGATCGCTCTTCTTGCAACGCGAACAGGTGCCACGCTGTCCCGCTTGCAGTTGCGTGGGCAGGCCGCAACGGATGCAGCAGTACAGGCCGTTCGACGGTGCCTCCTCCACGACCTTGCGATGAGCAGGTGGCAGCACCGACAGGCCGGGGCGCACATCCTCGGGCTCGAAGAAATAGAGGCTCACATCCCCGTCGGTCTCGAGGATGGCCAGGCGGACCTGCCCGAGATGCTCGACGCCTTTTTGGCGAAGCTCCATGAACAGCTCGGATGAAGACATGTTCAAGCCTTCGAGGGAGTCCAGCTTGTAGAGGCCGTCCTCGATGACGGTGACGGGTTTTCCGTCCATCCACGCTTCGATCCGCTTGCTCCGCGCAATCACGAAGGTCGTGAGCCGATACAGGATCAGCAGGGTGGTGAAGACCATCGCCACCGGGACGACGGGAACATCCTCATAGAAGGAGACGTCGCCAGCGGCCGAGCCGAGGGTCAGGATCACCACCAGCTCGAACAGGGACAGTTGCCGCACGCCCCGGCGCCCGCTGAATTTGAGGAACAGAAACACCGCGATGTATGCGAAGGCGGTACGCAGCGCGACCTCGCTCAGGAACGCGAACGACACGTCGTTGAAGAACAGTCTGGCGGGATCGAAGGGCGTCACCATGGCGTGATGTGTGGAGTGAAGGTGCTGCGCAGCACCTTGCGCGGCTGCCGCAGCGGAATGTAGATCAGGCTCAACCATAGATCGATCCACTCCGCGCTCGCCTGAAATGCGCCTTCGTCCTGCACGCGCACGGTCGATCCTCTTCGGGCCGCAGCGGAGGGCTGCGGGCCACCATCGGAGCCCTGAAAGGACGGACGATGGACCTCAAACCCCCTGGCGAAACCACCTTCCGCTACGAAGGCCTCGAGTTCGCACTGACCGTGACCGAGATGCCGACAGGCGCCTTCATGCCACGCGTGCGCTACCTGTCGGGCGCCGCGGGCGCAGAGCCTGTGCCACTGCCTGAAGACACGGACGCGTATGCGTCGGCTGCAGAAGCCTGGCGCCACGCCGAGCAACAGGCGATGCGCTGGGCCCACGATCGAACAGGCGAAGGCCAGGGGCGCTTCTGAACTGGCCTGACACCCTCTGGATCGTCCGGCACGGGCAGAGTGCCGGCAACGTGGCGCGCGACGCGGCCGAATCGGGCGGACTCCCAATGATCGACCTGGCCTGGCGCGACATCGACGTGCCGCTGTCCGATCTCGGCATTGCGCAATCCGAGGCGCTGGGCGACTGGTTCGGATCGCTCGGCCCCGACGAACAACCTGAAGTGGTGCTGTGCTCACCGTACCTGCGGGCGCGCGAAACGGCGCGCTGCATTCGCGAGCGCGGCCGCCTGTCGCACGCCACGGTGCGCATCGACGAGCGCCTGCGGGAGAAGGAGTTCGGCATCCTCGACCGGCTGACCACCCACGGCATTCATCAGAAGCATCCCGAGCTTAACGCGCAGCGCATGCATGTCGGCAAGTTCTACTTTCGTCCGCCGGGCGGCGAGAGCTGGTGCGACGTGATCCTGCGCCTTCGCAGCCTGCTCGAGATGGTGACCCGCGAATACGCCGGGCGGCGTGTGCTGGTGGTTGCGCACCAAGTCACCGTCAACTGCATGCGCTATCTGCTCGAACAGATGGACGAGCAACAGATCCTGGAGATCGACCGCAAGGGCGATGTGCCGAACTGCGGCGTGACGTCCTATCTTTTCAGGGCCGAGGAGCCCGACGCCGACCGCGCGCTTCGGCTGGCGCTGGTCAATTTCATCGCCCCGCTCGAGGCTGCGGCGACCCCGGTCACCACGGCGCCCGATCAACCAGCCGCTGCGAAACCCTGATGCCTGCCGATCGCGCCCCTTTGCGGCCGCGCCCGCTCGACGCGAAGGCGCTAGCGCGCTGGCCGCTGCCTGACCACGGCAACGAGGCGGACAAGGAATCGCGCGGCCGGGTGCTGGTGATCGCAGGCAGCGAAGAGGTCCCGGGCGCGGCGCTGTTGGCGGCCGTGGCCGCGCTGCGTGCCGGCGCGGGCAAGCTGACGGTGGCCGCGCCGCGGGGCATTGCCCTCGGGCTGGCGTTCGCCATTCCCGAAGCGCGCGTGATCCCGATGGCAGAGAGCGTGGGCGGTGCGCTGCAGGCACGCGGCGTTGCGCGGCTCGAATCGCTGGCCGATGCGGTGGATGCCGTGGTCATCGGCCCGGGCATGCTGGACGAGAAGCGCAGCATGGCTTTCTTGCGCGCGGCGCTGCCGATGTTCTCAAGCAGCACGGTGGTGCTCGACGCGATCGCCATGTCGGTCGTCCGGCATGGCGCGTTCGCGCAGCCCGTGATCCTGACGCCGCACGCCGGTGAGATGGCGCACCTCCTCGGGCGGTCGAAGGACGAGGTTTGTGCCGACCCGGCTGCCACGGCCCTGGAAGCGGCCTCGCGCTGGAACGCCTGCGTCGCCTTCAAGGGCGCGTCGACCTTCATCGCGACGCCCGATGGCGAGGTCTGGTGCTTCGAAGGCGGCAGCGTCGGGCTCGCGACCTCGGGCTCGGGTGACACCCTGGCCGGGATCATCGGCGGGCTGGCCGCTAGAGGCATGGCACCGCTGCCCGCCTGCGCACGTGGCGTGGCGCTGCATGCGCAGGCCGGGCGCTCGCTCGCGCGCCGGCACGGGCCGCTCGGTTACCTGGCGCGCGAACTTTCAGGTGAGTTGCCCGCGTTGATCCAGGCAGCGAGCGCGCGGCCAAGCCGTTGACCTACACGCTTGTTCGCTGCCGCGCACCACCGGCGCAGGACGCCTTGGGGCAGTCTGTTGCATTGACATTCACAAGGAGTCTTGCGCATGACCACCACGCTGCAGCGAACCAAGGCGAAGGTAGCCTCCTCCACCGAGCCGTTCCCGTTTCCCACCGCAGAGAGCCACGGCACTCCGCCCCCGAGCGCGACGGCGGCGGTGACTGAAGAGCCGACCGAAGATGCCCTCGACCACGGCATCGAGGAATCATTTCCTGCCAGCGATCCGGTGTCGGTGAGCGTGACGCGCGCGGTGCCCAAGCCATGAGCGCCGACGACCGCACCCGCACCCGCTTCGTGCCGCCCGCACCCGTGCCGCCGAGCGCCGAAGATGTGAAAAAAGCGGAAGAGACGAAAGCCGAGGCGATGAAGTCCCCCGAGTTCCGCGAAGCGCTCCGAAAGGACGACGAGCGCGAGCGCCAAGCCGACTACAAGCCGGTCACTGGCATGTGGGGCCAGACCGGCGCCGGGCCGGACGTCAAGAAGACGGACCCGGCCATCTCGCAGAAGAAAGAGGAATCCCGCGCCCAGCGGGAAGAGGGCTACTCTGACGGTGAAGCCTGAGCGCCCGCGAACAGCGGGCGTTGGATCATCAGCCCGCGTTGTCGACGCGGGTGTCATTGGTGCTGCTGCGCGTGCCCTTCAGGTACAGCTCCACGTCGGTGGCTGCGTCGCCGACTTCAGCCACGGCGGTCTTCAACTGTTCGGATGTGGTGTCGAGGCGCTTCGACCAGTCGGCCAGCGACTGGTCGGACTGGATGTCGATGCGTTCGGTGGCGGTCGATGGCGTGTTGCCGTTGGAAGTCATGGGTATCTCCTTTGAAAACGCAACGCTAGAAGTTCCGCGCAGGGATTTTTGTAGGCCGTGGGGCAGGATTCCTCGCAGCGTCGGCCTCGCGGTGATTGCATCGCGCCGGTCGGCTCGCGGCTAAAGTCGGCGGACCATGAATGCACGCCACCAACGCATCGCCGCCAGTTTCGACGCCCAGGGCTTGATGGCCACACTTGGCGCACGGCTCGTGAAGGTGGCCGATGGCGAAGTGCACATCGAACTCCCTTTTTCCATGAGCCTGTCGCAACAGCATGGCTACGTGCATGCGGGTGCCGTCACCAGCATCGTCGACAGCGCCTGCGGCTACGCGGCGCTCACGAAGGCAGCGCCCGGTGCCGAAGTGGTGACCGCCGAATTCAAGACCAACTTCGTCCGGCCCGCGATCGGCGATCGCTTCCTGGCCGTCGGGCGCGTGCAGAGCGCGGGAAAACTGCTCACCGTCTGCACGGGTGAGGTGCGCGCCTTCGTCGGCGACGCGACCGACTACAAGGTGGTAGCGCTGATGCAGGCGACCGTCGTCAACGTGCAGCGGCCTGTCCCTGCTGCCGCGCCTGCCGCCTGAAGCGGCCGCGCTCCGCCGGAGGGTTCAGATGACGTTGAAGTGGTGGGTGCCGTCCCTGGCCAGCTGCGCGACCAGACCGTATTCCCAGTCCAGGTAGGCCTGCATGGCTTCGGCTGACGCGTCCGTGCCTTCGTAGGGCCGCCGGTAGCGGTCGGTGCGCGGTGTCGCCAGGCGCGCTTCGCCTTCTGCCAGCGGCAGACCCGCCGCGATCCAGGCCGCGGTGCCGCCCGCCAGCACGCGCACCTCGGTGTCGGCTGCGCCGCGGGCGTCGAGCAGCGCACGAAGGTCGGCGGCGGCATGTCGCGCGAGCAGGCTGCTGCCGCAGGTGAGCACGTAGCGTGTCGCGGGCGGCATGCGGTCGAGCGCCTGCGCGAGTTGCGCGCGGATCGCAAACCACGCACCGGGAATGTGGCCTTTCACATGGTTGGCGCTGGCGGTGACGTCGATCAGCGCCGCGTCGCCGTTCTCCAGCAGGGCGGCGAGCACCGCGGGTGCGATCTCGTCGACCTCGGGCGGTGCGGGCAGCCAGGGCGTGGGCGTGCCGGGCTCGCTGAAAGCCGTCGATGGCGCGGGTTCGAGCGCGTACACCTCCCAGCCCATCTGTGCGAGCCACGAGCCCGTCATCGCGGCGCGCACGCCATCGTCGTCGGCCAGCACGATGCGCGCACCGCGCACCGGCACGGGGTGATCGGTCTCCTGCACCAGCTGGCCGCCCGGCGCGCTGGCGAAGCCCGGCAGGTGGCCGGCCTCGTACTCTTCGGGCGTGCGCACGTCGAAGCGGTAGGTGGTGCGGTTGGGCGCCTCGAGGCGGCCCGCGTCTTCGCGCGAAATCCAGCGCACGCCGGCGCGGTCGGCCACGCGCCGCGCGTCGGCCACGGCCTGTTGCCGGGTCGCTTCGGTGGGCGTCGCTGGTGGGCGCCGCGCGGCGCCGTGGTCGAGCACCTGGCCCGCCAGCTTCCAGCCGATGGTGCCGTTGCGCAGCGCCGCCACCGGGTTCGGGATGCCGGCATTCACCAGCGATTGCGTGCCGATGATGCTGCGCGTGCGTCCGGCGCAGTTCACGATCACGCGCGTGGCCGGGTCGGGCGCCAGGTCGCGCACGCGCAGAACCAGTTCGGCGCCGGGCACGCTGATCGCGGTCGGGATGCTCATGGTCTGGTATTCATCGAAGCGGCGCGCATCGAGCACCACCACATCGGCACCGGCGTCCACCAGCGCCTGCACTTCCTCGGCTGGCAGCGAGGGCGTCGCGCGCTCGTGCTCGACCAGTTCGCCGAAGGACTTGCTCGGCACGTTGACGTCGCGGAACAGCTCGCCGCCGGCCGTGCGCCAGCCGTCGAGCCCGCCCGCCAGCGCGTGCAGGTTGGTATAGCCCAGCGCGGCCAACGTGCGTGCCGCGCGCGGCACCAGGTCTTCGCCGTCGTGTTCGCCGTAGAGCACGATGAAGGTGTCGCGCCGCGGGATGCGCCGCCAGGCGTCGATCTCGATGCGCGACAGCGGCAGATTGGCCGCCCAGAGCGGATGCGCCTGCGCGAACGGGTCTTCCTCGCGCAGGTCGAGCAGGGCGGTTTCGTCGCGGGCAAGAAGCCGCGCGCGCAGGGCCTCGAAGGAAATGGAAGCGATGTCTGTCATGGTGCAAGGGAAAGCGATGCGGGCCGCGCGTTCGCGTAGCCGGAGATGAAAGTCTTGCGCCCGCCGTCGGGCGGGTAGGTGTGGCGCTGCACGGTGCCGATGTCGGCGCCGTAAACGTGGATGCTGATCGACACGCGGTCGTCGAAAGCGTTGTGGACGCGGTGCACATCGCCGACGGTGGGCGATACCGCCTCGACGCGGCCGGGCTCCAGGCGCACCGCTTCGCCCTGCGGCACTGCCGCATCGCCTTGCAGCGCATAGGGTAGGCTGTACTCGGCGCCGCGCAGCATGCCGATCAGGCCCCACACCGTGTGGTCGTGCACCGGCGTAGCCTGGCCCGGACCCCAGACGAAGCTCACGACCGAGAAGCGGCCGGCCGGATCGGCATGCAGCAGGAACTGCTGGTAGCGCGTCGGGTGAGGGCACGCGAAGTCGGCGGGCAGCCAGTCGTCTTGCGCGACCAAGGCGCGCAGCAGGACCGCGCCATCGCGCAGGATCGCCGCCTCGTGCTGCTGGGTGTCGAGCAAGCGGCCCATGGCGGCCACAAAGTCGTCGAGCGGCGGGCTGGAGGCAGCGGCAGAGAAGGGAGAGTTGCCACGGGAGGCAGGGGCACGCATATCGCGACTTTAGCTATCTGCCGTTCGCGTGCTTGCCGAGCTGCGACTTTCTCCCCTGCCATCGGTGAAGGAAAGAAATTCCTTGATCGCCGGCGGCCGCGAACTCAACGCATGGTCCGGCCCTTGGGGCCGAGCGAATGGGCAGCGAGCGCATGCGCGTCTTCGGCCCAGCGGCAGAGCAGCGGACGCGTTGTGGCCGGTTCGATGACGTCCACGACACCGAACCGCTCTGCGGTGCGGAACGGCGAGCTGAGTTGGTGGTAGCCGGCTTCCAGGCGGTCGCGCAGCGCCATGGGGTCGGGTGCTTCTGCCAACTCCTTGCGGTAGGCAGCGGCCACGCCGCCCTCGATCGGAATCGACCCCCAGCGCGCCGAAGGCCAAGCGAAGCGATGCGGCAGCGCGGTGCCGCCGGGGCCGAACTTGGGGCTCAGCATGGCCCCGGCCAAGCCGAAGCAGCGCCTAAGCACGATGGCGCACCAAGGCACGGACGACTGCTCGATCGCCGCCCCCGCGCGCAGCGTGGCGTACATGGTGCCGTCGCGCTCGGCCTCCAGCCCGGTCATGGTGCCAGGCTGATCGACCAGGTTCACGATAGGCAGGTGGAAGGTGTCGCAAAGGTCGACGAAGCGCTCCATCTTGATCGAAGCGGCGCGGGTCAGCGCGCCGCCCATAACGCTGGGGTTGTTGATCATGACGCCGACCGCCAGACCGTCGAGCCGCGCGAAGCAGGTCAGCAGCGACGCGCCGAAATGCGGCGCCATTTCGAACACCGAATCGCGGTCGAACAGAGCCGTCAGGATTTTGCGCGGCGCGAACACCTTGCGTCTGTCGCGGGGGATGGCATCGTTGAGCCAAGCGTCCTGGCGAACAGTCGGGTCATCGCGCGGTCCGCGGGGGGGCGCCTCCCACACGTTGGCCGGCAGGTAGGACAGGAAGCGGCGGGCCAGCGCGAAGGCTTCCTCTTCGGTGGCGACGCCGTTGTGCACCACGCCGCTGACGCGGTGCACGTCATAGCCGCCCAGCGTTTCCTTGTCGATGTCCTGTCCTAGCGCCTGCTTGACCACGGGCGGCCCACCGGCGAAGACTTGGCTCTTGCCCTTGAGCATGATGGAAAAGTGCGCCGACGCGGCCCGGATGGCGCCCAAGCCGGCGCAGGCGCCCATGGCAATGCCGACGACGGGCGAGCGACCAAGAAGTGCCGCGCCCGGCAGGAACGCATAGCCCGGGATTTTGGTGTAGCCCATTTGCCTGAGCAACTTTACGCTGCCGCCCGCCGTGTCGACCATGCGCACCAGCGGCTTGCGGTACTCGTAGGCATAGCGGTCGGCGTAGATCCACTTTTCAGCGACGGCGGCCTCGGACGAACCTCCGCGAATCGTGAAGTCGTCCGACACCACGACGGTCGAGCGCGCGTCGATGCGCGCCAGGCCCATGATCTGCGTGGAAGGCGTCACGGACTGCAGCCGCCCCTCGGCGTCGTACTTGCCTTTTCCGGCCAGCGCGCCCATTTCCTGGAACGAACCCGGGTCGACCAGCGCGTCAATGCGCTCGCGCGCGTTCATCCGGCCGGCGGTGCGCCATTTCTCTATCGCCTCGTCACCGCCCATGCGCTGCGCGTCAGCGCGGCGGCTAGCAAGTTCGGCCAGTTCTTCGGCCCATTCAGTGCTTTCTTGCATCGGGTTCCTCAAAGGCTTTGGACTTGGGTGACGCCGTGCACGACACCGGCCTGCACCAGCGACGCGATCACTTCCGGGGTCAGTGCGAGTTCGTCGCGCAGCACTTGCTCGGTGTCTGCACCCAGTTCGGGGCCGCTGTGGCGGATGCGACCCGGCGTGGCCGACAAGCGCGGCACCACGCCTATCTGGGTGACATGGCCCAGCGTTGGGTGGGCCACCTGCGTCAGCATGCCGCGCGCGCGGTAGTGCGGGTCATCAAAGATGTCCTGCACCGTGAACACGCGAGAGGCCGGCACGCCGGCCGCCTGCAGCCGGGTTTCCAGTTCCGTGCCGTCATGCTCACTCGTCCAGGCGGCCACGGTAGCGTCCAGCGCGCGCATGTTGGCCTGTTCGCCGCGCTTGCGGATGGTGGCGTAACGGGGATCGGTGAGCAGGTCCGGGCGTTCCATCACTGCGACCAGGCGCTCGTAGGTGGCCTTGCTGTTCGCCGCAATCAGCAGGAAGCCGCCTTCCCGCGTGGGGTATAGGCTGTTGGGTGACATCGACGGCAGATTCGGCCCCTGGCGCATGGGGACGGTGCCCAGCTTGTCGTAGGCTGGCACGACGGACTCCATCTGCGAGAACGCCGCCTCGTACAGCGCCACGTCCACCATCTGACCTTCGCCGGTGCGGTCGCGGTGGCGCAGTGCCGCCAGCAGGCCGAAGGCTGCATAGACGGAGCTGAGGTAATCCGTCGTCGCCAGCGCCACGCGCGAGGGAGGCCGGTCCGGGTCTCCGGTCATGTGGCGCACGCCGCCAAACGCTTCGCAGATGGCGCCATAGCCGGGCAGCTGCGAGTAGGGGCCGTCCTGACCGTAGCCGCTGATGCGCACATACACGATGCCGGGCTTGACCTTGGCGACTTGCTCATACCCGAGGCCGAGGCGTTCGAGGACGCCTGGGCGGTTGTTCTCGAGCACGACGTCGGCGGTCATCACGAGGTCCATCGCGATCTGCAGACCTTGCGGCGACTTGAGATCGACAACGATAGAGCGCTTACCCCGGAGGATGGACGTGGAGTAGAGCGCCACGTCGTCCACAAGGCTGCCGAGCTGGCGGACGGGGTCGCCGTCGGGTGATTCGATCTTGATCACGTCGGCGCCGAAGTCGGCCAACAGGCGGCCGCAGGCCGGGCCGGCGATGGTGGTGCAGATCTCGATGACGCGGATGCCGTCCAGGGCAGGCGTCGGCAGGGCTGGGGGCGCGGCTGTCACTTGACCATTCCCAGTTCGCGCAGCAGCTGCGAGGCGCTGTTGAGCTCGCGGGTCACATAAGCCTCCGCCTGCGCGTGGTCCATGAAGCGCGGCGTCACTTCGTACTGAGCCATCGAATTGAGCCATTCGGGTGACTTGGACAACTCGCGGAAGCGGTCGTCCCAGAACCTGATCTGGTCTGCGCTCAACCCGCGCGGAAACAGCACGCCTTGGACCGACGTGAAGACGCTGTCAACGCCTTGCTCTTTCCAGGTCGGCACCTTGGTCAGCGCCCCGCCAAGGCGTTCGGCCGACGACACGGCCAGCACACGCAATGCCCCACTCTGCACGCCGCTGACGACGTTGGTCGAGCTCGACGAAACGACGTCGACGTGCCCACCGCGCAGCGCCGTGATCGATTCCGCGGATGAGCGAAATGGCGCGACCGTCAGCTTGGCGGCATCGACGCCTGCCACCTTCAGCGGCTTGAGGATGCCGATGTGGATGTGATTGTTGAACCCCGGCGCGACCGCGATGCGCAGCGACGCCGGGTCCTTCTTTAGCCTCGCGACGAGGTCAGTTGCGTCCTTCACCGGAGAATCTGCCCGCACCGCCACGACGATCGCCTCTTCGAAGAAGATGGGGCCGATGGTGAAGTCCTTGAGCAGGTCGTGCTTGAACTCCCCCATCACCTGGTTGAGCATGTAGCCGGTCGACAGCATCGTGAAAATGTTGCCGTCCCCAGGGCGCGCCACCACGGGGGCCACTGCAATCATTCCGGCGCCGCCGGGCTTGTTGCTGATGATGAAGGTCTGTCCCGCGAACGCGTCTCGTCCGTCGAAGATCTTCTTCATGACGCGCCCGTAGGTGTCTACCGCGCCGCCGGCAGCCGCTGGCACCACGTATTCGACCTGGCCCGTGGGCCTCCAGTCAGCGGCCTGTGGGCTCAGGGCGCATGCGCAAGCCAGGCCTGCGGTAAGAAGTTGCTTGAGTTTCATGGAGTCTGTGCCGCGCCGGGTTCAGGTCTTCTCGATGCGTGCGACGACTTGCCCATCCTCGACGGAATCGCCTTCGGCCACGAGCACCGCGACGAGCGTGCCGGCGCTCTCGGGCGACACCGGGATCTCCATCTTCATGGACTCCACCACCATGATGGCGTCGTCCGGCGTCACCGGGGCACCAATCTCGATCAACAGCTTCCAGACTTTGCCGGTCACTTCGGAATGCACATCTACTAGGGCCATGGGGTCTCCTGAAAGGGTGAAATGAAAAAGAAAGAGAGGGGGTCAGCGCGGCGTGCGCGCGACGATCGCGGCAGCGAGACCGGTGTGCACTTGTCCCGCGCGGAACTCCGGCGAGTCGATCACGCGGCGCACGAACGGCAGGTTGTGCTTGACGCCCTCGATCACGCTCTCATTGATCGCGTGCAGCAGCCGCTCGATCGCCGCGTCCCGGTTGTCGGCGTGCACGATCAGCTTGGCGATCATGGGGTCGTAGTAGGGCGTGACCGTCGAGCCCTCGGCATAGCCAGTCTCCACGCGGATGCCAGGACCCGAAGGCAGGCGCAGCGTCTTGAGCGTGCCCGGAGAGGGAAAGAAGCGCACGGGATCTTCGGCATAGATGCGCGCCTCGATTGCGTGGCCGCGCACGTCGATACGGTCGGGGAGCACTGCCGCCAGGCGCTCGCCGGCGGCAAGCCGGATCTGTGCGGCTACAAGGTCGATGCCGGTGATCTCCTCGGTCACGGCATGCTCCACCTGAAGCCGCGTGTTCATCTCGAGGAACTGGAACACCCCGGCCTCGCCGTAAAGCGTCTCCACCGTTCCGATGATGTCGTAGCGCAATGTACGCAGCACCTCCACCATGGCATCGGCTGCAGCGCCCACCACTGCGCGCGGCAGCCGCGGGGCGGGAGATTCCTCGA
Organism: Variovorax sp.; assembly: GCA_004210915.1. Classification (GTDB taxonomy): domain Bacteria; phylum Pseudomonadota; class Gammaproteobacteria; order Burkholderiales; family Burkholderiaceae_C; genus Variovorax. Next base: position 111,972 of record SEGS01000002.1, on the reverse strand, counting down.
TGACCTTCTGGTGCCGGCGCTGCACCGAGCAGTCGCGCTCGAACAGGTGGCGCACCGCGCCGTGACGGTCGGCCAGCACCTGGAACTCGATATGGCGCGGCGTGCGCATGAGTTCTTCCAGATAAAGCTCCGCGCTGCCAAAGCTGCGGGCCGCCAGCGAGCCGGCGCGCTCGATTGCGCTGCGCAACTCATCAGGGTTGGCCGCGGCCAGCATGCCGATGCCTCCGCCGCCGGACGCCGGCTTGACCAGGACAGGAAAGCCGATTTTTTCGGCCGCACGCAACGCCTCGCCGGCATCGCCGCTCAGCAGGCCCGAGCTTTGCGCCATCGGCATTCCGTGCCTTGCCATCAGTTCTCGCGCCCGGGTCTTGTGGCCCATGGCCTCGATCCAGTGCGGGCTTGGCCCGATGAAGGTGGCGCCGCTTGCATTCACGCGCTGCGCGAAGCCAGGGTTTTCTGACAGAAAACCGTACCCCGGGTGCAGGGCATCGGCGCCGGTGTCGGCGAGCACGCGCAGCAGTGCATCCTGATTCAGGTAGCTGGCCTGGGGCTCGGATGGGCCGATGCAGACGGTCTCATCGGCTTGGGCCAGATAGGGCAGGTGGGCATCGGCTTCGGAATAGACCGCAACCGAGCGGATGCCCAGGCCGCGCAGGGCGCGCAGCACGCGCGCAGCGACGGCGCCCCGGTTGGCGATGACTACTTTCTGGAACATGGCGGGTCCTAAGCTCAGTAGCTGGTGGGCCAGGTGCGCATCAGGTGCTCACCCACGCCGTTGCTCATGCGCAGCGCGTGAATCTCGAGCAAGCGCGTGAGAGTGGCGCGCGTCTCGGCGGGGTGAATCACGACCTGCGCGGCGTTGACGGCAGCGGCGTCATAGGCCGACGTGCCTCGGGTCATTTCGACCAGCAGTTCCTGGAAGCGCGCGGGATCGTCGGCTTCGGTCACGCCGTGCACGATGGGTACGGCCGAACGGGGGTCCATGAAGTTGACCTCGGCGCTGAACCAGCACACCACTTCGTCAGCGTTGCCGCCGCCGCCCATGTTCAGCACGGCCTGGCCATAGGACTTGCGCATGACCACCGAGATCTTCGGCACGGTCACCAGCGACATCGCGTTCATCCAGTTCATGACGCGGCCGATGGCGCCTTTGCGCTCCCCCTCCACGCCAATGAGGAAGCCGGGCTGGTCCACCATGAAGACGAGCGGAATGTTGAAAGAGTCGCACAGCACAAGGAAGCTCACGACCTTCTCGCAGGACTCGGGATCAATGGCGCCGCCCTTGGCCATGGGGTTGCTGGCAACGATCCCGACCGAACGCCCATTCAGCCGGGCCAGCGCGGTAACGATGGATTTACCAAAGCGCGGCTTCAGCTCGAATACGCTGCCGGCGTCATAGATCAGCGCCAGGATCTTGCGCACGTCGTAGACCTGAGTGCGCGACTCGGGGAGGATGTCCAGGATCTTGTGCGCGTCGTCCCCTGAGCCGGCCGGCACCTGATGCACGGGCGGGGCCTCCTCGCAATGGGATGGCAGGTAAGACAGGAAGCGCCTGACGGCGGCGAGCGCTTCCTCATCGGTATCCACCGCGAGGTCAACCATCCCGGTGACTTCGGTGTGCAGCTTCCACCCGCCCAGGGCTTCGGGGTCAACTGCTTCGGAAATCGCCATCGAGGTCAGCTTGACGCTGGAGACTGCGGTGATCGCCCCTTTGCGCATGACGACGAAATCCGCCAGCGCTGCATACCAGGAAGAAGAGCCATAGCAATGGCCGAGCACGGCCGAGACCCACGGCGTCTCGCGCATGCGCCGATATTGTGTGGGCCGGTCGCCTGCGCCGACGCCGGCTGCGCCCATCACATCGGGCATGCGCGCGCCTGTCGATTCGCCGAGGAACACCATGGGCAGGCCATGTCGGTTGGCCACCTGCTTGACGCGCCCCACCTTGGCCGTGTTGACGGTGCTGCTGGACGCACCCATCACGGTGAAGTCGTTGGAAACCACAGCCACCTCGCGGCCGTCGACCTTGCCATAGCCCGTGATCTTGCCGTCCCCGGGTGAGCGCTCGCGTGCCTCGGGCCGGATCGAGGTGGCAAAGAGACCGGTTTCGAAGAAGCTGCCGGTGTCTACCAGCCGGTCGATTCGTTCGCGTGCGTTGAGGATGCCTTGGTCGCGCCTCTGCGCCAGCTTGGCCGGCCCGCCCATGGCGAGCGCCTTCGCGCGACGCTCCGCGTGCTCTTTGAGTTGCTGTTCAAACTTCATGTCCTGTCGCCTTTTATTTGGATTCCGTCAGCAGCAGTTCCGGCGCCGAAACGGCGAGCTTTTCCCAAACGCTTTGTTGATCGACCATCAGCTTGCGCATTTCGGCCGGCTGGCTGGAAGTAGCCTCGGCGCCCCCGGCAGCCAGCTTGTCAACGAAGGCGGCCTGACCCACGACCTTGTGGGTGGCCTCCTTCAGGCGCTCGAGAATCGCGGCCGGCGTGCCGGCCGGCGCCTGCAGCCCGTACCAGACGCCGATGTCGTAGTCCACGCCCAGTTCGGTGAAGGTAGAGACGTTGGGCAGCAGCTTGTTCAGACGCTTGCCTGAAGTCACGCCGAGTGCTTTCAACTTGCCGGTCTGCACTTGAGGAAGCAGCACGGGCACCAGGGCGAAGACCATGTCGACCTGGCCAGCCACGGCATCGGTCGCCGCCTGTGCGCCGCCCTTGTAGGGGATGTGCAGAACGTTGACTTTCGACCGGGCCTTCAGGAGCTCGACGTAGACATTGAGCTGCGCGCTGGAAATGGAGTATTTGCCCGGCGTCGCTTTGGCAGCGGCGATCATTTGCTGCGCCGTGCCGAACGGTGTCTTGGGGTTGGCCGCCACCATGAAGGGCACGCGGGCAATCAGGCTCACGGGATCCATCGCGCTCAGGGGATCGAACGATGGCTTGGGACCAAACACATTGTTCAACGTGGGCCCGCCGCCCCCGAAGAGAACCGTGTAGCCATCCGGTTTGGCTTTGGCCACTGCTTCGCTGCCGATGTTGGTCGCCGCGCCAGGGCGGTTGTCGACCACCACCGCCTGCCCGATCTCTCTGGACAGGCCTTCTGCGTACAGCCGGGCGATGAAGTCGGTGGAGCCACCGGGCGGATACGGAACGACCAACCGAATAGCCCGGTCCGGGTAGCTCTGCGCGAAAGAAGCTGTCCACAGCCCCTGAATCCCGATAGCCAGCACAGCGGCTGTCCGCAAAAGTCTGAGTCTCATGTTTTCTTCGTCCTTTCAATGGCGTGTGCCTTGGTAGGTGAGCAGGAGGTCATGCACGCCGTTGAATGCATCGTAGGCAGTCAGTTCAATTAAGTCAACCTGGTTGACCATATGTATGATTTGCCATGCTTACAAAAGACCAGGTAGGGCGGCTCAGGCAAGTCCGGGAGTACGGGATTGGCCGCTTGCTCCTGCTTGCTCGCAAGGAATTTGTCGCACGCCTGATGCAGCAAATCTCGCAAGGAGGAGATCCGATTCCGCCTTCGGCGGGCGGCGCGCTTCTTCCGTTCATCGACTTGGAAGGAACGCGCAGCATCGAGATTGCGCGCCGCATGGGGATCACGAAGCAGGCGGTCGGGAAGGCGTTGAAGGAGCTTGAAGATGCCGGTTTGGTGGTGCGCAGCGTTGATCATCTCGACCGCAGGGCATTCCTCGTTTCTTTCACACCTGAAGGTCTCGAATACCTCGTGCAGATCCACGATGCGATCAATGCAGTCGAGCTGCACTACGCAGAAATCATCGGGGACGAGGGTCTGGAGTTGCTGAGAGCGACGCTCGCGACGCTCGTGTATCCCGAGCGGCAGAAGCTCCCGGCAGTCCATCCCTGTGCCCTGTCGGCGCATCCCAAGTCGGACCAGGACGCAGGTTCGAGCCCATGAAGGCTCCGATGGTGAACTCCGGACATCGGCCAGTGCGAAGAGCCAACGCGCGGGACCTCTGAGGACCTTGATCTGGTTTAGCTCGCGCTTTCCATCGCTGCGATATATTGATTCACGCAAACACGCCATTCAAGAGGACCCTATGTCGATCCAATCCGTTCTGAAATCCACCGTGGTGACACTCGCCATCGCCTCCAGTGGATCGCTTTTCGCGCAGGGCACGCCCATCAACACCACGGCATTCGACGCGCTGGTCGCGCAGGGCCCTGTCGCCGATGCGGCCACCATCGCGGCCAGCACCTGGGCCAGCAAGGTCAAGCAGGCGGGCTCGCTGCGCCTGGGCGGCACGCAGACCTCGAACCTCTTTTCGCTGCTGAACGAGAAGGACGGCAAGGTCCGCGGCTTCGATGCGGGCGTGGCCCAGCTCCTCACGCGCTACATCCTGGGCGATGGCTCCAAGTTCCAGTTGACGCAGGTGAACTCGTCCACGCGCGAACAGGTGCTCATCAATGACCAGGTGGACATGGTGCTGGCCACGTACTCCATCACCCCTGCGCGGGCCGAGAAGATCTCGTTCGCCGGGCCGTACTACACCTCGCAGGCCGGGGTGCTGGTGAAGTCGAACAACCAGACGATCAAGTCGCACAACGATCTGGCCGGCAAGAAGACCGCCACGCAGGCCGGCTCGACCGGCCCTGCGATCCTGGCGCAGTTCGCGCCCAAGGCGACCGTGCAGGAGTTCCAGACGCACCAGGAAGCCCTCGACGCCTTGCGCCAGGGGCGCGTGGACGCCTACGTGACCGACCACACGCTGCTGCTCAATGCGCTCAGCCTGGGCACCGGCGACGCGAAGCTGGCGGGTGCGCCCTTCGGTGCGCAAGACCCGTATGGCATCGGCCTGCCCAAGGGCTCGGACGGCGTGGCCTTCGTCAATGCCTTCCTGAAGAAGATCCAGGCCGACGGCACCTGGGCCAAGCTGTGGACCGTGTCCATCGGCCAGCGCACCGGCAGCACGGCCGTTCCGACGCCACCCGCGCTCCCTTAAGTGATGGGCGGGGTTTCCCAGCTCCTGGCCGCATACGGGCCTGCCTTCGGGCAGGCCCTTTTGCTGACATGGAAGCTCACGGCGTTGTCCTTTGTGGCCGGCTTCGCGCTGGGCATGGTCGTCACGGTGCTGCGCCTGCTGCCGCTGCCGCCGCTGCGCTTTGCGCTGACGGTGTACGTCGAGATCTTCCGCAACATTCCCAGCGTGGCGCTGTTGATCTTCATCGTGTTTGCGCTGCCCGATCTCAATGTGCTGTTTGACTACGAGCCCGCGGTGATCCTGACGCTGACGCTGGTCTGCTCCGCGTTCACTGCCGACTACATGCGCACCGGCATCAACACCGTGGCGAGCGGGCAGGCCGAGGCAGCGCTCAGCCTGGGCATGCGGCCGTTGCGCGTCATCACGGCCATCGTGTTGCCGCAGGCGCTGCGCACGGTGGTGCAACCGCTGACCTCGCTGCTCATCGCGCTGATGCTATCGACCTCGCTGGCATCGCAGGTGCCGTTTCCGGGCCGCGAGCTCACCGCGCTGGTGTCCAAGATCGCGACCGATTCCGCCGCCGGCATGGCCGCGTTCGCAGTGGCCGCCGCGATGTACGTGGCAACCGGCCTGCTCATCGCCTGGGCCGGCGCCACGCTGGAAAAGAAGGTGCGAATCCTCCGATGAGCCGCGCGCTGGAAGACATCCTTTTCGGTGCGCCGAGCCCGCAGGCCCGCAACGTCACGCGGGTGGTAAGCGTGGCCGCGGCCGCCGTGCTGCTGCTGATGGCCGTGGCCGTCGTGTTCCGGTTCCATTCCGCGGGGCAGCTTGAAGCGCGGCTCTGGCAGTTCTTCACCTGGCCCACGACCTGGGCGTTCCTCGGGCGCGGGCTGCTCGGCACGATGGCATCGGCCGCCATGGCCGCCGTCATCGCACTGAGCTTCGGGCTATTGCTGCTGCTCGGGCGCATGGCGCGACCGCGGCTCGTGCGCTCGCCGAGCATCGCGGTCATTGAGTTCCTGCGCGGCACGCCGACGCTGCTGCTCATCTACGTGTGTTTTCTGGTGCTGCCGTCGCTGGGCATCAAGCTCAGCACCTACTGGATGCTGACCCTGCCCATCGGCCTGAGCACCGCCGCCGTCGTGGCCGAGGTCTACCGCGCGGGCGTGCTTGCCGTGCCACGCGGCCAGACGAATGCGGCGCGGAGCCTGGGAATGACCGAAGCGCAGGTCTTCTTCCAGATCGTCTTTCCGCAGGCGCTGCGCTACATCGTCCCGGCGCTGGTCGCGCAGCTGGTCATCGTGGTGAAGGACACCACCTTCGGCTACGTCGTCACCTATGGCGAACTGATGCAGAACGCCAAAGTGCTGATCGCCAACTACAACTCGCTGGTGCCCGTGTACCTGGTGGTCGCGGCGCTGTATTGCCTGGTGAACTACGCGATTTCCAAGGCGAGCCAGCGGCTGGGACGGCCGATGCATTGAGCGGCCGGTTGCCTTGGCCTGCCGGGGTGACGGTCCATGCACCGTTGGGGGCAGCAGGCACCCGGTCGGTGGACACGGCCGGGGGCTCTGGCGAGAAGCCGCCTGCAGATGCGTATTGCGTTCCTGTTCTTCTTGCAGAAGTACCATCCTGTGGCGAGCTGTGTCGCGCAATAAGGAACGCAAAAATGGAGATCGAAGACCTGCGCACCTTCGTCGAGGTGGCTCACGCCGGGGGCGTTTCGGCCGCGGCCGTGCGACTCGGCGTTTCGAAGTCGATCGTGAGCCGAAGGCTGGTCCGCCTTGAAGAGGATCTTGGTGTTCAGCTCCTCACGCGGTCCACGCGCGGGGCCGCTCTCACGGAAGCGGGCACCACGTTCCAGGACTACGCCGCACGGATTTGCACGGAGATCGATGTCGCGCGGGAAACGATCCTGCCGGCGGGCGAGCTGCGTGGCCGCCTGCGCATCGCCATGCCGCTGACCTTCGGCCCGACCCACTTTGCGCCCATGGTCGCCGAGATGGCACGACGCCATCCTCACCTGCAGATCCAGACTTGCTACACAGATCGCTTCGTCGATCTGATCGCCGAAGGGTTCGACTGCGCGATACGGGTCGGCTACCTGGAAGATTCCAACCTGGTGGCCCGCAGCATCGGCCGAATCTACGGGAAGCTCGTCGCGAGTCCGGCCTATGTCGCAGCGCACGGGTCACCCGAGACGCCGGAAGAACTGGCCGGCCATGAGGCCCTGATGCAGGGAACGGAGGCCTGGCAACTGACGGATGGCGACCGCGTCGTCACGGTGCGACCGCACGGTCGCTTCAAGGCCGACAACGGCTCCGCGCTGGTCGCTGCCGCGGTGGCCGGCCTGGGGATCGCGTACCTGCCCGATTGGCTCACGCACGAGTACGTGGCCGCCGGGTCGCTCGTGCCGGTCATGGCGCGCTACCCGCCGCCCCCGGCGGGCGCCTACGTCGTGCGTCCGCCCGGCCTGCACCCCGCCAGAAAGATCCGCGTGCTGACCGAGTTGCTGGTCGAGTACTGCAACCGGCTTCCCGAGCACGGGTGAGCCGGCAGGGCGTCAGCGCGTCAGTTCACCGGAACACCGGCACGTTGCCGGTGCTCGTGCGCCGATTGCCCGCAGCGACCATGCGCTGACGCAACGCCTCGATGCGCGCCTCGCCGGCTTGCAGCGCCTCTGCGGACGTGTGCACCGAATAGTTGCCCAAGTGCAGTTCGTGCGGGTGCGGGATGGCCGAGGCCAGCACGAACACCGCATCGCCGTCGGGCCCGGCCTGCACGGTGATGGCGTCCTCGCCCTCCTCGAAGACCACCATGTCGCCTGCGCGCACCACGGTGTCGGCTTCCAGTGATCCCTTCGCCACGGCCAGCCAGCCGACCGAATGGCCTGCTGGCGGTTGGTAAGTCCAGGACTCACCGGCCTTCAGGGTCACGAGCAGATAGTTCATGCCGGCGGGCGACGGCACCGGGCTGCGCACCCCGGCATGTTCCCCAAGAATCACGCGGGCGGGCCCGGCGGACGGCATGCCCTGCGACTCGATGTAGCGGCTTTCCGGCTCGCCGTTCTCCAGCTCGGGTGGCAATGCGACCCACAGCTGGAAGCCCTGCACGCGCGGCACGTCGTCGGGCGTCAGTTCCTTGCCGTGCCACACGCCGTTGCCCGCCCGCATCCATTCGACACCGCCGTACGACAGGGTGCCGGTGCCCGACGACGGGTCGTCGAACTTCATCCGGCCTTCGGTGAACACGGTCACGGTCGCAATGCCCGAATGGGGATGGATCGACATGCCCGCGCCGGCGCGCATCGCGTCGAGCAACGGGCGTTCCATGTTGAAGAGGTCCAGAAAGACGAATGGCTTGAGGCTCTCGCCCAGGTCGGACGGGCTCATCAGGCGCGTGATGCCGCCGTGGCCCTGGCCGCGGGTGCGGTAAACGATGCTTCGGGTTCGGGTAGCGATGGATTCCATGACTTCACTCCTTGTGTATAGCCATCGTAGGGTTGCAGACGCTTCGCCGGTAGCCTCGGTGCGCGGATATCAGCGTCGCGGAACATGGAACGCCATCACCCGACAATCCCCGCCAACCTGTACCCCTGCGAGGCGCCCCATGGATCTCCGTCAACTCAGCTACTTCATCGCCGCCGCCGAAGAGCGCAACCTCGGCCGAGCGGCGGAGCGGCTGCACATGTCGCAGCCGCCGTTGACGCGACAGATCCAGGCGCTGGAAGAGGAGGTGGGCGCGCCGCTGTTCGAGCGCACGCCGCGCGGCATGTTGCTGACGCAGGCCGGCGAGGCGCTGTTGCAGGATGCGCGCGACATCTTCGGGCTGGTCGAGCAGGCGACCGATCGCGCACGGCGCGCGGGCGGCGGCACCGTGGGACGCATCGACGTGGGCTTGCACGGCTCGGCCATGTTCGGCGTCGTGCCGCAGGTGCTCACGCGCTTTTCGGAAGTGCATCCGGAGGTGCAGGTGTCGCTGTTCCAGGGGCAGACGCATCAGCAGGTGACGGCCATTCGCCAGCGCCGCATCCTGATTGGCTTCGAGCGCATGGTGCCGCTCGACGACGACATGGCCGTCGAGCTGGTGGCGCGCGAGCGCATGCTGGTGGCGATGAGCAGCGCGCACCCCTTCGCGCAGCGCGACACCGTGCCCGTGGCGCTGCTGCGCAACCAGCCGATCGTGACCGCCTCGTCGCGCTCGGCGCCGGCCATCACCTTGCGCCTGTGCCGCTCGGCGGGTTTCGAGCCGCGCTTCGCTGCGCAGGCCGGCGACTTGATCATGGCCACGCTGATGACCGGTATCAGCCGCCAGCTGGCGCTGGTGCCCGAGTCGATGACCCACCTGCGCCTGCCCGGCGTGACCTACCTGCCGCTCGACGCGGGCGACGAGCCGGCGCACATGGAAGTGCATTGCTTCTATCGCAAGGACGAGGCCTCGCCGGTGCTGCAGCGCATGCTCGACGTGGTGCGCGAGTTTGCCCACCCGGGGGGCGCTTCGACAAGCTCAGCGTGAACGGTCAGGAATTCCCGGTTCGCGGCGGAGCAGAAGCGCGGGCAAACCCTTAAAAATCGCCACGCGATACCGCCAAGGTATCGCCCCGATCTAATTCGGAATTGGACAGCGCGGGCCGGCGACCGGAGACTCCCGCCGCATGATCACGTTCGCAGTCATCGGCATCGACCACCGGCATGTCTTCCACCTCATCCAGGGCCTGCTCGACGCCGGCGCCACCTGCGCGGGTTACCTGTCTGCCACGTCAGACCCGCGCGTGCGCGACGGCGTGCGCAGCCGCTTTCCGCAGCTCAAGGAAGTCGAGAACGCCGATGAATTGCTGCAGAACCCGGCCATCGACCTGATCGTGACCGCGGGCGTGCCGTCGGAGCGCGCGCAGATCGCCATCACCGCCATGCAGCACGGCAAGGACGTGCTGACCGACAAGCCCGGCGTCGTCAGCGCCGCGCAGCTGGCCGAGGTCGAGGCCACCGTGCGCGCGACAGGCCGGCTCTGGGCCATCTGCTTTTCGGAGCGGATGATCGTGCCCTCGGTCGCGACCGCGCAGCGGCTGATTGCCGACGGCGCCATCGGGCAGGTCATCCACACGCTGGGCATGGGCCCGCACCGGCTGAATCAGGCGATCCGCCCCGGGTGGTTCTTCGACAAGCCCAGCTACGGCGGCATCCTGGTCGACATCGCCTCGCACCAGATCGACCAGTTTCTGGTGCTGACCGGCTCGAGCGATGCCGAGGTGAGCCTGGCCAGCGTTGCGCACTTCGGCACCAAGACCGCATCGGACTTCGAGGACTTCGGCGAAGTCGCGCTGGCCTCGCGCAGCAACGGCGCGCGCGGCTATGTGCGCGTCGACTGGTTCACGCCCGACGGCATGCCGGCATGGGGCGACGGGCGGCTCTTCATCACCGGCACCGAAGGCTCGATCGAGCTGCGCAAGTACATGGACATCGAGGGCCGCCCCGGCACAGACCATCTGTTTCTGGGCGACCGCGCCGGCACGCGCCACATGGATTGCACGAGCGAGCCGATCACCTTTTTCACCAAGTTGGTCGACGACGTCGAGCGCCGCACGCAGACCGCCATCCCGCATGCGCACAGCTTCACGGTGAGCCGGCTCGCGCTGGAGGCGCAAGCGAAGGCCGAAGCCAAGGCTGACGCGCAAGGTCAGGCGGTGCGATGAGCAAGATCGGCATCGCCCTCGTCGGCCTCGGCCCCGGCTCCGAGCCGCACCTGGCCGCCCTGCGCGAGCTGCAAGACCGCGTCGACCTGCGCTGGGCCGTCACGCGGAGCGACCCGGCCAAAGCCGAAGGCAAAGTGCCGGCACACACGCGGCTGACAACCGACCTGGCACTGGCGCTGCAAGACCCGGCCGTGCAGGCCGTGATCGTCGCCACGCCCGCGCACACGCACCTGGCCATCGCGGGGCAGACGCTCGCGGCCGGAAAGCACACGCTGGTCGAGAAGCCGCTCGACGTGAGTCTGGACAAGGCCGAAGAACTGGTGCGCCTCGCGACCGCGACCGACCTGCGCTTCGGCGTGGTGCTGCAGCACCGCTTTCGCCCCGGCGCGATGCGGCTGCGCGAACTGCTCGCGTCGTCAGCGCTCGGCGCGCTGCAGGCCGGCGTGCTGCAGATCCCGTGGTGGCGTTCGCAGGCCGGTTACTACGACCAGCCCGGCCGCGGCTCGGTCGCGCGCGATGGCGGCGGCGTGCTGCTGACGCAGGCGGTGCATGCGCTCGATCTGTTCCACAGCCTGGTCGGCGTGCGCGCCGTGGTCGCCTCGCAGGTACGCACCACCGACATCCACCGCATGGAAACCGAAGACTTCGCCGCCGCGCTGCTGACGCTGGGCAACGGCGCGCCGGGCGTGCTGATGGCCACGACCGCGATGTACCCGGGCCGGGCCGAATCGCTCGAACTCATCTGCGCCCACGCGACCGCATCGCTGGTGGGCGGCACGCTGCGCGTGAATTACCACGATGGCCGCACCGAAGTCGTCGAAGGCGAAGCCAGGTCGGGCAGCGGCGACTCGATCATGGATTTTTCGCCGGCGGCGCACATCGCGTTGCACCGCGACTTTCTCGACGCCATCGCCGAAGGCCGGCCGCCCGCCGTGAGCGGCGACGAGGCGCTGCAGACGCACCGCGTCATCGACCAGATCATCGCGGCCGGCGCGTTCGAACCCCTTCGTTCCCAGCAATTTCCCCAACCATAAGCAAGAGGCAAACATGAAGAATTGGACAACCCTGGCACTCGTGATCGCGGCCTTCGCGTGCACGACCGGCGCGGCAAGCGCTGCAGACGACTTCCCGACCAAGCCGATCAAGATCGTGGTGCCGTACGCGCCCGGCGGCACCACCGACGTGCTGGCCCGGCTGCTGGGCCAGCGCATGTCGACCGACCTGGGCCAGCCCGTGATCATCGACAACCGGCCGGGCGCGGGCGAGGCCATCGGCGCCGGCATCGCGGCCAAGTCGCCGGCCGACGGCTACACGCTGCTGTTGTCGACCATGACCACGCAGGCCATCAACCCCGTGCTGTACCCCAAGCTCACCTTCGATGCGTCGAAAGAGCTGACCGCCGTGGGCCGCGTGGCCGACGTGCCGGCCATGATCGCGGTGAACCCGTCCGTGCCCGCGAACAACGTGCAGGAGTTCCTGCGCTACCTGAAGGCCAACCCGGGCCGCAACTTCGCGTCACCCGGCGCGGGCACGCCCAACCACTTGGCGACAGAACTCTTCAAGCGCGCCGCGGGCGTGAACGTCACGCACATCCCGTACAAGGGCGGCGCACCCGCCGTGCAGGACTTGATGTCGGGCCAGGTCGACTTCATGCTCATCCTCGCGCCCGAAGCCATGCCCTACGTGAAGGCTGGCCGCCTGCGCAGCCTGGCGATGACCACGCAACAACGTTCGCCCATGTTCCCCGACCTGCCGACCGTCGCCGAATCCGGCATCAAGGACTTTGAACTCGTCGTCTGGTACATCCTGCTCGCGCCCACCGGCACGCCCAAAGACGTCGTCGCGCGCCTGAACAAGAGCCTGAACACCACGCTGAACGACAGCGCGATGAAGGCCAAGCTGGCCGAACTGAGCATTCAGCCGACCGGCGGCACCACGGAAGACGCGACCGCATTTGCAAACAAGGAAGCGGCGAAGTGGAAGAGGGTGATTGAGGAGTCGAATATCAAGATCGATTGAGGGCGCTTCTAAGGGTGCGGCTAGTCGACGCGACGACAAGGGCGAAGGGCAATCAATCGGAGGAGCCCTCGCCAAGTCAATGACGGCTTCTACCTCGCCGCTACTTCAGCGCTTTGTTGATCTTTTCAATCAGTAGCTTGAACTGATCTCGTTCGGTTTCCGTCAAATCGGTCGCTGAGTGATCGCGGGCCCAGCGGACGTAAGCCTTTGCCAGCTTGTACTTCGAGAAGCCGTGGCCGCGGGACTCAAGCAAATCGATAATTGGCCGGCTTGGTTGTGCTGCCGCATCAACCGTTACGTCGATGGACAGTGAGTCCTTCGCCACGCCGACCAGCGTTTCCCGGAGCAAGTCTTCAATCTCAGGTTTGTTCACGGGTCCGGAATAGGCATCCTTGGTTCGCAAGATGCACTTATTTCCGAGTTGAAAGACCAATGTCTCTTGCTGCGCGGCTTGGTCGCCCGCAGCGTCGGAATCCAAAAGAGCGGCGACTTTAAAATTTTGTGCATAAAGGATCGTGGCGAAATACACGACCTTGCCTGCGCTTGCGGCCGGCACTAAAGCCACCTTTTCGTTCAGGTTGGCTATACCTGCAGAGCGGAGCAGCGCCGCGGTAGCTTCGACATACCAATAGTCTGTTAAGCCTTCGAGCACGAGATTGCGCTCTTGAGTAAACAAGCTTTGCGCTAGGTCATAGCCCAAGGCTTCCTGGAGCGGAAGAAGCGCCGCAGGATCTCCGGAACTGACGGTGGTATGGACTTTCGTTCCGACAGTCCGATCAAGCATCTCAACCACCCGGACCAGTGGCAATTCATCGGGACCAACTAGGAATGGAGAGTGGGTGGTATAGATCGTCTGGTTGCCTTCCGACAACCGGCTCAGGGTTGAGCGGAATTCGCGTTGCTTTAGCCCATGCAGAGACAGGCCGGGCTCGTCGAGCAACAAAACGGCGTTCTTGTGCTTACCAGCGGCTTCGGCGAAGAACACTACAAAGAATGACACCAGCCATTGGAAGCCTTCCGAACGCTGATGCAACTCAATGTCAACGCCAAGCTCGTCTTCGACGACTGCCTTAAGGTATTGCCCATCCGCCTGAATGCGCAGTTTGTCCGCTTCCGAGCGGCCCTCGCGAGGGCGCCAGACTGACCGAATTTCTGTCGTTAGCTGCACGCTGGCGGCATTAAGTTGATAGGTTCGCTTGTCAAGTTCATCGCGGTAGGTCTGAAGAGCGATGGGATCATTTGCTGCCGGTGGTGTTGTCTTGCCGAGATCCGAGAGCTGCTGCGCGGTAAAGCCCAACAACTTGAGCAGACAGACATTGCCGTAGTCGTACTGATCGTCATCGAGCACGTTGCTAGCTAATCGCTGGGCTAAATGGTCTAGTTGGATTAACGGCCTAACTCGGAAGTAGTTGTTGAACAACACGAAAACCGGCTTCCGAGCATCAAGCACCTTGAGCGTTGCCGCATGATCCAAGTGAGCGGTTGCAGCTACCACGAGGGCGTCGAACCGCTTCTCCTCCGTGTCGTTTGCTTCATCGACTAGCGGCAGGGACTTATCCAACCATGTCTTCAAACCGGTTGCTCGTTCGCCTTCGATAGCGGTGGAAGCGATCCACTCAGCGGTGATCAACGCCAAGCTTGAACTCGGCGGAGGACTGCCTGGCGCTTGAGCTTGTGCTTGTGAATCGATATGTGCGCACAGTCGAGTCAAGTCCTTCGAAATGCTGCCGTAGGTGGGCAACAGGGGCGCATCGAGCAGTGTGTGCCACCCCGAGCTGTCTAACCTCCTTCCGAACCGATAACGCACGCCGTGCATTGAAGTCGGAATTTCGGCGCGGTCAGCGTCATCTAGCTCAAACTCAACTTTGACGACGGTGACTGTCTTTGGATCAACTCGCCCTTTAGTTATATCGTTGTATTTGGAGCGCGGGTAGTCGCGCAGCGCGTCGAACTTCGGGACACCTGGCGGCGGGTTGATCTGCTGAAGCGCTTGAAGAACAGCCGTCTTCCCCGCTTCGTTAGGGCCGACCATGATGGTCTTGTTCTTCTCGACATCGAACCAGCCGGTGTCGATGATGCCGCGGTAGTTTTCGACCCTAGCCTTTTGCAATCGCATCCGTCTTCTCCTCTTTGACGACCGTGGTTCCTGAGCCGCGTGCAGCATAGCTTAGGGGCTATGAAGATGGCCGTGCGCAGTGACCGCACTACGTCAACAAAACCCGCATATCAATACACGTTTTTGTTTGTTAGAGAAGAGCGCCGCCCTGACTAAATTTCAGTCACCCCTGCGCCACCCGGCACAGGCCTCCACTGACTTTTGATGATGAAGGACTGGCAAGCATGAAGACTGAGATCGCCCGCTGGGCACCGCTGCGTCGCGACTGGCTGAAGGCCTCTGTGCTGGGCGCTGGCGCGCTGTGGCTGAGCGGTGTCGCTTTCGCCGCGACGCCGATTCCCGCCGGCCCGCTGGTCTCGACCGAGTGGCTCGCGCAGAACCTGGACAACGCCAAGGTGCGTGTGATCGAGGTGAGCGTGAACCCCGGCATCTACGAGCGCAGCCACATTCCGGGCGCGGTCAACTTCTCGTGGCACCAGGACCTGAACGACAAGGTGCGGCGCGACATCGTGGGCCAGGAGCAGTTCGAAAAGCTGCTGTCGACGGCCGGCGTGGCGCCCGACACCACGGTGGTGCTGTACGGCGACACCAACAACTGGTTTGCCGCGTGGGGCGCCTGGGTGTTCGACATCTACGGCGTGAAGAACGTGAAGCTGCTCGACGGCGGCCGCAAGAAGTGGGAGACCGAGAACCTGCCGCAGAACAACCGCGCGCCCGATGTCGCGGCCACCCGCTACAAGGTGACGCAGGTCAACACGGCGCTGCGCGCCCGCCTGTCGGACACGCTGGCCGCGGCCGAAGGCAAGAGCAACGTGAAGCTGCTCGACATCCGCTCGGCCGACGAGTTCTCCGGCAAGATCTTCGCGCCGCCGGGCTCGCAGGAACTGACGATCCGCGCGGGCCACATCCCCGGCGCGGCCAACGTGGCCTGGGGCCAGGCGGTGAAGGAAGACGGCACCTTCAAGTCGGCCGAGGACCTGAAGAAGCTGTATGCCAACGCCGGTGTCGATGGCAGCAAGCCGATCATCACGTACTGCCGCATCGGCGAGCGTTCGAGCCACACCTGGTTCGCGCTGAGCAAGATCCTCGGCTACGACGTCAAGAACTACGACGGCTCCTGGACGGAGTACGGCAACGCGGTGGGCGTGCCGATCAACAACCCCGCCGGCACGGTGTGGGCGTCCAAGTAAGCGGATCGATCCGATCTTTCTGAGGGGTGTCTCCTTTTCAGCCCGCCTCGCGCGGGCTTTTTTCATGACCATTCACGCCATCACTCCCTTGCTGCTGCCTGCGGCTTTGCTCGCCGGGCTGATTGCCCTGGGCGGCACGCTCGACGGGCAGCCGGGCGGGCGCACGCTGGTGTTTGCGCTGGCCACCGGCGTCGTGCTCGGCCTGGTGCTGCAGCGCTCGCGCTTCTGTTTCTATTGCCATGCGCGCGACTGGTTCGAAGACCGCAACCCGCGCGGGCTGCTGGCCATCCTGCTGGCGCTGGCGGTCGGCCTGGTCGGCTACACGGTGGTGCTGGGCAGCTGGCTGCCGGTGCCCGCGCCGGGCAAGCTGCCGCCCGACATGCACATCGGCCCGGTGAGCTGGGTGCTGGCGGTGGCGGGCGCGTCCTTCGGCGCGGGCATGGTGGTGTCGGGCTCGTGCATTAGCGCGCACTGGTACCGCCTGGCCGAAGGCTCGGTGGTGTCGCCGTTCGCGCTGGTCGGCTCGGCCCTGGGCTTCGTGTCCGGCTTCCTGACGTGGAACCCGCTGTACAGCCTGAGCGTGGCCGATGCGCCCGTGGTGTGGCTGCCGACGCACTTCGGCTACGGCGGCGCGCTGCTGCTGCAACTGGCGGTGCTGGCCGCGCTGGCGGCGTGGCTGTGGCGCGGCTTTGCACGGGAGGCGCCGCAAGCACGGGGTGACAGCGGCGCGGGCGGAGGGCAGGGCGCGCCTGTTGCCACCGGCGGCGTGCCACCGCTGCGCGAGGTTTGGGCGCGGCTCTGGCAGGGGCGCTGGGCCTACTGGAGCGGCGGCCTGGCCGTCGGCCTGATCGGCGCCTTCGCCATCGTGCGCATGCGGCCACTCGGCGTGACGGCCACGCTGGGCAGCGCTGCGCGCTCGGTGGCCGACCAGCAGGGCTGGATTCCCGAGCGGCTGAACGGGCTCGACGGTTTCGCCGGCTGCGCCACGCTGCCGCCCACCACCTGGCTCACGCCCAACGCGCTGCTGCTGGCCGGCCTGGTCGGTGGCGCCTTCGCCGCAGCCCTCGCCAGCCGCCAGTTCGCGCCGCGCTGGCCCACCTGGCGCGACGCCGCGCGCGGCCTGGGCGGCGGCGTGCTGCTGGGCTGGGGCGCCATGACCGGGCTGGGCTGCACCATCGGCACGCTGCTGTCCGGCGGCATGGCGGGCGCGCTGTCTGGATGGGTGTTCGGGGCGGCGATGTTCTTGGCGATCTGGGTGGGGTTGAAGGTCAAGGCGCGGGTTTTCTGAACGCTCGCGTTCATGGACACTGGTGACAACATTGATGTGGAGCCTGTATGCAAACCACCGTCACCATTGACGACGCCCTGTACGAGCGCGCGCTGGACGTCGCCGACCCGAACATGGACAAAGCGGACCTCTTCCGAGTAGCCATCGAGACCTTCGTGCGAGTGCAAGCGAGCAAACGCCTTGCAGCACTCGGGGGTACTGCGCGCGATGCGATAGACATTCCAAGGCGCTGCAAAGATCCGATTGAGTAGCGGCACCATCGCCCTGTATTGCGCTGAAAGTTCCGGTTGATGCTATCTATTTGATAGCTGCTCGCGCAGGCAGGACGGGCGGTAGAGGCACTTTTTGTCTGAAACTCCGCCTAGGATGTTTTCCGCATAAGCAAGCAAGAAATCGGTCGTTTCCCAACTGAGGGAGGCCGCCTACAGTTCGCGGCATGACAGCCGCTCTTGCCCCTGCCGTGCTTACCCAGGCCTTCGAGGTGCGCCCCTTCGATGCGCCGGTCGGCGCCGAAATCGTCGGCCTCGACATCTCCCAACCCATCAGCAACGCCGACTTCGCGCGCATCCATCGCGCGCACCTCGACCACCACGTGGTGGTGTTCCGCGACCAGCAGGTGTCGCCGGCCGATCACATCGCCTTCAGCCGCCGCTTCGGCCCGCTGGAGATCCATGTGCTGCACCAGTTCCAGCTGCCCAAGCACCCAGAGATCCTGATCGTCTCGAACATCAAGGAGAACGGCGAGCCGATCGGTCTCGGTGACGCGGGCGTGTACTGGCATTCCGACATCTCGTACAAGCCGCAGCCCAGCCTGGGTTCGCTGCTGCACGCGCAGGAGCTGCCGGGGGACGGCATCGGCGACACGCTGTTCGCCGACCAGCACCTGGCATGGGAAGCGCTGAGCCCCGAGCTGCAGCGGCGCATCCTGCCGCTGAAGGCGGAGCACAGCTACCTGGCCAAGTACGAAGAACTGCGCGCGAAGAACCCGTGGCGGCCGAAACTCTCACAGGCGCAGATCGACCAGGTCGCGCCGGCCGTTCAGCCCGTCGTGCGCACGCACCCCGAAACGGGCAAGAAGGCGCTCTTCGTCAGCGAGCATTTCACGACCGGCATCGTCGGGCTGCCGAAGGAGGAGGGCGATGCGCTGCTGGCCGAGCTGTTCGCGCACAGCGTGAAGCCGGAGTTCGTCTATCGCCATTGTTGGAAGCCGCACGACCTCGTCTTCTGGGACAACCGCTCGCTGATGCACCTGGCAGCCGGCACCCCCGATCACCTGCGCCGCAGGCTCAACCGAACCACGATCCAGGGCGATACGCCTTTCTGAACACCGATTGACTGATTGACCGACATGAACATCTTCCGCCGCAAATCCATCGCACTCGTCGCCGGCCTCGGCCTGGCCTTCGGCAGCCTCGCCGCGCACGCCGAAGGGCAGATCCGCATCGCCCAGCAGTTCGGCATCGTCTACCTGCTGCTCAACGTGGCCGAAGACCAGAAGCTCATCGAGAAGCACGCCAAGGCGGCCGGCGTCGATGCCAAGGTGGAATGGGTCAAGCTCTCGGGCGGCTCGGCGGTCAACGACGCGCTGCTGTCGGGCAACATCGAAATCGCCGGCGCCGGCGTCGGCCCGCTGTTCACCATCTGGGACCGCACCAAGGGCAAGCAGAACGTCAAGGGCGTGGCTTCGCTGGGCAACTTCCCGTACTACCTGGTCAGCAACAACCCGAACGTGAAGACCATCGCGGACTTCACCGACAGGGACCGCATCGCGCTGCCGGCCGTGGGCGTGTCGGTGCAGTCGCGCGTGCTGCAGGTCGCGTCGGCCAAGCTCTGGGGCGACAAGGAATTCAACAAGCTCGACAAGATCCAGGTCGCGCTGCCGCACCCGGATGCCGCGGCCGCCATCATCAAGGGCGGCACCGAGATCTCCGCCCACTTCGGCAACCCGCCGTTCCAGGAGCAGGAGCTGGCCGAAAACCCGAACGCGCGCATCGTGCTGAACTCGTACGACGCGCTGGGCGGCCCGGCCTCGGCCACGGTGCTGTACGCCACCGAGAAATTCCGCAACGAGAGCCCGAAGACCTACAAGGCCTTCGTCGACGCACTGGACGAGGCGGCCCAGTTCGTCACGGCCAATCCCGAGAAGGCGGCCGACACCTACCTGCGCGTGACCGGCGCCAAGACCGACCGCGCACTGCTGCTCAAGATCATCAAGAACCCCGAAGTGCAGTTCAAGATCGCGCCGCAGAACACCCTGGGCCTGGGCGAGTTCCTGCACCGCGTGGGCGCCATCAAGAACAAGCCGGCTTCGGTGAAGGACTACTTCTTCGACGACGCGCGCACCGCATCGGGCAGCTGAGGTGTCGTCGAACCTCGCGCTGCGACGCGGCTTCCTTCGGGCGCCGCTGCGTGAACCGGGCAGCAGCCTGGCGCCCACCGCCGCGGCGACGCAGCGCGCGGACGCGCCGCTGCTGCAAGTCGACGGCGTGAGCCTGGAGTACCGGACGCCCGAGCGCGTGGTGCGCGCCACCCACCGCGTGAGCTTCGACATGCACGAGGCCGAGCGCTTCGTGCTGCTCGGGCCTTCGGGTTGCGGCAAGTCGACGCTGCTCAAGGCCATCGGTGGCTTCATCGCGCCGGTCGAGGGCGAGATCCGCCTGGCGGGCCGGGTGGTGCACGCGCCGGGGCCGGACCGCATCGTCGTGTTCCAGGAGTTCGACCAGCTGCCGCCGTGGAAAACGGTCAAACAAAACGTGATGTTTCCGCTCCTGGCCTCGCGCACGCTGGGCCGCAAGGAAGCGGCCGAGCGCGCGTTGCACTACCTCGACAAGGTGGGCCTGACCAAGTTCGCCGACGTGCATCCGCACCAGCTGTCGGGCGGCATGAAGCAGCGCGTGGCGATCGCGCGGGCGCTGGCCATGCAGCCCAGGGTGCTGCTGATGGACGAGCCCTTCGCCGCGCTCGACGCGCTCACGCGCCGCAAGATGCAGGAAGAGCTGCTCGCGCTGTGGGACGAGGTGCGCTTCACGCTGCTCTTCGTCACGCACTCGATCGAAGAGGCGCTGGTGGTCGGCAGCCGCATCGCGCTGCTGTCGCCGCACCCGGGGCGCATGCGCGCCGAGATTAACAGCCACGACTTCACGCTCGGCAGCCTCGGCAGCGAGGCGTTCCAGTCGACGGCGCAACGGATTCACGACATGCTGTTCGAGGAAGAGAACCTCCGGGATGACGCACGGGAAGGCGCCGCCGCATGAGCGCGCTGCAACCGCCCATCCGGCCCGAGTACGAGCACCGGCTCGAGCCCTTTACCGCCGTGCCGGTCGAGCGCGCCTTGCCTTTCGCGACCCGGCTGTGGGCGCAGGGCTGGCTGCGCCGCGGCCTGATCCTGGTCGTGCTCACCGTGCTGTGGGAGCTGGCCGCGCGCTGGCAGGACAACGACCTGTTGTTGCCGACCTTCACCGCCACGGCGCGCGCGCTGGTCGAAGGCCTCGCGTCGGGCGAACTGATCGGGAAGGTGGCGATTTCCTTCAGCGTGCTGCTGCAGGGCTACGTCGCGGGCGTGCTGCTGGCCTTTGCGCTCACCACGCTGGCGGTATCGACGCAGATCGGCCGCGACCTGCTGAGCACGCTCACCTCCATGTTCAACCCCTTGCCGGCCATCGCGCTGCTGCCGCTGGCGCTGCTGTGGTTCGGCCTGGGCAAAGGCAGCCTGGTGTTCGTGCTGATCCATTCGGTGCTGTGGCCGCTGGCGCTCAACACCTATGCGGGCTTCCAGGGCGTGCCCGAAACGCTGCGCATGGCAGGGCGCAACTACGGCCTGAAGGGCCTGCGCTACGTGCTGCAGATCCTGGTGCCGGCGGCGCTGCCGGCCATCCTGTCGGGTTTGAAGATCGGCTGGGCCTTTGCCTGGCGCACGCTGATCGCGGCGGAGCTCGTGTTCGGCGCCTCGTCGGGCAAGGGCGGCCTCGGCTGGTACATCTTCCAGAACCGCAACGAGCTCTACACCGACAAGGTGTTCGCCGGCCTCGCCATGGTCGTGCTCATCGGCCTGGCCATCGAGAGCCTGGGCTTCGCGACGCTGGAGCGGCTGACGGTGCGCAGGTGGGGGCAGCAGCGCTGAGGCGCGGCACGGTTTTCTGCGGACGCGGTTCACGCTGCAGAATGCGGGGCTCCGTCAGGACCGCCCCTTGACCCGTCGCATCGATCCCTACAGCGTCCGTCTGTTCGTCTCCGCCGCCCGCGCGGGCTCGATCGTGCGCGCGGCCGAGCAGGAGCACATTGCGCCATCGGCGCTGAGTCGCCGGCTGGCGGATCTCGAACACGCTTTCGGTACCCCGTTGCTGGTTCGCTCGCCGCGCGGCGTGGCGTTGACCGATGCGGGACGGCTCGTGTTTGCGCGCGGTGTGAAGCTCGACGACGACCTGCAGGCGCTGGTGCGCGAAGTGCAGAGCGAGGGTGACGAGGTGCGCGGCACGGTGCGGCTCTACGCCAACATGTCGGCCGTGATCGGGTTCCTGCCCGAGCGGCTGCAACGCTTCATGGCGCAGTACCCGGGCGTGACGGTGTTGCTGCATGAGGAAGACACGCGGGACGTGATCCGCGCGTGCCTGGACGACCGCGCCGACGTCGGCGTGGGTGTCGAGGCGCCCGTGCCGGCCGGCCTCGTCTCCTGGCATTTCGAGAGCGACCCGCTGCATGTGGTGCTCCCTGCCGGTCATGCCCTCGCGGGCGAGGCGGCGATCGGCTTCGCGCAGGCGCTGGCGCATCCGCTCATCGGCGTCCATCAGGGCGGTGCGCTCGACCGGTCCCTGCATGAGCGTGCCGAGGCACTGGCCATACGGTTCGCGCCAACGGTGTCGGTCAGCAGTTTCGACGCGGTGTGCCGCATGGTCGAGGCCGGGCTGGGCATCGCCGTGGTGCCGCAAAGCGCGACGGCGGCGTACGCGGGCACATCGCGCTTCGTGCGCCGACCACTCGCCGAGCCGTGGGCCGCGCGCAACCTGAATCTCTACGCGCTGCGCCGCACGCCGCAGCCGCGCGCCACCCAGGCGCTCATCGACGCGCTTTGCGGGTAAATCCCGATCTCGCGTTTTGCGAGAGCCCCCGTGTCGAGCGGGCGCTTGGCGGGCAGGGCACCCGGCGCGACCATGGGGCATGCCAGCCTCCACGCCAGCAATCCGTTTCTCGCCGCGCGTCCTCTTCTTGAGCCAGTCAGCGGCGACGGTCGAGCGCGCACTCGGTGGCGACACCTTGG
Organism: Variovorax sp.; assembly: GCA_004210915.1. GTDB lineage: Bacteria > Pseudomonadota > Gammaproteobacteria > Burkholderiales > Burkholderiaceae_C > Variovorax. The sequence goes on along the minus strand of SEGS01000002.1, from coordinate 89,480 downwards.
CGCTGGCCGACGCGCTGCCACTGCGCGATGACGTCTCGACCGACGAGATCACGCCGATCGCCATCCTCACGCACTACGACGACAAACTGGGCCGCTACCCGTACACCGGCTTCACCACCGGCGGCGAGTCGCCCATCGGCGTCGATGCGGTTCGCAACGGCGGGCTGGAGGTGGTGGTTGCGGGCAAGCGCTACGGCAAGGGCTCATCGCGCGAACACAGTCCGGCGGCCGAGAAGCTCGCGGGCGTGCGCCTGGTCATCGCCGAAAGCTTCGAACGCATCTACCGGCAAAACGCCGACAACATCGGCCTGTTCACCTCGACCGACTTCGGCCTGGTTGCACGCATCGCGGCCGGCGAGCCCATCGCGATCGAGGAACTGGTCGCCGGGCGCGACGCGCTGGCGGCAGCGATCCTGCAGAGCGGCGGGCTGCTTCGGTTCGGCCAGCAGCACATGCAGAACATCCGCTTCGCGCCGCAGGCCGATGACCAACGGCCGCGCACGCTGTTCGAGAAGATCGTGGCACGGCACGCGCTTTCCACCGAGCTGACCGCCGCCAACCCGGCGCCCGGCGATGGCGCCTTCGTGCGAGCCGACTGGCGCTTCATCCACGAGTACTACACCGGCATGGCCGCGCACATGCTGCACGCCAGCTTCGGTCGCCCGCTGGCGCTGCACCAGCCGGCGTCGATCGTGGTGTTCGAAGACCACACCTCCTATGTCGAGGAAAGCCCCGCGCACGTGCGCGGCGGGCTGGTGCCGAATGTGCACCGCATGGTCGACGCGCAGCGCGCATTCGCCGCCGACTACGGCTTGCGCATGCACCGCACGCTGACCGAGGCGGAGGCAGCGGCCGACGACGGCAGCAACGTCGCCGGCATCTCGCATGCCATGGTCGCCGAGCACTACGCGCTGCCAGGCCAACTGGTGGTCGGCACCGATTCGCACACGCCGCACAGCGGCGCGCTCGGTTGCGTGGCCTTTGGCGTCGGCACCACCGATATGGCAAACGCTTTCGTCACCGGCGCGGTGCGGCTGACCGTGCCGCAGTCCTTGCGCATCGTGCTTGACGGCCGGTTGAAGCCGGGCGTGACGGCCAAGGACGTGGTGCTCCATCTGCTGGCGCAGCCCCTGATCCGCGCGGGTGGCGGCGTCGGGAAGGTGTTCGAGTTCACGGGCGAGGCGATCGCGCAACTCGCCACCGACGAGCGCGCCACCCTCACGAACATGACGGCAGAGCTGGGCGGCTTCACCGGCATCGTCGCGCCCGACGCCGAGACAGTGAGGTTCCTGCGCGAGCGTCGCGGGGTCGACTTCGAGCTCGAGGACTGGATGCAGAGCGACGAGGGCGCGGTCTATGCCGAAACGCTGCACATCGACTGTGCAGCCGTGCCGCCCATGGTGGCGTCACCCGGCGATCCGGGCAACGGCTTTCCCTTGTCGACGCTGCCCGACAACGTACGCATTGACATTGCCTATGGCGGGTCGTGCACGGCGGGCAAGCGCGAGGATTTCGATCACTACCACGCGGTGCTGCGCTGGGCGGCCGACCGGGGCCTGCGCGTCGCGCCGCATGTGCAGCTGTATCTGCAGTTCGGCACGACGGCGGTGCGCGATCACTGCATGGCCGCGGGCTACCTCGACGCCTTCGAGCGCGTGGGCGCACGCATCCTGCAACCCTCGTGCGGGGCCTGCGGCAACTGCGGCCCGGGCGGCTCCAGCAGTGCGGAGCAGGTGACCGTCAGCGCCATCAACCGCAACTTTCCGGGCCGAGGCGGACCGGGGCAGGTGTGGCTGGCAAGCCCACCGACCGTGGCGGCCAGCGCCATTGCCGGCGAACTGCTTTCGTTCGACGCGCTGCAGCGCCGGCACTTGAAGACAAACAAAGGAGACAGACGATGAACTTTCAGCTCACACGGCGCATGTTCGCCACCACGGCGACGGCGGCGCTTCTCGCCACATCGCTCGGCGCGGCCGCACAGCCCGCGGCGTCCGACAAGCCGATCCGGATGATCGTGCCGCTCGCGGCGGGCTCCACCGTCGACGCGGTGGCACGCGCCCTCGGCCCGGGCTTCGGCAGGGCGACGGGCCATCCGGTGGTGGTCGAAAACCTCGTTGGCGCGGGCGGCATCCCCGGCACCACGCAGATCGTGAAAGCGCCGAAGGACGGCCTCACGCTCGGCATGATCTCGTCCAACCACGTGATCAATCCGGGCATCTACAAGACCATTCCCTACGACGGTCTGAAGGACATCACGCCCATCGCCGTGCTGGCGACGGTGCCGCTGGTGCTGGTCGTCAATGCCGCGCTGCCCGTGAAAACCGTGAAGGAGCTGATTGCCCATGCGAAGGCAAAACCCGGTGCCCTGAACTATGGTTCTGCAGGCAATGGCAGCACCCTGCATCTGGCCGGTGAACTGATGGTGAGCGAGGCGGGCATCGACATGAGGCATGTCCCCTACCGAGGCACGGGGCCTCTCATCACCGATCTCATCGGCGGACAGGTGCAGCTGGGTTTCGTGTCGGTCTCGCAGGTGGCGCCGCATGTCAAATCGGGCACGCTTCGCGCGCTGGCTGTGTCCACGTCCAGTCGTTCAACGGCGCTGCCCGACGTGCCAACGATGGCGGAAGCCGGTGTGCCCAAGTACAGCTTCGACGCCTGGATTGCGTTGATCGGCCCGTCGGGCCTGCCGAAGCCGCTCGTCGATGGCTATGCCGCCGCGATGAAGACCGCGCTGGCGTCGCCCGAAGCGCAGACGGCGCTCGCCGGACAGGGACTGATGGTGCTCGATACCGGGCCCGACGCTGCGCCCGCGTTCTTCCAAGCCGAGCAGATCAAGCACCAGAAGCTGGTAAAGCAGTCGGGCGCGACGCTGGACTGAACCGCCGTGACCATGCAGACCCTGAAGACCGCCGACTTGTGCGACCGGCTGGGCGCCGATGCGCAGGTGTGCCTGGCACCGATGCGCTCGTTCGGCGGGCGCCGGGCGGCTTCTGGCCCGATCGCCACCGTGCGCGCCTTTGAAGACGCCGCGCTGGTCCGGCAGCAGTTGGGTCAACCGGGTGAAGGGCGCATCCTCGTGGTCGATGCGGGCGGCCTGGTTCGCGTCGCCATTCTGGGCGACAACATGGCGCGCCTCGGCGCGCAGAACGGCTGGGCCGGGGTCCTGGTCAATGGCGCGGTGCGGGACGTCGATGCGCTGGGGCAGCTGGCCATCGCCGTGTTCGCGCTCGGCGGCGTGCCCGCCAGAGGCGGCAACGCGGGCGTCGGAGAGGTCGGCGTAGAACTGCGCTTTGGAGGGATCGCGTTCGCCCCGGGCCGACAGGTCGCCATGGACAGCGATGGCGTGGTTGTCTTCTGAGCGAGCACCCGTCCGCCGCAGCCTTCGGCGCCCAACCGCGCCGGGCGCAAGCGGCTGATGGCGCGCACGTGGGGACCGCAGCGCTGAGCTGACGCGAGCCAAGCAGAGCAGCGCGCGGCAATTCTGTCGGGTGCGCGACGCCCGGGCGGTCGCAGATGTCGTTGAATGCGGGCTTCGAACCGCAATCAACCCCCGCGACCAATGACCGCTACTTCGCTCGACACCGGCACCCCCGATCTGCTCGCATCGCTGGATGCCGGCGTGCTCACGCTCACGCTGAACCGGCCCGAAGCGCGCAATGCGATGTCGCGCGAGATGAACTTTGCGCTGCAAAAGCAACTGGCTGCGGCCGAGTTCGATCCGGCGGTCAAGTGCATCGTGCTGACGGGTGCCGGCAAGGGCTTTTGCGCCGGTGGCGACGTCAAGGGCATGGCCAGCGCCGGTGACGGCACGGTCGGTGCCTTGACCATCGACCAGGCGATCCACGTGCAGCGCGTGAACCAGCGCGAAACGGCTGGCCGGCTCTTCAAAATGCCCAAGCCCACCATCGCCGCGTTGCCCGGCCCCGCGGCGGGCGCGGGCCTGTCGCTCGCACTGGCCTGCGACCTGCGCATCATGGCCAGCACGGCGATCATGACGACCGCGTTCGCGCGCGTCGGCTTCTCGGGCGATTACGGCGGTACCTATTTCATGACGCAGCTGGTCGGCGCCGCCAAGGCGCGCCAGCTGTACCTGCTGTCGGAGCGCGTCAGCGCCGACGAGGCGCTGGCCCTCGGCCTGACCAACTGGGTCGCCGCGCCCGAAGACCTGGTGGCCCGCACGCAGGAGCTCGCGCGGCGCCTCGCCAGCGGCCCGACCGTGGCGTACCGCTACATGAAGGAAAACCTGAACCGCGCGATGGCCGGCGAGGTGGACGACTGCCTCGACCTCGAGGCAACGCACCACGTCCATTGCGGCCAGACCGAAGACCACCGCGAGGCCAGCCGCGCGTTCGTCGAAAAGCGCGAACCGGCTTTTGTCGGCCGCTGAGACGCTGAGATTTACCTGTTCCCCCGATCTCCCCAGGAAAGCACCCATGAAGACACGCATCACTGAACTCTTCGGCATCCAGCACCCCATCATCCAGGGCGGCATGCACTACGTCGGCTTCGCCGAGCTGGCGGCCGCCGTGTCGAACGCCGGCGGCCTGGGCATCATCACCGGCCTCACGCAGCGCACGCCCGAACTGCTGGCCGAGGAAATCCGCCGCTGCCGCGAGATGACCGACAAGCCCTTCGGCGTGAACCTGACCTTCCTGCCGACCGTGAGCTCGCCCGACTACCCGGGCTACATCAAGGCCATCCTCGACGGCGGCATCAAGGCCGTGGAAACCGCGGGCAACAACCCGCAGAAGTGGCTGCCGGCGTTGCACGAGGCGGGTGTCAAGGTCATCCACAAGTGCACCTCGGTGCGCCACGCGCTGAAGGCCGAGAGCATCGGTTGCGATGCGGTCAGCGTCGACGGCTTCGAATGCGGTGGCCACCCGGGCGAAGACGATGTGCCCAACTTCATCCTGCTGCCGCGCGCCGCCGAAGAACTGAAGATCCCGTTTGTCGCCTCGGGCGGCATGGCTGATGGGCGCTCGCTGGTCGCCGCGATGGCGCTGGGCGCCGAGGGCATGAACATGGGCACGCGCTTCATCGCCACGAAAGAGGCGCCGGTGCACGAGAACGTCAAGCGCGCCATCGTCGAAGCCAGCGAACTCGACACGCGCCTCGTGATGCGGTCGCTGCGCAACACCGAACGCGTGCTCAAGAACGATGCGGTCGATCGCCTGATCCAGAAAGAAAAGGACTTGGGCGCGAACCTGAAGTTCGAGGACATCATCGAAGAGGTGGCCGGCGTCTACCCGAAGATCATGCGCGAGGGTGCGATGGACGCGGGCGCCTGGTCGTGCGGCATGGTGGCCGGCCTGATCCACGACGTGCCGACCGTGAAGGAACTGATCGACCGCATCATGGCCGAGGCCGAAGCCATCATCGGTCAGCGCCTGGCGCGAAGCATCGTGGCCTGAGCGCAGGGCGCCAGCCGGCGCCATCCGGCTCGCGGACAATCGGGCGGTTCACAACAACGCCAGATTGCCCATGAGCACCCCCGAGATTTTCCTGATCGCGATGCTGATCATCTTTGCCGCGCCGTACCTGATCTGGCGGCTCGGCCGCACCGACTACTTCGCGCCGCTGGTGGTGGTGCAGATCATCACGGGCATCCTGCTCGGGCCGGGCGTGTTGGGGGCCGCGTTTCCCGATTACTACACCTTCGTCTTCAACCCGTCGGTGATCCAGTGGCTCAACGGCATCGCCTTGTGGGCGGTGATGATCTTCGTCTGGATTGCCGGCATCGAGCTCGACCTCAAGAAGGCATGGGCGCATCGCTACGAGAGCGGTGTGACGGCGGGCCTGGCGCTGGGCGTGCCCTTGCTCTTCGGCAGCATTGCCGCCATCGGCATGCTCATGTACCCCGGCTGGATCGGCGCCAAGGCGTTGACCTGGCAGTTCGTGCTCGGTATCGGCATGGCCTGCGCCGTGACCGCCTTGCCGATCCTGATCCTGCTGATGGAGAAGATCGAGATCCTGCGCCAGCCGATCGGGCAGCGCATCCTGCGCTACGCGAGCGTCGACGACATCGCGATCTGGGGTGTGCTGGCCTTGATCCTGATGGACTGGGGGCGCGTGGGCAAGCAGGCCGCGTTTCTGGCGGTCTTCGCGCTGGCGAGCGCCGGGCTGCGTTGGCTCATGGTGCGCATCCCGGCCAAAGACCGCTGGTATGCGGGCCTGATCTGGCTGGCGGCCTGCGGGCTCGGCGCCGACTGGTGCGGGCTGCACTACATGGTCGGCGCCTTCATCGCCGGCGCGGTCATGGACGCCGAATGGTTCGACCAGCAACAGATGGACTGGCTGCGCCACAACGTCCTGCTGGTCCTCATGCCGGTGTTCTTCCTGAGCACCGGGCTGCGCACCGATTGGCAGGTCGGCGGCAGCGCGGTCTTCGTGGTGGCCGCGGTGCTGCTGGTGGCCTCGGTCGGCGGCAAGCTGATCGGCACGCACCTGGCCGGCCGGATCCTGCGCTGGCAGCCCGGCGAGGGCTCGCTCATCGGCTGGCTCCTGCAGACCAAGGCCCTGATCATGATCATCTTCGCCAACGTGCTGCTCGACAAAGCCATCATCACCAACGAAGCGTTCACCGCGCTGCTCCTCATGGCGGTGGCGAGCACGATGCTGACCATTCCGGTCGTGGCGCCCAAGCTGGCGCGGATGAAAGAAATCATCTTCCGCGCGACCTGAGGCCCTGCGGCGGAGCCGCCGCTCAGATCTCGTAGTGCGAGGCTTCGGCGGCCTTGCCCTGGTCACCGAGCGCCTGCTCGACCACCGCGCGCGTCAACGTCGGCGCGAAGGATTCGATGAAGGCGTAGACGTACTTGCGCAGGTAGCTGCCGCGGCGGATCGCCAGGCGCGTCAAGTTGATGCCGAACAGGCGGCCGGCGTCGAGGGAGCGTAGCGTCAGGTCGCGCTCGGCGTCGTAGGCGATGCCGGCCACGATGCCGACGCCCAGCCCGAGCTCGACATAGGTCTTGATCACGTCGGCATCCATGGCCGCAAGCGCGATGTTCGGATGCAGGCCGCGCTGCTCGAAGGCCTCGTCGATGCGGTTGCGGCCCGTGAAGCCGTTGTCGTAGGTGATCAGCGGCCAGGCGGCCAGCGCCTCCAGCGTCAGCGGTGCATCGAGCAGCGGATGGCCGGGCGGCACGATCACCGAATGGGTCCAGCGGTAGCAGGGCAGGGCCACGAGTTGCGGGTACTCGGTGAGCGCCTCGGTCGCGATGCCGACGTCGACTTCGCCAGAAAGCAGCATCTGCGCGATCTGCTTGGGCGAGCACTGATGCAGGTGCAGCTTCACGTTGGGAAACTGGATGCGGAACTCCTGCACCGCCACCGGCATGGCGTAGCGCGCCTGCGAATGGGTGGCCGCGATCGACAGCAGCCCACTGTCTTGCGCGACGAATTCCTGGCCGGCCTGGCGCAGGTTCGCGCTCTCCATCAGCATGCGTTCGATGATCGGCAGCACGTGGCTGCCCGGCTCCGTCAGCCCCGTGAGGCGCTTGCCGGCGCGCACGAACAGCTCGATGCCGAGTTCTTCCTCCAGTTCGCGGATCTGCCGGCTGACGCCTGGCTGGGAGGTGTGCAGTGTGTAGGCGACTTCGGTGAGGTTGAAGCCGCAGCGCACGGCCTCGCGCACCGAGCGCAGTTGTTGGAAGTTCATGGAAGCGCAGACACATCGCCAGACGCTGGCGTTGAAAGTTGATTTTCCGAATAAGCGCCCGCGACAGGAACAACCGATTCATTGGAAGCAAATAAGGGAACCATCCGAAGGATCGGCGCGCCCTGGCGACAGCCGCAACAATAGGCGGCTGGAGGAAATATCAATGTCTCAATTCGAAGTCGGTGAAATCGTGCAGGCGCTGCACGCTGTCCGCGATGAGTGGCGCGATTCGCAGCGGCGTTCGCGCGAGCCGGTCGGGCGGGAATTCCCGTCGCGCGACGCGATGGCGCAGGTGGTCGAATCGCTCAAGGGCGCGCTGTTCCCGATGCGGCTCGGTCCGCCGGACCTGCGCCACGAGAGCGAGGATTTCTACGTCGGGCACACGCTGGATTCGGCCTTGCAGTCGCTGCACACGCAGGCCACGCTCGAGATGCATTACGTGGCGCGCCACGAAGCGCGCGACGACCCGGCGGTTCAGGCCCGTGCCACTGCCACGGTGCGCGATTTCGGCGCTTCGCTGCCGGGCATCCGCCGGCTGCTCGACGGCGATGTGATGGCCGCCTACCAGGGCGACCCGGCCGCGCGCAGCGTCGACGAGGTGCTGCTGTGCTACCCGGGCATCCTGGCGATGATCCATCACCGGCTGGCGCACCGGCTCTACCGGCTGGGCCTGCCGCTGCTTGCGCGCATCGTGGCCGAGCTGGCGCACAGCCAGACGGGCATCGACATCCATCCGGGCGCGCAGGTCGACGCGGGTTTCTTCATCGATCACGGCACGGGCGTGGTGATCGGCGAAACGGCCATCATCGGCAAGCGCGTGCGGGTGTACCAGGCGGTGACGCTCGGCGCCAAGCGCTTCCCGACCGATGCCGAGGGCAATCTGCAAAAGGGCATGCCGCGCCATCCGCTGGTCGAAGACGATGTGGTGATCTACGCAGGCGCGACCATCCTGGGGCGCGTGACCATCGGCAAGGGCGCCACCATCGGCGGCAATGTCTGGATCACCGACGACGTGCCGGCCGGCGCGAGCGTGTCGCAGGCCAGCCTGCAACCCCGCTCGCCGTGCTGAACCTTGCGGGGCGCCGGGCACCCGGCGCGGACGCCGCAAAATAGCGGGTTCGACAAGATGACAACAAGGTGCGGCTGATGGCGGATGCGAGCATGGACACGACGGCTGATATGCAAACCTGCGATGTGCTGGTGGTCGGCGGCGGGCCGGCGGGTTCGACCATCGCGACGCTGCTGGCGCGGCAAGGCCGGCAGGTGGTGCTGCTGGAAAAAGAACACCACCCGCGCTTTCACATCGGCGAATCGCTGCTGCCGGGCAACGTCGAGCTGTTCGATCAACTTGGCGTACGCGAGCAGGTCGACAAGATCGGCATGCCCAAGTACGGCATTGAATTCGTGCCGCCCGACCTCGACTACTGCAGCTACGTCGACTTCGCCGAAGGCTGGGACCCCACCAAGGATTCGGCCTGGCAGGTGCGGCGCTCGGAGCTCGACGAGATCCTGTTCCGGCACGCCACAAAGGAAGGCGCCGTCACCCTGGAAGGCGCGCATGTGCGCCAGGTCGATTTCGACGCCGACGGCGCCACGGTGCGGGCCGTGCTGGACGACGGTGCGCAGCGGACGTGGCGAGCGCGCTTTGTGGTCGATGCGAGCGGGCGCGACACGGTGCTGGCCAACAAGTTCAAGAGCAAGAAGAAGAACCCCAAGCACAACAGCACCGCGCTGTTCGGGCATTTCCGCAACGCGCGCCGGCTGGAAGGCAAGCGCGAGGGCAACATCAGCATTTGCTGGTTCCAGCACGGCTGGTTCTGGTTCATCCCGCTGGCCGACGGCACGACCAGCGTCGGCGCCGTGTGCTGGGCCTATTACCTGAAGGCGCGTGACAAGCCGCTGAAGGATTACTTCTACGACACCATCGCGATGTGCCCGGAGCTGCACGACCGCCTGAAAGACGCGACGCTGGTCGACGACGCGGTGCATGCCACCGGCAACTTCGCCTACTCGAGCACGCACGCCACGGGCGACCGCTACCTGATGTTGGGCGATGCGTTCACCTTCATCGATCCGATGTTCTCTTCAGGCGTGTTCCTCGCGATGCAGAGCGCATTCGACGGCGCGAAGATGGTGGCGACGGCGCTCGACAACCCGGCCGCGCTGCCGGCCGCGCGACAGGCGGTCGAGAAGAAGATGCGCGAGGGCCCGCGCGACTATTCGTGGTTCATCTACCGGGTGACGAACCCGACGATCCGCGACATGTTCATGCACCCCAAGAACGTCTTCAACGCGAAGCAGGGCCTGATGTCCCTGCTGGCGGCGGACCTCGAACCCGCGCCCGGCTACCGCCGATCGCTCTTCATGTTCAAGGTGGTGTATTACTTCGTGTCGCTGATCAACTTCCGCCGGACCTGGGCCGGCTGGAAGCGGCACAGCTTCAACGTGCAGGACCACGGGACCCTGCGCGGCGAGACGATCCTCAAGTCGTAGCCGCCGCGGCGCTCGCCAGCCGCGTGCGCTGCGCCTCGTACGCTTTCAAATGCGCATACGCCGTTCGCAGCACGGAGGGGCCGGCGTTCGATGAAGCAGCGGGCGCGCGGCGGAGCAGATCGCCCAGGATGTGATCGGCCTCGACCGCCGCACCACGTGCCACATCCTTGTACATGGACGCGGTGAGCGGCGAGCCGACGGTCGTGAGGATCGCATGCCCGCGCTCGATGGCCGCCGGCCTCGGCGCGAAGCCGTGATGCGCGGCGATGGCGCTGCACTCATCGAACAGCGCAAGCGCCACGTCCTTGCCGCCCGCCGCGACGATGTCGCCGACCGTCGCCCGCATCAGGCTCGTGATGCCGGCCAGCGAGGCGATGAACACCCACTTTTCCCACATCTCCTGGAGGATGGTGGTGCTGGCTTTGGCGTCGCACCGTGTGCCCTCGAATTCGGCCGCGATCGCTGCGACGCGGGCCGAGGCGGACCCGTCGAGTTCGCCGAAGGTGAGGGCATGCATGTCGCCGATGTGCACCACGCTGCCTTCGTCGTCGAGCGTGGCTGAAATCATGCAGTAGCCGCCCAGCACCTTGTCGCGACCGAAGCGGTCGGCCAATTGGTCCACATGAGCCATGCCGTTGAGCACCGGCAGCACCACCGTGTCCGGCCCGACCGCAGCCGCGAAGGAATCCATGGTTTCGGCCAGGTCGTAAGCCTTGCAGCCGACGATGACGACGTCATAGGGCGCGTCGATGTCCTCCGAGAGCACATGGCGCGGCGCCGCCAGGTGCAAGTCGCCCATGGCACTGCGCACCACGAGACCGGTACGCGCGATCTGCGCGGCACGACGCGGCCGGAGCAAGAACGTCACGTCGCGCTGTGCGGCCAGGAGCCGTCCGCCGAAATAGCCACCGAGTGCGCCTGCACCCACCACGAGAAACCGCATGCGTCCTGCTCCTGAAATCCATACCGGGCTGTCGATGATGCGCGCCTTTGGTAACGTGCGTGGTCCCGCCTTACTTTCACCGGAGAACCCATGAGCCAATTCAAGATCGCCGTCGTCATCGGCAGCCTGCGTAAGGACTCCTTCAATCGCAAGCTGGCACTGGCACTCGCGCACCTCGCGCCGCCGGAGTTCACTTTCGAGCACGTCGAGATCGGCGATCTGCCGCTCTACAACCAGGACGACGACGGCAACCAGGCCGCCTCCGTGAAGCGCCTGAAGACCGAAATCTCGGCCGCGCAAGGGCTGTTGTTCATCACGCCCGAGTACAACCGCTCGTTTCCCGGCGTGCTGAAGAACGCGATCGACCATGCCTCGCGGCCGTATGGCCAAAGCGTCTGGGGCGGCAAGCCGGCGGGCGTGATCGGCGTATCGGTCGGGGCCATCGGCACCGCGCTGGCGCAGCAGCACCTGCGCAACGTACTGGCCTACCTGGACGTGCCGACACTCGGCCAGCCCGAGGCCTTCATCCAGAACAAGGACGACCTGTTCGACGACAAGGGCCACATCGGGAACGAGAGCACCAAGCAATTCCTGCAGGCCTGGCTCGACAAGTACGTGGCCTGGGTCAAGACGCACAACGCCTGACGGGTCCGGCAGATGCCAAAAAGCCCGCGCGAGCGGGCTTTTGTCGTTGCGCGGAACGCGTATCAGGCGGCGAGGGCGGCCTGATCCTGGTTGGCGGCCTGACCCACGACGGCCGTGATGTCGGCGCGCGCCGCAGCCAGGGCCGCTGCCTTGGGCGCCTCACCCATGGCGACGCCTTCGGCGCGGACAAAGCGAACATCGGTGATGCCGAAGAAGCCGAAGATCACCTTGAGGTAGCTCTCCTGGTGCTCGGTGGCCTGGCCGCCCTCGCTGGTCGAATACACGCCGCCGCGGCTGGACACCACGATCACGGTCTTGCCGCCGGCCAGGCCGACCGGGCCCTTGTCGGTGTACTTGACGGTGCGGCCGATCTGCGCGAGCCGGTCGATCCAGGCCTTGAGCTGGGTCGGGATGCTGAAGTTGTAAAGCGGTGCGCCGATCACGAGCACATCGGTCGCCAGGAACTGGCTCACAAGCTCTTCGGAGATGGCGTTTTCGCGGCGCTGCGCTTCGCTCGGCGCGGCCTGCAGGCCGGTCTTGACGGCAATGGAGTTGCTGTCGAGGTGCGAGGGCGCATTGGCCACCAGGTCGAGGTAGTCCACCTCTGTGCCGGGATGGGCCGCGACCCATGCGGCGACCACTTCGGCGGTCAGTTGTCGGGACACCGAGTTGGCGCCGAGGATGCTGGAATCGATGTGGAGCAGCTTCATGATCTGGTTCTTTCAGGGTGCGGCGCTGGAATCGGCCGGCATGAGCAGAATTCTATTTTTGTTGCGAGTCACTGATAAGGCGGCGAAAATTGCCTTCTTTGTTCCATATACAGGACAGTGACGCATGCAGGACCTCAACGACATGGTCTATTTCGCCGAAGTTGCAGAGCGGGGCGGCTTTGCGGCGGCGAGCCGGGCGCTCGGTATTCCCAAGTCGCGCCTGTCGCGCCGGGTGGCGGAGCTCGAGGCCCAGCTGGGCGTGCAGTTGATGCAACGCAGCACGCGCAGCCTCTCGCTCACGCCTGCGGGCGAGCAGTACCTGCGGCACTGCGCGGCACTGCGCGACGCGGCGCAGGCCGCCGACGAGGCGGTGGCGCAGGCGCAGACCGAGCCGCGCGGCTGGGTTCGCGTCAGCTGCCCGGTGACCATCGTCCATAGTGGGTTGGCGCAGTTGATGCCCGTGTTCATGGCGCGCTATCCGGCGGTGCACATCGATTTGCGGGTGATCAATCGGCCTGTCGATCTGATCGAAGAGGGCATCGATATCGCGCTGCGCGTGCGCGAGAGCATCGAAGACAGCACGGTGCTGGTCGCCAAGACCTTCGGCAACAGCCGGGGCGTGCTGGTCGCCAGCCCCGCGCTGCTGGCGCAGCACGGGCCGGTGGAGGTGCCGGCTGATCTGGCGAAATTGCCGACCGCGGCCATGTCGGCGAGCGGGGAAGGGCGCAGCGAGTGGCGACTCGAAGGGCCGAAGGGGGAAATCTACGTCCACGCGCACCGGCCGCGCTATGTGGCCGACGATCTGGCCACCTTGCAACCCGCGGCCCTGGCGGGTGTCGGCGCCGTGATGCTGCCTGACTACATGTGCCGTGCCGACGTGGACGCCGGCCGGCTCGTGCCCGTGCTCGCCGGCTGGGGACCTTCGCCGGTGATTGCCCACATGGTGTTCCCCGCACGGCGCGCGCTGGTGCCCGCTGTGCGGCGCCTGATCGACTTCCTGGCCGAACATCTGCAGGGCGACACCCGAATGTTTTGAAACGACGACACGCCTTATGCGCAAAACGCCATATTCAAACAAATAGATATTCGTTTGTTATCCGAGCAGGTCTGCGCACAATCGCCGCTCCCATCCATTCAGGAGCATCCATGGCGACCCTTCGACTCGGCGACACCGCGCCCAATTTCACGCAGGATTCGAGCGAAGGCCCCATCGATTTCTACCAATGGGCCGGTGATTCCTGGGTGGTGCTGTTCTCGCACCCGGCCGACTTCACGCCGGTCTGCACCACCGAATTGGGCAAGACCGCGGCGCTGTCGACCGAGTTCGCCAAGCGTGGCGTCAAGCCGATCGCGCTGAGTGTCGACCCGGTCGGCAAGCACCAGGAATGGATCGCCGACATCAACGAGACGCAGAACACCACGGTGAACTTCCCGATCCTGGCCGATGCGGACAAGAAGGTGTCGGACCTCTACGACATGATCCACCCGAACGCCTCGGCCACGGCCACCGTGCGCAGCGTGTTCATCATCGATCCCAAGCACGTGCTGCGCGCGAGCTTCACCTACCCGGCGAGCACCGGCCGCAACTTCGACGAGATCCTGCGCGTCATCGACTCGCTGCAGCTCACCGACAGCCACAAGGTCGCGACGCCGGTGAACTGGCAGGACGGCGACGACGTTGTCATCGTGCCGAGCATCCAGGACCCGGCCGAGATCGCCCAGCGCTTCCCGAAGGGCTACAAGGCCGTCAAGCCCTACCTGCGCATCACACCGCAGCCGAACAAGTAAGCCGTTGCCAGTGACTGCACCTCGTATCGTCATCGTGCCCGGCTGGCGCGACTCCGGGCCCGGCCATTGGCAGAGCCTGTGGGAGGAACGCATGCCGAACGCGGTGCGCGTGGTGCAGGACGACTGGGTCACGCCGTCGCGCGACGCCTGGGTCGGCGCGCTGACCCGCCTGGTGCTGTCGAGCGAGGAGCCCGTCGTGATTGCGGCGCACAGCCTGGGCTGCATCGCGACGGCGCACCTGCCGCCCGAGGCTGCAGGGCGCGTCGCGGGGGCGCTGCTGGTGGCGCCGGCCGATCCGGAGCGCCGCGCAGTCCTCTCGAGCTTCGCGCCGGTTCCGCACGCGGCGCTGCCTTATCGCAGCGTCGTCGTCGCGAGCAACAACGATCCTTTTTGCCCCGTGCGGCTGGCGGGCGCGTATGCCCGCGCATGGGGCAGTGAATTCGTCCGCATTCAGAATGCGGGCCACATCAACACCGACTCGGGACACGGGGAATGGCCGCTCGGCCTTGCCTTGCTCCAGTCGCTGATTCCTGTAGAAACCTTGGCAACCCTATGACTTCGAAAATCAAGACCCTCGCCGCCGCCCTCGTTCTTGCCGCCTCGGCCGGCAGCGCTTTCGCCCAGAACGGCCTTCTCAATGTGTCGTACGACGTGGCGCGCGAGTTCTACAAGGACTACAACGCCGCCTTCGTCGCGCACTACAAGAAGACCGCCGGCAAGGACGTGAAGATCGACCAGTCGCACGCCGGCTCGAGCGCGCAGGCGCGGGCTGTGGCGGACGGCCTCGACGCCGATGTGGTGACGATGAACACGACGACGGACATCGAATTCCTGGCCGACAAGGGCGTGGTCGCGAAGGACTGGGCCAAGCGCTTTCCCAACAACGCGGCACCGACCACCTCGACGATGCTGATCCTCACTCGCCAGGGCAATCCCAAGGGCATCAAGGACTGGGACGACCTGGTCAAGCCCGGCATGCAGGTGGTGATCGTCAACCCCAAGACCGGCGGCAACGGGCGCTACGCGTACCTCGCGGCCTGGGGCTACGTGAAGAAGAAGGGCGGCACCGACGCCCAGGCCGCCGAATTCGTCGGCAAGCTGTTCAAGAACACGCCGGTGCTGGCGCGCGGCGGCCGCGATGCGACGACCGCCTTCCTGCAACGCAACATCGGCGATGCGCTGATCACCTTCGAATCGGAAGTGATCTCGATCGACCGGGAGTTCGGCGCCGGCAAGGTCGATTCGATCTACCCGTCGATCAGCATCGTGGCCGAGAACCCGGTGGCCGTCGTCGAGCGGACCGTGGCCAAGAAGGGCACGACCGACCTGGCCAAGGCCTACCTGAACTGGCTGTACTCCGACGAAGCGCAGGAAATCGCCGCCAAGCATGCGCTGCGCCCGCGCTCGGAGGCCGTGCTCAAGAAGTACGCCACGACGTTCAAGCCATTGCAGTTGTTCACGGTGCAGGAACTGTTCGGCAGCTTGAGCGACGCTCAGAAGGTCCACTTCAACGACGGCGGCCAGTTCGACAAGCTGTACACGCCCGGCGCCAAGTGACGTTCTCCCCCAGTCTCCGCGCACTTCGTGTCGCTTCGTCAACCCCCTCACCGGGGGCAACACCAGTGGCCCGGCGAAGCCGGTTCCACGGTGGCTTCCGTAACAAGCCTGTTTAGATCATGAGTGGTGTTACATCCTCGGCGCTGCCGTCCACGGCAGCGCCGCTTTCACGTCCACGCCACGGTGCGTCGAAACGGGTGCTGCCCGGCTTCAACCTGACGCTGGGCTACACGGTGCTCTACCTGAGCCTGATCGTGCTGGTGCCGCTGTCGGCGCTGGTGTTCAAGACCTTCACGCTCACCTGGGACCAGTTCTGGGTGGCAGTGACAGCGCCGCGCGTGCTCGCGTCGTACCGGCTCACCTTCGGCGCCTCGCTGATTGCGGCGCTGGTCAATCTGGTGTTTGGGCTGCTGGTGGCCTGGGTGCTGGTGCGCTACAAGTTTCCGGGCAAGCGGATCGTCGACGCGCTGGTCGATCTGCCCTTCGCATTGCCCACGGCCGTTGCCGGGATCTCGCTGACCGCGCTACTCGCCGGCAACGGCTGGATCGGCCAGTACCTCGAGCCGCACGGCATCAAGCTGGCGTTCACGCCGGCCGGCATCGTCATCGCGCTGATCTTCATCGGCTTGCCCTTCGTGGTTCGCACCGTGCAGCCCGTGCTCGAGGACACCGAGAAGGAACTTGAGGAAGCCGCGACCTCGCTCGGCGCGACGCGACTGCAGACCTTCGTCAAGGTGATCCTGCCGTCCATCCTGCCGGCGCTGCTGACCGGCTTCGCCATGGCGTTCGCGCGGGCGATCGGTGAGTACGGTTCCGTCATCTTCATCGCCGGCAACATGCCGATGGTCTCGGAGATCACGCCGCTGATCATCATCGGCAAGCTCGAGCAGTACGACTATGCCGGCGCCACCGCGGTGGCACTGGTGATGCTGGTGATCTCGTTCCTGCTGCTGCTGGTCATCAACGGCTTGCAGACCTGGCAGCGCCGTCGCGCGGGGGCGCCGGTATGAGCGCCGCGCTGTGCCGCCCCGAGCAAGCGAACGGCCCCGTCGGGGGGCCGCGAGCACACGAAGTGCCGAGCGTGGGGGCCACATCATGAGCGCGCCGGCCAAAGTCATCCGCCGCGCGCGGGCAGGCACGACCGAATCGCCGGCGGTGCGCTGGACGCTGATCGCGCTGGCGCTCACCTTCATGTTCTTCTTCCTCGTGCTGCCGTTGGCTGCGGTCGCGACCGAAGCATTGCGCAAAGGGTGGGGCGCCTACGTCGAAGCGCTGAAGGAGCCCGACGCGTGGAGCGCGATCGAGCTGACGCTCATCACAGCGGCCATTTCGGTGCCGCTGAACCTCGTGTTCGGCGTCGCTGCGGCCTGGGCGATCGCCAAGTTCGAGTTCAGGGGCAAATCCTTCCTGACGACGCTGGTGGATCTGCCATTCGCCGTGTCGCCGGTTGTCGCGGGCCTGATCTACGTGCTGGTGTTCGGCGCCCAGGGCTGGTTCGGCCCCTGGCTCGCCGAGCACGACATCAAGATCATCTTTGCCGTGCCCGGCATCGTGCTGGCGACCGTGTTCGTGACCTTTCCCTTCATCGCGCGCGAGCTGATTCCGCTGATGCAGGCGCAGGGCACCGACGAAGAGCAGGCCGCCATCGTGCTCGGCGCGACCGGCTGGCAAACCTTCTGGCGCGTGACGCTGCCCAACATCAAGTGGGGCCTGCTGTACGGCGTGATCCTGTGCAATGCGCGCGCCATGGGCGAGTTCGGCGCGGTGTCGGTGGTGTCGGGCCACATTCGCGGCCAGACCAACACGATGCCGCTGCATGTGGAGGTGCTCTACAACGAGTACCAGTCGGTCGCTGCGTTCGCGGTGGCGTCGCTGCTGGCGATCCTGGCGCTGGTCACGCTGGTCATCAAGACGGTGATCGAGTGGCGCCACGAGCGCGAAATGAAAGCCATCGCCGAGATGCCGCCCGAGCGGCCTACGCCGGCGTCCGCGGCCTGAGAGAAAACCATGAGCATTGAAATACGCAACATCAGCAAACAGTTCGGCGACTTCCGCGCGCTGGACAACGTCAACCTCGACGTCGAATCGGGCGAACTCGTCGCGCTGCTCGGCCCCTCGGGCTGCGGCAAGACCACGCTGCTGCGCATCATCGCGGGGCTGGAGACGGCGGACCAGGGCAGCATCCTGTTCTCGGGCGAAGACACCACCGACGTGCATGTGCGCGAGCGCCAGGTCGGGTTCGTGTTCCAGCACTACGCGCTGTTCCGCCACATGACCGTGTTCGAGAACGTCGCCTTCGGCCTGCGCGTGAAGCCGCGAAGCCAGCGGCCGAGCGACGCGCAGATCAAGCAGAAGGTCACCGACCTGCTCAAGCTGGTGCAGCTCGACTGGCTGGCCGACCGCTACCCGTCGCAGCTGTCGGGCGGCCAGCGGCAGCGCATCGCGCTGGCACGTGCGCTGGCCGTCGAGCCGAAGGTGTTGCTGCTCGACGAACCCTTTGGCGCGCTCGACGCCAAGGTGCGCAAGGAACTGCGGCGCTGGCTGCGGCGACTGCACGACGAACTGCACGTCACCTCCATCTTCGTCACGCACGACCAGGAGGAAGCGCTCGAAGTGGCCGACCGCGTGGTGGTCATCAACAAGGGGCAGATCGAGCAGGTCGGCTCGCCGCAGGACGTGTGGGACCATCCGGCCAGCCCGTTCGTCTACGGCTTCCTGGGCGACGTGAACCTGTTCCATGGCCGCGCGAACGATGGCCAGGTGCAACTCGACGGCATGCGCCTCGATTCACCCGAGCACCGCGGCGCACGCGACGCGAAGGCGCTGGCCTATGTGCGCCCGCACGATCTGATCGTCGAACGCTATGCGCCGGGTGCCAGCGGGATCGTCGCGACGCTGTCGCGCGTGATCGTGGTCGGACCGACCGCGCGGCTGGAACTCGAGCCCACCGAATCGAATCCGGATAATCCGGGCTCCGGAACCATCATCGAAGCGCAACTCCCTGCGCAACAGTTCCGGGAACTTGGCCTGAAGGAGGGCGACACCGTCGTCGCCACCCCGCGCAAGGCCAAGGTGTTCGTTGAAGACTGGGTGTCCCCTTGATCGATTGGTATTTCGGCGCGCCGCGCCGCGCGTTCGCGCTCATCACCCTGGCCTGCGTCGGCATGCTGGCTTTCGGCATGTACCTGCAGCACGTGGTCGGCCTCGAGCCGTGCCCGATGTGCATCGTGCAGCGCTATGCGCTCATTCTGGTGGCGGTGTTCACGGCGCTGGCGGCGCTTTCCAGTCGCAGGGGCGTGCAGGTGGCCGGCGGCGTACTGGCCTTGCTGGCGGCGCTGGGTGGCGCGTACACCGCCGCTCAGCAGAGCTGGCTGCAGTGGTATCCGCCCGAGGTCGTCTCGTGCGGCCGCGACTTCTACGGAATGATCGAGACCTTTCCGCTCAAGCGCGCGTTGCCGATGATCTTCCGGGGCGGCGGCGATTGCTCGCAGATCGACTGGACGTTCCTGGGCCTGTCGATCGCGAACTGGTCCTTCCTTGCCTTCGCGGGATTCGCGCTGGTGCTGGCCGTCTTGCTGTTCAGGCGCACGGCGCGGGCCTGAAGCACGCCCCAGGGCAGCCGCGGCTTCAGCTGACGGCGTGCTTCTGCAGTTCCGGCAGCAGCGCGCCGACGGCGGCCAGGGTCGCGTCGCGCTGCGCGAGCGTCGCGGGGGTCTGCGTCAGGTAGACCGTGACCAGCATCGGGGGCCGGCCCGGCGGCCAGACGATCGCCACGTCGTTGTTCGTACCGAAAGCGCCGCCCCCGGTCTTGTCGCCGACCTTCCAGCCTGCGGGCAGGCCCGCCCGGATCTTCCGGTCCCCGGTCTTGTTGGCCACGAGCCAATCGCTCAATTGCGCACGCGAGGCGGGCGCCAGGGCATCGCCCAGCACCAGTTGCTGCATCAGTCCGAGCATCGCGGCCGGGGTGGTCGTATCGCGCGGATCACCCGCGATGGCTTCGTTCAGGCCGGGTTCGTTGCGGTCCAGACGCGTGAGCGGATCGCCGAGCGAGCGGACGTAGGCCGTGAGTCCGGCGGGCCCGCCGAAGCTGGCGAGCATCAGGTTGGCGGCGGCGTTGTCGCTCTGGGTGATGGTCGCCTCGCACAGCGCGCCCAGTGTCATGCTGCGGCCGACCTGCGGCTCGGTGAGCGGCGAGTGCGGCACGATCGCCGAGCGTTCGATGGCGATGCGGCGGTCCAGCGTGTCCTGTTGGCTGTCGACGCGCTGCAGCACCAGCGCTGCGGCCAGCAGTTTGAAGGTGCTGCACATCGGAAATCGCTCATCGGCACGGAGGCCGAAACGCTGCCCGTCCGCGGTGTTCAGGATGCACACGCCGAGCCTGCCACCGCTCGCGGTCTCGATCTGGCGCAGTCGCGCGACCAGGTTGTGTGCGATTTGCCCTCTGGAATTCTTGGCGCTGACGCCGGCGGCCATGGCAACCAGCCCGCTGCCCAGGGCCAGCGAAAAGATTCTTCTCTGCATTCGTTTCTTCCTTGCGAATTGATTGGGAAGCCTGGACGATAGCGATGGACGGGTTCGGCATCCAACGCTAAGAACGCAGCCGAGCCATGAGTAAATCTGGGCCTTGAAGGAAATCACGACTTATGCAGCTCCCGCTCAATGCCTTGCGTGCCTTCGAGGTGTCGGCGCGCCACCTCAGCTTCACCCGGGCCGCCCTGGAACTGCACGTCACCCAGACGGCGGTGAGCCAGCATGTTAAGAATCTGGAAGGGCGCATCGGCGCCCAGCTTTTCCGGCGGCTGCCGCGCGGCCTGGCGTTGACCGACGAAGGCGCCGCTTTGCTGCCCGTGCTGGAACAGTCCTTCGACCGCATCGCGAGCGTGCTGGGTCAGTTCGGTGAGGGGAGGGCACGCGAGGCGCTCACGATTGGCGTGGTCGGCACTTTCGCGGTCGGCTGGCTGATGCCGCGGTTGCAGGATTTTCAGCAATTGCATCCCTTCGTCGATCTGCGCCTGTTCACCCACAACAACCGGGTGGATCTGGCAGGCGAAGGTCTGGACTACGCCATACGCTTTGGCGACGGCGCCTGGCACGGAACGGAAGCGGAGCCCCTGCTGACGGCGCCTTTGTCGCCGGTCTGCGCGCCGGCATGGGCCGACCGGCTGCAACGGCCGGCCGATCTGCGCGGGGCGACCCTGTTGCAGTCCTACTGCAGCGACGAATGGCCCGCCTGGTTCGCGGCCGCCGGTGTGGAGTGCCCGGTGCTGCGAGGTGCCGTCTTCGATTCGTCCATGACCATGGCCGAGGCTGTGGCGCAGGGTGCGGGTGTCGCACTGTTGCCGGTCGCGATGTTCGACCGCGAATTGCGGCAGGGTCGTCTGGTGCGGCCCTTCGCCGTCGAAACGCAAAACGGGCGCTACTGGCTCACACGGCTCAAGTCGAGAGTCGAAGGACCGGCGATGCAGGTGTTTCGCAGGTGGTTGCTGCAAGCCGTCGCGGCATGAGCGGCTGACCGTCGCGCGCTCACGCGCAGACAGAATTACAACGGCAGGGTGTCGAACGCGGCGTAGGCGGTCGACAACCAGCTTTTGACGCGCTGGCGTTCGAGCAGGCCCAGGGCGTGGGGGCCTTCGCGGTCGTTCACGGCTTTCCAGAAGCTGCTGTTCTGCGCGTCGATCTTGCGCATGCTCGCATCGTGCAGGCGTGGCAGCGTGATGACGCGTGCGGCATGCGCGGTGGCTTTGGACAGCGATTGGGAGGCGAGCAGCATGCCGAAGTCGCTGCCGCGGCCGTAGTTCTGCACCACGATGTAGTTGGGGCGGTTGCCGAAGGTGTCGATCAGCGTGCCGAGCAGGTCGGTCGAGTCCTTGCCGTCGTCCAGCACATGCCAGAAATTGACCGCCACGCCCAGTTCGGCGAACACGTCGAACAGGTCGGATTCCTTGATCCAGCGGGCAAGCGGTGCGAGGGTTTGCGCCGCCAGGTCGACGATCACGTTCTGGGCCGGGTTCGTCTCGAAGCCGTTGACGATGGTGTCGAGGCCCTCGAAGCTGTCGACCACCACTGGCGAAGCGAAGCCTTCGTAGAAACGCGTGAACGAACTGTGCGAACGGTCGGTGTCGAAGCCGGTGAAGGGCCGGCTGTGGTCGATGAAGTACTGCGCCAGCACCCGCGCGGTGACCGACTTGCCGACGCCGCCTTTTTCGCCGCCGATGAAATTGATGGAGCTCATGAGGTGCCTGCAAAAAGTGGGTGAAGGGGGAGAGCAATGCTGCCAAGCATTTTAGGTGCCACGCTTACTTGGTCACCATGGAAAGGAAGGGGCCGAGGCTGCCCAGGAACCAGCTCTGACCGAAGTCGAGCGCGGCGCGCCGGTACTTCTCGTCGGCCTGTGCGGCCAGCAGATCGAGCCGCGCCACCACTTTCGACAATTCGCGATCGGCCATGAGATTTCGGCCGCGCACGCTGATCTCGCTCGACAGCAGCAGCGGCTGACCGTCGGGGCCCATCCGCGAGCCGAGCAGCCACAGCGAGATCTCGAAGTTGCGCGCTGCGCGGTACGCGTTCTCGGCATCGACGCCGTCGAGCATGGTCTGCTCCCACGTATCGCCATTGGCGGTCTTGAGCAGCGACACCCAGCCTTGCACCAACGCCGCCACGCGGTCGCCTGCATAGGCCTGCGGGCCGGTGTCGAAGGCCAGGCGAATGGCGTCGATGCCGCTGGCCCCATTCAACTCGGGCAGGGGTTTCGCCTGCATGGCGGCGTCCCAGCTGCGCTGGATCGCCTCGTCCATGCTCCCCGCCGATTTACGCCATTCGCGCGGGTTGCGCCGGTACAGCGTCATCTGCACGCGCCGGATCGACTGCAGGTTGTCGCGCAACGAGAGGTTTGCGATGCGGTTGGCGCCCGATTGCAGCCATTCGTGGTTCGCATACGGCTGGCCACGTTCGGTCGACGCACAACCGGCCAGACCCAGCGTCGCGCCGACACTTCCGAGGGCCCATTGCCGCCGCGTCAAACCGCGCGGAAGAGGAAATTCGCTCATGCCCTGCACGTTATCATCGCTCGCTTGGGTGGCGGCCCGCCGCGGTGCTGCGGGCCCGTGAATATTCCTTACAAATCAACACCTTGGCGTTCTGCCGGGGTCAGGCCGACCAGTCGTGCGTCTCAATTCCATCAAGCTTTCGGGCTTCAAATCGTTCGCCGAGCCGACCAACTTTCTGCTGCCCGGGCAGCTGGTGGGCGTCGTCGGCCCGAACGGCTGCGGCAAGTCGAACATCATGGACGCCGTGCGCTGGGTGCTCGGCGAATCGCGCGCCTCGGAGCTGCGTGGCGAGTCGATGCAGGACGTGATCTTCAACGGTACGACCACCCGCAAGCAGGCCAGCCGCTCGAGCGTGGAACTGGTCTTTGACAACGCCGACCACCGCGCCGGCGGCCAGTGGGCGCAGTTCGCGGAAATCGCCGTCAAGCGCGTGCTCACGCGCGATGGCACCAGCAGCTACTACATCAACAACCAGCCGGTGCGCCGGCGCGACGTGCAGGACGTGTTTCTGGGCACCGGCCTCGGGCCGCGCGCGTACGCAATCATCGGCCAGGGCACGATCAGCCGGATCATCGAATCCAAGCCCGAGGAGCTGCGCCTGTTCCTCGAAGAAGCCGCCGGTGTTTCCAAGTACAAGGAGCGCCGCCGCGAGACCGAGAACCGGCTGGGCGACACGCGCGAGAACCTCACGCGGGTCGAAGACATCCTGCGCGAACTCAATGCCAACCTCGAGCGGCTCGAGAAGCAGGCCGAGGTGGCCGCGCGCTACAACCAGCTGCAGGGCGACGCCACGAAGAAGCAGCACCAGCTGTGGTTCCTCAAGCGCGCGGAGAGCGAAAGCGATCAGGCCAAGGTCAAGGCCGATGCCGACAAGGCGCTGAACGACCTGGAGTCGCGCACGGCCGATCTGCGCCGCATCGAGTCCGAACTGGAAACCGTGCGGCAAGCGCATTACGCCGCGGGCGACCAGGTCAACCAGGCCCAGGGCAAGCTGTACGAAGCCAGCGCCGAGGTTGGCCGGCTCGAGGGCGAGATCCGTTTCGTCGTCGAAGGGCGGCAACGCGTCGAGCAGCGGCTGGTCCAGCTGCGCGAACAGATCGGCCAGTGGAGCACGCGCCGCGAGACGGCCGAGATCGAGATCGAAACGCTGGCCGGGCAGGGCGTGAATGCCGAGGAGCAGGCCGAGTTGCTGGCCGCGCAGCTCGAGGAGCACGATGCCCGCATGCCCGAGCTCGAAGAGGCCCGGCAACGCGCGCAGGACCAGGCCAACGCGCAGCGCGCAAGCGTGGTGCAGGTGCAGCAGCAGATCCAGGTGCTGGCGGCCGACCAGCGCAACATCGAAGACCAGAGCCGGCAACTGACCCAACGCAGCGAACGGCTGCGCACCGACCAGAACGCATTGGCCGCACCCGACGAAGCGCGGCTGCAGGCCATGCAGGAAGACCTGGCCGCCGCGCAGGAAGCAGCCAGCGAATCCGAAGCGCGCCTGCATGACCTGCAGGAGGCCGTGCCGCAGCTCGACGACGACCGCCGCACGCGCCAACAAACGGTCAACACCGAGGGCGCCCGCAACGCCGAGCTCTCGGCCCGGCTCGAAGCGCTCAAGGCGCTGCAGGAAAAGGTCAAGACCGACGGCAAACTCGCGCCCTGGCTGGCCAAGCACGGGCTCGACGGACTGCAGGGCCTTTGGAGCCGGATTCACATCGAGCAGGGTTGGGAGAACGCACTCGAAGCCGCGCTGCGCGAGCGGCTGGGCGCGCTCGAAGTCAGCCGGCTCGACATGGTCCGCGCCTTCGGCAGCGATGCGCCGCCGGCCAAGCTGGCCTTCTACAGCCCGCCCGCCGCTGGCGCGCCGCAGAGCCCTTCCAGCCTGCCGCGCCTGTCCGACCTGCTGCGGCTGAACGACGCAGGCCAGCAGGCGCTGCTGTCCGACTGGCTCACCGGTTGCTACACCGCAGCCAGCTTCGAGGAAGCGCTGGCCCAGCGCGCGCAGCTCCAGCCGGGCGAGACGATCTACGTGCAGGGCGGACACGCGGTCTCGGCACACAGCGTCAACTTCTATGCGCCCGATTCCGAGCAGGCCGGCTTGCTGGCCCGCCAGCAGGAGATGGAAAACCTGGACCGCCAGCTGCGCGCGCAGATCCTCATCAACGACGAGGCCCGCACGGCGCTCGTGCGCGCCGAGGCCGCCTATGCGGACGCCGCCTCGCGCCTGGTCGGTGCGCGGCGCGAAGCCGCCGAGACGCAATCGCGCGCGCATGAACTTCAGGTCGAAACGCTGCGCCTGACGCAGCTGGCCGAACAGACCCGCGCGCGCAGTCAGCAGCTGGCGGGCGATCTCGCCGAGGTCGATGCGCAGCTCGAAGAGCTGCAGGAAAAGCGGGTCGCGGCCGAAGGTCGTTTCGAAGAACTCGACATGCAGCTGGCCGACAGCCAGGAGCGCCACGCGCAGCTGGACGAGAAGGTGATCGACGCCGACCGCGCGCTGAACGCCGCGCGCGAGCAGCACCGCAGCCTCGAGCGCCAGGCGCAGGAGGCGACCTTCTCGCAGCGTACCCTCGAAGCACGCCGCGGCGAACTGAGCCGCGCCATCGAGACGGCGGCGCAGCAGACCGTGGCGTTGGCCGACGAGCAGGAGCGCGCGCAATCCGAGCTATCGCGCCTGTCGGATGCCGCGGCGCAAGCGGGCCTGCAGGACGCGTTGTCGCTCAAGCTCGAGCGCGAAACCGCGCTCGGCGCCACGCGCAGCCAGTACGACAACCTCACGCTCAAGCTGCGGGCCAGCGACGAGCGCCGCCTGAGCCTGGAGCGCGAGCTCGATCCGCTGCGCCAGCGCATCACCGAATTCCAGTTGAAGGAGCAGGCCGCGCGCCTGGGCTTCGAGCAGTACCAGCAGTTGCTGGCCGACGCCGAAGCCGACATCGAAGCCGTGGCGCTGTCGATCGAGACGGACAAGGTGCGGCTGACCGGTTTGCAGGGCGAAATCGACCGGTTGCATCGCGAGGTCGCTGCGCTGGGCGCCGTGAACCTGGCCGCGCTCGACGAACTGGCCTCGGCCAGCGAGCGCAAGACCTTCCTCGATGCGCAGTCGGCCGACCTGAACGAAGCCATCGGCACGCTCGAAGACGCGATCCGCAAGATCGACGGCGAAACCCGCGAGCTGCTTGGCGGCACCTTCAAGGTCGTCAACGAGCACTTCAGCCGCATGTTCCCCGAGCTGTTCGGCGGCGGCAACGCGCGCCTGGTGATGACGGGTGACGAGATCCTGGATGCCGGCGTGCAGGTGCTGGCCCAGCCGCCGGGCAAGAAGAACCAGACGATTCACCTGCTCTCGGGCGGGGAGAAGGCGCTGACCGCCATCGCACTGGTGTTCGCGATCTTCCAGCTGAACCCGGCGCCGTTCTGTCTGCTGGACGAAGTGGATGCGCCGCTGGACGACGCCAACACCGAGCGCTATGCCAAACTTGTGACCGCCATGAGCCGCGAAACCCAGTTCCTCTTCATCAGCCACAACAAGATCGCCATGGAAATGGCCGAGCAGTTGATCGGCGTGACGATGCAGGAGCAGGGCGTCTCGCGCATCGTGGCGGTCGACATGGAAGCGGCCGCCTCGATGGTCGAGGGCTGAGATGAGCAACCTCACTGTCGCGCTGGCGATCCTCGGTGGCCTGGTGCTCGCGGCCGTCGTTGGCTACAACGCCTGGATGTCGCGTCGCAACGCGCCACGGCAGCCTGACGCGGTCGACGAGGTCGCCGACACACCCGTCGACGGCCGCATGGACGGCGACGGACCGGTGCTCCACATCGATCCGCAGGCCGTGCCCGGCAACGAGCGCCACGAGCCGCTGTTCGACCCCGACCTGCCGGCCCCCACCGCCTTGCCCATGCCGACGGCCGACCGCCGAGGCGGCCTCGATCCGTTGATCGACGTGATCGCGCCGGTCATGCTCGATGGGCTTGTGTCGGGCGATGCGGCGCTGGCCGCCATGCCGGCGACGCGCCGCGCCGGCAGCAAGCCCGTGGCCATCGAAGGATTGAACGAACACACCGGGCAGTGGGAGCCGCCCGCGCCCGGACAGCGCTACGGCGCGTTCCAGGTTGGCGTGCAGTTGGCCAATCGGACCGGTGCGCTCAACGAGATCGAGTACTCCGAGTTCGTCGTGAAGGCGCAGGCCTTCGCCGATGCGGTGAACGGTGCACCGGAATTCCCCGAGATGCTCGACGAGGTGGCGCGCGCGCGCGAGCTCGACCAATTCGCCAGCGCACACGATGCGCAACTGGGCTTCGTGCTGCGCGCGCTGCACGCGGCCTGGAGCCCCGGCTACGTGCAGCAGAACGCCGCACGCCTGGGTTTCGTCGCGGGGATCATCCCGGGTCGCATGGTGCTGCCGACGTCGGAAGTCGGTTTGCCGCCGATCCTCGGGCTGTCTTTCGACACGCAGGCCGCGCTGGCTGACGACCCGGCGCAATCGGCCATCCGCGAGCTCACGCTCAGCCTGGACGTCCCGCAGGTCGACCGCACCGAGGAGCCGTTTCGCCGCATGCGCGAAGCCGCGGCGACGCTCGCGCGCGAGATGGACGGCGTGATCACCGACAGCGACGGCCAGCTGCTGCGCGAGGAGACGATGGACGACATCGGCGCCGACCTCGAGGCCCTGTAC
Organism: Variovorax sp.; assembly: GCA_004210915.1. GTDB lineage: Bacteria > Pseudomonadota > Gammaproteobacteria > Burkholderiales > Burkholderiaceae_C > Variovorax. The sequence goes on along the minus strand of SEGS01000002.1, from coordinate 61,977 downwards.
GACACGCTCGAATCGCGTGATCTCGCGGCCGGTTCTCCGCTCGCGCGCCGCCTGTTCAACTGATTCCGCCTTTGTTTCCGGGAGCCATCGCATGACGACGCGCGACGAAGCGGCACGCGAAGCCGCCGCACTGGCGGCGCAGCTCCGCCATCACGCCCACCTGTACTACGTGCTCGATGCGCCCGAGCTGCCCGATGCCGAGTACGACAAGCTGTTTCAGCGCTTGCAGGTTATCGAAGCCGAGCACCCCGATCTGCGCACGCCGGATTCCCCGACGCAGCGCGTCGGCGGCCAGGTGCTCGACGGCTTCGCGAAGGTGCCTCACAAAGTGCCGATGCTCTCGATCCGGACCGAGACCGACATCACCGCAGCAGGCGCGGTCGCCTTCGACGCGCGGGTCCGCAAGGAATTGGGACTGGCCGAGGACGCGCCGCCGGTGGCGTACGTGTGCGAACTCAAGTTCGACGGCCTGGCCATCAACCTGCGCTACGAAGAAGGCGTTCTGGTGCAGGCCGCGACACGGGGCAACGGCGAGGTCGGGGAAGACGTCACGCAGAACATCCGCACGCTGCAGCAGATTCCGCTGCGGCTTGCCGGCACGCCGCCACCCGTGGTCGAGGTGCGCGGCGAGATCTACATGAAACGCGCCGACTTCGACCGCCTCAACGAGCGGCAGCGCGAAAAGATCGCGGCTGGGCAGAAGAACGAGAAGGTGTTCGTCAACCCGCGCAATGCAGCAGCCGGCGCCGTGCGGCAACTCGATCCGGCCATCGCCGCCATGCGTCGGCTGAGTTTCTTTGCCTATGGCCTGGGCGAGGTCACGCCGCCCGACGCCGGCGGCCCCGATTGCGCCACCCAGTTTGACTGGCTGCAGCTGTTCAGCGCCTGGGGCTTTCCGGTCGCCGCGCAGACGGCCCGGGCCGAAGGCGCCGCCGCCTTGGTGAGTTTCCACGAAACGATCGGCCGCCAGCGCGATGCCTTGCCCTACGACATCGATGGCGTGGTCTACAAGGTCGACAGCCTGGCGCTGCAGCGGCAACTCGGCTTCGTGTCGCGCGAGCCGCGATGGGCCGTCGCGCACAAGTACCCGGCGCAGGAGCAGTTGACCGAGGTCGTCGGCATCGACATTCAGGTCGGACGCACCGGCAAGCTCACGCCGGTGGCCAAGCTGGCACCTGTCTTCGTGGGCGGCGTCACGGTGACCAACGCCACGCTGCACAACGAAGACGAAGCCCGGCGCAAGGACGTGCGGGTGGGCGACACGGTCATCGTGCGCCGCGCCGGCGATGTCATCCCCGAAGTGGTCGGCGTGGTGCCCGACAGCGCGGCGCGCCCGGATGCCGCGCGCGGACCGGTGTTCACCATGCCGCGGCAATGCCCGGTGTGCGGCTCCGACGCCGTGCGCGAAGAGGGCGAGGTCGACTACCGCTGCAGCGGCGGCCTGTTCTGCGCGGCCCAGCGCAAGGAAGCCATCCTGCATTTCGCGGCACGGCGCGCGGTGGACGTGGAAGGCTTGGGTGACAAGCTGGTCGAGCAGCTGGTGGATGCAGGCCTGATTCGCACCTTGCCCGATCTCTACAAGCTCGGCTTCGGCACGCTGGCCGCGCTCGACCGGATGGCTGAAAAATCAGCAAGGAACGTCGTCGAGGCGCTGGAAAAATCCAAGCAAACCACGCTGCCGCGCTTTCTGTTTGGCCTGGGGATTCGGCATGTCGGCGAGAGCACCGCCAAAGACCTCGCCAACCATTTCGGCAAGCTCGACGCCATCATGGATGCCACGACCGAAGCCCTGCTGGAAGTGAACGATGTCGGCCCGGTGGTTGCACAAAGCGTCCGGACTTTCTTCGATCAGCCCCACAACCGCGAAGTGGTCGAACAATTGCGGGCCTGCGGCTTCGCGTGGACGGAATCCGAACCGGCCGCGCGCGCGCCGAAGCCGCTGGCGGGCAAGACCTTCGTGATCACCGGCACTCTTCCTACGCTCAGCCGTGACGAGGCCAAGGACAAACTGGAACAGGCTGGCGCGAAGGTCGCCGGCTCCGTCAGCAAGAAGACCGATTGGCTGGTGGCTGGAGTGGAAGCAGGCAGCAAACTGGACAAGGCACGGGACTTGGGCGTGACCATCCTCGACGAAGCGGGCATGCTGGCAATGCTGGCGGCGCCCGAATCGATTTGACTGAAGCGTCTTTACCCTGCGTTACGTGGTCTTCACACGCAGGATGTCAGCGGCATCTACAACCGGACGTTGAGCAGTGATGCCCACAAGGAGTACCTCATCATGAACAGAATTCGTTTCGTCGGAACCTCGATGGCCCTGGGCGGCGTGCTGCTGCTGGGCGGTTGCGTGGGCGTCCCCGGCCCTGCCTATGACGGCGGCTACTACGGCGGCGGCTATTCGGAGCCTTACTACGGCTCCGGCGGGGTCGTCGTGAACCCGGCGCCGGTTTACATCGAAGGCGGCACCTACTACGGGCGGCCGGGGTACTACGGGCAACCTGGCTATTACGGCGGACGGCCGGCTTATCAGGGGCGACCCGGCTATTCGGGGCGCCCAGGCTACGACGGTCGGCCCGTTTACGACGGGAGGCCTGGTTCGCGCCCGAATGTGCCCGGCGTCCGACCAGGCCGCCCGGGCGTGGTGGTGCCCCCCGTGGTGGCGCAGCCGCCACCCGCCGGAACGCCAGGACGTCCGGCGCTGACGCAAGGAAGCGCGATTCGAGACTCGGTGCGCCGCGGCACCCGCGGCAACCAGATGGGTCCGGCGGACGCGCCTTGACCCTGGCGTCATTGCAGATCGGGTCCGCGGGCCGAAGATGACCGTGCGTGAGATTCTCAAGATGGGCGACCCCCGGCTGCTGCGCGCAGCGCAGCCGGTCGCCGCCTTCGATACCGATGAGTTGCACCTGATCGTGCGTGACATGTTCCAGACCATGCATGCTGTGAACGGCGCAGGTTTGGCGGCTCCGCAGATCGGCATCGATCTTCAACTCGTGATCTTCGGCACGGATACCGTCAACCCGCGTTACCCCGATGCGCCGCCTGTACCTCGCACGGTGTTGGCCAATCCGGTGATCACGCCACTGGGCGACGAGGAGGAAGAGGGGTGGGAGGGCTGCTTGTCGGTGCCGGGCCTGCGGGGCGTCGTGCCGCGTTTTGCGCGCATCCGCTACACCGGTTTCGACCCCTACGGCGATCCGATCGACCGGACCGCCAGTGGTTTTCATGCGCGGGTGGTCCAGCACGAGGTCGACCATTTGTTCGGAAAGCTGTATCCGATGCGGGTGCGCGATTTCTCGCGCTTCGGTTACACCGAGGTGCTGTTCCCTGGCCTGGACGCCGCCGAGGACGACTGACCACCGCGCCGGCGGACGCCGCGGCGTCCGTCGCGGCTCCATTGGACCAGCCGTGTCAGTTGTACTTGCCGCCGTTGCCGCCCACGCTGAAGCGGCCAGCCCCCAGAAAAGCCACTGCCACCGCAGCGAACAGGAAGATGCCCTGCAACTCGAGGGCCCAGCCGCCGTTCTTGCTCAGCGCGAAAAGCTCGTTGGCATGCACCAGCCAGATCGCTACCACCATGTTGATGGCGACGATCCACGCCGCAGGCCGCGTGTAGATACCGACGATGAGCAGAATCGGCGCCACGATCTCACCGACGTACACCAGATAGGCCAATGCCCCGGGCAGGCCCTGCGATGCCAGCATGCCGGAAATGCCGCCCACGCCGCCGCTGATCTTGGCAATGCCGTGCAGCAAGATGAGAATGCCCAGCGCCATGCGAAGGACGAACTTGCCGGTGTCGTCGGAACGAATCATTTTTGTGACCTTTCATTCGAAATGTAGAGGCCATGATTCTCTGTCACCTTTGCGCGCATTCCCCGCGCCGCGGACTCACGCGGTCAATGCCGCCAGCAGTTCGGTTTCGATCGCCAGCTGGGCGCGCTGACCCTGCAGTTCCGGCCCGCTGATCAGGAAGGTGTCCTCGACCCGTTCCCCCAGGGTGGTCACCTTGGCCAGTTGCAGATTGAGCTGGTGGCGCGCCAGCACGAGCGCCACCGAATAGAGCAGGCCCGCTCGGTCGCTGGCCGAAATGTTCAGCAACCAGCGCTGCGCCTTCTCGTCAGGCAAGAGGCTGATGCGCGGCTTGATCGGGAAACTGCGCACCCGGCGCGAGACGCGGCCCTTGCTGGGCGCCGGCAGCGGGCCCACTTCTTCCAAGGTCTTGGCCAGACCTGTTTCGACCATGCTGATCAGGTCGCGATAGTGGTCGGGCACCATCGCAGTCACGATCTGGAAGGTGTCCAGGCCATAGCCGTTGCTTGTGGTGTGCACCTTGGCATCCAGAATGCTGAACGACGACTGGTCGAAATAGCCGCAGATGCGCGCAAACAGGTCCGGTTGATCGGGTGTGTAGACCACCACCTGCAAACCTTCGCCGACGGGCGACAGCCGCGCGCGCACGATCGGTGCGTTGCCCGAGCCGATCGGCACGCCCTTGTGCGGCACGTGGCGCGACAGCTGCATCGCGTGCCAGGCGATCTCAGAGGCGTCGTGCCGCATGAAGTAGCCGACGTCCAGCGTGTCCCAAAGCTGCTTGTGCGCTTCGAAAGGCTGGGCATGCAGCGCCAGTTGCACCAGCGCTTCGCGCTTCCGGGCCTCGATTTCCGCATTGGCATCCGGCATGCGGCCGCCCAGCGCCCGCAGCGTCGAGCGGTACAGGTCCTCGAGCAGCTTGCCCTTCCAGGCATTCCACACGCGCGGCGACGTGCCGCGGATGTCGGCGATCGTCAGCAGGTAAAGCGCCGTGAGGTAGCGCTCGTTGCCCACGCGCGCCGCAAAGGCGCCGATCACTTCCGGATCGCTCAGGTCCTGCTTCTGCGCGACGGTGCTCATCGTCAGGTGTTCGGCCACGAGGAACTCGATGAGCTTCATGTCGTCGCGCGCGATGTCGTGCTGGCGGCAGAACCGCTGCACGTCGCGTGCCCCGAGCTTGGAATGATCGCCGCCGCGGCCCTTGGCGATGTCGTGAAACAGCGCCGCGACGTACAGGATCCAGGGCTTGTCCCAGCCGGCCGCGAGCTGCGAGCAGAACGGGTACTCGTGCGCATGCTCGGCGATGAAGAAGCGCCGCACATTGCGCAACACCATAAGGATGTGCTGGTCGACCGTGTACACGTGAAAAAGGTCGTGCTGCATCTGCCCGACGATGCTGCGGAACACGCGCAGGTAGCGCCCGAGCACCGAGGTCTGGTTCATCAGCCGGAAGGCGTGCGTGATGCCGCGCGGCTCCAGCAGCATGCGCATGAAGGTGACGTGGTTCACGCGGTCGTTGCGGAACTTGCTGTCCATCACGTGCCGCGCGTTGTACAGCGCGCGCAAGGTCCGCGCCGACAGGCCCTTCACGCCAATCGTCTTCTGATACAGCAGGAAGGTTTCGAGGATCGCGTGCGGATCGCGAAGGTACAGGTCGTCGCTCGCCACTTCGATGGTGCCGGCTTTCTCGAAGAAGCGGTCGTTGATGCGCGTCGGTGCTTCGACCTGCGGATTGAGCCGCTCGCTGATGTTCAGCAGCAGGATCTCGTTGAGCTGGGTGACCGCCTTGGCCGCCCAGTAGTAGCGGCGCATCAGCGCTTCACTGGCCTTGCGCTGCGACTCGCCCTCGTAGCCGAAGGTCGCAGCCACGGCGGTCTGCAGATCGAAGACCAGGCGATCCTCGCGCCGGTTTGCGATCACATGCAGTCGTGCGCGAATCAGGCTGAGCAGGGCTTCGTTGCGCTTGATCTGCTGCGCTTCATAGGAGGTCGCGAGCCCGTTCTTTGCCAGATCGTCCCAGCGGTTGCCGAAGCCCGCGGCCTTGGTCATCCACAGAATGGTCTGAAGGTCGCGCAAGCCACCGGGCGATTCCTTGCAGTTGGGCTCCAGCGCATAAGGCGTGTCGTCGAACTTCTGGTGGCGGTGGCGCATCTCCTGCGCCTTGGCTGCGAAGAAGGCATGCGGATCGATCGCGGCCGCGAAGTCCTTGCGAAAACGCGCGTAGAGTTTCTTGTCGCCCAGAACCAGACGCGATTCGAGCAGCGAGGTCTGGACCGTCACGTCCTTGCGCGCTTCGTCCAGGCATTCGCCGACCGTGCGCACGCTCGAGCCGATTTCCAGCCCGGCGTCCCAGCAATGTCCGATGAAGGCCTCGATGCGGGCCGGATCGATCGCCTCTGCGTGGTCGTCCGGCAGCAGCAGCAGGACGTCGACGTCGGAATAGGGAAACAACTCGCCGCGGCCGAAACCGCCCACGGCCGCCAATGCCACCTCCTGGCCGAAGCCCGCATTGGCCCACAGCACGCCCAGCGTCTCATCGGCCAGTGCCGACAGCTGCCGCAACACCCCATGCACGCTGCGGGTGGGCGCGCGCGCGAAGCGCAGCGTGTCGAAGAGCGCGAGCTTCCTGGCGCGATAGCCCTCGCGCAACGTGGCCACGTCGAGGCGGGCCGCCTCGATCAAGTGGCGGTCGCCTTCACGAACGACGGCAGGGGTGGGCTGCCGGCCGACAGGGTCAGCACCTCGTAGCCGGTCTCGGTGACCAGCACCGAATGCTCCCACTGCGCCGACAACGAACGGTCGCGCGTCACGATCGTCCAGCCGTCGTATTTGCCGCCGCGGTGGTCTTCCTTGATGTCGCGCTTGCCGGCATTGATCATCGGTTCGATGGTGAAGATCATGCCGGGCTTGAGTTCCTCGAGCGTCCCCGGGCGGCCATAGTGCAGCACCTGCGGCTCTTCATGGAAATTGCGGCCGACGCCGTGGCCGCAGAACTCGCGCACCACCGAAAAACCGTGGCCTTCGGCGAACTTCTGGATCGCGTGGCCCACATCGCCGAGGTGATTGCCCGGCTTGACCTGCAGGATGCCGTGCCACATCGCCTCGAAGGTGATGCTGCACAGCCGCTTGGCCGCGATCGAGGCGTCGCCGACGATGAACATCCGGCTGTTGTCGCCGAACCAGCCGTCCTTGATGACCGTGACGTCGATGTTGAGGATGTCGCCCTTCTTGAGCGGCTTGTCGTCGGGGATGCCATGGCACACGACGCTGTTGACCGACGTGCAGAGCGACTTGGGGTAGGGCGTGCTGCTTGCGCCCATGTAGCCCACCGTGGCGGAGGTGGTGCCTTGCTTGACCATGTACTCGGCCGCCAGTCGATCGATTTCGTTCGTGGTGACGCCGGGCTGGATGAAGGGCGTGAGGTAGTCCAGGACCTCGGAGGTCAGCCGGCCTACGGTGCGCATCGCGGCAATGCCCGCTGCGTCGTGATAGGTAATGCTCATGCCCGAATTATCCCATTCGCCCCGCTAAAATTCCGGGTTAACGCGGAGAGTCCCAGTCAGCGGCGCTTCGTCATGCCATCGTTCTTCCCCTCGGCCCAAGGCCCCATCACTGTGACGCAGCCCGCATCCACCACCACCCCCGTCGTCACCCTGTTCGAGGGCGGCAGCGCGCTCAGCGAATTTCGCGCGCGCCAGCTGCTGCCCAGGCTGCAGGCCATCGAGCCCAGGATCGAGGCCATCGCCGCGCGCTTCGTGCACCTGGTCGTGACCGATGCGCCGCTGGTGGGCGATGCGCACAGCCAGTTCGCGGCACTGCTTTCTTATGGCGAACCGTTCGAGGCGCCCAGGCAGGCGGTGACCACGCTGGTCGTCTCGCCGCGCCTGGGCACCGTGTCGCCCTGGGCCTCGAAAGCGACGGACATCGCGCACAACTGCGGCCTCGCACTTCGCCGCGTCGAGCGCGTGACGCAGTACCACCTCGGGCTCAAGTCGCCCTTGATCGGCAAGGCGCCCGTGCTTTCCCAGGACCAGCTCACCGCGGTCGCCGCTGTCTTGCACGACCGCATGACCGAATCGGTGCTGCCCGGTGTGGAGGGCGCTGCGGCGCTGTTCGCCGAACTCCCCGCGCAGCCGATGGCGCAGGTCGATGTGCTTGAAGGCGGACGCACCGCGCTGGTCGACGCCAACACGGCCTTCGGCCTCGCACTCGCCGAGGATGAGATCGACTATCTGGTCGATGCGTTCAAAAAGCTCGGGCGCAACCCGAGCGACGTCGAACTGATGATGTTCGCGCAGGCCAACAGCGAGCATTGCCGCCACAAGATCTTCAACGCCGACTTCGTGATCGACGGGCAGAAGCAGCCGGTCAGCCTCTTCGGCATGATCCGCCACACCGAAAAGCAGAACCCGCAGCACACGGTCGTCGCCTATGCCGACAACGCGTCGATCATGGAGGGTTCGCAGATCGAGCAGTTTGGAGCCGGCGAGGGCGCCACCAGCGCCAGCTACCGCAAGCAGGATGCGCTCAGCCACGTGCTGATGAAGGTCGAGACGCACAACCATCCGACGGCCATCTCGCCGTTCCCCGGTGCATCGACCGGCGCGGGTGGCGAGATCCGCGACGAGGGCGCTACGGGCCGCGGTTCGAAACCCAAGGCCGGCTTGACGGGCTTCACCGTGTCGAAGCTCTGGCCCGATGGCGACAGGGCCGAAGGCCGCTACGGCAAGCCTGCACACATCGCGAGTCCGCTGCAAATCATGACCGAGGGCCCGCTCGGCGGCGCGGCCTTCAACAACGAGTTCGGCCGGCCGAACCTGCTGGGCTACTTCCGCGAGTACGAACAGTCGATTTCGAGCGATGTCGACACGGTGCAGCGCGGCTATCACAAGCCGATCATGATCGCTGGCGGCCTCGGCAGCATCGACGCGACGCAGACGAAGAAAATCCTGTTTCCGGCCGGCTCGCTGCTGATCCAGCTCGGTGGCCCGGGCATGCGCATCGGCATGGGCGGCAGCGCCGCCAGCTCGATGGCGACCGGCGCGAACGCGGCCGAGCTTGACTTCGACTCGGTGCAGCGCGGCAACCCCGAGATCGAGCGGCGCGCGCAGGAAGTCATCAACCATTGCTGGCAGGCCGGTGCGGCCAACCCGATCCTCGCGATCCACGACGTGGGCGCGGGCGGCCTCAGCAACGCCTTTCCCGAACTGACCAACGACGCCGGCCGCGGCGCGCGCTTCGACCTGCGCGCTGTGCACCTCGAAGAATCGGGCATGGCGCCCAAGGAAATCTGGTGCAACGAAAGCCAGGAGCGCTACGTGCTGGCCATCGCGCCGGCGTCGCTCGATCAGTTCACCGCATTCTGCGAACGCGAGCGCTGCCCGTTCGCCGTCATCGGCGTAGCGACCGAAGAGCGCCAGCTCGTCGTCGCCGACCCGGCGAGCGAATCGCCCCCCGCGCCAGTCGATATGCCGATGGACGTGCTGCTGGGCAAGCCGCCCAAGATGCTGCGCGACGTGAAGACCGTTGCGCGCCGGTTCAAGCCGCTCGACCTGACGGGCGTCGACCTGCAGCAAGCGGCCATTGATGTGCTGTCGCACCCGACGGTGGCGTCCAAGCGCTTCCTGATCACCATCGGCGACCGGACGGTGGGCGGCCTGAGCCACCGCGACCAGCTGGTCGGGCCCTGGCAGGTGCCGGTGGCCGATTGTGCCGTCACGCTGGCCGACTACAAGGGCTTCGCGGGTGAAGCCATGAGCATGGGCGAGCGCACGCCGCTCGCCGCGCTCGACGCGCCGGCGTCGGGCCGCATGGCGGTGGCCGAGGCGATCACCAACCTGCTGGCCGCGCCAATCGAACTGTCACGCGTCAAGCTGTCGGCCAACTGGATGGCCGCCTGCGGCGAGGCGGGTGAGGACGCCGCGCTGTACGAGACCGTCAAGGCTGTGGGCCTGGAACTGTGCCCGGCGCTGGGCGTGTCGATTCCCGTCGGCAAGGATTCGCTGTCGATGCGCACGCAGTGGTCGGAGGGAGATCAAAAGAAGAAGGTCACCTCGCCGGTCAGCCTGATCGTGACCGCCTTCGCGACGTTGACGGATGTGCGCGGCACGCTCACGCCACAGCTCGATGCACGAGAGGCCGACACCACGCTGGTGCTGATCGACCTGGGCCGTGGGCAGCACCGCATGGCCGGCAGCATCCTGGCGCAGACGCTGCGCCAGAGTGGCGACGCCGTGCCCGACCTCGACGAACCGGCGCAACTCGTGGCGCTGGTGAACGCGGTCAACGCGCTGCGCACCGACGGCAAGATCCTCGCGATGCACGACCGCAGCGACGGCGGCCTGTTCGCGACCGCCTGCGAGATGGCCTTCGCCGGCCATGTCGGCGTCGCGCTGAACGTGGACATGCTCGTCACCGAGGGCGACGGCATCTCCGACAGCCGAATGGAAACCGGCGACGCCAAGAACTGGGCACAGCAGGTCAGTGCGCGGCGCGAGGAACTGACGCTCAAGGCGCTGTTCAACGAAGAGCTCGGCATGGTCCTGCAGGTGCGCACCGCGGAGCGCAACGACGTGATGCAGGGGCTGCGCGCACACGGCCTCAGCGCGCACAGTCACTTCGTCGGGAAGACGCGGCCGGCCAACTCGACCATGGACGTCGGCAAGGGCAAGCTCGAAGTCTGGCGCGATGCCAAGTCGGTCTTCAGCGCGTCTTTGCATGACCTGCACCAGGTCTGGGATGCCGTGAGCTGGAAGATCAACCGCGAGCGCGACAACCCGGCGTGCGCCGACGCGGAGCACGCCGCCGCCGGCGAGCCTGCCGATCCGGGCGCGCATGTCGTCCTGTCGGAACGGGCCTTGCAGTCCATCGGCGCGCCAGCAATTCTCGGCGCCCGGCCAAAGGTTGCGATCTTGCGCGAGCAGGGCGTCAACTCGCATGTCGAGATGGCCTACGCCTTCACCGAAGCCGGCTTCGAGGCCTACGACGTGCACATGACCGACCTGCAGACGGGCAGGGCGGACCTGGCTCAGTTCCAGGGTGTGGTCGCCTGCGGCGGCTTCAGCTACGGCGACACGCTCGGTGCCGGCATCGGCTGGGCGCGCAGCATCACCTTCAACCCGAAACTGTCAGCGCAGTTCCAGGCCTTCTTCGGCCGCGGCGACACCTTCGGTCTCGGCGTGTGCAACGGATGCCAGATGTTCGCCGAACTGGCCGACATCATCCCCGGCGCGCAGGACTGGCCGCGCTTCACCACCAACCAGAGCGAGCGCTTCGAGGCGCGCTTGTCGATGGTCGAGGTGCTCGAGTCGCCCAGCATCTTCTTCGGCGGCCTCGCGGGCAGCCGGCTGCCGATCGCGGTTGCGCATGGCGAGGGTTACGCCAACTTCAAGCACCGCGGCGATGCGGCCAGCGCCATTGCCGCGATGCGCTACGTCGACAACCACGGGCGGCCGACCGAGCAATACCCGTTCAACCCGAACGGCAGCGCCGGCGGCCTGACGGCGGTGACCACCGCCGACGGCCGATTCACCGCCGTGATGCCGCACCCGGAGCGCGTGTTCCGCAACGTCCAGATGAGCTGGACCAGCGAAGACAAGAGCGCGTTCAGCCCATGGATGCAGATCTGGCGCAACGCGCGCAAATGGGTGGCGTGAACCGCCGCCGCTAGTTCTTGCAGACCTGGGCGAGCAGTGGCCGCGCCAAGGCGGGCTGGGTGGTCTGCGCCGGATCCCACTTCCAGAGCGCGACGGTGCCCATGATGGCCGTGCGCTCCTTGGCACCCGGCTGCGCGTAGAGCCGGTCCTGGATGGTCTGCGCACGACGCCGGGCGCAATCGACGGCCACGGTGTGCACCATCGACCGGTAGCCGCCCAGCAAGCCGGCATTGCGCTCGCGCGAAAAATCGATCAGCACCATCGCGACCGGGTAAGCCCGATCGTCGTCCATGTTGTGGTTGTCGAATTCCATCAGTCCGCGTCCGTCGAACTGGATGGCGCTGACGTCGTTGCCGGCGCCAATGCCTGGCAACGGAATCCAGCGCGTCGGCTGCGCGATCGCAGCGCTCCATGCAGCGGCACCAGCGATCAGAAAGGCCCCAACGCGGAATGTCCGGAACGCGCGAAAGGCGTGCATGGGTTTGAACAAGGTCATGGAGCTAAACGCAAGATCAAAAAAAACGGCCCGAAGGCCGCCGTCGACAGGATGCCTGACGCTTACTCCACCTTCGCCTTGGCGCGCAATTCTTCCTGGTACTTCTGCAGCTTCTGCTGCTGCAACTGCTGCATGACCTGCGGCTTGACTTCCTCGAGCTTGGGCAGCTGCGCCTGACGGATGTCGTCGACGCGGATGATGTGATAGCCGAACTCCGACTTGACGGGCGCTGGCGTGGTCTCGCCCTTCTTGAGCTTGATCATGGCTTCGGAAAACTCCTGCACGAAGCTCGACGGATTGGACCAGTCCAGGTCGCCGCCATTGGCGCCCGATCCCGGGTCCTTGCTCTGCTTCTTGGCGATGTCTTCGAACTTCTGGCCCTTCTTCAGATCGGCCAGCACCTTCTTGGCCTGGTCCTCGGTCTCGACCAGGATGTGCCGCGCCTTGAATTCCTTGCCCGAATTGGCGGCCACGAACTTGTCGTACTCGGCCTGCACGGCCGCATCGGTCACCGGGTTCTGCTTGCGGTAGTTGTCGAACAAGGTGCGGATCAGGATCGCCTGGCGGGCCAGTTCCAGCTGGTTGCGGTAGTCATCGCCGGCGTCCAGCCCCTGCTTGTGTGCTTCCTGCATGAACACCTCGCGCGCGATCACTTCCTCGCGCAGCTGGCCCTGCATCTCGGGCGTCACCGGCCGGCCGGCGCTGGCCAGCTGCTGCGCCAGGATGTCCATGCGCGCCTTGGGGACTGCCTTGCCGTTGACGATGGCGGCGTTCTGCGCGAGGGCGGCGAAGGGAAGGGTGCCGACGATGGCAGCGGCCGCAACGGCCTGAAGGAGTTGTTTTTTCATGGAAGACAGGCCAGAAGGCGGAAAGCGAAAGGGAGTGGGCAGGGCGCCCGGCGGAAAGCCGGTGAAGAGCATCAATGCGCCTCGATGGCAATGGCGTGAAGGCCCTCTGCGATAAAAATGTGCAGGGCATCATACACAAGGCGATGCCGCGCCACGCGGCTCTTGCCGTCGAATTGCGCAGACGCGATCCGCACCCGGAAGTGCGTGCCATAGCCCTCGGCGTTGGCCCCGGCATGGCCGGCATGCGATGCGCTTTCGTCGATGACTTCGAGCGTCGTCGGCGCCAACGCGGCGCGCAGCGTCGCCTCGATCGCGGCCGCGGTGGGCGGTAACGGGAGCGCGCTCATGCGGTGGGCTCGTCCGATTTCAGGTGGGGCGAGATATACAGCCCCTGCGCGACCAGAAACACGATCGGGAACGCGTAGCCCCACAGCTTGAAGTTGACCCAGGCCTCGGTGCTGAAGTAGAGCGCCACATAGGCGTTGATGGCCGCCATGAAGAGGCAATAGCCGATCCACGCCACGTTCAGGTGCGTCCAGATGCGGTCGGGCAACTGCAGTTGACCGCCCAGCATGCTGTGCAGAAAGTTCTTTCCGAACCCCCACAACGCCACGGCCAGCGCCATCGCCATCGCCCCGTACAGCACGGTGGGCTTCCACTTGATGAAGCGGTCGTCGTGCAGTGCGAGCGTCAGCGTGCCGAACAACAGGATCAGCACCAGCGTGGCCTTCTGCATCGGCTCCAGCCGCTTGTGCGTGAACCAGACGATGGCCATCTGCAGCACGGTCGCGGCCATCAGGACGCCGGTTGCCGTGTAGATGTCGTACAGCTTGAACGCGCCGAAGAACAGCAGGATGGGAAAAAAGTCGAGGGCAAGTTTCATTCGGAGCGGGGCTGGAAATCGAGCGATGCCGAGTTCATGCAATAGCGCAGGCCCGTCTCGGTCGGGCCGTCGGGGAACACATGGCCCAGGTGCGCACCACAGTTGGCGCAGACGTTTTCGGTGCGCACCATGCCGTGCGACCGGTCGACGATGTTCCTGATCGCGCCCGGCACCGCCTCTTCGGAAAAGCTGGGCCAGCCGCAGCCGGCGTCGAACTTGGTCCCGGCCTCAAACAGCTTGGCGCCGCAGCAGATGCAGTGGTAAGTGCCATCGGCCCAATGCGCTTCGTACTTCCCCGTGTAGGGGCGCTCGGTGGCGGCATGGCGCGTGACCTCGAACGCAGCGGGCTCGGCCCCTTTTTCAGCCAGGAGGGCTTTCCATTCGGCGTCGGATTTCTGTACGGGCGAGGTGGTCATGATGAGCAGCTGATCTCGATGGAGGAGGCCCAATCGGGCGGGAAGCCGGCATACGCATCGAAGCCGGCGTGTTCTTCAAATGGGGTCGCGAGCAGCGCGGACAAGGTGGCCACGCCCGTGAAGTCCTTGCCCGCCGCTGCTTCGATGGCCTGCTGGCCCAAGTGATTGCGCAGGACGAACTTCGGGTTGACCCGGCGCATCGCGTCGGCAGCCGCGGTCGACGGCGTGTCCGACTGCGCGTGCCGCTCGGCAAAAGCCCGCAGCCACGCGTCGATGCCCGCAGGGTCGATGAACAGGTCCCGGACGGGCTCGTCGTTGCCGTCCGCCACGCGCTGCGACAGCCGCCGCCAGAAGATGGTCCAGTCGACCTTCTCGGCCGCCAGTACCTTCAGCACCTGTTCGATCAGGGCGCGGTCGCCTTCGGCGGCCTCTGCCCGGTCAACCAGGCCCAGTTTCGCCCGCATGCGGGCTTCGAACGCTTCGGGAAACACCGTCCGGTACGACGCCAGTGCGGCAACGGCCACCTCCTGGTCGCCGATCAGTGGCAGCAACGCCTGGCCGAGACAGAAGAGATTCCAGTACGCCACGTTCGGCTGCTGGTTGAAGGCGTAGCGCCCGCTCGAGTCGCTGTGGTTGCAGATGTGCGCCGGATCAAAGCCGTCGAGAAACTGGAACGGCCCGTAATCGATGGTGAGCCCGAGGATGCTCATGTTGTCGGTGTTCATCACGCCATGGCAGAAGCCGACGGCCTGCCATTGCGCCATGAGCGCGGCGGTGCGCTCGCTCACGGTTTCGAGCAGCGCCGCGTAGGCATTGCCACCGAAGCGGTCGCTCGTGCGGCAGGCCGGATAGAAGCGGTCGATCACGAAGTCGGCCAGCGCGCGCAGTTCGTCGATCCGCTGACTGGCCGCGAAGTGCTCGAAGTGACCGAAACGGATGAAGCTGGGCGCCACCCGCGTGACGACCGCCGCGGTCTCCAGTTCTTCGCGCCGCACGCGGGCGTCGGAGCCGGTGACGCACAGCGCGCGCGTCGTGGGGATGCCGAGCGCGTGCATCGCCTCGCTGCACAAAAACTCGCGGATGCTGGACCGCAGCACCGCCCGCCCGTCGCCCATGCGGGAATAGGGCGTGCGGCCGGCCCCCTTGAGCTGCAATTCGAAACCGCGGTCCGTCTCGCCCAGCAGAATCGCCCGGCCGTCGCCGAGTTGGCCGGCCCAGACGCCGAACTGATGCCCGCTGTACACGGTGGCCAGCGGCGTCATGCCCGGCAGCAGCGCGTTGCCGGTGAACACCTCCAGCGCCTCGGCCGAATCGAACCACGCCGCATCGAGACCGATCTCGCGCGCCACGGCATCGCTCCGGCCGACCCAATAGGGGGAGGGCAAAGGGGTCGGGCGCAGTTCGGTGAAGAAGGCGGGGCCCAGGGTCTGGAAGCCGGGTGTCCAGCGCAGGCCCGAATCCCTGGTCGCGGTCGTTTCGGCAGAAAAGCTCATAGGCCGATTGTCCGGCAGAGAGGGAGACCCCGAAGTCCATGGGCCCGCAGGCCCCGCGCGGTCAGCCCACTGTCGCCCGAGCCGAAGGCGGCATGCCGGCAGCGTTGTGCCACAGCCGGTTGCGGTACTGGGCTGGCGTCACGCCGAACCAGCGCTTGCAGGCGCGAAAGAAATTGCTGCTGTCAACGAAACCCAGCAGATCCGCCACATCGGTCAGGGTGTGGCGCTCCTGCGCGAGGTGCTGCTGCGCCAGCTCGCGCCGGGTGCGGTCGAGCAGGGATTGAAAGGACACCGATTCTTCCTGCAGCCGGCGCTGGAGGGTGCGCTCGGCAAGGCCCAGACCCGACGCCACGTCCTGCCGTCGGGGTTCGCCGTGAGGGAGGCGGCGGGCGATTTCTGCGCAAACGAGCGTGCTGGTGGTGGTCTGGCCCAGGTGGTCCAGCTGGTCGTCCAGGAGGCTTTCCTGCATCTGCGCCAGTTCGGCATGGGAAGTCGGCAGCGGCATCGCCAGGTCAGCCGCAGACAACAGCATGCGGTTGGCCGGCGCATCGAAGCGCACGTCGCAACCGAAGGCTTCGCGGTGCAACCGGTCGGTGGCTGGCGCCGGGTAGACGAACTCGA
This sequence comes from Variovorax sp., assembly GCA_004210915.1. GTDB lineage: Bacteria > Pseudomonadota > Gammaproteobacteria > Burkholderiales > Burkholderiaceae_C > Variovorax. The sequence goes on along the minus strand of SEGS01000002.1, from coordinate 45,755 downwards.
TGGCCAGCGGCTGCATTTCGCGGCGCGTCAGCCAGCGACATTGCATCAGCATGGTCAGCAGGGCGTATTCGACGCGCTGCCGCGGTATCGGCAAGCTGCCGCCGGTGTGCGCCATCACCATCCAGCAGCCCCGCTGCTCAGGCTGTACCGAAAAGGCTGTGGCATCGGAGATCACAGGCATGTAACGCGCCAGACGGCCCATGGCTTCACCGAGGTCGGTGCTGCAGGCCATGGCGTGCCCGACCGTCCCCAGCTTGCTGTGGGTGGCAGCGAATTCACGGCGCAAGCCGAACGTGGACCTGCCGGAGCGCGTCACGGCCAGTTGCCAGAGCACCGAGATCTCGTCGACGGGGATGCGGGTGTTCTGCCGGTGCAGCGACTCGGGATCGAAGCCGGCATCGCGCAGCAGCGAGGGAACATCGAGCCCCTCGGCTTCGAACATCAAGAGGACGCCTTCGAGCCAGGCGGCAGAACTGGTGCGCACTTCGGGTTGCGGCATGCAGCCCGGGCGGCGTGGCGGCCGGCGGGCGAGGCGCGGGCCTGGCGTTCCTGAAGTCATGAGATTGGCTCGCTTGCGATAGCAGGGGAAGGCGCGGTCGTTCCTAGAATTTTCCTGGAAGCCTGACGCGCTGACGAGTATGGGCGCCAGGCGGCGACGCAGGAATTCCGATTAACCCGGTATGGAGACAAGACAAATGCAACGATTGACCACAAGCCTCGGCCAGCGCCCGATGCCGTCCAGCCCTGAAACGACGTTGCGCAGGGTCCTGCGAGGCGCGGCGATGGCCGCTGCCCTGGCTGCGCTTGCAGGCTGCGGTGGCGGATCCTCGGGTTCGTCCGGCGCGTTCCTGCCGACACCTGCACCCGCGCCCGCGCCCGAGGCGCCTCCCGAGCCGCCACCGGCTGCCCCGCAGGATGGCCCGATGGTCCGGCAGACACTGGCCGGCAAGGTCGATGGGGTCGACGACAGTGCAGCGTCAGGCACTCATTTCTGGAAGGGCATTCCGTTCGCGCAGCCGCCGGTTGGGCCGCTGCGCTGGGCGCCGCCTGTCGATTCCGTCGCGTGGGACGGCGTGCGCGCCGCGCAGCAGTTCGGCCAGAGTTGCGCGCAGGGCGGGCGCTTCTACAGTCCCGCGCCCGACAACGCGCCTTACAGCCTCGCCGTGCGCGAGGGCTTTGGAAAGCCCGTGGGCGACGAGGACTGCCTCACGCTCAACGTCTGGCGGCCAGCGGGCGCCGACGCCAATCTGCCCGTGCTCGTTTTCATCCATGGAGGCAGCAACATTTCGGGCTATTCGGCGGACCCGGTCTATGACGGCGCGGCGCTCGCAAAGCGCGCCAACGCCGTCGTCGTCACTTTGAACTACCGGGTCGGCATCCTCGGCTGGCTGGATCTGCCGCAACTCAAGGCAGGCGAGGTCCAGGGCGATTCGGGCAACTTCGCATTGCTCGATCAGCTCCAGGCGCTGAAGTTCGTGAAAGGCAACATCGGCGCGTTCGGCGGGGATGCGGGCAACGTGACGGTGATGGGGCAATCGGCGGGCGCGGTCAACGTCTGGGCGCTGCTCCTCTCGCCACTGTCCGAGGGGCTGATGCACAAGGCGGTGCCGCTCAGCGGGGGCGTGGCCAACGCGTCCCGCAGCACGGCGCAGACCTATTCGAAGGCGCTGCTCGACGCCATCGTCATTGCAGACGGCAAGGCCACCGACACAGCCACCGCCCAGAGCTGGCTGGCAACGCAGACGAATGCGCAGATCTCGGCGTACCTGCGCGCCAAGCCCGCCGCCATGCTGCTGACCGTGATGCTGGCAAACCCCCAGCTTGGCAACGCGCCGGCGCCGATCGAAGACGGAACGGTGCTCCCGGTGAACGCGGTGGCAGCCCTGGCAGCGGGGCAGCACAGCAAGATCCCGCTGATGGTCGGCAACACCAAGGACGAAGGCACACTGTTCGCCGGGCTGTTCGGTGCGGTGACTGGCAGCGGTGTCTCCGGCTTCAAGCCGAACGACTACGACCGCTTCGGCCTGCAATTCAACTTCGATCCCGACGCGCCCGGCAGCCTCACCGAGGCCGACCTGATCAGTGCGCCGTACCTGCCCGTGGACGCCGTGCCGTTCGGCTGGAACGCGCTTTCGGCTTTTGCGACCCATTCGATCTTCACCGGACCGATCGTTCCCCAGCTCAACTCCCTCTCGGCGCAGCAACAGGCACAGACCTGGTACTACCGCTTCGACTGGAACGAGGCGCCCGCGCCGTTCGCCACCGTGTACGGGGCAACCCATGCGCTCGACATGCCCTTTCTTTTCGGCAACTTCGGAGTCAATGTGTTCTCGTTCGCCTACAGCACGGCCAATGCGCCGGGGCGCGAAGCGCTGTCGGCCGCCATGATGGACAGTCTTGCGGCTTTCGCACGCACGGGCAATCCGAACCATGCGGGCCTTGGTGTCACCTGGCCCAGCTGGCCCGGCCGGCTGGTCTTCGACGCGACACCCACACAGCTGCAGAACAGCTTGCCTTGAGAACTGGCACCTCATAATCCGGCGCGCAGTCCCACCACCGGGCGGGGCTGCGCGCCGCGATGTGTCAGCACAGCCGGCCGGTGCGGGTTTCTGTCATTGTGCGAACGCCTAAACATTGCGTGAATCGCGGTTGACCTGGATACCGCTTAATTTCGTCGAATGAAGGAGTGCCTTTGATGCTGGGTTTGATGCAGGACCAACCGCTTTTGATCTCGTCGCTGATCGAGTTTGCGGAGCGCCACCATGGCGACGCAGAGATCGTGTCGCGGCGCGTCGAGGGGGACATTCACCGGACCACCTGGGCGCAGATCGCCTCGCGCTCGCGCCAGGTCGCCAATGCGCTGGACGATGAACAGCTGATCTTCAGCGACCGCGTCGCCACACTGGCCTGGAACGGGTACCGGCATCTGGAGCTCTACTACGGCGTCAGTGGCACCGGCCGGGTGCTGCACACCATCAACCCGCGCCTTCACCCGGAACAGATCGCCTGGATTGCCAACCACGCCGAAGACCAGATCCTGTGCTTCGACCTGACTTTCCTGCCGCTGGTGCAGGCAATGCACGCCAAGTGCACAACCGTCAAGAAGTGGATCGCGCTGTGCGACGCGGACAAGTTGCCCGCCGACAGCGGCATCCCCAATCTGGTCAGCTATGAAGCCTGGATGGGCCAGCGCGCAACGACTTACGACTGGCCGACCTTCGACGAGAACTCGGCGTCGAGCATGTGCTACACGAGCGGCACCACCGGCAACCCGAAGGCGGCGCTTTACAGCCACCGCTCGACGACACTGCATGCGTATGCGGCGGCGCTGCCCGATGTGATGTGCATTTCGGCTCGCGATTCGGTGCTACCCGTGGTCCCGATGTTCCACGTGAACGCCTGGGGCATTCCGTATTCCGCGGCGCTGGTGGGTTGCAAGCTGGTGTTCCCCGGTCCTGCGATGGACGGCAAATCGATCTTCGAACTGATCGAGTCGGAGGGCGTCACCTTCGCGGCCGGCGTGCCGACCGTCTGGCAAATGATGCTGGGCCACATGCAGACGAACAACCTGAAGTTCTCCAAACTCAATCGCACCGTGATCGGCGGCTCGGCTTGCCCGCCGGCCATGATCCACGCGTTCCAGGAACAGTACGGCGTGGAAGTGCTGCACGCGTGGGGCATGACCGAGATGAGCCCGCTTGGCACCCTGTGCACGCTGAAGAACAAGCACCTCGCGTTGCCGAAGGACGCACAGACGGCCATTCGCCTCAAGCAGGGCCGCGCGATCTTTGGTGTCGACATGAAGATCGTCGACGGCGATGGCAAGGAACTGCCGTGGGACGGCAAGGCCTATGGCGACCTGCTGGTCAAGGGCCCCTGGATCGTCAAGGAGTACTTCAAGGGCGAGGGGGGCGATCCGCTGGTGAAGGACGCGCAGCACCGCGGCTGGTTCCCGACCGGCGACGTCGCCACGATCGATGCCGACGGCTATTTGCAGATCACCGACCGCAGCAAGGACGTGATCAAGTCGGGTGGCGAATGGATCAGCTCCATCGACATCGAGAACATTGCGGTGGCGCATCCAGCGATCGCGATGGCGGCCTGCGTCGGCGTGTTCCATCCGAAGTGGGACGAGCGGCCGATAGTGGTGGTCGCGAAAAAGCCGAATGCGGAAGTCACGCGCGAGGAGCTGTTGAAGTTCTACGAAGGCAAGACCGCCAAGTGGCAGATCCCGGACGACGTGGTGTTCGTCGAGGCGATCCCAATTGGCGCCACCGGCAAGATCCTGAAGACCAAACTGCGCGAGCAGCTGAAGGACTACAAGCTGCCCAGGACCTGACGAGGCGGGTGCGGTTTTCTCATTACAAAACGGAGACAAGACAACATGAAATTCACCCTTAAAGCCATCGCGGCCGGCGCCATGCTGGCCGGTGCGGCCGCTTCGTTCGCCCAGAAAGGCGAGACCGTCAAGATCGCCTGGCTCGACCCGCTCTCGGGCCTGATGGCGGCCGTCGGTACCAACCAGCTCAAGACCACGCAGTACCTGGCCGAGGAGTTCAACAAGAAAAATCTCTCAGGCGTGAAGTTCGAGATCATCGGCATCGACAACAAGTTGAGCCCGCAGGAAACCACCAGCGCGCTGCGCTCGGCACAGGACCAGGGCGCGCGCTACGTCATGCAGGGCAACGGCTCCGGCCCGGCACTGGCCATCATTGATGCCATCGAGAAGAACAACGCGCGCAACCCGGGCAAGGAGTTGCTGTTCATGAACTATGCGGCGGTCGACCCCGACCTCACCAACAGCAAGTGCAGCTACTGGCATTTCCGCGTGGACGCCGACACCTCGATGAAGATGGAAGCACTGACCACCTGGATGAAGGATCAGCCCGACATCAAGAAGGTGTACCTCCTCGGGCAAAACTACGCCCACGGCGTGCAGGTGTCCAAGTACGCGAAGGACAACCTGAAGACCAAGCGCCCGGACATCCAGGTTGTCGGTGACGATCTGCATCCGCTGGCGCAGGTGCGTGACTTCGCGCCGTATATCGCGAAGATCAAGGCATCGGGCGCCGACACGGTGATCACGGGCAACTGGGGGTCCGACCTGTCGTTGTTGGTGAAGGCCGCGAACGACGCGGGCCTGAACAACGTCAAGTTCCTGACCTATTACGCCTATGGGGCCGGCACGCCGACCGCGATGGGCGCGCAGTCGGACGGCAAGGTGTACGCCGTCGCCTATGGCCACTACAACATGGGTGGCGACATCCAGAAAAGCATCGACGGCTACAAGAAGAAGATGAACGACGACATGGTGCAGACCTCGATCCACCACGTGTTCGCCTTGTTGGACAACGCATTCGCCAAGACCAAGTCCACTGATCCGGTGAAGGTCGCTGCGGCGCTCGAGGGGATGAAGATCAAGAGCTTCAACGGCGAGGTCGAGATGCGCAAGACCGACCACCAGCTGCAGCAGGGCCTCTACATCTCGAAGTGGGAAAAGAAGAGTGCCAAGTACCCGTACGACGGCGAGAACACGGGCTACACGATGGCCCCGGTCAAGTACTACGAGCCGTTCGTCGCAAGCACCCCGACCAGCTGCCAGATGAAGCGGCCATCGTGATCGGCCGGGAGATTTCTACCGGTGGGTAGAAATCCCGCGCCGCAGCGCATCGAGGCTGTCGCCTGCGCGATAGAAACCCGCTGCGTAACGGCGCGCTTACGGGCATTCCCTGAGGGGAGGCACCCCAAACACTTGTACGCTCAAACCGCTTTGACAGCCCCCTGACCAGGAGACACAGATTGAAATTCACATTGAAGTTCGCAACCGCCGCCATCCTCGCCGCAGCCGCCACCGGCGCGCTGGCTCAAAAGGGTGAAACCGTCAAGATCGCCTGGCTCGACCCGCTGTCGGGTTTGATGGCCTCGGTGGGCACCAACCAGCTCAAAACCTTCCAGTTCCTCGCCGAAGAGTTCAACAAGAAGAACGCTGCCGGCGTGAAGTTCGAGATCATCGGCATCGACAACAAGCTCAGCCCGCAGGAAACCACCAGCGCACTGCGCTCGGCCATGGACCAGGGCGTGCGCTATGTGGTTCAGGGCAACGGCTCTGGCCCGGCGCTGGCGATCATGGATGCCCTCGAAAAGCACAATGCCCGCAACCCCGGCAAGGAAGTGCTGTTCATCAATTACGCGGCGGTCGACCCTGATCTGACCAACAGCAAGTGCAGCTACTGGCACTTCCGGGTGGACGCCGACACGTCGATGAAGATGGAAGCCCTCACGGCCTTCATGAAGGAGCAGGCCGATATCAAGAAGGTCTACCTCATCAACCAGAACTACTCGCACGGCCAGCAGGTCTCGAAGTTCGCCAAGGACAACCTCAAGACCAAGCGGCCTGACGTGCAGATCGTCGGCGACGATCTGCATCCACTTGCACAGGTTCGCGACTTCGCACCGTACATCGCCAAGATCAAGGCGTCGGGTGCCGACACCGTGATCACCGGCAACTGGGGCTCCGACCTGGCGCTGCTCATCAAGGCAGGCAACGACGCCGGCCTGAACGTCAAGTACTACACCTACTACGCGGTGACGAGCGGCACCCCGACGGCCATGGGCGCGGCTTCCGACGGTCGCGTGTACCAGGTCGGCTACAGCCACTACAACGCCGAAGGCCCGGTCAAGCCGTTGATGAGCCAGTTCAAATCGAAGTTCAACGACGACCTGTACACCACCGCCGTATACACCGTCTACAACATGCTGAGCGAAGCGTTCGTCAAGACGAAGTCGACCGACCCGGTGAAAGTGGCCGCGGCGCTCGAAGGCATGAAGTTCAAGAACTTCAACGGCGACGTCGAGATGCGCAAAGCCGACCACCAGTTGCAGCAAGGCCTGTGGATCGCCCGTTGGGAGAAGGCGACGCCGAAGTACCCGTACAGCCCGGAGAACACCGGCTACACGCTGGCGCCCGTGAAGTACTACGAGCCGTACGTCGCCAGCACGCCCACCACCTGCCAGATGAAGCGCCCTTGAGCGACAGGGCTTAACCAGCACAAACGGTCGAGGCCCGACGTCAAACATCGGGCCTTTTTCTTTTTCTTGATCCGGACACCCGATGAACGTCGAATTCTTCGTCATCTCATTGCTGAACGGAGTGAGCTACGGCTTGCTCCTGTTCATGCTGAGCTCTGGCCTGACGCTGATCTTCAGCATGATGGGCGTGCTCAATTTCGCGCACGCCAGCTTCTACATGCTGGGCGCGTATATCGCGTACACCTTGTCGGGCATCGTCGGGTTCTGGCCCGCGCTGTTTCTGGCGCCGCTGCTGGTCGGCGCGCTCGGCGCGATCTTCGAACGCTTCAGCCTGCGGCGCGTTCACAAGTTCGGCCACGTGCCGGAACTGCTCGTCACCTTCGGGCTGTCCTTCCTGATTCTTGAACTGGTCCAACTGATCTGGGGCCGCTCCACAGTGCCTTACGCGTTGCCGACGCAACTGCAGGGTCCGTTGTTCACCTTGTTCGGCACACAATTCCCCAAATCGCGCTCGTTCATCATGATGGTGGCCGTGCTGATGCTGGTGTCGGTGTGGTTGCTGCTGACGCGCACGCGCATCGGGCTGGTGATCCAGGCTGCGCTCACGCACCCGGAAACGGTCGAGGCGCTGGGCCACAACGTGCCCCGGATCTTCATGCTGGTGTTCGGCGGCGGTGCGGCACTGGCCGGGTTGGCAGGCGTGGTCGGCGGCAACACCTACGTGACCGAACCCGCCATGGCGGCCTCGGTCGGACCCATCATCTTCGTGGTGGTGGTGGTCGGCGGCATGGGCTCGCTGGCAGGTGCGTTCATCGCGTCCCTGCTGATCGGAACGATCCAGACCTTTGCCGTCGCCATGGACCAATCGCTCGCGTCCGGACTGCAGGCCCTGGGCGTTGCAGTCACCGACCAGACCTTCGGCTACGAAATCCTCAAACTCACGATCTCGCAGGTCGCTCCGATCCTGCCGTACCTCTTCCTGGTGCTGATCCTGATCTTCCGGCCCAAGGGCCTGCTCGGAAAGCGGGAGGGTTGAGGCCATGACCACGACCACCACGCAGTACTACCGCTTCAAGCCCTGGAACATCGGGCGGGCGCTGATCTGGTCGCTTTTCGCGATCGCGCTGATCGTCTTGCCGATGCTGTTCAAGAGCAGCCTGGCGCTGACGATGCTCTCGCAGATGGGCTACCTCATCATCATCTGCCTGAGCTACAACATCCTCCTGGGGCAGGGCGGCATGCTGAGCTTCGGCCACGCGGTCTATACCGGGCTGGGCTCGTTCATCGCCATCCACGCGATGAACCTCGCGAGCAAGGGCGGCCTGCCAATCCCGCTCGTCGCCATTCCGATCGTCGGCGGCCTGGCCGGCATGTTCTTCGCAATCCTCTTCGGCTTTGTCACGACCAAGAAGTCGGGCACGACCTTCGCGATGATCACGTTGGGCATCGGCGAGCTCGTAGCCTCGATGGCGCTCATGTTCCCCACCTTCTTCGGCGGCGAGGGCGGCATCACCACCGACCGGGTCTACGGCGCCACCTTCTTCGGCTTCAACTTCGGCGCGCAAATTCAGGTGTATTACCTGATCGCGGTGTACTGCTTCGTGTGCACGGCCCTGATGTACGCCTTCACCGGCACGCCGCTGGGCCGCATGCTGAACGCGGTGCGGGACAACCCGGAGCGCGTCGAGTTCATCGGCTACAACACGCAGCGCGTGCGCTACCTGGCCTTCATCATCGCCGGCTTCTTTGCGGGCGTCGGCGGCGGCCTGGCGGCCATCAACTTCGAAATCGTCAATGCCGCGGACAGCCTCAACGCGATCCGCTCGGGCGGCTACCTGCTGTTCACCTTCCTGGGCGGCGCGGTGTTCTTCTTCGGGCCGATCATCGGTGCCGTGCTGCTGGTGTTCGCGTCCATCCTGTTGTCGGAGCTGTCCAAGGCCTGGCAGCTCTACTTCGGCCTGGTGTTCGTGTTCATGGTGATGTTCGCCCCGGGCGGCATCGCGAGCCTGATCATGATGAACCTCCGGGTGGCGAAGTTCGGCAAGTTCAATCGTTTCTGGGGCCTCTACGCCGGTCTGCTGTTGACGGGCATTCCTGTGGTCGCCGGCGCTGCAGCACTGATCGAGATGATTTATCACATCCAGTTGAATGCGGCCCTGGGCCCGGACGTCAAGTTCTTCGGGCTGGTGCTGAACACCGCCGGCGTGGCGAGTTGGGCGGGCGCGGTCGGAGTGCTGGTCGTTGGCCTCGCCGCACTGGAGGTCGTCCGCCGCCGCTTCGTGCGCGTGTGGGGCAAGGCTCAGGAAGAGATCGAAGCAGAAATCAAGCGTCGGGAGGCGGCATGAGCTACGCACTGGAACTGAAAGCGCTGACCAAGAGCTTCGGCAAGACAGAGATCATTCGCGGCGTCGACCTGGCGGTGAACGCCGGCGAACGCATCGCTGTGATCGGACCCAATGGCGCCGGCAAGTCGACGCTGTTCAACCTCATCAGCGGCCGCTTGACGCCGAGCAGCGGAGAGGTGCTGCTCAACGGCGAGCGCATCGACGGCAAGAAGCCGTACGAGATCAACCGGCTGGGCCTCGCGCGCAGCTTCCAGATCACGAACATCTTCCCCAAGCTCAGTGTCTTCGAGAACCTGCGCTGCGGCGTGTTGTGGAGCCTCGGCTATCGCTACACCTTCCTGCGCTTCCTGTCGAACCTGGATGACGCCAACGAACGCACCGAAGAGCTGGTTCGACAGGTCGGCCTCGAGCGCAAGCGCGACGTGCTGGCGGTCAACCTGACCTACGCCGAGCAACGTGCGCTCGAGATCGGCGTGACCATCGCCGGCGGCGCCAGCGTGATCCTGCTCGACGAACCGACGGCCGGCATGAGCAAGACCGAAACCTCGCACTTCATCGCGCTGATCAAGGAAGTGACGATCGGAAAGACCTTGCTGACGGTGGAGCACGACATGGGCGTCGTTTTCGGCCTGGCGGACAAGATCGCCGTGGTGGTTTATGGCGAGGTGATCGCCTTCGATACGCCCGCAGCGGTGCGCGCGAATGCCAAGGTGCAGGAAGCGTATCTCGGCTCTTCGGTGGCAGACGCGCAGGCAGGACACTGATGCCCCCACCTTCATCACTTCGTGTATTTACTGCCCCCCAAGGGGGCGCGGTCGCCCTTCGGGCGGCCCGGCGGGAGACCTGACATGCTCAAACTTCAAGACATCCACGGCTATTACGGCAAAAGCCATGTGCTGCACGGCGTTTCGTTCGAAGTCGGGCAGGGCGAGATCGTCGCGCTGCTGGGCCGCAACGGGTCGGGCCGCTCGACCACCGCCAAGGCCATCATGGGTCTGGTGCACGCCGAAGGGCAGATCACCTGGAAGGGCCAGGACATCCTGCGCAAGAAGGCCTACGAGATCGCCCACATGGGCATCGGCTACGTGCCCGAGAGCCGCGACATCTTCCCCAAGCTCACCGTTTCGCAAAACCTGCTGCTGGGCCAGAAAGGCTCGGGCAAGGGGAGCCGCTGGACCTTCAAGGACATGTACGAGATGTTCCCGCGATTGAAGGAGCGCGAGCACACCGAAGCCGGCGTGCTTTCAGGCGGCGAGCAGCAAATGCTGACCCTGTGCCGAACGCTGATGGGCGATCCGGACCTGATCATCATCGACGAGCCGACCGAGGGCCTGGCGCCCAAGATCGTCGAACTGGTGGGGCAGTACCTGCAAACACTCAAGCAGAAGGGTGTTTCGGTGCTGCTCATCGAGCAGAAGCTCACCATCGCCATGCACATCTCCGATCGCGCGCTGGTCATGGGACACGGCAGCATCGTCTTCGACGGCACGCCCGACAGCCTGCGCGCCGACGACGCCACCCGCAAGGAGTGGCTCGAGGTCTGACCTCGTCGCGTGCCGACCGAGGCGCCAAGAGCTCGCGGGGCTTTGTCCCCGCAGCGACTTCATCGGGTTGCGGAGGTCGCGGAAACGCCTAGAATTTGAAAAAAGAACACTCGTGCTTTTCGGGTGTTTGCGGGGAGGTCGATGGCATGTCACTTGTCACCGGACCTGCGTGCCCGCACCCTCCGATCATTCATTTTTTCCCCTACCTAAGGAACGCAGCATGACGGCTGAATACAAGGTGATCGGCGATGTCGCCGTGATCACGATGACCAACCCGCCGGTCAACGGGCTCGGCTTCTCGACCCGTATCGGCATCACCGATGGCCTGGCGAAGGCCAATGGCGACGACGCGGTAAAGGCCATCGTGATCACCGGCGCCGGCAAGGCGTTCTCGGGCGGTGCGGACATCAAGGAATTCGGCACGCCCAAGGCACTGCAGGAGCCGAACCTGCTGAGCGTCATCCTGGCGCTGGAAGCATCGCCCAAGCCCATCGTGGCGGCGATCCACTCTGTCTGTATGGGCGGCGGCCTAGAACTCGCACTCGGTTGCCACTACCGCGTGGTCGCGCCGGGCACCAGCGTCGCGCTCCCTGAAGTCAAGCTAGGCCTGCTCCCCGGCGCCGGTGGTACGCAGCGCCTGCCGCGCGTACTCGGCGTCGAGACCGCGCTCAACATGATCGTCAGCGGCGAAGCCGTGAAAAGCGATCTGCTCGCCGCCGCGCCAGGCCAGAAGCTGTTCGACCGCGTGGCTGCCTCGCCCGAGTCCCTGATGGAAGAGGCGCTCGCATTCGCGAGCTCGGTGGCCGCGAAGGGCGGCGACCTGCCGCTGGTGCGCAACCTTCCCTGCAAACATCCGCAAGGCGACGCCTACTTTCAGTTCGCCAAGAACATGGTGGGTGGCATGTCGAAGAACTACCCCGCGCCGCTCAAGTGCGTGGAGGCGGTCAAGGCAGCCACGAAGCTGAAGTTCGACGCCGGCATGGCCGAAGAGCGTCGGCTTTTCACCGAGTTGATGTTCACGCCTGAATCGCTGGCGCTGCGCCATCTGTTCATGGCCGAGCGCGCAGCCTCGCGCATCCCCGATGTGGCTGACGACACACCGAAGCGTGACATCAAGGCCGTCGGCGTCATCGGTGCCGGCACCATGGGCGGCGGCATTTCGATGAACTTCCTGAACGCGGGCATCCCGGTCAAGATTCTGGAGATGAAGCAGGAGGCGCTGGACCGTGGCGTCGCCACCATCAAGAAGAACTACGAAGCGCAGGTCAAGAAGGGCAAGCTCAAGCAGGACAAGTACGACCAACGCATGGCGCTGCTCAGCACCACCCTGAGCTACGACGACCTGAAAGACTGCGACCTCATCATCGAGGCCGTGTTCGAAGAGCTCGGCGTCAAGGAGGCCGTGTTCAAGGAACTGGACCGCGTGGCCAAGCCCGGCGCGATCCTGGCGTCGAACACCTCGACGCTCGACGTCGACAAGATCGCTGCCTTCACCAAGCGCCCGCAAGACGTGGTCGGCATGCACTTCTTCAGCCCGGCCAATGTGATGAAGTTGCTCGAAGTCGTCCGCGGCAAGGAAACCGCGAAAGATGTGCTGGCCACCGTGATGGCCATCGGCAAGAAGATCAAGAAGACGGCCGTGGTCTCGGGCGTCTGCGACGGCTTCATCGGCAACCGCATGATCGAGCAGTACTCGCGCCAGGCAGGCTTCCTGCTCGACGAAGGCGCGACACCGCAGCAGGTCGACAAGGCCGTCGAGAAGTTCGGCTTTGCGATGGGCCCGTTCCGCATGGGCGACCTGGCCGGCAACGACATCGGCTGGGCCATTCGCAAGCGGCGCGCCACCGAGCGCGCCGACATGAAGTACAGCCGCACCGCCGACAAGCTTTGCGAGTTGGGCCGGTTCGGCCAAAAGACCGGGGCAGGGTGGTACGACTACCAGGCCGGCAAGCGTGATGCGATCCCGAGCGATCTGGTGAACAAGATGATTGAGGATCACCGCAAGGAACTGGGCATCACGCCGCGCAAGATCTCCGACGACGAGATCGTGCAGCGCCTGGTCTACGCCCTGGTGAACGAAGGCGCGCACATCCTCGAAGACGGCATTGCCAGCAAGTCCGGCGACATCGACATGGTGTACCTGACCGGCTACGGCTTCCCGATCTGGCGTGGTGGCCCGATGCACTACGCCAGCCAGGTGGGGCTCTACAACGTCGCCGAGTCGATGAAGCGCTTCGCCAAGAATCCGCGCGACGACGCCGAGTTCTGGCAACCGGCGCCGCTGATCCAGAAGCTGGTGGCCGAAGGCAAGAGCTTCAGCTAACACCTTGTTGCCACCGGGACCGCCACCATGATCAAACGCGTTTTGCTCGGGCTGCTGCTGGTGCTTCTGGCACTGGTGGCCGCCGTAGCGGTCAACACCTGGCGCACGCCCTCGCGACAGCTCGCGGTGCCGGCGGCGCCGAAGCTTTCCGTCGACGTCGACGCGGCCGCCAAGCGGCTCGCCGGCGCGATCCCCATTCGAACGATCTCCAGCCTCGACGACATCGCGGGCAACAACGCGGAGTTCGACAAACTGCACGCCTACCTGGCGCAGCAATTTCCCCAGGTCCATGCAACCCTGAAGCGGGAAGTGGTCGGCCAGAAAGCCTTGCTTTACACCTGGACCGGCTCCGACCCCGCTGCCAAGCCCATCGCCCTGATGGCGCACCAGGACATGGTGCCCATCGCGCCCGGCACCGAGAAGGCCTGGTCGGTCGACCCCTTCGCCGGTGTGATCAAGGACGGCTACGTCTGGGGTCGCGGCGCGCTCGACAACAAGGGCAACCTGTTCGCGCAGATGGAGGCCATCGAGCTGCTCATCGGCAGCGGTTTCAAGCCGCGGCAGACGGTCTACCTCGTGATGGGCGACGACGAGGAGGTGAGCGGCCTGCGTGGCGCGGTGCCGATCGTCGAACTGCTCAAGTCGCGCAACGTCAGGCTCGACTGGGTGCTGGACGAAGGCTTGCTGGTGCTCGATGGCGTGTTGCCCGGCCTGTCGAAGCCCGCCGCGCTCATCGGCTTGGCCGAAAAGGGCTATGCCACTTTCTTTCTGTCGCTCGACACGGCGCCCGGCCATTCGTCCATGCCACCGGCGCGCAGCGCGATCGGCTCGATGAGCGCTGCGCTCGCGCGCCTCGAAGCGACTCCGATGCCCGGCGGCATCCAGGGCGTCGCCGGCGAGATGTTCGGCACGCTGGCGCCCGAAATGAGCGGCATGAATCGCGTCATGCTGTCGAACCTCTGGCTGACCGGCGCGCTGGTCACGAGCCAGCTCGAGAAGAGCCCCAGCAGCAACGCCATGCTGCGCACCACCACGGCGCTGACCATCGTGCGCGCCGGCAACAAGGACAACGTGTTGCCCGGTCGCGCCGAAGCCGCTGTCAACTTCCGCGTGCTGCCGGGCGATTCACTGGCCAGCGTCGAGGCGCATTTGCGCAAAGCGCTCGGCAACGACGCGATCCAGATCAAGGCCTACCCGGGCAACTCCGAACCTTCGCCCGTGTCGCCCACCGACAGCGCCGGCTACCTCGCCGTGCAGAAGGCCGTGCGCGAAGTCTTCACCGATGCCGTGGTCGCGCCCGGCCTGATGACGGCCGCGACCGATTCGCGCCACTTCACGGGTCTGAGCGATTCGGTCTACCGGTTCTCGCCGTTCCGCGTGAAAAACGAAGACCTGGCCCGCTTCCACGGCAACAACGAACGGCTGGCCATCTCCAACTACGCCGAGATGATCCAGTTCTATCACCAGCTGTTGCGCAACACCGCGCAGCCCCAGTAACCCGCTCTTCCACCTTTCAAAGGACTTGCCCATGACCAGCGCCGTCATCGTTTCCACCGCCCGCACCCCGCTCGCCAAGAGCTGGAAAGGCGCTTTCAACATGACCCATGGCGCCACGCTCGGCGGCCATGCGGTGCAGCACGCCGTGCAGCGCGCCGGCATCGACCCGGCAACGGTCGACGACGTGATCATGGGTTGCGCCACGCCCGAAGGCGCGACCGGCGCCAACATCGCACGGCAGATCGCGCTGCGCGCCGGCCTGCCAATTACCACCTCGGGCATGACCATCAACCGCTTCTGCTCGTCGGGTCTGCAGACCATCGCCACCGCGGCACAACGCATCATTGCGGGCGAGGGCGAGGTCTATGTGGCGGGTGGCGTCGAGAGCATCTCGTGCGTGCAGAACGAGATGAACACGCACATGATGGCCGACCCCTGGCTCGTGAAGAACAAGCCCGAGATCTACTGGAACATGCTGCAGACGGCCGAACAGGTCGCCAAGCGCTACAACATCGGTCGCGACGCGATGGACGAGTACGGCGCCGCCAGCCAGCAGAAAGCCACGGCCGCCCTCGAAGCCGGCCGCTTCAAGGAAGAGATCGCGCCGATCACCGTGCTGGCCGGCGTCGCCGATGCCCAGCTCGGCCTGCGCACCAAGGAAGTCACCGTCGAGAACGACGAAGGCATCCGCGCGGGCACCACCAAGGAAGGCATCAGCGGCATCCGCTCGGCGGTCCCCGGCGGCCTGATCTCGGCCGGCAACGCCAGCCAGTTTTCGGACGGCGGCGGCGCCTGCGTGCTGGTCGATGAGAAGTACGCCGAGCAGAAGGGCCTGAAGCCCATCGGCCGCTTCCTCGGCTTTGCCGTGGCCGGTTGCGAGCCCGACGAAATGGGCATCGGCCCGGTGTTCGCGATCCCGAAGGTGCTCAAGCGCCTGGGCCTCACGGTCAACGACATCGACCTGTGGGAACTGAACGAAGCCTTTGCCGTGCAGGTGATCTACTGCCGCGACAAGCTCGGCATCCCGGCCGACCGCCTGAACGTCGATGGCGGTGCCATCGCCGTCGGCCACCCCTACGGCGTGAGCGGCCAGCGCCTGACCGGCCACGCGCTCATCGAGGGCAAGCGCCGCGGCGCCAAGAAGGTGCTGGTCACGATGTGCATCGGCGGCGGCATGGGCGCTGCTGGCGTGTTCGAAGTCATCTAGCTCGCCCCCGAGGCTGCGCGGCACTTCGTGTCCGCTTGGCCTTCCCCCTTCCGGGGGCAACACCAGCGGCCCGGCAAAGCCGGTTCCGCGGTGTTCCACGAACGGGCCAGGCTTCGCCGGCCGGTGGTCGGCCATGCGATCCGGTGGCTGACCTCACACCAAGATCGATCATGAGCCTCCGTCCCACCCTCGATTTCCTGCTCTACGACTGGCTCGACGCCGGGTCGCTCAACCAGCGCGAGCGCTTCGCCGACCATTCGCGCGAAACCTTCGACGCGGTGCTCGATACCTGCGAGCGCATTGCGCGCGAGAAGTACGCACCGCACAACCGCACGGTCGACATCCAGGAGCCGCACTTCGACGGCGAGAAGGTCATCCTGCCGCAGGCCACGCACGATGCGCACAAGGCCTATGTCGAATCCGGAATGATGAGCGCCGCGCAGGACTACGACATCGGCGGCATGCAGTTGCCCTACACGCTGCAAGCTGCAGCGAGCAGCTTCTTCGCGATGGCCTCGGTCAGCATCGGCTCGAACATGCTGACCAGCGGCAACGCCAACCTCCTGCTGGTGCACGGCACCGACATGCAGAAGGATGTTTTCGCCAAGAACGAGTTCTCGGGGCGTTGGGCCGGCACCATGTGCCTGTCGGAGCCGCAGGCTGGCTCGTCGCTCAGCGACGTGGCGACGCGCGCGGTGCCCGACGGCGCCGATTTCCAGGACGATCCGCTCGGCCCGCGCTACCGCCTCACGGGCAACAAGATGTGGATCTCTTCGGGCGACCATGAGTTGACCGAGAACATCGTGCACATCGTGCTGGCGAAGATCCCCGATGCCAACGGCAAGCTGGTGCCGGGCACGCGCGGCATCTCGCTGTTCATCGTGCCGAAGAAGATGGTCGACACCGACGGCCAACTCACCGGCGAACGCAACGACGTGGCGCTGGCGGGCCTCAACCACAAGCTCGGCTGGCGCGGCACCACCAACACGCTGCTCAACTTCGGCGAAGGCAAGTTCCCGGTCGGCGGTAAAGCCGGTGCGGTCGGCTACCTGGTGGGCGAGGTGGGCAAGGGTCTGCACTGCATGTTCCACATGATGAACGAGGCCCGCATCGGGGTGGGCACGGCGGCCACGATGCTCGGCATGGCCGGCTACTACGCGTCGCTCGACTACGCGAAGGCGCGCCCGCAAGGCCGCCTCGTCAAGAAGCCCGAGCCCGGCGCCGGCAGCGCCGTCGTCAAGGATTCGGCCAGCCCGCAGGTCCGCATCATCGAGCACGCCGATGTGCGCCGCATGCTGCTCGCGCAAAAGTCGTACTGCGAAGGCGCGCTGGCGCTCGAGCTTTACTGCGCGAAGCTGGTCGACGAGCAGAAGACCGGTGACGCGCAAAGCGCCGACGACGCACGCCTGCTGCTCGAAGTGCTCACGCCCATTGCCAAGAGCTGGCCGAGCGAGTGGTGCCTGGAGGCGAACTCGCTGGCCATCCAGATCCACGGCGGCTACGGCTACACGCGCGACTTTCCGGTGGAGCAGTACTGGCGCGACAACCGCCTGAACATGATCCACGAAGGCACGCACGGCATTCAGGCCGCCGACCTGCTGGGCCGCAAGGTCCTGATGGAGGGCGGGCGCGGCCTGACCCTGCTGGCCGCGCGCATCAACGACACCATCGAGCGCGCAGCAGCAGTGCCCTCGCTGGCGCCGCACGCCAAATCGCTGGGCGCCGCGCTGGTCCGCATCGGCAGCGCGACGCAGGCGGCCTGGTCGACCGGCGACCCGGCCGATGCCCTCGCGAATGCCGTGCCGTACATGCAGGCTTTCGGCCACACGGTGCTTGCCTGGCTCTGGCTGGATGTCGCGCAACGGGCCCTGGCAGTGGACGAGGCAAAATCGATGCCCGCCACGGCAGGCCGAACCGGCGCCGCCACTTACTTTTTTAACTACGAATTGCCGAAGATCGGTGCATGGCTCAACGTGGTCGAGAACCGCGACCTGACCTGCGCCACATTGGCGGAAGAAGCTTTTTGATGAACCCCGGTAGCTACATGCCCAAACTCAAATCCAACCAGCCACCCAAGCCGCACGCCCGGCTCGAGAAGTGGATCTGGATCCTGATTTACGGCGGCCTGTTTCTCGTCACCCTGGGCATCGCGACCGGGCGCTCCGAAGAGGCGCTTGGGTGGTCGATCGGCGTGCCCGGCGCCGTCGCCGCGGTGGTCGGCGTGGTGCTGATCTACGTGCGCTCACGCATGAAGTAACCAGGGAACTGCCATGCTGACGCACATCGTCCTCTGGAAGTTCAAGGATGAGGCCGAGGGCGCCGACAAGGCGACCAACATCGCCAAGGCCAAGGCGCTGCTCGAAGCCTGCGCCGCGCTCTCGCCCGGCACGCTGCGCTTCGAGGTCGCCACCGCCGAGCCCGGCCTGGAAGCGACCTACGACCTGATCCTGAACGCGCAGTTCACCGACGCCGCCGCGCTGGCTGCCTGTGCCGAGCACCCGCAGCACGTCGCGCTCAAACCCTTCCTTGGTGCCGTGCGGCTCGAACGCCAGTGCATGGACTACACGACCTGATCTCAAACCGGAGAGAAACAACATGACCCCCCGCACCACCCAGCAGCTGTTCGACCTCACGGGCAAGACGGCCCTCATCACCGGCGGCTCGCGGGGCCTCGGCCTGCAGATGGCGCACGCGCTCGGCGAAGCCGGCGCAAAGATCATGCTGAGCTCGCGCAAGGCCGAAGACCTGGAGCAGGCTGCCGCCGAGTTGCAGGCCGCCGGCATCGATGCGCGCTGGATCGCCGCCGACTGCTCGAAGGAAGAAGACACGCGCCGCCTGGCCGACGAAACGCTCGAGCGCATGGGCGCGGTCGACATCCTGGTCAATAACGCCGGCGCAAGCTGGGGCGCACCGGCCGAATCGCATCCGGTCGCGGCCTGGGACAAGGTGATGAACCTCAACGTGCGGGGCTACTTCATCCTGTCGCAGCAGATCGCCAACGGCTACATGATCCCGAAGAAGACCGGCAAGATCATCAACATCGCCTCGATCGCAGGCCTGAACGGCAACCCACCCGAAATGCAGACGCTGGCCTACAACACCTCGAAGACCGCAGTGATCGGCTTCACGCAGACGCTGGCGGCCGAGTGGGGCAAGTACGGCATCAACGTCAACGCGATCTGCCCCGGCTTCTTCATGACCAAGATGGCGAGCGCGCTGGTCAAGTCGATCGGTGAAGAAAAGATGGCCAACGCCGCACCGCTGCGCCGCCTGGGCGACGAGGAAGACCTGAAGGGCCTCGCGCTGCTGTTCGCCAGCGACGCCGGCAAGCACATCACCGGCCAGTGGCTGGCGGTAGATGGTGGCGTGAGCGTGGTGCTGGGGGCCGCGTGAGCATCTCGTTCGGCGTTGCGGTCCCGTTCGTGACCCATCTGGGGTTCACGCTCGAGCGCTTTGAAGGCGGCGAGTCGGAAGTACGCTACACCGCAAAGCCCGAGCACCTGAACAGCTTCTTTGTCACGCACGGCGGCGCCTGCATGACGCTCTTGGACGTGACCATGGCGACGGCCGCGCGCAGCATCCAGCCAGACATGGGCGTGGTCACCATCGAGATGAAAACCAGCTTCATGCGACCAGCGCGCGGCGCGCTCACGGGCAAGGGCCGGTTGATGCACCGCACTGCGACGCTGGCGTTCACCGAGGCCACGCTGTACGACGCCGAGGGGCACGCCTGCGCGCATTCGACCGGCACTTTCAAGTACGTCAAACGCCTGCCGGTCGACTCAAAAACCGTCCACAGTCTGCAGCCGCTGTCGACCGACTGATTCCGGCCTTACAAGCCAAAAGTGGCTGCTGTGCCCGCAAGTCGGATGCAAGCAGCGATCGAAACCATCACAACGGAGCCACACATGCCCACCAACAAGCAGATCCACCTCGACAACCGCCCCGACGGCGAAGCCTCGCTGTCCAACTTCAAGCTGGTCACGTCCGAAACGCCGGCCCTGCAGGACAACCAGGTGCTGGTGCGCCACCACTACATGAGCCTGGACCCGTACATGCGCGGCCGCATGAACGACTCCAAGAGCTACACCGCCAACCAGCCCACGGGCGCCGTGTTCCAGGGCGGCACCGTCGGCGAGGTGGTCGAGAGCAAGCACCCGAAGTACCAGGCCGGCGACAAGGTCGTGGGCTTCGGCGGCTGGCAGCAATACAGCGTGGTCGACGCCTCGGTGCCGGGCTCGCTGAAGAAAGTCGACACCACGCACGTGCCGCTGTCGCACTACCTCGGCGCCGTCGGCATGCCGGGCGTCACCGCCTGGTACGGCCTCGTGAAAATCATTGCGCCGAAGGAAGGCGAGACGGTGGTCATCACCGCCGCGTCGGGTGCCGTCGGCAGCGCGTTCGGTGCATTGGCCAAAGCGCGCGGCTGCCGCGTGGTCGGCATCGCCGGGGGCCCTGACAAGTGCAAGTACGTCACCGACGAACTGGGCTTCGACGCCTGCATCGACTACCGCGCGCACCCCGACGTCAAGAGCATGAGCACCGCGCTGAAGGAAGCCTGCCCGAAGGGCATCGACGGCTACTTCGAGAACGTCGGCGGCTACATCTTCGACGCGGTGATGCTGCGCCTGAACGCCTTCGCGCGCATTGCCCTGTGCGGAATGATCGCGGGCTACGACGGCGCTCCGCTGCCGCTGGCCAACCCGGCGCTGTTCCTCATCAACCGCGTGAAGCTCGAAGGCTTCATCGTGAGCGAGCACATGGAAGTCTGGCCCGAAGCGCTGGCCGAACTCGGCCAACTGGTCGGCAGCGGCAAGCTCAAGCCGCGCGAATCGATTGCAGATGGCATC
This sequence comes from Variovorax sp., assembly GCA_004210915.1. Classification (GTDB taxonomy): domain Bacteria; phylum Pseudomonadota; class Gammaproteobacteria; order Burkholderiales; family Burkholderiaceae_C; genus Variovorax. Next base: position 24,960 of record SEGS01000002.1, on the reverse strand, counting down.
GAGTCGGCGCCGGAAGCTTTCCTCGGCTTGCTCAAAGGCAAGAACTTCGGCAAGCAGCTGGTCAAGCTGGTCTGAACGAAGGCGGGGTTGTGACGCCATGACGACGACGAACCGACGACCCCAGGTGTGCGTGCTGGGCAGCGCCGAGCCGGGCTCGCGCGCCTACGAGTTGGCCGGTGAAGCGGGCGAACTGCTCGCGGGACTGGGGATCACCGTGGTCAGCGGCTGCGGCAGCCCCGCCACCCGCGTGGCGGCAGAACGCGCCGTCGCTGCGGGCGGCCTCGTCGTCAGCATCGTTCCCGAGGGAGAGATGCCCGATTCCTCCTGGCCCGCGACCGTCGTCATTCCTTCGGGCGTTGGCGATGCGCGCAACCTGCTGATGGCATTGGCCGGCGACGCCTGCATCGTGATCGGCGGGCGTGCGGGAACGATCTCGGAGGTCTGCCTGGCCTGGCTGCACAAGCGGCCGCTGCTGCCGTTGGTGGGCTGTGGTGGTTGGTCCGATGGCCTGCTAGACAACCCGCCGGACGAGCGGAAGAACTCGCCGATCCTGCCGTGGAGTTCGGCGGCCGAGTTGCAGGCGCAACTGCAAACCCTGGCGCTGGTTCGGTAACCCGCTCGGGCGATCTCACCTCAGTCGCCGCACGACACCGTACGCAGGTTCGGTACCGTGGCCGGCTCCCACGGCGCGCGGCCGATGGACGTGCCGGCTCCCCACGCATATTCGAAACGCTCGCCACCCGACACCTTGCCCATCGCACTGATGCGGCCCTTGCCCGAGTCGAAGCCCCAGCGCTGCTGAAGCCGGTCGATCTCCAGTTGCGTTCCTGCAGACAGCTTGCGCAGCAGGCGCATTCCATTGAGGCTGTCGTTTGCGCTGTTGCGCGGGCGCGCCTGAAGGAACACAGCCTTCTCGGCGTTCGCGGTGTAGAGCCCGGCTTCTTGCATGAGCGCTACCTTGGCAGGCACGCGCAGGGGCACGCAGTTGCGGCCCGTCACATCGTTCGTGCCCTGGCAGGCGCTTAGCAACACGATGCAGGTCAGCAGCGCGAGGCGCAGCAGGGCTGTCTCGGTGCCCCCGTCCGTCGGCGCGGTGGCCAGCGGTTCGAGCGGGCCGTGCAGATTGACCCTCGGTTCTTCATCGAGTCTGGACATGTGGATCCTCCGTTCTCATTGACGTCGATACGCCGCAGAATGCCTTCCAATGTCGCCAGCCGCGACCGGCCACCGCCGCCTGGGCCTGTAGGCTGACGCAAACGCCGCACCTTGCTGGAGACAAGATCGATGACCGCTGCCGCCGACACGCACGACGTGTTCAACCAGCCCGCGCCGCTCGCGGATTACAACCTGTTTGACACGAATCGGGCGCTGCGCGATGCGTTGAACTTCAACGCGCCCGCGTTGCAGATTGCAACACTGCACGCGCTCGGCGAAACGATCGGCAGTACAGAGATGCAGACGCATGCGCGCCTGGCCAACATCCACACGCCACAGCTGCACACGCACGACCGTTTCGGACGGCGCATCGACGAGGTGGAGTTTCATCCGAGCTACCACGTGCTGATGAGGGCCGCGGTCGGCGCCGGCTTGCACGGCACGCCGTGGAGCGGCACGTCGGCGTCGCCCCACGTGCTGCGCGCGGCCGGCTTCATGCTCTTCACCGAGCTCGAGCCCTCGGTGCTGTGCCCGATCTCGATGAGCTACGCGGTCACGCCTGCGCTGCGAAGCAACCCGTTGATCCACGTCGAATGGGGCCCGAAGCTCGCCAGCCTCTGGTACGACCCGGCGCTCAAATCGTTCAAGGACAAGCCCGGTGTGACGATGGGCATGGGCATGACCGAGAAGCAGGGCGGCTCCGACGTGCGCGCGAACACCACGCGCGCGGTGCGCGCCGGCAGCGACGCGTGGGGCGAGCGCTACGAGATCACGGGCCACAAGTGGTTCTTCTCGGCGCCGATGTGCGATGCGTTTCTCGTTCTGGCGCAGGCGCCGGCTGGCTTGAGCTGCTTCTTCCTGCCGCGCGTGTTGCCCGACGGCGAACGCAACGCCATCCACATCCAGCGCCTGAAAGACAAGCTCGGCAACAAGGCCAACGCCAGTTCCGAAGTCGAGTTCCACGGCGCCGGCGCGTGGCTTGTGGGCGAAGAGGGCCGCGGCATCCCGCAGATTCTCGAGATGGGCACGATGACCCGGCTCGATTGCGCGCTCGGCACCAGCGGTTTGATGCGGCAGGCGCTGAGCCTGGCTTTGAATCACACATCCCAGCGCAGCGCCTTCGGCAAGCCGCTCATCGAACAGCCGTTGATGAAGAACGTGCTGGCTGACCTCGCTCTCGAAAGCGAAGCCGCCACCGCGTTGGCGATTCGTCTGGCCCGGACCTTCGATCACCCCGGCGACGCGCACGAGCGGCTGATGTCGCGCTTGCTCACGCCGGTCGCCAAATTCTGGATCTGCAAGCGCGGCAGCCACTTCGCGCAGGAGGCGATGGAGTGCCTCGGCGGCAACGGCTATGTGGAGGAGGGCGGCGAGGGCGTGATGGCGCGCGTGTACCGCGAGATGCCGCTCAACTCCATCTGGGAGGGCGCTGGCAACATCATGGCGATCGACCTGCTGCGCGGCCTCCGCAAGGGCGACGCCGCCGCGGCGCTGGCGCATGAACTGGCGCCAGCGCGCGGGCAGCATGCGGCGCTTGATCGTTTGATCGACGCGCTGCCCTCGCGCGTTGAGGCCATGGCCACGGAGTTCGAAGCGCGGCGACTGGCACAAGACGTGGCGCTCGCGGTGCAGGCCGTGCTCCTCTCGCAGACGGCGCCCGCGGCGGTCACCGACGCCTTTTGCGCGTCGCGGCTGGGCGGCGATTGGGGCCATGCGTTCGGCACGCTGGGCGGCGGGGCCGACTTCGACGCGATCATCGCGCGTGCCCTCCCTCGGGTGTGAGCGGGCGCAACACCTGCCATCGCATGGCGCCGTCGCCGCAAAGGTGAGAAGCCCTGCCCACACGCCCGGCTGACTCGTCAACTTAAAATACGGGCTGTCGAAAGAACCGTCATGGCCGCGGCCATGAAGGGCTTTCATCCTTGCAACCAGAAGTGGTGAAGATGAACAAGCCTTTTATTGCCTTGTGCCCAGAGATCACGCGGTCCAACGCGCTGAACCTGATGACCTGGTTGGACGACGACAACGTTGTGCGCTACCTGAGCGACTCTGGGGATGTCTCCCGGTCGATCGAGCAGGTCCTCGCTCGAGTCAACTTGCCGATCCTGACCCACCTGTTCAACCAGGGCGGTCGATTTTTCATCGCGTATGACCGGCATGACGCCCCTGTCGGCTTCGTGCGGCTCGTGAAAACAGGCGCTGACTGCGAGATCGTCCTGGTCATTGGAGACAGTCAGTCCTGGGGCCGCAAGCTCGGCGCCAGTGCGCTGCGCGAAGGCATGAAGCTCGCCTTCTTTGACATGCGGGCCGAAAAGCTGATTGCCAAAATCCACACAGAGAACACGCGCTCCCTGAATGCCTTCTTGCGCTGCGGTTTCCTGCTCAAAAGCGAAACTCCCGCGCTGAAGTCGTTTTCCTTGAGCGCGGAAACCTATCGCCGTCATCTGCGTGAAAACGTCGGGGAGGACGGCTCCGAGCTCTACATCACCGAGATCGACAAGGAGCGTCTCACGAGCCTGATCGCGCTCGCGCAGGCTTCGCCCGTGGTCGATCTGGAATACGAGATCGAGCGGGCCAGGGTGGTCGACTCCCAGCAGGTGGCGCGCGATGTGGTCACGATGAACTCCAAGGCCTTGCTTCGCCTGGACGACGAGAAGCTCGAGGTGACGGTGGTGTACCCGGAGGATGCCGACCACCGTGCCGGGAAGCTGTCGATCTGCTCGGACATCGGGACGGCGATCCTGGGCTACAAGGAAGGCGATGCCATCGACTGGCGAATTCGTGATCGCACCCGCCGGATCTCCATCGACAAAGTGATCTACCAGCCAGAAGCCGCGGGCGACTTCCACCTCTAGGCCTGCGTGCCGGCGCCCGCGAGATCCGCGACGGCGCAGCGGTCGGTCTGGCCGCGTGGCGTAGGTCTGCGCCGCATTCGCTGGGCGTTTTGATCTCGTCACAGACGAGAAGGGTTTGGGCTCAGCGCCCGCCCGACCTCCGCCGCAAGCCGGTCGCGCCTCACCGTCATCGGGTCGTGGACGCCCAAGCCGGCCTTGCGAAGCGCCGCCGCACACATCAGCATGGACGCTCGTTCCAGGAGACCTGCCATGCCTGACTTGAAAGACGCCGCCACGCTCGCGGCCGAAGCCGCCAAGCCCTATCCCAACGACAGCGCCGAGTACCGCCGCGCACGGGTCGCGCTGTTGGCCGACGAGATCGAATTGCGCCGGCACATCGAGCGCGTGGCGGCTGCGCGCCGCGCCTTGCCGCCCGGGGGCGAGTTGTCGCAGGACTACCTGTTTCTCGACGCGGAAGGCGGCACGCGCACGCTGGCCGAGCTGTTCGGCACGCACGACACGCTGGTCACGTACTTCTGGATGTTCGGCCCACAACGAAAGCGGCCGTGCCCCATGTGCACAGCGTTCCTGGGCGCGATGGACATCCCCGTGCGCGACCTCACGCAAAAGGTTGCTTTCGCAGTCATTGGCCGCTCGCCGGTGGCGCGCCAGCTCGCGTTCGCGCGCGAGCGCGGCTGGCGCAACCTGGACTTCTACACGAGCATCAGCGACGACTTCGCGCGCGACTACCGCGGCCTGTCGCCCGATGGCGAGGAGTGGCCGGCGCTCGACGTTTGGACGCGCGAGGGCGGAAAGGTGCGGCACTTCTGGGCCTCGGAACTCGGCGGCACCGAAGATCCCGGCCAGGACCCGCGCGGTGCGCCCGACCCGACGCCGCTGTGGAACATCCTCGACCTGACGCCCGCAGGGCGCGGGACCGACTGGTATCCGAAGCTCGACTACGCCTGAACGCCGCTCCGGGCGCTTTGGCGAGGCCCGGCTACTTGCGGCCCGGCTGTTCTGCCGGCAACCGCTGCACGGGGACGGTCAAGGTCTTGGCAGTGACAACGCCTTCGGCGTCTTCGAAGCGCAATGTCACCGTGAGCGTCGAGCCCTCGCCAAGCGGCTCGTTCAGGTCCAGGAGCGCCAGCTGAACGCCGCCAGGCTGCAGTCGGACACGCGTCCCGGCAGGCAGGTCGATGGCTTCGGCCGGGAAGAGCGTCATGCCTTTGAGCTTGCTGAACAGGGTGTGCCGCACTTCGATGCGGCGCGCGGCCGGCGAGATGGCGTCGATCAATCGAAGCTGCTCCGAGGCGGTCAGGGACATGAACAGGTAGCCGTTGCGCTCGCCGGCCGCCGGGGTGCGTACCCAGGCGTTCGACACCTGAACCGGCGCAGGGGCCGGCTCGCGCACGCGCATCGAGACCCGCGCGCTCACTTCGTGCCCACCGCCGCACGCCTGTCGTACCGTGAACCAGCGCCCTCCGTGCGACGCGAGTCGGCCCTGCAGTAAAAATTCGAGCGGAGCCGCGGGGTCGGTCGCCCCGTCCGGTGTGGACGTCGGCAGAGACCAGTACACCGCACCAGTCTGGCCCAGCGGCCCGTTCTTTTGCACAGCCTCGCGCTGGCGCAGCCTCCAGCCGTCGCGGGGCAGGGCCTGATCAAGTCGGAACCACATCGGCAGATCGATCGCCACGGACGTGATGCGTTGTCCGGCCGGGCAGCCGCCAGTGATCTGGAAGCGCAACGTCTGCCGGCTCCCCGCCGCCACTTCGTGCGGCGCGAGTGTCACCTGCGCCGTTGCGCACGCACTGGCGAGCGCCACCATCGAGGCGGCCCATCCGCGGCGTATCTGTCGTCTTGTCATGTGCCTGTTTTCCCCTGTCTTGTCCCGGAGTCGCTCGACGCCAGCGGGGCGAAGCGGTAGGGTTGTGGCATGACCGATCTCATCCTCCACCACTACCCCACGTCCCCGTTCTCCGAAAAGATTCGCCTGATCCTCGGGGCCAAGAAGCTGCCGTGGAAGTCGGTCTTCATCCCGCCGATCATGCCCAAGCCCAATGTCCTCGAGCTCACGGGCGGGTATCGCAAGACGCCGTTCCTGCAAATCGGCGCGGACATGTACTGCGACAGCGCGCTCATTGCCGACGTGCTCGAGCACCTGCAGCCCGAAGCGACGCTGTACCCGGAGCCCGAAAAAGGCATGTCGCGCATCCTCGCGCAATGGGCCGACACGACGCTCTTCTGGGCCGCGATGGCCTGGAACCTGCAGCCGAAGGGCGCGGCCGAAGTCTTCGGCAACGCACCGCCCGAAGCCGCCAAGGCCTTCGGCGAAGACCGCGGCAAGATGACCGCCGGCCACATGACGCGGCTGCGACCGGCCGATGCCGCCAGCGCCTACAAGTCGTACCTGCGCCGCCTGTCCGACATGCTCGACGACAAGCCCTTTCTGCTCGGCGAAGTGCCGTCGATCGCGGACTTCTCCGCGTACCACCCGCTCTGGTACACGCGGCGCATTGAAGCGGTGAAGGGCATCCTCGACCTCACGCCGGCCGTGACCGACTGGATGGACCGCATGGCCGCCATCGGCCACGGCGCGCCCGACAAGTTCAGCGCCGACGAAGCCATCGCCGCCGCCAAGGCAGCGGCGCCCGCATCGCTGCTGACCGACAGCACTTTCCAGGACGACCACGGCATACCCCTGGGCAGCACCGTCACGATCCGCGCCGAAAGCTTCGGGCTGGAAGAAACGACCGGCACGCTTGTCGCGGCGACCCGGACCCACTACACGCTGGCGCGCAGCAGCGAGCGCGCGGGCACGGTGCATGTGCACTTTCCGCGCATCGGATACGTGTTGAAAAAGGCAGAGACCTGAGCGCGCACGATGCAACCTGCATCGAAACATCGGCGGCGCTTGCTCGGCGCGGCGCTGGCCGCACCTGTGGTTCAGGGCCTGTCCGCGCCCGCCTTCGCGCAGCCGGTGGCAGGGCGCGTGCGACCTGGCGAGCCGGGCTGGCCCACCGCTGCCGAGTGGGCGGCGCTGCGCAGCGCGGTCGGCGGTCGCCTGACCGCCTTGCGATCGCCCTTCAACGCGTGTCGGGACGGCGTCGACCCGGCCTGCGCGCGCCTGTTCGATGAGACCCTCAGGAATCCCTACGCCATTGGCGACGACCCGGCGCTGACGCAGACCCTCGGCTGGGTCGACGCATGGACGTTGCAGCCAAGCGCCTATGCCGTCGAGGCGCGCACTGACGAAGACGTGGTCGCCGCGGTCAACTTCGCACGGGAGCGGCGCCTCCGGCTGGTGGTGAAGGGCGGTGGCCACAGCTACCAGGGCACCTCGAGTGCGCCCGATTCCTTGCTGGTCTGGACGCGGCGCATGAACCACACCGTTCTGCACGACGCGTTCGTGCCTGCCGGTTGCGATGGCCGCATCGCGCCGCAGCGCGCCGTGACGGTGGGCGCCGGCGCGATCTGGAGTCAGGCCTACGATGCGGTGACGACGCAGGGCGGCGGATATGTCCAGGGCGGCGGCTGTCTGACAGTGGGTGTGGCGGGCCTGGTGCAGAGCGGCGGCTTCGGCAGCTTCTCCAAGGCCTTCGGGCTGGCCTCGGCCAACCTGCTCGAGGCCCGGGTCATCACGGCCGACGGCGAGGCCCGCACGGTCAACGCCTGCACGGAACCGGAACTGTTCTGGGCGCTGAAGGGCGGCGGTGGGGGCAGCTTCGGCATCGTCACCCGCCTGACATTGCGCGTGCATCCGTTGCCGGAGCCCTTCGGCGCCGTCAACATGACGGTCAAAGCGCGCTCGCCGGAGGCATTCCGCCGGCTGGTCGGCCGCATGGTGGATTTCTGCGCCACCGCGCTCATCAACCCAAGCTGGGGTGAGCAAATTCGGCTGCGGCCAGACAACACGTTGCGCGTGTCGATGGTGTTCCAGGGCATCGGGCGCGGCGAGGCGCAGGGGGTGTGGCAGCCGTTCATCGATGCGGTCGCCGCAGCGCCGCAAGACTTCTGGTTTGAATCCGCGCCGTTCATCGTCTCGACTTCGGCACGCGACTTCTGGGCGCCGACGCTCGTGAAGAAGACGCTTGGTTTCATCAAGAGCGATGCACGGCCCGATGCGCCGAAATCCAATGTGTTCTGGCCCGGCGACGAAGGGCAAGCCGGCCAGGTGATGCATGCCTACGATTCGGCCTGGCTGCCCGCTGCGCTGCTGCAGCCGGGCCGGCGCGCCGCGCTGGCAGATGCGCTCTTTGCCGCCAGCCGGCAGGCTTCCCTGTCGCTGCACTTCAACAAGGGCTTGGCCGGCGGGCCGTCCGAGGTGGTTGCGGCGGCGCGAGACACCGCCGTCAACCCGGCCGTGCTGGACGCGTTTGCGCTCGTCATCCTCGCCACGACCGGCCGGCCTGCGTACCCGGGCGTGGCTGGCCGTGAGCCCGATGCGGCCCTCGCGCGGCGCCAGCGCGATGCCATCGGCCGCGCGACCGCCGAGTTGCGCAAGCTCGGGCTTGAGCCAGGCGCTTACCTTTCAGAGAGCAACTACTTCGAGCCCGACTGGCAGCGCGCCTTCTGGGGCACGAACTACCCGCGGCTGCTGGCCACCAAGCGCCGCTACGACCCGGACGGGCTCTTCGTGGTCCACCACGGCGTCGACAGCGAAAGCTGGAGCGCCGACGGCTTCACCCGCCGCGCCTGAGGTCGCCCGTACGACACGAAATCGCGATCCGAGCGGGTTCAATACCGCCTGGAGACATCAACACCCCAAGGACGCTTTCATGATTCAGGATTTCAAGGGCAAGACCGCCGTTCTCACCGGCGCGGGCTCGGGCTTCGGGCTCGAGTGCGCGCGCATCGGCGCCGCCCGCGGCATGAACCTCGTGCTGGTCGATGTGCAGCAGGACGCACTCGACAAGGCGCAGGCCGAAATGGAGGCGGCGGGCGTTCAGGTGCTGGCGCGCAAGGTCGACGTGGCCGATGCGGGCCAGATGGCGCAGCTGGCGGCCGACGTCAAGGCGCGCTTCGGCGCGCCGCACTTCGTCTTCAACAACGCGGGCGTGGGCGCGGGCGGCCTGGTGTGGGAGAACACCGTAGCCGATTGGGAATGGGTGCTGGGGGTCGACCTCTGGGGCGTGATCCACGGTGTGCGCCTGTTCACGCCGATGATGCTCGAGGCTGCGGCGGCCGACCCGAACTATCGCGGCCACATCACCAATACGGCCAGCATGGCGGGCCTGCTGACGCCGCCGAACATGGGGATCTACAACGCGGCGAAGGCCGCGGTGGTGAGCCTCACCGAGACGCTGTACCAGGACTTGAACCTCGTGACCGACCAGATCGGCGCGAGCCTGCTGTGCCCGTACTTCGTTCCCACGGGCATCACCAGCAGCGAGCGCAACCGGCCGAACGCGCCGAAGGAAAGCGAACTCACCAAGAGCCAACTGATCGGCCAGGCGATGAGCAACAAGGCCGTGAGCAGCGGCAAGATCACCGCGCAAGAGGTGGCGAACAAGGTGTTCGATGCGATCACGGCCAACCAGTTCTACGTGTTCAGCCATCCGAAGGCCCTGGGCAACGTGCGGGCGCGCATGGAGAACATCGTCTCGATCGTCAACCCCTCCGACCCGTTCCACGAGCGGCCGGAGATCGGCCAAAAGCTGCGCGCACAGCTGCGCGGCTAGCGGCCTGGCGGCTGGCGACCGGGACGGGGTCGGGCCGCCTCGCAACCTCGCCAATAGCCGCACCAGGACGCCGGACACGGCTGCGCGTGCTGTCGCTGCCGGACCTCTGTGCCAGAATTCGCCGCGGCGCCCGCCGCCGCTGCGCGGCGCGCTATGGATTCAGTAGCGAAATGGAACCGAGGGCCGCGCGCCTCCATGAAAGAAGTACCGGACATCATCGTTTGCGAAGGTTGCGACGCCATCTGCCGTCGGGTGCCATTGCAGCCGCGTGAGGTGTCGCGCTGCCAGCGCTGCGGTACCGAGCTCGACCGCCATGCCGGCGACCAGAGCGCACGCATCCTTCCGCTGACCGTGGCAAGCCTGATTCTTTTCGCCATCGCCAACCTGTTTCCGATCGTCGAGATCCAGCTCCAAGGCCTGAGCAGCCGGACGACGCTGGTGGGCGCCGTGGTGGTGTTGGCCAACGAGGGCATGTCGGTGGTCGCATTGCTGGTGCTCGCCACCACCTTGCTGTTTCCGCTGCTTCAACTGTGCATCCTCTTCTATCTGCTCGTCCCATTGGCCCACGCCCGCCGGCCCGCCGGGTTTAGCACGCTGGTCAACGTCCTGCAGATGCTCCGCCCCTGGGGCATGGTCGAGGTGTTCCTGCTCGGCGTGCTGGTCGCGCTGGTCAAGCTGGGCAGCATGGCGACGGTGATTCCGGGCGCCGCGCTGTGGGCGTTCATCGGGCTCACGGTGCTGCTGACAGCGGTGTTGTCCTTCAACCCGCGCGCGTTCTGGGAGCTGGCCTTCGAGCCGCGGCCGGAGGATGCCCGGGCATGAGCGTCGACAGCGCAGCGGCCTCTGGCCTCAAGGGTTGTCACCACTGCGGTGCCGTGTGGCAGGACGCTGCAGACGGGGAGGGCTGCGGACGCTGCGGCACGCGGTTGCACACCCGCAAGCCCGACAGCATCAATCGCACCTGGGCGTTGCTGGCAGCGGCCTGCATTCTGTACATCCCGGCCAATCTGTTGCCGGTGATGGTCACGCGCAGCTTTTTCGGCCAGCAAACCGACACCATCCTCAGCGGCGTGATCTTTTTCTGGGTGTCGGGAAGCTATGGCCTGGCCGCCATCATCTTCATCGCCAGCTTTCTGGTGCCGCTGTTCAAGCTGGCAGCGCTGGTCCTGCTGAACCTGATGGCGCAGCGCCGGAGCGAATGGCGGCAGCTGGAGCGGGCCAAGCTCTACCGCATCCTCGAAGTGATCGGCCGCTGGTCGATGCTCGACGTGTTCGTGGTCTCGCTGCTGGCCGGACTGGTGCGCATCCAGGGCTTTGCCGAGATCACGGCCGGCGTCGGCATCGCCGCCTTTGGCGCGGTGGTGGTGCTGACGATGCTGGCATCGCTCAGCTTCGATCCGCGCCTGACCTGGGACACCGGCCGCGACACCGTTGCGCCGGCCGGCGCTGCACCCCTCGAACTGAAGACTCAAGAATCGAAGTGACAATTCGTTATGAATGACAAACGCACAGCGCCGGAGGCCCCGCGCGCGCCCGCGCCCGATGCCGGGCCGCCCACGGGCCCGGCCGAGCCCGTGGTCGCCCGGCAGCGCAACTGGCTGCCATCGCTCATCTGGCTGATTCCCGTGGTGGCTGCGCTGGTGGGTGTGGCGCTGATCGCGCGCATTCTTTTCGACACCCGCTTCTGGGTGGTGCGCCCGCGGCTGGACACCTCCGGTATCTCCGGCTTGGGCACCTTACTGTCGGGCGCCTACATCGGCGCCGATCCCGGCACCGCGGAAGAGACCGCGGGCGAATTCACCGGCCTCGAAACACCGCCGATCGTGACGCGCGATGCATCGGGCCGGCAGTTCACGCTCAAGGCCAAGGACATCGGGTCGCTGGACATCGGGTCGCCGATCTACTTCCGCCGCATCAAGGTCGGCCAGCTCGCGGCCTACGAGCTGGACCCGGACGGGCGCGGCGTGACCTTGCGCGTGTTCGTGAACACGCCCTACGACAAGTTCGTCGGCGCGAACACGCGCTTCTGGCAGGCCAGCGGCGTGGACGCCGAACTGAGCGCCAGCGGCATCAAGGTGCGCACGCAATCGCTGGCCACCATCCTGCTGGGCGGCATCGCTTTCCAGCCGCCGACCGACGACGACATGGGACCGATCGCGCCGGAAAACGCAGCCTTCGTGCTGGCCGAAGACGAGAGCAGCGCGATGCGCCCGCGCGACGGGCCGGCACAGACCATGCTGATGTACTTCGATCAGTCGCTGCGCGGCCTGTCGCCCGGCGCGGCGGTCGATTTCCGCGGCGTGGTGATCGGCGAGGTCAAGTCCATCGGCATCGAGTTCGACCGCGAAGAGCGCGAATTCAAGATGCCGGTGCTGGTGCAGATCTACCCCGATCGCATGCGCCGCGGCGCCGACAACGTGGCGCGCGAATCACGCTACACAGAACTCGAGCGGCTGCGTTTCCTCGTGGGCAAGGGCCTGCGCGCGCAGCTGCGCACCGGGAACCTGCTGACCGGGCAGGTCTACGTCGCGCTCGATTTCTTCCCCAAGGCCGCGGCCGCGAAGATCGACATCACGCAAAGTCCGCTGCTGATGCCGACCACGCCGAACAGCCTCGATGCGCTGCAGGAGCAGGTGGGCGAGATCGTGAACAAGGTGAACAAAGTGCCGTTCGAGGAGATCGGCGCCGATCTGCGCAAGGCACTGGCCACCCTGAACACCACGCTGAAGAGCGCCGAGCAGGTGGCAAAAAGCATCAACAACGACCTGACGCCCGAAATGACGGCGGCGATGAAGGACGTTCGCAAGACGCTGAGCGCGGCCGAAAAGACCATCGCCGAGGACGCACCGCTGCAACAGGACCTGCGCCAGACGCTGCAGGAAGTCACGCGCGCCGCGGGCTCGCTGCGCATCCTGACCGACTACCTGGAACGGCATCCGCAGTCGTTGCTGCTGGGCAAGCCCGAGGACAAGAAAAAATGAGCTTCATGACATTGGCTGCCAGCCGCCGCACCGTGGCCTGTGCCTTCGCGTTGCTGGCGCTTGGGGGTTGCGCCGGCACGGCACCGCAGTACTACAGCCTGGCAGATGCCGCGGCGGTCACGGCGCCTGCGGCGACCTCCGGCGCGGCCGCCTTCTACATCGATCTGGCGCCGGTGGCGATGCCCGAGCGCTTCGCCCGGCCGCAGCTCGTGGTGCGGCAGAAGGGCGCCAACGAAGGCCCGGCCGTCGACATCCTCGAACAGCACCGCTGGTCGTCCTCGTTCGAAAGCGAATTGCGCGACGCACTCGCCAGCGGCGTGGCCATGCGGCTCGGCGCGGTCGATGCCACCCGCTCAGGTCGGCCCGCCGGCCAGCCCGGCGTGCGAATCGCGGTCCAGTTGCGGCAGTTTGACGCCATCGAGGGCAGCCGCGTCGACGCAGCCTTCAGCTGGACGCTGCGCCCCGGCAACGACCAGCCCACCCGCGCCTGTCAGCTGACGCTGTCCGAGCCCGCGGCCGCGCCCGGCATCGACGCGCTCGCCCGCAGCGCGCAGCGCGTGACCTCGCGCCTGGCCGATGCCGTTGCGCGCAGCATCGGGACGCCACCGGGGCTCACCAGCGGCGCCTGCCCGGCCTGAAGCCATGGGCGCGACAGGTTTCGCGCTGTTCGACACGGCCCTTGGCCACTGCGCGTTGGCGTGGGGCCCGCATGGCCTGACGGGCGTGCAGTTGCCCGAAGCCGACGCCGCGGCGACGCGCGCCCGCATGGTGCAGCGCTTCCCCGCACTGGACGAGGCCGAACCGGACGCGACCGCAGAGAAGGCCATCGCGGCCATCCAGCGCCTGCTGGCCGGCGATCCTGACGATCTGGGCGACATCGCACTCGACATGCGCGGCGTGTCCGCCTTCCACCAGCGGGTGTATGCCCTCGTGCGCCGCATTCCGCCCGGGCAAACGCGCACCTACGGGGAAGTGGCTGAAGCGCTGGGCGACAAGGGATTCGCGCGCGCCGTCGGCCAGGCGATGGGACTCAACCCCTTCGCGCCGGTGGTACCTTGCCACCGCGTGCTGGCCGCGGGCAACAAGCCCGGCGGTTTCTCTGCAGGCGGCGGTGCATTGACCAAGCTGCGCATGCTCGCCATCGAGGGTGCGCGGCCGAACGGCATGGGCGCGCTGTTCGACCCGTATTGAACGGCCAGTAAGCCTGGCTGCGGCGGGCGCTAGCACAGCCGAAGCCGCGCCGCTGCGGCAATCCTTTGCGCGCCCCGCGACAATCGACGGAATGCGTTCTCCTTTCCTCAAGATGGCCGTGCTGCTGGGCCTGCTCTCCGCCATCGGCCCTTTCGCCATCGACATGTACCTGCCGGCGCTGCCGGCGATCGGCCAGAGCCTGGGCGCCGACATCGGCGCGGTGCAGATGAGCCTCACGGCCTTCTTCATCTCGCTGGGCGTGGGCCAATTGCTGTACGGACCGGTCTCCGACATGGTGGGGCGCAAGCCACCGCTTTATTTCGGCCTCGGATTGTTCGCCGTGGCCAGCGTCGGCTGTGCGCTGACGAACGACGTCGACACCCTCATCGCGCTGCGTTTTGTCCAGGGCCTGGGCGCCGCGGCCGGCATGGCGATTCCGCGCGCCGTCGTGCGGGACCTGCACACCGGCACCGACGCGGCGCGGCTCATGTCACTGCTGATGCTGGTGTTCAGCGTCTCGCCGATCCTCGCGCCGCTTGCGGGCAGTGCGGTCATTGCGCTGAGCAGTTGGCGCGGCGTGTTCTGGGCGGTGGCCGTGGCTGCGGTGGCGGGCATCGCGATGATGATGGCGCAGCTCGACGAAACCCGGCCGGCCGAGCGCCGCGTCGAAAGCAGCTTGCAAAGTGCCCTGGCGGGGTATCTGCTGCTGCTGCGCGACACCCACTACCTGGGCCTGGTGTTCATCGGCGCCTTCGCGATGGCGGGCTTCTTCACCTACCTGGCCAACTCGTCCTTCGTGCTGATCGACCACTACGGCCTGTCGCCGACGGTCTACAGCGTGGCCTTCGGCGTCAACGCGATCGCCTTTTTCGCGACCGCGCAATTGACCGGCCCGCTCGGCGAGCGCTTTGGCCTGGCCCGGCTGGCGCAGGTTGGCGTGGCCGCCTGCAGCGTGGTGATGGTCGCAATGTTTGCCTACTACGCGGCCGGCGGCGACCGGCTGACCGTGCTGCTGGTGCTGTACTTCATCGCCAGCGGCTGCATGGGCCTCGTGATTCCCACCACCAGCGTGCTCGCCCTCGAGAAGCACGGCGCCATCGCCGGCACCGCGTCGGCTCTGCTGGGGACGATGCAGATGCTGACCGGGGCGGTGGCGATGGGCATCGTCGGCGTCTTCACCGACGGCCGGCCGCTGCCGATGGTCACCGGCATGGCGGCCGGGGCGCTGATCGCAGCCTTCCTCACCTGGAAAACTTTCGGCGGTTGGCGCCGCACCACGCCGACGATGGCGTCCGGGGCCTGAACCGGTGAATGCGCCAGGGGTCGCCGCGGTGCCGGTGTTCGACGGGCTCGAGCCGGCTGCGCGGGCGCGCGCCATGCTGGTCATCATCCTGGGGATTGCGGTGGCGGTGCTCGACGGCACCATCGTCAACCTGGCGCTGCCGGGCATCGCGCGGGAGCTGAACGCCGACCCGGCCCATGCGATCTGGGTGGTCAACGCCTACCAGATCGCCACCCTGGGCATGCTGCTGCCGCTGGCCTCGCTCGGGGATCTGTTCGGCTATCGGCGCGTGTACCTGCTGGGCATGGCGCTGTTCGCGCTGGCCTCGCTCGGCGCCATCCTGGCCGACTCGCTGGGCACGCTGATCGCGGCGCGCGCCATCCAGGGGCTGGGCGCGGCTGGCATCATGAGCGTCAACGCGGCGCTGGTGCGCCTGATCTATCCCGCGGCCGGGCTCGGACGGGGCATGGCGATCAATTCGATGGTGGTGGCCACGGCCTCGGTGGCCGGGCCGTCCGTGGCGGCGGCGATCCTGTCGGTGGCGTCATGGCCCTGGCTGTTCGCGCTCAACCTGCCGCTGGGCGCGCTGGTGCTGGTGGCCGGCTACGCGGCCCTGCCGCAGAACCGCAGCGCGCCGGCCGTCGGGTCCCGCTTCTCCCTGACCGACGTGGCGTTCAACGTGTTGATGTTCTCGCTGATCTTCATCGGCGCCGACCGGCTGGGCGTGCGCAGCGGCGCAGCGGGGCAGGGCACCGACCCGCTGGCCTGGGGCCTGCTGGGCGCCGGCGTCGCGGTCGGCGTGCTCTACCTGCTGCGGCAGCGCACGTTGGCCGTGCCGCTGTTTCCGGTCGACCTGATGCGCCTGCCGGTGTTCGCGCTGTCGATGTGCGCTTCGGTCAGCGCGTTCGCCGCGCAAATGCTCTCGTACATCGCGCTGCCGTTCCTGCTGCTCGACCATTACGGCCGTTCGCACCTCGAAGCCGGCCTGCTCATCACTGCCTGGCCGCTGGCCATTGTGGTCGTCGCGCCCATCGCCGGGCGGCTGATCGGACGCGTGCCCGCCAGCGTGCTGGGCGGCGTCGGCATGGGCTTGATGGCGCTCGGGCTCGGCCTGCTGGCGGCGCTGCCGGCCAACCCGTCGAACATCGACATCGTCTGGCGCATGGCCCTGTGCGGCATCGGCTTCGGCCTGTTCCAGTCGCCCAACAACCACACCATCGTGACCACCGCGCCCGCGCACCGCAGCGGCGCCGCCAGCGGCATGCTGGGCACGGCACGGCTGACCGGGCAGACGCTGGGTGCGGTGATGCTGGCGGGCATCTTCAGTCTGTGGGGCGCGCACGATGCACGCGGCTTGACCGTCGCGCTCGCAGTGGCCGCCGTGTGCGCACTGCTGGCGGCGGTTTTCAGCACGTTGCGCCAGCGCGCAGCCGGGCCGAACGCCGGTTCGCCTTCCAGGTGAGCACAAGGCGCAAAGCCGCAGACAGTGCGTAAGCACGGCAAGGCGAAGCAACGCCGTGATCGCCTGGAAGGCGATCCGGCGTCAGCGCTTGAAGCGGCCGTCGCTGATGATCGACAGGTCCGCGAAGTCGATGCCCGAATGGTCCTGCGGCGAGTAGCTGACTTCCATCCCGCCGCCCATGTCGTAGCCGCGCAGGTTGTCCAGCGTCGCGAGCACCTTGGCCCGGGTCGGCTTGGGCCCTGCGCGGCGCAGCGCCTCGACCAACACCTTGCCGGCGGCATAGCCTTCGAGCAGCGCAGGTGACAGCTCGGCCTGGCCCTTGGCCTTGGCCAGCGCCAGTGCTTCGCGGATCATTCCGTTGCCATAGGCGCGCTCGTACGGAAACACCTGCGTCACGATGACGCCTGCGCTCTGGCTGCCCAACTGCTTGATGAAGCCTGACGAGGCATTGTTGGAGAGCGTGACCACCTGCGCGGCCGACCCCGCGGCGCGCAGCGCCTTGATGCCGTCGACGACGGCGCTGCCCGAACCGATCCAGATCACCGCCTGCGCGTTCGCCGCCACGATCTTCGGCACGATCGCCGCGTAGTCGGGTTTGGCGCGGTCCGCCGGCACCAGCGCGGCGGGCTGCTTGCCGGACTTCTTGAAACCGGTCATCGCGCCCTCGAGCGCATCGGCACCGAAGGAATCCGTCACGTGCACGACCGCGATGCGCTCCATGCCCACCGTGGTCAGGTGCTGTACCGCCTTCTCTGACTCGCGCTGGTAGCTCGACCGCACGTTGAACACATGCTTTTGCACGGGTTTGTGCAGCACCATCGCCCCGGTCGAAGGCGCGATCAGCGCCACGCCGTGCTTGTCGAGCCAGGGAATGATCGCCTGCGCGTGCGGCGTGCCGCGCGTGAGGAACAGCGAGACGACCTTCTTGTCCTCGATCAACACCCGGGCGTTTTCACCGGCCCGCGTGACGTCGAAGCCGTCGTCCAGGCGCACGACCTCGATCAACTCGCCGTTGACGCCGCCCTGTGCGTTGGCCGCGTCGATCACCAGCTGCGCCCCGGCGATCGTCTCGTTGACGCTGGACGCCACCGGACCGGTGATGCCGGCGGTTTGCCCGATCAGGATCTGGGCGTGGGCAGCGCCCGCGACGCTGAAGGCAAACAGGCAGGCGCTGCAGAGCAGCCGCAATCGGGTCATGCGAAACCTCTCGTTGAATCTGGGGAAGGCCGAAGAACGGGCCGGACCCGATTAACGCCTATTTGTGTCCGAATGTTTCTCGGTGATAACCCGCTGTTACAAGCCCCTACTCATAGAGCATCTGCGCCCGCAGATGGCGCTGGACCTGTTCGACGAAGGCTTGCTGCGCTTCCGGCGTCGCGGCACGACAGACCGGCTGCGCCGTTTCGCTGGCGATCTCGCGGGTCAGCTTCAGCACCCGACCTTCGCGCACGTGGGTGGCGCGGTAGGTGGTGCGGCCGCCGTCCATCTGCAACGCGCGCGTCTCGTCGACGGGCGTGCGCAGCAGCCGCACGTTGGCGGGCAGGCGCAGTTCGATGTCCTCGCGCATCACGCCGCCGGGGCAGGGGAACGGAAAGCTGCGCACCCGCGTCTGCGAGATCAGCGGGCTGAGGCCGCCAGTGAAGGTGGCCGGGATGCGGATCGCACCCGGACCCGGCACGTCGAGGAAGCCGCGCGTCGTGTAGTCGAAACCGATGGTCGTCTCAGGGGCATCGGCGTTCACGTCCGGACGCCGCAGGGTGCCCGTACCGTTGGCGCCGGCCTGTGCGAGGAGGGCGGTGACGAGTTGCGAATCCGGCGCGGCCTGCAATCCGGCGAACAGGCCACGGAGCATCGACGCGGCCTCGCCATCGCCACGAACGACCGTCCGCACCGTGGCCGAGCCGTCGTCGGCCACGTCGATCAGCTGCTGGCTCGACAGCGTGCCGCGCGCGGTCGGCGGCGTGCGCGCCCAGATCCCCGTCGCCACATGCAGCACCCGCTTGCCGGCATCTGCGCCTGGCAGCGTCTCGAAGCGGTGGTAGCGGCCGGTCGCGTCCAGATAGATGTCGAGCGCCGGCACGTAGGTGATCATGTGGTTGAAGGCTTCGACCGCGCCGGGCTCCGGCGTCCAGTAGCTGTTGCCGGCGTTGATCAACACCGGCGTGCTCTCGATGCCGACGGCGCGCAGCAACGCGCCCAGCAGCACCGCCGAATCCTTGCAATCGCCGTAGCCGTTGGCGAGGATGGTGTCGAGGGGCCGCGGCACGAAGCCGCCGCGCGCGAGCACCACGTTGACGTAGCGGATGTTCAGGCGCACCCAGTCGTACAGCGCCCGGGCCTGGGCGCGCGGCTCGGTCTGTCCCCTGGTGATGTCGCGCGCCAGCGCAGTGACGCGCTCGGTCGGCCGCGTCGGATCGCCCACCAGCGCGCGGTAGGTGGCGGCCAGGTCGGCGCCGCCGGCCATGCTGCTCACGACCATGCGCGGGCTGTAGTCGATGCGCGCGACGCTACCGACTTCCTGCGGCACGGCTTCCGCGGTCTCGCCGCGAAAAGTGTGGCGCACCCGGCCATCGCCCAGGACGTCGCGCGTGTGCGGCAGGTCGATCGTCTGCACGTGCATCGGCAACTCCGGCGGCGCGGTCACGGTGAAAACGAAGTCGCGCCGCGCCGAATGCGGCGAGACGAACCCGACGGCGCTGAAAGCACCTGGCAGCAACGGTGTGCGCTGGGTCAGGCGCGTCTTGAGATGGATGCGCACGCCCGGTTTGATCTGCGGCAGCACGATCGCCTTGACCTTCTGGTCACTGAAGGTCGGCGCGCCCTGCGACGCATAGGGCTCCTGATCGAAGATTGCCGAGGCCGAGACCTCGGTCACCTCCCCATCGGCCGCGATCACGCGGACGAACACCACCTCGGCGGTCTGCAGGCTGGCGCTGTAGGGCATCAGGATCTGCGTGGCCTCGCGCACGCCGGCATCGTTGAGCACCAGGCGCAGGCTCTCGGTCTCCTTGACGTAGCGGCCGTCGCGCTCGACCGTGTAGTCGACATGCCGCTTTTCGTAGGCGATGCCCGGCGAGAAGCCCGCCGCTGCGCCGGGCGACGCAGGCGTCAGCGCCGGCGCCGGCGCGGGCGCGGGCACAGAAGGTGAGGGTGAAGGTGGTTGGATCGGCGCTGACTGCGCCGCCGCCAAGGTGTGAATACCCAACCACAGGCCAAGCGCCATCCCGAACCGTCGCATGTGCTGTCTCCCCGAACTTGTTGCTGGCTGGGGCGTGCGGTCGCCTTGGCTGTGGCGTCACTGTAGCGCCGATGGATGAGCGGTGCGGTCGGTGCCGGAACGCTCACCCGTGCATCACTCCCGACCGAGCGCAACGACGGGGACGAACCCTCCGAAGATCATGCGCATGCCGTCAAAGGGCATCGGATTCTTCTCCGGGTCCATCCTCGGGTCTTTCATCAACTCGTCCATCTTGGCCATGGCTGCATCGCGCGTGGCTTTGTCGGGCCACTCGACCCAGGAGAAGCAGACCGTCTCGTCGTCTTTTGCCTGCACCGCTCGCTGGAAGTCGGTCTGCTTGCCCGCCTTGACCTCGTCGCCCCAACACTCACGGATACGGGTGGCGCCATGCTCGATGAAGACGGCGTTGGCAGTCCTCGCATGCTCAATGAACTTCTGCTTGTTTGCGCTCGGGACGGCGAGCACAAAACCATCGATATAGGACATCGTCAGGCTCCTTGCGGTGGGGGTTGTTTGCGAAATCGGCACTTTCGCAGACAGCCGCGCGCGTCGCAAGTTGCGGTCGATATCCGCAAGGAACATCGGCCTTCGGGTCGCGCCTGACCATGGGGCCGCGTTTCGCGCCACGCCGTGCCAATACCCCTGGGAGTCACCTTTTCAAACCAGCCGCTGAATCGCCTTCTTCCGCCACACCAGCCGGTAATACAGCGTCTGCAGCACCAGCATCGATGTGAACGAAGCCGGGTAGGCCATCCAGATGCCGTTGAGCCCGATGCGCTGGCTCATGAACCAGCCCACGCTCACGCCGACGCAGACCACGCAGAAGATCGAGATGGCGGTCGGCACCAGCACCGAGCCACTGGCGCGCATGATCCCCGACAGCGCGGACGCCATGCCGAAGATCACGATGCTCCACAGCATGATGTGCAGCAGGGTCTGCGCGACCTCGAGCACCGGCGCGCTGGTGATGAAGAAGCCCATCAGGTGCCGCGAGAACAGGTAGCCGATCAGGACAAGGCCGCCGGTCAGCACCAGGTTCATGAGGAGCGCAGTGCGCGCAATGGCCCCGAGCTTGTCGGCGCGACCGCCGCCGATGGCCTGGGCGCCGAGGATCGACGCGGTGATGGCGATCGAGATGGCCGGAAACTGGACGTACGCCACCACCTGGTTGACAGCGCCATAGGCTGCCGTGGCGCCCGAGCCGTAGCCATTGACCATCGAGAGCAGCACGATTTCGGCGAGCGCGATCATGATCATCTGCACGCCGGTCGGCACCCCGATGGTCAGCACTTTTTTCAGCAACGCGGGCTGGATGCGCATGTGCCTCCACAGCGCGCCGTCGGGCGCCAGCGGGCTGCCGCGCACCCGCAGGCGCCAGGCGAGCCACAGCGTCGCGACCACGAAGGCCACCACGCCCGCCCACGCACCGCTGGTCACGCCCATCTGCGGCAGGCCGCCCCAGCCGCGAATCAACGCAGGGGTGAGCACCAGGCCAACGGCGGTCGACATCACCAGCGCCAGCAGCGGCGAGACGGTATCGCCCACGCCGCGCAGCATCGCGGTCGACAGCAGGAACAGAAAGAGCCCCGGCATCGCGAACAGCATGACGCGGGCATAGCGCGTGGCGTCGGCCAGGATGTCGGGCGGCGTGCCCAGCGCGGTCAACATCGGCGACGCGAACGTGCCGCCGAACAGCGCGACCAATAAGCCCAGCAGCATGCCGACCGACAGCGTGGTGCCTGCGATGGCCTTGACCTTGTCGATCTCGCGCGCGCCCCAGGCCTGCCCGATCAGCACCGACGCACCGGCACCCAGGCCGATCGTGAAGGCGATGAAGAAGAACATCACCGGGAAGAAGCTCGACACCGCAGCCAGTGCACCGACGCCGATCATCTGCCCGAGGAAGATGTTGTTGAGCGTGCCCGACAGCGACTGCAGGATGTTGCTCAACATCATCGGCGCGAGGAAGAACAGGAAGGTCTTCCACAACGCGCGTTCGGTCGCCTGTGGCGCCAGCGGGAGAGCGGCGCTCATTCGGCGCTCCAGGCTGCGGCGGACAGCGTGCCGAGGTGCACGCGCACGTCCTGCGGCCAGGGCGCGATGAGCGCATCGAAGCGCTCGCGTTCCCCCGCAAAGAGAGCGCGAGAGGCTTCTTCGAAGCCAGGCAGCTGACCGGCCATGGCACTCATGAACCGGTAGGTGCTTTCGCGCGACGCGCGTACAACGTCCCGCCCGGCATGCACGCGGCGCGCTTCTTCAACCAGCTTGCGCAACGCGACGGAGGCGCCGCCCGGCTGGTGGTTGAGCCAGTCCCAATGGCGCGGTAGCAACGTGACCTCCCGCGCGACCACGCCAAGTTTCGGGCGGCCGACCGTGCGCGCCGGCAGCGCTTCCGCGCCGTGGTCGCCCGCGCCTTCTGGCGATCCGCTGCGAAGGTCGAGATCGAGCGCCTCGCCGGTGGCGTCGTCGAAAACGAAGACCGGTGAGACGTCGGCGCGGCGACGCAGCTCGGCGACGACTTCGGCGCGGGTGCCTGAGGCGATGCGCTCGAAATCCACGAACGCCGTGAAGGTTGCAGCGGAGGAAGATGGGAGGGGTGTAGACATGTGGTTGGAAATGGGGCTGTCGATGCGCCCCTGTCGCGAGGCGAGCTGAGTATCTACCCGGAAAGCGAAGCGGATGGGCTCTCAGGTCCGCGCTCGCCGCGATTCAACTGCGCCGTGTCCGGGCGGGTTGTAGCCGTCTTGGCCCTGGCCCTGGAGCTCATCGCGCCACAGCGGCAGCAGGTTCTGCAGCTCCGCCTCGTAGTCAAAGTGCGGATCGTCGCGTTCCTTGATGTGGTCGACCACCTCGAAGCTGAAGCGCTCGGCGCCGTGTTCGAGCCAGTCTTTCAGCAGCAGCTTGTTGCCGTGGGAGCGCATGTTCAGCTCGAAGCGATGACGGTTCATCGCACCCTCCAGGTTGAGGCTGCCGCCCACGTAGATGCGGCCATTGACCAGGTTGCGGATCACGAAGACACCGGCGGGCGGCCGCGTTTCCTTGTAAGCGCGAACCAGCGCGCGTCGCGCCGCGGGGGTGAAAGCAGGCGCCGTTGTGGGATCCCGCAAGGGAGGGTGCGCGCACGAAGCGCGGTCGGTGGATGTTTCAGTCATGCGCCTAATTTACCCGGGCAAAATTAGAATTGCAATATACCCGGGTAAAAATAAATCAGCCCCGGCGGACCCTCAGAGGCCCTATGGCAAACTCCCGCGCTTTGCCACAGGGACGCGCTTCAGACATGCAGAAAATCATTCGCCAGCTCGCAGCCGAGATCAAGGTCGGCGAGCACCAGGTGAAGGCCGCGATCGAGTTGCTCGACGGGGGCGCCACGGTTCCGTTCATCGCCCGCTATCGCAAGGAGGCCACCGACGGCCTCGACGACATCCAGTTGCGCGAACTCGAAGCGCGCTTGTCGTATCTGCGCGAGCTCGAAGACCGGCGCGAAGCGGTCGCCAAGGCCATCGACGAACAGGGCAAGCTGACCGACGCGCTGCGCATCGCCATCGCGACCGCCGCGACCAAGCAGGAGCTCGAAGACCTCTACCTGCCGTTCAAGCAGAAGCGGCGCACCAAGGGGCAGATCGCCCGCGAATTCGGCATCGAGCCGTTGGCCGACAAGCTGCTGACGGACCCGACGCTGGACCCTGCTATCGAAGCGCAGGCATTCCTCAAACCCGCCACGACGCTGGACGACGGCAAGCCGGGCCCCGATTTCTCCACCGTGCCTGCCGTGCTCGATGGCGTGCGTGACACCCTCTCCGAGCGCTGGGCCGAAGACGCGGCGCTCATCCAGTCGCTGCGCCAATGGCTGTGGAGCGAAGGCCTGTTCAAGTCCACGCTGATGGCAGGCAAGGACGAGAACAACGCAGACGTCTCGAAGTTTCGTGACTACTTCGACTACGACGAGCCGATCGGCCGCGTGCCCTCGCACCGCGCACTGGCGGTGTTTCGGGGCCGCACGCTCGAGATCCTCGACGCCAAGCTGGCGCTGCCGGTCGAGCCCGAGCCGGGCAAGCCATCGATCGCCGAAGGCAAGATCGCGCTCCACCTGGGGTGGAGCCACTCGGGCCGCAAGGCCGACGACCTGATCCGCAAGTGCGTGGCCTGGACCTGGCGCGTGAAGCTCTCGCTCTCGACAGAGCGCGACCTCTTCACCCGACTGCGCGAAGACGCCGAGAAGACTGCCATCAAGGTCTTCGCCGACAACCTGCGCGACCTGTTGTTGGCGGCACCGGCCGGTCCGCGCGTCGTGCTGGGCCTGGACCCGGGCATTCGCACCGGCGTGAAGGTGGCGGTGGTCGATGCGACCGGCAAGCTCGTCGAAACCGCCACCGTGTTCCCGCACGAGCCGCGCAAGGACTGGGAAGGTTCGCTGCACACGCTCGGCAAGCTGTGCGCGAAGCACGGCGTGAACCTCATCGCCATCGGCAACGGCACCGCGAGCCGCGAGACCGACAAGCTGGCCGGCGACCTCATCAAGCTCATCGGCAAGATGGCCGCGCAGGCCGGCGCGCCCGAAATGAAGATAGACAAGGTGGTGGTGAGCGAGGCGGGCGCTTCGGTTTACTCCGCCAGCGAATTCGCCTCGCAGGAGATGCCGGATGTGGACGTGAGCCTGCGTGGCGCAGCGTCGATCGCGCGCCGCCTGCAAGACCCGCTGGCCGAGCTCGTGAAGATCGACCCGAAGAGCATCGGCGTCGGCCAGTACCAGCACGACGTGAACCAGAGCGAGCTCGCGCGCACGCTGCAGGCGGTGGTCGAGGATTGCGTGAACTCGGTCGGCGTCGACCTCAACACGGCCAGCGTGCCGCTGTTGTCGCGGGTGTCCGGGTTGTCGGGAAGCGTCGCGAAGGCAGTCGTGCGCTGGCGCGAAGCCAACGGCGCGTTCGCCACGCGCAAGCAGTTGCTCGACGTGACCGGTTTCGGTCCCAAGGCCTTCGAGCAGAGCGCCGGTTTCCTGCGCATCCGCGGCGGCACCGATCCGCTCGACGTGACCGGCGTGCACCCCGAAACCTACCCGCTGATCGAGCAGATCATCGTGAAGACCGGCAAGCCGATCGCCGAGCTCATGGGCCGCGCCGACATGCTCAAGACGCT
>SEGS01000107.1 GCA_004210915.1 Variovorax sp. | reverse complement strand
GACGCCAGTGGTGGCCGGTCGAACAACGACCAGGCGCGCCATCCGGGCACGGCGTCGAGCAGCGACTGCAGCGCACTGCCGACTTGCCCCGTGGCCTGTGCCATCGCACCCAGAGTGGCCATCTGGTCCCAGTCCCGCGCTTCGCCGGACGAAGTGGCTTCGGCGATCACCACCACGTTGAGCCATTCGCCGCCGCGCACCGGGTAGGCCACGGCGTGCAGGCGCGGGCCGAGCCACACATCGACGCGGTCCCGGCGCAGGGACGCGGGCAGCGTCGCCTGCGCGACCAGACCGCGCCATGCGGTGTGGCCGGTGCTGCGCGGCGCGTCGTCCGGATCGACGATCTTGCGGCGCACCGCGCTCCACAGGCCATCGGCGCCGATGAGCGCATCGCCTTCGCACGCCCACATCTCGCTGCCGCGCATCGCCGTGGCGGTGACGCAAGCCAGGTCGTCGCTGGTTTCGATCTGCGTGATGCGCGCGTCGGTGCTCAGCAGGCCGCGCCCCCGCGCGCGAACGGCCTCGAGCAGCACGGCCTGCAGGTCGGCCCGGTGGACGCAGAGATAGGGCGCGCCGTAGCGGGTGCGGAAATCGTTGGCCAATGGCATGCGCGCGAGCTCGGCGTTGCTGCCCGCATCGCGCACCACCAGCGCCTGCGGCTCGCCGGCGATCGCGGCCAGCGGCATCGCCAACTGCAGGTCATGCAGGCGCCGCGTGACGTTGGGCCCGAGCTGGATGCCGGCACCGACCTCGGTGAACGCCGGCGCCTGCTCGAACACATCGACGCGGTGGCCGCGCTGCGACAGCGCCAGCGCACTGGCCAACCCGCCGATGCCGCCGCCCACGACCAAGAGGTGCGCCGCCATCTCCCCGCGCGATCAGGCCGCGAGCAGTTGCCTGAGGACGAAGGGCAGGATGCCGCCGTGCTTGTAGTAATCGACCTCGATCGGTGTGTCGATACGCAGGCGCACAGTCACTTCCTGGTGCGCGCCGTCGAAGCGGCGGATCACCAGTTTCACGTCCATCTGCGGCTTGAGCTCGCCGCCGATCACCACGTCGACTTCCTCGTCGCCCGTGAGGCCCAGCGTCTGCCAGGAATCGGCGCCGCGGAACTGCAGCGGCAGCACGCCCATGCCGACCAGGTTGGCGCGGTGGATGCGTTCGAAGCTGCGCGCGATCACGGCCTTGATGCCGAGCAGCTGCGTGCCCTTGGCCGCCCAGTCGCGCGACGAGCCGGTGCCGTATTCCTCGCCGCCGAAGATCACGGTCGGCACGCCGGCCGCCATGTACTTCTGCGCTGCGTCGTAGATGAACATCTTTTCGTTGCCAGGCTGGAAGCGCGTGACGCCGCCCTCCTCCTGCGTGCCGTTGGCATCCGGCGGAATCATCAGGTTCTTGATGCGCACGTTGGCGAAGGTGCCGCGCATCATCACGTCGTGGTTGCCGCGGCGCGAGCCGTAGCTGTTGAAGTCGGCCTTGGGCACGCCATGCGCCTTGAGCCAGATGCCTGCAGGCGAGCTCTCCTTGATCGAGCCGGCCGGCGAGATGTGGTCGGTGGTGATCGAATCGCCGAACAGCGCCATCACACGCGCGCCCTTGAAGCCGGCGTCCGATGCGATCGGCTTCATCGTGAAGTTCTCGAAGAACGGCGGCTCGGCGATGTACGTCGACTTGGGCCAGTCATAGACCTGGCCCGTGGTGCCCTTGATGCTCGTCCAGAACTTGCCCGGATCGGTCTTGACCTTGTCGTAGTTTGCGCGGAAGGCCTTGGCGTTCATCGCGAAGCGCAGGTTGTCGTCGATTTCCTTCGGCGTCGGCCAGATGTCGCCCAGGTACACGTCCTTGCCGTTCTTGCCCTTGCCGACCGGCTGCGTCATCAGGTCGACCATCACGTTGCCCGCGATCGCGTAGGCCACCACCAGCGGCGGCGAGGCCAGGAAGTTGGCCTTGAGGTTGGGATGGATGCGCGCCTCGAAGTTGCGATTGCCCGAGAGCACCGCGGCCGCGATCAGGTCGTTCTTCGTGATCACCTCGTTGATCTCGGGCGTCAGGTCACCCGCGTTGCCAATGCAGGTGGTGCAGCCGTAGCCCGCCAGATAGAAGCCGAGTTTTTCGAGGTAAGGCAACAGACCGGCCTTCTCGAGGTATTCGGTGACGATGCGCGAGCCCGGCGCGAGCGAGGTCTTGACGTGCGGCTTGACCTTCAGGCCGGCCTCGACCGCCTTTTTCGCCAGCAGGCCGGCCGCCAGCATCACGCTGGGGTTCGAGGTGTTGGTGCACGAGGTGATGGCGGCGATCAACACATCGCCATTGCCGATGGTGGTCTTCGCCTCGGTGACCGGGTGGCGCACCGTCAGCTTGTCGGCCGGCTGGTTGAAGCCGTTGGCTTCCTGCGGCTTGCTGTAGAGCTCGGAGAATTTGGTCGACAGGTGACCGAGGTCGATGCGGTCCTGCGGGCGCTTGGGGCCGGCCAGGCTGGGCGTGACGGTACCGAGATCGAGGCGGACCACCTTGGTGTAGTCGATCTCGCCGGGCGCCGGCATCCCGAACAGGCCCTGCGCCTTGTAGTAGGCCTCGAACAGCTCGATCTCCTCCTCGGTGCGGCCGGTACCGCGGAAATACGCCACCGTCATCTCATCCACCGGGAAGAAGCCCATCGTCGCGCCGTATTCCGGCGCCATGTTGCCGATGGTTGCGCGGTCGGGGACGGCAATGGACGCTGCGCCCGGGCCGAAGAATTCGACGAACTTGCCCACCACCTTTTCACTGCGGAGGATGGCAGTCACATAGAGCACCAGATCGGTAGCCGTGACGCCCTCGCGCAATTTGCCCGACAACTCGAAGCCCACCACGTCGGGCGTCAGCATGTACACCGGCTGGCCGAGCATCGCCGCTTCGGCCTCGATGCCGCCGACGCCCCAGCCGACAACGCCGATGCCGTTGATCATCGTGGTGTGGCTGTCGGTGCCGACCAGCGAGTCGGGGTAGTAGACCTTGGTCTCGCCCGTGTCGTGGGGGCTGCTGTACACACCACGCGCGAAGTACTCGAGGTTGACCTGGTGCACGATGCCGAAGCCCGGCGGCACGACGCGGAAAGTGTCGAAGGCCTGCATGCCCCACTTCATGAACTGGTAGCGCTCGTTGTTGCGCTGGAACTCGAGCTTCATGTTGAGGTCGAGCGCCTTCGGCGTGCCGTAGTAGTCGACCATCACGGAGTGGTCGACCACCAGATCGACCGGCACCAGTGGCTCGATGGTCTTGGGGGACTTGCCCAGCTGCGCGGCCACGCTGCGCATGGCGGCCAGGTCGGCCAGCAAGGGCACGCCGGTGAAGTCCTGCAGCACCACGCGCGTGACGACGAAAGGCACTTCGTCCGTGCGCTCGGCGTTGGGTTGCCAGTTGGCCAGTTCCTCGACGTGCTTGGGGAGCACCTTGAGGCCATCGCAGTTGCGCAGCACGGACTCGAGCACGATGCGGATGGACACCGGCAACCGCTTGACGGCCGGGTACTGTTTCGCCAGTTCCTTGAGCGACCAGTACTTGCCGGCGCTGCCCGACGCGGTTTTGAAGGTCTTGCGGGTGCTCGCAAACGCGTGTGCCGACGGGGTGGCCATGAGGAACTCTCCTGTGATTCGTGGAAGCACCTCAAAGATAGCAGGCTTCGATGGCGGCGGCTGTAGTCGGCTGCCTTGGCCTCAGGGTCCGCGCGTGCTCAGGCCGGGGCCATCTGCGCCCCGGCGCGGGTACGGCTCAGGCCAGTCCATTGCAGCTCGGCCAGCACCGCCACGCACAGGGCTTGCGCCAGCACCCAGGCCGTGCCGATGGCGGTGAGCGGAAAGACGCCCCCGGCCAGCAGGGCCACGCAGCCCACGGCCCAGGCGAGGTTGCCAGCGACGACCAGGCCAATCAGCGTGCGCGGCGGCGTTGGCCGGCGGGCCATCAGCGCGGCGACGGCAGCGTAGGCCAGCAGGAACACGCCGGTGCTCATCAGCAGCGCGGCGGGCAGCCCGGTGAGGCGGGCGAGCGTGTCGGTCGCCACCACCTGCAGCGCACCGGTGGCGGCCGGCCCGCGCCAGAATGCCGGTTATGAACCTTGCCTCCGCCCCGCCCGTTGCCGAGCGCCAACCGGGCGCCCGCGAGCCCTTCGGCCTGCACCTGCGCCACTGGCGCCAGCGCCGTCGCCTGAGCCAGCTCGACCTTGCCCAGGAGGCAGACGTGTCGACCCGGCACCTGAGCTACGTGGAAACCGGCCGCGCCACGCCGAGCCGCGAGATGGTGTTGCGGCTGGCCGAGCGGCTCGATGTGCCGCTGCGCGAGCGCAACGCGCTGCTGGTGGCGGCCGGCTATGCGCCGATGTACCGCCAGCGCTCGCTCGATGATCCGGCGCTGGCCGCGGCACGACGTGCAGTCGACCTGGTGCTCAAGGGGCACGAGCCCTACCCCGCCCTGGCGGTCGACCGGCACTGGAATCTGGTGGCGTACAACGCGATGGTGCCGCTGTTGATGGCCGGCGCGGCGGCCGAACTGGTGAAGCCGCCGGTCAACGTCCTTCGCCTCAGCCTGCACCCGGACGGCCTGGCGCCGCGGATCGCCAACCTGCCGCAGTGGCGCGCCCATCTGCTGGAGCGGCTGCAGCAACAGGTCGCCGCCACGGGCGACGCGAGCCTGCAGCAGCTGCACGACGAACTGGCCGCTTACCCCGCGCCCGCCGCAGGGCACGAGGCGCCTTCGCCGCACGCGGACTATCAGGGCGTGGTGGTCCCGCTCGTGCTGGCGTCGCCGTTCGGGCTGCTGAGCTTCATCAGCACGACCACGATCTTCGGCACGCCGGTCGACGTCACGCTGCAGGAGCTGGCCGTGGAGTCGTTTTTCCCGGCGGATGCGGACACCGCAGCGGCACTGACTGCACTGGCCGAGGCTTCCTCGACCAGCTAGCGACGCAGGGGAGCGACCGGCGCCCCCGGCGCCGCGGCTGGTGCCGCAGCCGGATCTTTCCAGTTGTACTCGACGAAGCGCCGGATCACGAGACAGCCGGGCGGCGAATCGATCAGCGAAACGGATGACGTCGGCTCCTTCGGGTCGGTGTAGACCGCAAAAACGGGCAATAGCCGCGTCATCTGGTAGCCCACCAGTTCCTGCTGGGCGATGCTCGCGCAGGTGTAGGGCGCGACCGAGATGCGTTCGGCCGAAACTGTGCAGGAGCCGCCCGCTTCCGGGATGGCGGTGATCGATGCCGCCACGCCGGCGTTCGGGTATTCCAGGCCGATCAGCGAGAACACGGGACCGACATCGGGCTGCTTGCGGTCCCAGTCGAGCAGCACGTCGTGGCTACGCGCACCCTGCACGGTCAAACCCGACAGCCGCGTGATGGCCGGCAGGCAACGCTTGACCCCAACGCTCGCAGCGGCGCGCGTGAGGGTGTCCTGCGCAGCAGGCGGCGGGGCCTGCGGCAAGAGCACCCCCTGCGCAAGCGCGCTGCCGCAGGTGAAAGCAATAACAGAAACAAAAACAGTGGCGAGCTTCATGAGGCGTAGAGCTGCTCGATCGCGGCGGTGTAGATGCGCACGTTGTTCTCCGACTCGGGATCGAGCGTGGCGAGAAATTCCTTCGCCTTCGCCCGGTACGCGGGAAGGTTTGCATCGTGCTCGGCGAAGGCGCGACGCAGTGCCAAGCCGCCCTCTTCGCAATCGAAGTCGTGGTACCGATAGCCGCAATCACCGATCAGGTGCGAGTTGTGGATGAGCGGATAGTTTCCGTAGAGCGCCTCATAGTAGAGGTAGTTCTGTCCGTTCTCCCAATGGTGGCTGACGACCGCATCGACGTTCACCGCCATCACGTGCCAGATCGGAAAGCGCCCTTCGAAGCTGGTAATGCCATGGCGCACGATGTCCAGGCTGTTCGCGAAACCATTGAATGACACGTGATCTTTCATGTGGAAGGTGTTGTAGGCGAACACGTGCTCCAGCAGATCGGGATCAGCACGGTGGGCCGATTCGCAGGTCAGGAGCGGAATGTGGCTGGTCTTCACCATGCAGACGTTGGGCTCGAACATCGCGACGCGCCAACGGCGCCGGCCC
Organism: Variovorax sp.; assembly: GCA_004210915.1. Classification (GTDB taxonomy): domain Bacteria; phylum Pseudomonadota; class Gammaproteobacteria; order Burkholderiales; family Burkholderiaceae_C; genus Variovorax. Next base: position 4,862 of record SEGS01000107.1, on the reverse strand, counting down.
GGCTGGTATTCGAAGCGCTGGTCCGGCGCAAGCGCCGCAGTCGCGCGCTCGAGCACGACAGGGCTCCACAGGTGCGGCATCAGGCGCACCGGCGCGCGGAACGCGCTCGCGAAATACGGCATGCAGGTCGCCTCGTATTCCGGCAGTGTCCAAACCTCGTGGTACGGCGCGCCGGTAACGAGCAGGCCGTGCGGCTTGTCAAACACCATGCGCTCGATGTCGATCACGTAGTCGTTGCCAACGCGCATCGAGACGACCTTGCCGCCGAGCTCGCGGAACGCAACCATCCATTGGCGGTCGAGCTGCGCGCTCATCTCGATCATGACGTCGAGCGTCTGCGCAGCCGCGGTCATGTCGATCACCGGCACAGGCGATTCGGAAAGAAAGCCCCTGGCATCGTCGGGCCCACCGTCGCCACCCCCGGTGACCAGGTAGGCCTGTGACACACGCGGCGAGCGCATCAGCAGCATCACGAGGAACAGGCAGTTCTGGAAGATGCCGTTCTCCCACAGCGACTGTGCGCCCTTGCGCACGAAGATCGACACGCCGACCTTGAGTTGTGTTGCGGGGTTGATCGTCGTCATGCTGCGAACCACTCCGGTGTATCGCGGCACAGCGGTCGCAGCAACGCTGCGTAGGCGTCCAGATTGACGGTGCTGAAGGGATCGACCGCGTCAAACACCGCGCGGCTCGCGCGCCGCTGGTCGTCCAGCCGAGCGTCGTGTTCGGCTGCAGCGATGCGCAGCTGGCGCCCCCCCTCGGCAGCCTCGAAATCAGGGTAGTAGTAGCCCGCGCCGAAGCTGTGCAGCCACGGCGAGTTGTGCACGAGCGGGTAGTCGCCGTAAAGCGCGTCGAGGTAGCTGTAGTTCTGGTCGTTGGTCCATTGATGGGACACCACGGCGTCGGCGTTCTGCACCATGAAGCCCACGAAGTCGTGCCGCCCGAGGAACACGGCCTTGTGCTCCTTCACGAGATCCAGCGAGTTCGCGAGGTATAGCATCGTGGGATGGTCCTTCAGATGCAGTGTGTTGAGCACATTCATCATCGCCACGCTCCCGCGGTCCGCGCGATAAGCCTCGTCACAGGCCAGCATGGAAATGCTGGAAGTTTTGGCCACCGACACATTGGGCTCGAAGATAGCGACGCGCAGACCTTGGCGAACCAGGCCCTTTTGCCAGCCGAACCGATAACCGCTGCTCTCGACCTCGGCGATGCGTTGGGTCAGGAACTGCGAATGCCAAAGGTACGGGATAACGCGCACGGGACAGCGGTGCAGGACGCGCTGAAAGCTTGCGAACCGTTCGTACTCGGGCAGCACCCAAACCTCGTCGCAGCGGTTTGGCGGCGAAAAATGACTGGGCTTGTCGAACACCGCCGCTTCCACCATGCCTGCAAAGGGATGACCAGCGCAGCAGTACACGACCTTCTTGCCGCGCGCGCGCTGCAATGCCAGCCATCGCGGGTCGAGCGCGCCGGCCATTTCGATGATCACATCGAGATCATCGCCAGCGTGTTCGGGGCGCTTTAACTGCAGCGCGAGCGCATCGGTGTCGACCTGGGCGGGCATGACGTGCTGGTCGCCCACGTCCAGCAGCACGACGCTGCGCACGAATGGCAGCTTCTGGAACAGCCGGGCCAGGAAGACGACGTTCTGGCCCAGGCCGTTCTCCCAGATGTTCTGCCCCTGGTGCGTTATGACTGAAATTCCGATGCGCATAGGATAAGTGTGTACCAAACAAAAAAGCCCCCGCGCTGGCGCGCAGGGGCTCTGGACTGAAGCTAGGTTCAGCGGCTCACTTCCACTTCCAGCCGATGCCTGCGTTGATGCCCCAGTCCTTGCCTGTCGTCGAAACGCCAGCGCCCCAGGACATCCGGCCGTCGTTCGAGAGTTGCTTGAACGTGACTGCGATCGCGCCGTAGCCCTTGTAGCTGCCGATGCCCACGCCTACCGTCTTCTCGCCTGCATACAAAGTCGGCAGATAGGTGCCCGACATTGCCATGGCCATTGCCGTACCGGAGTAGGCGAGCCTTGCGACCTCCCCGACACCGGCCTGCACCTGCCGCAGTTGCCCCACGTTGACCGCGTCGGACGGAAGAATGCCGGGCGCGACATTTGACACGCGCGTACCGCCAGGCGCCTGGCCGTCACCCAGGGTGACCTGGTTGTAGTTGGCCGTGCCGTCCGGGTTGGTCTCGTAGCGGATGCCGCCGGCCGACACAGCCTGCAATTGCCGCACGTTGACCGCGTCGGTGGCTTGCGTGCCGCCCGCCACGTTGGTGATCTGGCGTTCCGCGCCCACCGCACCGACCGAGACCGCCGCCTGCGTGTTGTTTACCGTAGTACCCGAGACCGCTTCGACAATGGTGCCGCCCGCACGGGTGGCCACCGATCCTGCCCCCAGCGCGACGCCGCCCGTTTGCTGCACCACCGCGCCGAAGCCGATGGCCGTGCCCTTGGAGATGGCTGGCGCTGCGCTCAAAGGCGTGCCGCCCGCGTCCGCACCGTCGCCGAATGCCGCACCGCCTCCGCCCGCACGTGCGTTGGCCCCGATGGCCTGCGAACCCGTCGCAAGAGCACCGCTGCCAATCGCGATCGCGTTGCTGCCGGTTGCTTGAGCGCCGAGCCCCATTGCAACGGCGCTTGCACCGCTCGCCACGGCCTGCGGGCCGATGGCAACTGCATTGGCACCCGAGGCCACCGAATCCGTCAGGGTCGAGTTGGTGTGGAAGTACTTGGTGCCTTGCGAGTTGATCGCGTTCAGCGCGTCGCCGACGTTGTTGACGGTGCCGGTGCTGCCGTTGGCGTTGTTCACCGTGTACGACGGCGCGGTCCAGGTGCCCGTGGTTGGGTCATAGGTCGACCCCCCGCCGAGGCCCGACGCCGCGCCGCTGCCCACGGCCGCGACATTGGTGTTGGTCGTGGTCAAACCGGTCGACAACGAACTGACACCCGTGGACAACGAACTCACGCCCGTCGACAGCGAACCGAGGCTGCTGGTCGTCGTGCTTGTTGCCGTCGACAGCGAGCTGAAGCCGGTCGACAGCGAACCGATGCCCGTGGAGGTCGATGTCGACAGCGAGTCCAGTCCCGTGGACAAGGAACTGACACCTGTCGATAGCGAGCTGACGCCGGTGGACAGCGAGCTGACACCCGTCGACAACGAGCTGACACTGGTCGAGAGCGAACTCACGCCCGTCGACAGCGAGCTGACACCGGTGGACAACGAACTCACACCCGTCGACAGACTGCTGATGTTGCTGGTCGTGCTGCTCAGGCCTGTGGACAGGCTGCTGATGCCGGCCGACGTCGAAGTCGACAGACTCGTCACGTTGCTGTTGGTGGTGCTCAGGCCGGTCGAGAGCGACGAGACGCCCGTGGACAGCGAGGACACGCCGGTAGACAGACTGCTCACCCCGGTGGACAGCGATCCGATGCCCGTCGAGGTCGATGTGGACAACGACGAGATGCCCGTCGAGGTCGACGTGGAAAGCGACGAGATGCCGGTCGAGGTCGAAGTCGACAGACTCGTCACGCTGCTGTTGGTCGTACTCAGGCCCGTCGACAGCGACGAGACGCCGGTGGACAGGGAGCCAAAGCCGACCGACAACGAGCCGAAGCCCGTCGACAGGCTGCTGATGCCAGTCGAGGTCGAGGTCGAGAGCGAGGACACACCCGTCGACAAACTCCCGATTCCAGTCGAGGTGGACGTCGAGAGGCTGCTCACACCGGTGGACAGCGACGAGACGCCAGTGGACAACGAGCTCACACCCGTGGACAAGCTGCCGATGCCGGTCGACGTGGAGGTCGAGAGCGACGACACACCCGTAGACAAGCTGCCGATGCCGGTCGAGGTCGAGGTCGACAGGGAACTCACACCGGTGGACAAGCTGCCGATGCCGGTCGATGTGGAGGTCGAGAGCGACGACACACCCGTGGACAAGCTGCCGATGCCGGTCGAGGTCGATGTCGAGAGGCTGCTCACGCCGGTGGACAGCGACGAGACGCCAGTGGACAACGAGCTCACACCCGTGGACAAGCTGCCGATGCCGGTCGACGTGGAGGTCGAGAGCGACGACACCCCCGTGGACAAACTGCCGATGCCCGTCGAGGTCGACGTCGAGAGCGACGACACACCCGTAGACAAGCTGCCGATGCCGGTCGAGGTCGACGTCGAGAGGCTGCTCACGCCAGTGGACAGCGAAGAGACGCCGGTGGACAAGGAGCTCACCCCCGTGGACAGGCTACCGATGCCAGTCGACGTGGAGGTCGAGAGCGACGACACACCCGTGGACAAGCTACCGATGCCGGTCGAGGTCGATGTCGAGAGGCTGCTCACGCCAGTGGACAGCGAAGAGACGCCAGTGGACAACGAGCTCACACCCGTGGACAAGCTGCCGATGCCGGTCGACGTGGAGGTCGAGAGCGACGACACGCCCGTGGACAGACTCCCGATCCCAGTCGAGGTCGATGTCGAGAGCGAGCTAAGCCCCGTTGACAACGAGCCAAACCCGGTGGACAACCCATTGATGCTGGTCGACAAGGACGTAATGCCGGTCGAAGTCGAGGTGGAGAGACTGCTCACGCCCGTGGAGAGCGAGGACACACCGGTCGACAGCGAGCTGGTCGTGGTGGACAACTGCGCAACGTTGACTGCGTCCTGCTGGCCGATGCCAGGAGCGACGCCCGTGATGGTCCGCCCGCCGACGTTCACCTCGCCAGTCGAAGTTTGCGGTGCGACCAGACCATAAGCGGCGTAGCCGGTTTGCGCGCCCACAGTGTCCTTCGAGCCAGCGCCCAAGGCGACCGAGTTCGCCAGGGTTGTGGTGGCGCCGTTGCCCACTGCGACACTGTTAGTGCCACC
>SEGS01000106.1 GCA_004210915.1 Variovorax sp. | reverse complement strand
CGTGCCGGCGGCCGCGTGTCGGCTCGGCCCGATCGACGCGATCCACACGCGCATCGGCGCGGCCGACGACCTGGCCAACGCGCAGTCGACCTTCATGCTCGAGATGACCGAGGCCGCGCAGATCCTGCATGGGGCCAGTGCGCAGTCGCTCGTGCTGATGGACGAGATCGGCCGCGGCACCAGCACCTTCGACGGCCTCGCGCTGGCGGCCGGCATCGCGGCGCAACTGCACGACCGCACCAAGGCTTTCACGCTGTTCGCGACGCACTACTTCGAACTGACCGAGTTCCCGGCCACGCACCATGCGGCCGTGAACATGCACGTGAGCGCCACGGAGTCGGGCCGCGACATCGTCTTCCTGCACGAGATGCAGCCTGGCCCGGCCAGCAAGAGCTACGGGATCCAGGTCGCGCGGCTCGCGGGCATGCCCGCCGCGGTGGTCAACCATGCGCGCCAGGCGCTCGATGCGCTCGAGGCGCAGCAGACGCAAACACGCGCGCAGGTCGACCTGTTCGCGCCCCCGCCCGCGGCCGAGGCGCCGGCGGTCAGCGCCGTAGAATCCGCGCTGGCCGCGCTCGACCCCGATGCGATGAGCCCCCGGGAGGCGCTCGATGCGCTCTACACACTCCAAAAACTGAACGCGCGCGACCGGCCTTGATGGCCCGGTTCGTGCACTGAGAACTCATGACTTATTGCGTAGGCATCAAACTCAACGCCGGCCTGGTGTTCCTGTCCGACTCGCGCACGAATGCGGGCGTGGACCACATCAGCACCTTCCGCAAGATGATCTGCTACGAGCAGCCGGGCGACCGGGTCATGGTGTTGCTGTCGGCCGGCAACCTCTCGATTTCGCAATCGGTGCGCGAGATCCTGCAGATCGAGGAACTGCGCGAAATCCGCGAAGACGGAACGCCGGGCGATCCCATCACCATCTGGAATGCCAAGAGCATGTTCGATGCTGCGCGCGTGCTCGGCTCGGCTGTGCGCCACGTGTACGACCGCGATGCCGAAGCGCTCAAGCATGCGGGCGTGGACTTCAACGTCACCTTCATCTTCGGTGGCCAGGTCAAGGGCGAAGGCATGCGCCTCTTCCTCGTCTACTCGGCCGGCAACTTCATCGAAGCGACCACCGAGACGCCTTACTTCCAGGTCGGCGAATCGAAGTACGGCAAGCCCGTGCTCGACCGCGTGCTCACGCCCGAAACGCCGCTCGACGAGGCCGCCAAGTGCGCGCTGGTGTCGATGGACTCGACCATGAAGTCGAATCTCTCGGTCGGCCTGCCGCTCGACCTGGTGGTGTACGAAGCCAACCGCCTGCAGACCGACAAGGTGATCTGCATCGACGCCGACAACCCGTACTACCGGATGATGCATAACAGCTGGGGCCAGAAGCTGCGCGAAGTGTTCGACAGCATCGAAGACCCGGTGTGGGATGACGCGGCCACCGAGCATCCGCTCAAGATGCCGGCCACGCGCCACAGCCCGCTGCGCAAGATCTCGACGCCCGAAGAAAAGCTGATCTGAGCGCGGCCCCATGAGCGCGCTGCCCCCGGTCGTCTTCTCGCACGGCAACAGCTTTCCGGCGAGCACCTACCGCGTCATGCTCGACAGCCTGCGTGCGCGCGGCTTCGAGGTCGATGCGATCGAGAAATTCGGCCACGACCCGATGTACCCCGTCACCGACAACTGGCCGCACCTGGTGCAGCAACTGGCCGACTTCGCCAAGGCCCGCGCGGACAAGGCCGGCGCGCCGGTGTTCCTGGTCGGTCATTCGCTGGGCGGCATCCTCAGCCTGATGTGCGCGGCCCAGCACCCGGCGCTGACCTGCGGCGTGCTGCTGCTCGACTCGCCCATCCTCACCGGCTGGCGCGCCAACACGCTGAACATCGTCAAGCGCACGCCGCTCATGAAGTCGATGTCGCCCAGTATGGTGAGCCGCAAGCGCAAGAACAGCTGGGCCGACCGCGAGGCCGTGTTCGCGCACTTTCGCAGCAAAAAGGCCTTCGCGAAATGGGACGAGCAGGTGCTGCACGACTACATCGACCACGGCACCTTCGATGTCGACGATGCACGCTCGTTGAGCTTCGAGCGCGAAGTTGAGACTGCGATCTACGACACGCTGCCCCACAACCTCGGCGCCCTGTTGCGCCGCCATCCGCTCAAGTGCCCGGTGGCCTTCATCGGCGGACGGCAGTCGCGCGAGATGAAGCAGGTCGGCATGGCAATGACCGAGCAGGTCACCGCCGGCCGCATCTGCATGCTCGATGGCACGCACCTGTTCCCGATGGAGAAGCCGATCGCGACAGCGGCAGCGGCCGAGGCCTCGCTGCGCAATCTGCTGGGGTAGGCGCTACCAGCGCACCCGCACACCCACGCTGCCCTGCACCGACGACGCGACCCGCGCCTCGCCGCCCGACGCCCACAGCTTCCCGATCTCGCCATAGAGGCTGGTGCGCGCACCGAGCGCCAGAGTGGCGCCCGCAGCGAGTTCCGTGGAGGTGCCGCCGGTGCCGCTCGCGATGGCCGTGGTCGCGGCCGGTCCGGCAAAACTGGCCGTATCGGTACCGCTGCCGCGGCGATACACGTTCAGGCGCGCGTAGGGCTGGAGGGTGCCGGCGCCGGTGGCGATCTCGCCCTTCACGCGGACACCGGCGCGCAGCAGCCATCCGTTGTCGCTGTCCTGCCGCACCTGGGCCCCACCGATGTTCACGGCGTCCAGGTCCACGCGCTGGTGCACGAGTTGCAGTTGCGGTTCGATCTTCCAGGCGCCAGCGAGCGCGAAGGCCTGGCCGACTTCGACGGAAGCCAGCAGGCTGTCGCCCTTGCCGTGGCTGCTGGCGTAGGCGCCCAGCGGACTCACGTCGTAGCGGTGGCGGCTGCCCTGCAAGACGGCGTCGGCATACAGGCCGCTGTCGGCTGTCCAGCTGCCGTAAACGCCCAGGTAGTCGCTGCGCAGGCTGTTGCCGCCGACATGGAGCCGATGCACCCCGCGTGCGAAGCCGTTCACCTGCATGTCGCCCTCAAGCCGGCCGACATAGACGCCTGCGCGCCACTGCGCATTGGCGAAGAGGTCGGTGCCGGCCTGGAAGCCGCTCAAGCGGCCGCTGCTCGCCGAGCTGACGGTGCCGGTCTGGCCGATGTCGAGGTCGGTGCTGACGATGCGGCCCCAGGCCCGACGGTCGCCGATGCCGGCACCTGCGGTTGTCACGTCGTCATCGCCCAGCCGCTGGTGCCGGTTGCCCAGCATCGCCAGGTTGCCCTGGCGCAGTTGCTCGGGCAGCGCCGCGAACAGCGGCGCTTCGGCGCGGTACAGCGGGATCTGGAATGCAGGCGCCGGCACTTCCGGCGCGGGTGGCACCACCGCGTCGAGGTGGTTGCGCAGGTAGCCACCCGTCGCCGTGGTGTTCAGACGGTATTCGTACGCGCCCGCGTCGACGTGGCCGCCGGCCAGGGTGAATGCGCCCGCATCGATGCGGGCGCCGCCGTTCGTTCCGATGACCTCGATGCCGCTGCCGGTGGTCGGTGCCCCGAGCCCGCCCAGGTTGATGACCTGCACCGTGGTGTTGCCCGTCGCCACCGCCGCGCTACCGCTCAGCAGGAGTCGGTCGCTGAGGCTCGCGCTGTCGCCCAGCGCCGTGCCGATCTGCAACACGCCGCCGGTGCCGCTGTAGGGGCCGGTCAGCGTGAGCGTGCTGCCTGGTGCCGCGCCCAGCAGCGACACGGTGCCGTTGTTTGTCAGCCCTGGCAGCGTCTGGCTGAAGCCGCCGGTGGCCAGCGTGGCACCGCTGGCGACGGTGTGCAGCGAAGCCGCGCTGAACGCATTGGCCGCGCTTGCACGCAAGGTGCCAGCCGCCACCTCGGTGGCGCCGGTGTAGCTGTTGTTGGCGGCCGCGAGCGTCAACGTGCCGTCGCCCTGCTTGGTCAGGAAGCCGCCGCCGCTGATGCCGCCCGAGAGGCTGGCGTCGAACGCGCCGGTGTCAATGACGGGGTCGTTGCTGCCTGTGAAGCGGATCGCGTTGGCCAGCGTCAGACCGTCGGCCGCGAAACCCAGCGCCGTGCCGTCGTCCATCGCCAGTTCGCCGGTGCCGAGCGCCGCCGCGTGGCCCACGTCGATGCGGCCCTGCTTGAGTGCCGTACCGCCGCTATAGCTGCTGCCCCCGCCCAGCATCAGCGTGCCGGCGCCTTGCTTGACGAGGCTGCCGGTGCCCTCGATCGCGCCCGAGAACGCCGAATCGACGGCGGTGCCGACGGCAAGTTGCTTGGCGCCCAACGCCACGGCGCCGCCGCCCGACAAATCGCCCACCGTCGCGCCCGCGGCACTGATCGCGGCGATGTCGAAGGTGCCGCCGGACTGCACCGCGAGCGCACGGCCGCTGGCCAGCGCTGCAGCGCCCGCGAGCGCCAGCGTTCCCTGTTCGATCCGCGTGTCGCCGCCGTGCAGCGTGGCGCCACTCAATGTTTGCGTGCCGCTGCCCTGCTTGACCAGATCGCCACTGCCATCGATCGCGCCCGAGAAGGTGCTGGTGCCTGCACCGCCGACCGTCAGCGCCTTGCTGCCCATGCGGACCTGGCCGCTGCCCGACAGGTTGCCGATGACCGTACCGCCAGCACTCAGCGCCGCGAAGTCGAAGGTCGCGCCGGCATCGACCGCCACGGCACCCGTGGAGGCGAGCGCCCCGTTGTCTGCAAGAGCGAGCGTGCCCGCCGCGATCTGCGTGCCGCCGGTGTAGCTGCTGACGCCGCGCAGCGTCATGGTGTCTGCCGTGGCCTTTCGGACGCTGCCCGCGCCCTCGATCGCACCGGCGAAATCGCCGTTGCGCAGTTCGATCACGGTGGCGGCCGACGTTCCGGTCTTCACGGTGCCCGCACCCTGCAGGCTGGTGAACCCTATTCGCCCGCCCCGCTGCTGGTCGTTGCCGTCCAGGGTTGCGCCTGCCGCCACCGTGGTGGCGAGGTAATCGGTCAAAAAAGCGGGCTCGCCGCTGCCGAATTGCAGCGTTCCGTAAATCACGTCCAGCGAACCCTGAGGTGCCAGACCCACACTCAACAAGGCCTGCGGTGTCAGGACCACGGTCCCGGTCTGTCCGATGGAACCAAAGACGAGCCGGGTCCCGCTGTCGATTTGCATTCCTCCAGTCAAAGTCAGGACCGTCCCGGCGGCCGCAGAGAGCGCGGACGTTGCGTTCGGGACCGTGTTGATAGCGTTGGCCAGCGTCAGGGTGGAAACGCCGCGCAATTCGGCATTGCCGAGCAGCACCCGGCCCGTGCCCAACGCCGACCCGCTCCCCACCGCCAGCACGCCCGCGTTGATCGTGGTGCCGCCGCTGTAAGTGCGGTTGCCGTTCAGGGTCAGCCTGCCGCTGCCCTGCTTGACAAGGCCGCCGCTGTCCGAAATGGCGCCCGAAAAGACACTGTTCACCGCGGTGCCCAGCGTCAGATTCTTGTCGCCCAGTGCCACACGGCCCGCGCCCGACAGATCGCCGATGGTTGTGCCAGCGCCGGTCAGGCCCGCGATGTCGAAGGCCCCCGAGGGGCCAATTTCGACGGCCCCAGCCGCATGCAGCGCGCCATTGCCCACCAGCGCGAGCGTGCCACCCGCGATCCTCGTGCCGCCGGTGTAGGTGTGGGTGCCGCTCAACGCCAAGCGTGCACCGGGGAAGTCGTCCAGAACCAGCCGCCCCCCCACGCCGACCGCGATGCCGCCGTCGGCGATCACACCGCTGAAGTCCGAGACCGTGTTGCCGCCCCCGACCGTCAATGTGCGGCCACCGAGATTCACCCGCCCGCTGCCGAGCAACTGTTGAACCCTGGCACCGGTATTCGACTGCGAGAGATCCAGCACCGCGCCACTGGCCACGGAAAGCGATCCTGCACTTCCGTCGACATTGCCGAGCGTTCCCGCACCTGTCAGCGCCAGCGTGCCCGCCTCGATGGAAGTTCCCCCGTCGTAGGTGTTGGTGCCTGCAAGCGTCAGCGTGCCTGTGCCCAGTTTGAAAAGTCGACCGTAGCCCAGAGGCGAGAGGCCGATGGCGCCGTCGAGCCGAACATCGAAACCCCGGGTATCGACGTAGCCGTAGTTGGCCAGCGAGATCGCCCGTCCCGATGTGAACGAAGCGTTGGCCTGCAGCGTGCCGCTGTCGAGCGTGAGCAGCCCCGACACCGCACCCAGGCTCGCGTCGCTCGCGATGGCCAGGGCGCCGCCGGTCACGCTCCACGGCGTAACGGCCGCCGTGCTGCCCGTGAGCGTCCAGGTGCTGCTGCCCGTTTTCGCGTAGTTCGTGAAGCCCTGGTACTGCGCGGTGGCGCCAATGGCGGACACGTCGAAAGTGCCCTGGGCGCTGCCACCCAAGCCGAACGTGTGGCCAGGGCCGCTGGCGACCACATTGCCGACGAAGCTGTAGCCCGCCTCCACGGACACCGTGTTGTTGCTGCCACTGACAGTCACCGCATTGGCGCGGTTCTGCCCATTGCCCGACAGACCGCCGGAAATTGTTCCCGCGTTGACGAGAGTGTGACCGTCGCCGCTGAGAAACACCGCGGCACCCCCACTGCCGGATCCGGACCAGCCGACGCCCCCATTGCCCCCCGTCACGCTGGCGCCTGCATCGACGCGCGCGCTGTTCGCCGTGCCTCCCAGGTACAGCCCCTGCCCGCCGCTGCCGGGCGCGACGGATGTGCTGTCGCCTCCCTTTCCACCCGTCACGCTCACGCCGCCCTGGATGCGCAGGACGTTCGCTGTCCCCATCAGCAGCATGCCGCTGCCGCCACCGCCACCGCCACCGCCAGGAAATTGGCCGGTCTCGACGATGCCCCCGGCGCCACCCCTGCCGCCATTTCCACCGGAGACCGCCGCATTCACAGAGATGCTGGCACCGTTCGCACTGTGCGCAAA
>SEGS01000047.1 GCA_004210915.1 Variovorax sp. | reverse complement strand
ATCATGATGCGCAAGTGCCACCTGAACACCTGCCCGGTGGGCGTGGCCACGCAGGACCCGGTGCTGCGCAAGAAGTTCTCGGGCAAGCCCGAGCACGTCGTCAACTACTTCTTCTTCATCGCCGAAGAAGTGCGGCACATCATGGCGCAGCTGGGCATCCGCAACTTCAACGACATGATCGGCCGTGCCGACCTGCTCGACATGAAGCGCGGCATCGAACATTGGAAGGCCAGCGGCCTCGACTTCAGCCGCCTGTTCGCGCTGCCAAACGTGCCCGCCGATGTCGCGCGCTACCACGTCGAAGACCAGGACCATGGCCTCGAACACAACCTGGACACCAAGCTCATCGAGAAGTCGCGCGCGGCCATCGACAAGGGCGAGAAGGTGCAGTTCATCGAAGTGGCGCGCAACGTGAACCGCACGGTCGGCGCCAAGCTGTCGGGCGCTCTGACCCGCGTGCACCCCGAGGGCCTGCCCGACGATTCGATCCGCATCCAGCTGGAAGGCACGGGCGGCCAGTCGTTCGGTGCATTCCTCGCGCGCGGCATCACCCTCTACCTGATCGGCGATGCCAACGACTACACGGGCAAGGGCCTGTCGGGCGGCCGCATCGTCGTGCGCCCGAGCCTGGAATTCCGCGGCGAAGCGGTGCGCAACACCATCGTCGGCAACACCGTGATGTACGGCGCGACGACCGGCGAGGCGTACTTCTGCGGCGTGGCTGGCGAACGCTTCGCGGTGCGCCTGTCGGGTGCCACCGCGGTGGTCGAAGGCACGGGCGACCACGGCTGCGAATACATGACGGGCGGCACGGTCGCCGTGCTCGGCAAGACCGGCCGCAACTTCGCGGCCGGCATGAGCGGCGGCGTGGCCTTCGTCTACGACGAGGACGGCAAGTTCGGCGAGCGTTGCAACCTGTCGATGGTGTCGTTGGAGAAAGTGCTGACGACGGCCGAGCAGACCGCAACGATCAAGCGCGGCATCTGGCACAACGGCCTGACCGATGAAGCCCAGCTTCGCAAGCTGCTCGAAGAGCACCACCGCTGGACCGGCAGCAAGCGCGCGCGCGAACTGCTCGACGACTGGACCATGGCGCGCACCCGCTTCGTGAAGGTGTTCCCGAACGAATACAAGCGCGCGCTCGGCGAGATCCACGACCGCAAGGTCGAACTCGCGAGCAGTGGCAACAACGCGCACGTCGGCCTCGAACCGCACGCGGTGACGAAGACGCCAGCCAAGGTCTGAGCGCTCACTACAAGAAAACAGAGGACAGCACGATGGGAAAAATCACCGGCTTCATGGAGCACGAGCGCATCGAAGAGGGCTACAAGCCCGTGGACGAGCGACTCAAGCACTACAAGGAATTCGTTGTCGGCCTGACGCCGGCCGAGGCCAAAGTCCAGGGCGCGCGCTGCATGGACTGCGGCACGCCGTTCTGCAACAGCGGCTGCCCGGTCAACAACATCATTCCGGACTTCAACGACCTCGTGTACCGAGACGACTGGCAGAACGCCTTCGCGGTGCTCGACTCGACGAACAACTTCCCGGAGTTCACCGGCCGCATTTGCCCCGCGCCCTGCGAGGCGGCTTGTGTGCTCAACGTGAACGACGACGCCATCGGCATCAAGTCGATCGAGCACGCGATCATCGACCGCGCCTGGGACGAAGGCTGGGTTGCGCCGCGCGTGGCCAAGCACAAGACGGGCAAGAAGGTCGCTGTGGTCGGCGCCGGCCCGGCCGGCATGGCAGCCGCGCAACAACTCGCGCGCGTCGGCCATGACGTGACGCTGTTCGAGAAGAACGACCGCATCGGCGGCCTCCTGCGCTACGGCATTCCCGACTTCAAGATGGAAAAGACGCACATCGATCGCCGCGTCGAGCAGATGAAGGCCGAGGGCGTCATCTTCCGAACCAGCGTCGTGATCGGTGCCGCCAAGGACCCGATGGGCAAGGGCTCCAAGGTCACCAATCTGGCCAAGGAAACGATCACGCCCGAGCAACTCGACAAGGAGTTCGATGCGGTGCTGCTCACGGGCGGTTCCGAGCAGTCGCGCGACCTGCCGGTGCCCGGCCGCGAGCTCGACGGCATCCATTTCGCGATGGAATTCCTGCCGCAGCAGAACCGCGTCAACGCCGGCGACAAGGTCAAGGGCCAGTTGCGTGCCGATGGCAAGCACGTGATCGTGATCGGCGGCGGCGACACCGGCTCCGACTGCGTGGGCACCAGCAACCGCCACGGCGCGGTCAGCGTCACGCAGTTCGAAGTGATGCCCCAGCCGCCCGAAGAAGAAAACCGGCCGATGACCTGGCCCTACTGGCCGATCAAGCTGCGCACGAGTTCGAGCCATGAAGAGGGCTGCGAGCGCGAGTTCGCCATTTCGACCAAGGAATTCATCGGCGACGGCAAGAAAATCACCGGTTTGAAGACCGTGCGCGTCGAGTGGAGGGACGGCAAGATGGTCGAGGTCGCCGGCAGCGAACAGGTGCTCAAGGCCGACCTCGTGCTGCTCGCGATGGGCTTCGTGAATCCGGTGGCCAACGTGCTCGACGCCTTCGGCATCGAAAAAGACGGCCGCGGCAATGCCAAGGCCAGCGTCGACTTCATCGGCGGTTATGCGACCAACGTGCCCAAGGTGTTCGCGGCCGGCGACATGCGCCGCGGCCAGTCGCTGGTGGTCTGGGCGATTCGTGAGGGCCGCCAGGCAGCCCGCTCGGTCGATGAGTTCCTGATGGGCTTCAGCGACCTGCCACGCTGAGAAGAGAAAGTAAACTGAAAGTTTGTCGCAAGACTACAACGTCGACCCCTTTATCATGGGAAAAACCCCAAGCCGGGATGCCTAGAGAGGTGCCCCGGCTTTTCTTTTGAGATGGACACACCCGCAGCCGCACCACCGCTGATCGAGTTCAAGGACGTGACGTTCGGCTATGGCGCGCGCGCCATCCTCGACGGCATTTCCTTCAGCGTTCCTCGCGGCAAGGTGACCGCATTGATGGGCGCATCGGGCGGTGGCAAGACCACGGTGCTGCGCCTTGTGGGTGGCCAGCAGCGCGCGCAGCGCGGCGAAGTGCTGTTCGACGGCCAGGACGTGGGCGCCATGAAGGCGAACGCGCTTTACGCGGCACGCCGGCGCATGGGCATGCTTTTCCAGTTCGGGGCGCTGTTCACGGACATGAGCGTGTTCGACAACGTGGCGTTCCCGCTGCGCGAGCACACGCAACTTCCCGAGCCGCTGGTGCGCGACATTGTGCTGATGAAGCTCGACGCCGTAGGCCTGCGCGGTGCGCGCGAGCTGATGCCCAGCGAGGTTTCGGGCGGCATGGCGCGTCGCGTTGCACTCGCCAGGGCCATGGCTCTCGACCCGGAACTGGTGATGTACGACGAGCCCTTTGCGGGCTTGGATCCGATCTCCCTCGGCACCGCGGCGCGGCTTATTCGCCAGCTCAATGACACGCTCGGGCTCACCAGCATCGTGGTCTCGCATGATCTGGAAGAAACCTTCCGCATTGCGGACCACGTGATCATCCTGGCCAACGGTCGCATCGCGGCACAGGGCACACCTGCCGCGGTGCGCGAAAGCACCGACCCGCTGGTCCATCAGTTCGTCAATGCGCTGCCCGAAGGGCCGGTGCATTTCCACTACCCTGGCGTCGACGTCGAAGCCGACTTCGGCAACGGACTTGGAGGCCGGCGATGAGCGGGTGGCATCCGTCCCGCGTGGGTTTCGCCGTGCGCTCCGGCCTTGCCGACCTCGGTCGTGCGGCCAAGCTGTTTGTCCGGTTGATGCTGCACGTCGCCCCGACCCTTCGGCGCTTTGGTCTGGTTCGCGACCAGATTCACTTCCTCGGCAACTACTCGCTCGCGATCATTGCCGTGTCGGGTCTGTTCGTGGGCTTCGTGCTGGGGCTGCAGGGTTACTACACGCTGCAGCGCTATGGCTCCTCCGAGGCGCTTGGCTTGCTGGTCGCGCTGTCGCTGGTGCGCGAACTCGGCCCGGTGGTTGCCGCGCTGCTCTTTGCGGGCCGCGCGGGGACTTCCCTCACGGCCGAAATCGGCCTGATGAAGGCCGGTGAGCAATTGAGCGCGATGGAGATGATGGCGGTCGATCCGGTGCAGCGCATTCTGGCGCCGCGCTTCTGGGCGGGCGTCATCACCATGCCGCTGCTGGCGGCGGTGTTCAGCGCAGTCGGCGTGCTGGGCGGCTACGTGGTGGGCGTACTCATGCTCGGCGTGGACCCCGGCGCGTTCTGGGGTCAGATGCAAAGCGGCGTCGATGTCTGGCGCGATGTCGGCAACGGCGTCATCAAAAGCATCGTGTTCGGATTCACGGTCACCTTCGTCGCGCTGTTGCAGGGCTTCGAGGCGCAACCCACGCCCGAGGGCGTCTCACGCGCCACCACCCGCACTGTGGTGGTCGCCTCGCTGGCCGTGCTCGGGTTG
The DNA here is from genome assembly GCA_004210915.1 of Variovorax sp. Taxonomy (GTDB): domain Bacteria; phylum Pseudomonadota; class Gammaproteobacteria; order Burkholderiales; family Burkholderiaceae_C; genus Variovorax. The sequence continues at coordinate 31,589 of SEGS01000047.1, read as the reverse complement.
GATTTTTTGCTGACAGCCATGATGTTCAGCATCTGACAGGAAGGAAAACACATCCATGCAACGCTCCAACAATGACATCTGGGTGGGACTGTTCGTCCTGATCGGCGCGGCGGCCCTGCTCTTTCTGGCGCTGCAGTCGGCCAATCTGCTCAGCCTCAGCTTCCAGAAGACCTATGCCGTGACCGCACGCTTCGACAACATTGGCGGACTCAAGCCTCAGACAGCCGTCAAAAGTGCCGGCGTGGTGGTCGGGCGCGTTGAATCGATCACATTCGACGACAAGAATTTTCAAGCCAGCGTTACGCTCGCGTTACAGAACCGCTACAGTTTTCCGAAGGACAGTTCGCTGAAGATTCTGACCAGTGGCTTGCTCGGTGAGCAGTACATCGGAATCGAAGCGGGCGCCGACGAGAAGAACCTGCAAGCCGGCGACACGATCAGTTCAACCCAATCGGCCGTGGTGCTGGAAAACCTGATCAGCCAGTTTCTCTTCAACAGCGCGAGCCAGGGTGGATCGCCGCAGGGAACAACCAACAACAAATGAAAACACGATTTCCCGCTTCTGCATCGCGCCTCCGCCGCGTCGGCAAACTGTCCCGTTGGGTGGCGGGTGCGGCGCTTGCCGGCCTCTTGACCGGTTGTGCCACAGGGCCCGGCGCCAACCCAGCCGACCCCCTGGAGCCGTTCAATCGCGGCGTCTCGCGTTTCAACGACACGGTGGACGATGCGGTGCTGGTGCCGGTGGCCACGGCCTACCGGCAGGCGCTGCCGTCGCTGGTGCGCACCGGCGTGAACAACTTCTTCGGCAATCTGGGCGAAATCTGGAACTTCGCCAACAGTGCGGCGCAACTGAAGTTGCAGCACAGCGCAGAGACCTTCATGCGCTTCAACGTCAACACCTTCTTCGGATTGGGTGGCCTCCTGGACATCGCCACCGAGGCGGGCATCGACCGCCACAACGAGGACTTCGGCCAGACACTCGGGCGCTGGGGTGTCGGCAGCGGCCCTTATCTGGTGATCCCGCTCTTGGGCCCATCGAGCGTCCGCGACGCAGCCGCCATGCCGGTTGACCGCGTAGGCGATCCGCTGATGTACATGGGCGACGTCGCGGCCCGCAATTCGCTGAATGTGCTGCGCCTGGTGGACCTGCGTTCGAATTACCTGCGCGCGGGCCAGTTGCTGGACGATGCGGCACTCGATAAATACTCGTTCACGCGGGATGCGTACCTGCAGCGGCGCTTGAACGATGTGCACGACGGCAACCTGCCCGACGGGGGCGACGAGTAGTTCCGGCGGGCCCGGGTTGCTTGCATCCCGTTGCACGACTTCACACGCCGTTCAGGAACCCCAAGGAACCTGAACGGCGTCGACCACTCGAATCAGCACCGGTACTTTCAAGCCGGACTCAGGACATTCACATGCGGGAGACTTTCATGATCAAGACCTTGCAACGTCGCAGCTTCGGCCGCCTGGCCCTGGCCAGCGTGCTGGTAGTGGGCGCAGCCTCGACCTTCGTGCGGCCTGCGAGCGCAGCAGACGAGGCGCCTGACGAACTGGTCAAACGCCTCTCGGCCGACGTGCTCGAAACCATCAAGGCCGACAGTTCGATCAAGGCGGGCGACGTCAACAAGATCATGCTGCTGGTGGACAGCAAGATCATGCCGAACGTCAACTTCCAGCGCATGACCGCCTCCGCGGTCGGCCCGGCCTGGCGCCAGGCCACGCCGGAACAGCAGAAGCGCCTGCAGGATGAGTTCAAGACCTTGCTGGTTCGGACCTATGCCGGCGCTTTGGACCAGGTCAGTAACCAGTCCGTGTCGGTCCGGCCCTTCCGTGGCTCGGCGGAGGATAAAGAAGTCCTGGTGCGCACCGAAGTCAAAGGTCGCGGCGACCCCGTGCAGCTCGACTACCGGCTCGAAAAGACGCCCGGCGTCGCAGGCGGCTGGAAGATCTACAACCTGAACGTGCTGGGCGTGTGGCTGGTAGATACGTACCGCACGCAGTTCTCGCAAGAGATCAATGCCCGCGGGATCGATGGCCTCATCACGGCACTCGCAACCCGCAACAAGGGCAACGGCAAGGGCTGACGCCATGCTGGTTCTTCCGTCCAGACTCACGCACGACGAGGCTTCGGCCTGTATGCGCATGCTGCAGCAGGGGCTGGCCGGCCAGTCCGGCTCGGCCACTGTGGTGGACGCGAGCGCCTTGGCGCAATTCGACTCGTCGGCGCTGGCGGTCTTGCTCGAATGCCGGCGCGAGTCGAGCGCGATGGGCCGCGGCTTTGCGGTCAAAGGCCTGTCGCCGCGGCTCCGTGAATTGGCGACGCTTTACGGCATCGCAGGCTTGCTGCCGGCCGCGCCATAACCGGGCGGCCAGCCGGTTCGGGCTTTGGCCCGTAAAATCGCCGGTTGCCCATGCCCGCGATCTCCTTCCAGTCGGTCTCCAAGACCTACCCGCCCTCCAAAACACAACGCGCCCAGGGCAAGCCCGGGCTTCGCGCCGTCGACGAGGTTTCTTTCCAGATCGAAGAGGGCGAATTTTTCGGCCTGCTCGGCCCCAATGGTGCCGGCAAGACCACGTTGATCAGCATGCTGGCCGGGCTCTCTCGCCCTACCGCCGGCGCCATCAGCGTGCAGGGCTTCGACGTGCAGCGCGACTATGCCAATGCGCGACGTGCGCTCGGCATCGTGCCGCAGGAACTCGTGTTCGACCCCTTCTTCAACGTCCGCGAGGCGTTGCGCATCCAGTCGGGCTACTTTGGCATCAAGAACAACGATGCCTGGATCGACGAATTGCTACAGAGCCTCGGTTTGACTGACAAGGCCACGGCCAACATGCGGGAGCTGTCAGGCGGCATGAAGCGCCGCGTGCTGGTGGCGCAGGCGCTGGTGCACAAGCCACCAGTCATCGTGCTCGACGAACCCACAGCCGGCGTCGATGTCGAACTGCGCCAGACGCTGTGGCAGTTCGTCGCCAAGCTCAACAAGCAGGGCAGCACTGTGCTGCTGACCACGCACTACCTCGAAGAGGCCGAGGCGCTGTGCAATCGCATCGCGATGCTCAAGCGCGGAAAGGTCATCGCCCTGGACACCACCAGTGCGCTATTGAGCGCGTCGAAGAGCAACGTGCTGCGTTTCAAGACCGACGCCGATCTGCCGTGGGCGATTGCGCAACACGCGCGCATCACTGGCCGGATCGTGCAGCTTCCTGCCCACAACGCGCTCGAGGTCGAGCAATTGCTGGCCTCGATCCGTGAGGCTGGCGTCGCTGTCGAAGACGTCGAAATGCGCAAGGCCGACCTGGAAGATGTGTTCATCGACCTCATGGCGGGCGAGCAGACGCCGCTGGAGGTGGCGCGATGATGAATGTGACCGGTTGGCACGCGCTGCTCTACAAAGAGACGTTGCGCTTCTGGAAAGTCGGGTTTCAGACCGTCGGCGCGCCCGTGCTCACGGCTGTTCTGTATCTGCTGGTGTTCGGCCATGCGCTGGGCGACCACGTCAAGGTGCACGGCACCATCGGCTACACGGCCTTCCTCGTGCCGGGCCTGGTGATGATGAGCGTGCTGCAGAACGCCTTTGCCAACAGCTCGTCGTCGATCATCCAGAGCAAGATCATGGGCAGCCTGGTCTTTGTGCTGCTTTCACCGCTGTCCCACTGGGGCTTGTTCCTCGCGTACGTCGGTTCGTCGGTGATCCGCGGCCTGGCGGTGGGCCTCGGCGTGTTCGTCGTGACGGTCTTTTTCGCGACCCCGACCTTCGCGGCGCCGGTCTGGATCCTCGTGTTCGCGTTCCTCGGCTCGGCGATGCTCGGCACGCTGGGGCTGATCGCCGGACTCTGGGCCGAAAAGTTCGACCAGATGGCGGTGTTCCAGAATTTCCTGATCATGCCCATGACCTTCCTATCGGGCGTGTTCTATTCGATCGGTTCGCTCCCGCCGTTCTGGCAGGGCGTGAGCCACCTGAATCCGTTTTTCTACATGATCGATGGTTTTCGCTATGGCTTCTTCGGCGTGAGCGACGCCTCGCCGTGGTTGAGCTTCGGCATTGTCGGCAGTGCCTGGCTCGGAGGGCAAGCGCGCCATCCAGCGCCACCAGCGCGTCTACGCCACCCTCGGTGCGAAAATGCACACCGACGAGGTGCATGCGCTCTCGATGAAGACCCACACGCCGGCCGAATGGGCGGCGTTGAACCCCTGACCGCCACCGGGCGGGCACGACCCCTTTCCACCTGAGCTTTCGATCATGGACAAACTTCTGATTCGCGGCGGGCGCACGCTCCGCGGCGAGGTGCTCATTTCCGGCGCCAAGAACGCCGCGTTGCCAGAGCTCTGCGCCGCACTGCTGACCGACCAGCCCGTGACGCTGCACAACGTGCCGCGCCTGCAGGACGTGTCGACGATCCTGAAACTGGTGCACCACATGGGAGTGACCAGCACCCGCGATGACAACGGCACGGTGCGCCTCGATGCGAGCCAGCTCGACAAGATGGAAGCGCCCTACGAACTGGTCAAGACCATGCGCGCCTCGGTGCTCGCGCTCGGCCCGCTGCTCGCCCGCTTCGGCCACGCGCGCGTGTCGCTGCCGGGCGGCTGCGGCATCGGCTCGCGGCCGGTCGACCAGCACATCAAAGGCATGCAGGCGATGGGCGCCGAGATCGTGGTCGAGCACGGCTACATGATCGCCAAGCTGCCCGACGGTCAGAAGCGCCTGAAGGGCGCGCGCATCCTGACCGACATGGTCACGGTGACGGGCACCGAGAACTTCCTCATGGCCGCTGCGCTGGCCGACGGCGAGACGCTGCTCGAGAACGCCGCGCAGGAGCCCGAGATCGTCGACCTGGCCGAGATGCTCATCAAGATGGGCGCGAAGATCGAAGGCCACGGCACCAGCCACATCCGCATCCAGGGCGTGAACAAGCTGCACGGTTGCGAGCACGCGGTGGTGGCCGACCGCATCGAAGCCGGCACCTTCCTGTGCGCCGTGGCGGCGACCGGTGGCGATGTCACGCTGCGCCATGCGCGCGCCGACCACCTGGACGCCGTGATCGACAAGCTGCGCGAGGCCGGTTGCACGATCGATGCCGTCGAAGGCGGGGTCAACGTCGCGTCCAAGGGCGCCGGCGCGCTCAAGGCGCAAGGCTTCCGCACGACCGAGTACCCGGGCTTCCCGACCGACATGCAGGCCCAGTTCATGGCGCTCAACTGCGTGGCGCAGGGCGCATCGGCGGTGACCGAGACGATTTTCGAGAACCGCTTCATGCACGTGAACGAGCTCGTGCGGCTGGGCGCCAGCATTCACGTCGACGGCAAGGTGGCCGTGGTCGAAGGCGGCCACCAGCTCTCGGGTGCCACCGTGATGGCGACGGACCTGCGCGCCTCGGCCAGCCTCGTCATCGCGGGCCTCGTGGCCGATGGCGAGACGATGGTCGATCGCATCTACCACCTGGACCGCGGGTACGACCGCATCGAAGCCAAGCTGCGCGGCCTGGGCGCCGACATCGAACGCGTGAGCGGAGCGTCGGCGTGATCACCCGCGCGTTGCAGGAGGCGCGACCGTGATCACGCTTGCCCTGTCCAAAGGCCGCATCTTCGACGAGACGCTGCCCATGCTCGCCGCGGCGGGAATCGAGGTCACCGAAGACCCTGAGAAGTCGCGCAAGCTGATCCTCGCGACCAACCAGCCCGACGTGCGCGTGGTGCTGGTGCGCGCCTCGGACGTGCCGACCTACGTGCAATGGGGCGGCGCCGACATGGGCGTGACGGGCCTGGACACACTCATCGAGCACGGCAATGCCGGCCTCTACGTTCCGCTGGACTTGAAAATTTCCGCCTGCCGCATGAGCGTGGCGGCACGCGCCGACTTCGATTACGCGCACGCCGTGCGCCAGGGCTCGCGCCTGAAGATTGCGACAAAATTCGTCGGCATCGCGCGCAACTTCTTTGCTGAAAAGGGCGTGCACGTCGACCTCATCAAGCTCTACGGCAGCATGGAACTCGCGCCGCTCACCGGGCTGGCCGACGCCATCGTCGACATCGTTTCCACCGGCAACACGCTGCGTGCGAACAACCTGGTCGAGGTCGAGCAGATCATGGACATCAGCGCGCGCCTGGTCGTCAACCAGGCGGCGCTCAAGCTCAACCGCGAGCCGATCCGCCGCATCATCGACGCCTTTGCGTCGGCCACTCCGCAGTCCTGACCGGCCATGAACCCGACCGCATCCCCCGTTCGCCTTGCCACCACGTCTTCCCGCTTCGAGGCCGATTTCAAGGCGCGCCTGCATTGGTCGGCCGATGCGGATGCTGCCATCGAAAAAGTGGTGGCCGACATCTTGGCCGACGTGAAGACGCGCGGCGATGCCGCCGTGCTGGACTACACCAAGCGCTTTGACGGCCTCGGTGCAGACACGGTGTCGCAGCTCGAGCTCACGCAAGCCGATTTCAAACAAGCCTTCGATGCGCTGCCGCCGGCGCAGCGCGATGCGTTGCAAGCGGCCGCAGCGCGCGTGCGCAGCTACCACGAAGCACAGAAGAGAGCGTCGGGCGAGAGCTGGAGCTACTGCGACGCCGACGGCACGCTGCTCGGCCAGAAAGTCACCCCGCTCGACCGCGTTGGCATCTATGTGCCCGGCGGCAAGGCTGCTTACCCGTCGAGCCTGTTGATGAACGCCATCCCCGCGCACGTGGCCGGTGTGGCCGAGATCATCATGGTGGTGCCGACGCCGGCCAAGGGCAGTGTCGCAACCGGTGGTGCGGGCGGCGCCTCGTCGACGCAAGGCGAGCGCAATGAACTGGTGCTCGCCGCCGCCTACGTAGCCGGCGTCACCCGCGCCTTCACCATCGGCGGCGCGCAGGCGGTCGCCGCGCTGGCCTACGGCACGGCGACCATCCCGGCGGTCGACAAGATCACCGGCCCCGGCAACGCTTACGTGGCCGCAGCCAAGCGCCGCGTGTTCGGCACGGTGGGCATCGACATGATCGCGGGTCCGAGCGAAATCCTCGTGCTGGCCGACGGCAGCACGCCGCCCGACTGGGTCGCGATGGACCTGTTCAGCCAGGCCGAGCATGACGAGCTCGCGCAGAGCATCCTGCTGTGCCCCGACGCCGATTACATCGACCGCGTGCAGGCCGAGATCGACCGCCTGCTGCCGACAATGCCGCGCGCCGAGATCATCGCCGCCAGCCTCAACGGCCGCGGCGCGCTGATCCACACGCGCAGCATGGAAGAGGCCTGCGAGATCAGCAACCGCATCGCACCCGAGCACCTGGAGGTCAGCAGCGCCGAACCGCACCGCTGGGAGCCGCTGCTCAAACATGCCGGCGCGATCTTCCTGGGCGCGTTCACGAGCGAGAGCCTCGGCGACTACTGCGCCGGCCCGAACCACGTGCTTCCCACCAGCGGCACCGCGCGCTTCAGCTCGCCGCTGGGCGTCTACGATTTCCAGAAGCGCAGCAGCCTCATCGAGGTGAGCGAGCAGGGCGCGCAGGTGCTCGGCCCCATCGCGGTGACGCTGGCCGAAGGCGAAGGTTTGCCGGCGCATGCCGAGGCGGCGCGTCTGCGGCTGCGCAAGAACTGAGATATCCACAATAACCTGCTTCAGGGAGGAGCTGTTCCGATGACCCGCCATTTCCATCGATCGAGGTTTTTCAAGTTGGCTGCGAGCTTCGCCGCTGGCGTCCTTTTGCTGGCCGCGTGCGCGCCGATGCCGCACGCGAATCGAAGCGAATCGGCCTCAGTCGCTGTGACGCCCAGCGCGTCTGTGCTCGAGCCCGCACCCGCGCGAGCGCCGGCGCGGCTCGGCACCCAATGGGGCGAGGGCCTGGAATCGAAGACGCGCACGGTCGACATCAAGCGACTGTCCGACCGCCCCGAGGGCCTCGCGACGATCGGCTACAACGACGCGGCCAGCGTGCGCCGCGACACGGGCAGCAATCCCGAACGCCGGCTCAACCTGCAACTCGCGCAGGGCGATGTCGAGTGGTCGGTCGAAGACCAGAGCGGTCGGCCGCTGCCCCTGCTGCGCGCGCACCGCAGCAACGATGGTGATGGCTTCAAGGTGTCCGGCAGCGAAGGGCAGCGCTACACGCTGCGCTTTCGCAACCTGAGCGACCGCCGCTACGAGGTGCTGGCGACCGTCGACGGGCTCGACGTGCTGACCGGCAAGCCCGGCAGCCTGCGCAGCGGTGGCTATGTGTTGAATCCGCAGGAGTCGATCACCATCGAGGGCTTCCGCAAGAGCCAGAACGAAGTCGCCGCCTTCCGTTTCGCGGCACAGGGCCGTGCGTACGCCGCGAACACCCCGGCCGGCGACGTGCGCAACATCGGCGTGATCGGCTCTGCGCTGTTCGAACTCGAGCAGCCGGACGCGCCGCGCCGCCCGCGCGGCCCGAGCGGCCAGCCCAACGCCTTCCCGGGCGATGGCGGCTACGCGCCGGCACCGCGCTACCGCACCCAGTGACGCCATGAACCGCGCCGCCCTGCCGCTGCTGTTGTCGCGTCTGGCGGTGCCGGCGTGTGCGCTGGTCGTTGGCGTCGCGGCGCAGGCCATGACCCTGCGCGAGCTGCACGCGCTCGAGACGCAGGACAAGAAGAACGGCAAGGCCTACGCGAGCTACTACCTGGTCGGCGTGATGGAAGGCCTGCGCGAAGCCAGCAGCGCGGCGCTGCGCAGCGGCCAGAAGCCGCCGTTCTGCGTCGAAGGGCGCAGGCTCGAACCGGCCATGGCCCGCTCGCTCTTCCAGACCGAGCTCACGCGCCATGCGGACATCTATGAGGCCGACATGCCAGTTCAACTCGTGATGGCCAACGCGCTCGGCAACAGTTACCGCTGCACCCAATGAATGCTCCCATGAACCCCTCTCCGCTCGCCCGCTTCCGCCCCGATGTGCAGTCCATGTCGGCCTATGCCGTGCAAGACGCGCGCGGCATGGTCAAGCTCGATGCGATGGAGAACCCGCACGGCCTGCCGCCCGCACTGCAGGCCGAACTCGGCGCGCGCCTCGGTGCGCTCGCCCTGAATCGCTATCCTGGAGAGCGCGGCAACGATTTGAAGCAGGCGCTGGCCATCCATGCGCAGATGCCTGAAGGTTTCGCTCTCATGCTGGGCAACGGCTCGGACGAGCTGATCTCGCTCCTGGCGATGGCCTGCGACCTGCCACCGAGCGAAGCGAGTCAAGGCCAGCCCGCAGGCATCCTCGCGCCCACGCCCGGCTTCGTGATGTACGCGATGAGCGCGCAGCTGCAGGGCCTGAAGTTCACTGGCGTGCCCCTCACCGCCGACTTCGAGCTCGACGAGGCCGCGATGCTCGCCGCCATCGCGCGCGAGAAGCCCGCCATCGTCTATCTCGCGTACCCGAACAACCCCACTGCCAATCTCTGGGACGACGCCGTCATCGAGAAGATCGTCGACGCGCAGGGCGCGCAAGGCGGCCTCGTCGTGATGGACGAGGCCTACCAGCCCTTCGCCGCGCGCAGCTACATCGACCGCATCGAAAAGCACAAGCATGTGCTGCTGATGCGCACGCTCAGCAAGTTCGGCCTGGCCGGCGTGCGCCTCGGTTACCTGATGGGGCCGGCGGCGCTGATCGCCGAAGTCGACAAGGTGCGCCCGCCCTACAACATCAGCGTGCTGAATGCCGAGTGCGCGTTGTTCGCGCTGGAACACACCGCGGTGTTCGAGGCGCAGGCTGAGCAAATTCGCGTTGAGCGCGACAAGCTGCTGGCGGATCTTGCGACGGTGCCGGGCGTGAAGCTCTGGCCCAGCGACGCCAACATGATCCTGGTGCGCGTGCCCGATGCCGCAAAGACCTTCGACGGCATGAAGGCGCGCGGCGTGCTGGTGAAGAACGTTTCTAAAATGCACGAACTGCTCGGCAACTGCCTGCGCCTGACCGTCGGAACGGCCGACGAAAACGCACGGATGCTCGCTGCACTGCAAGAGTCCCTATGAACACCCCCACAGCGCCCACAGCGGTCGGCGCGCGCACTGCATCGGTCACGCGCAACACCGCCGAAACGAAGATCACTGCCAGCGTCAACCTCGACGGCACCGGCAAGGCCACGCTCTCGACCGGCATCGGCTTCTTCGACCACATGCTCGACCAGATCGCGCGGCACGGGCTGATCGACCTCGAGATCGACTGCGTGGGCGACTTGCACATCGACGGCCACCACACGGTCGAAGACGTCGGCATCACACTCGGCCAGGCGGTCGCGCAGGCGGTCGGCGACAAGAAGGGCATCCGCCGCTACGGCCACGCCTACGTGCCGCTCGACGAAGCGCTGAGCCGCGTCGTCATCGATTTTTCGGGGCGCCCGGGCCTGGCGATGCATGTGCCCTTCACCAGCGGGATGATCGGCACCTTCGACAGCCAGCTCACCTACGAGTTCTTTCAGGGCTTCGTGAACCACGCAGGCGTGACGCTGCACATCGACAACCTGAAGGGCGTCAACGCGCACCACCAGTGCGAGACGGTGTTCAAGGCGTTTGCGCGTGCGTTGCGCGCCGCGCTGGAGCTGGATCCGCGCTCGGTCGGCGTGATTCCATCGACCAAGGGTTCGCTCTGAGATGACGAACACCGTCGCGGTCGTCGACTACGGCATGGGCAACCTGCGCTCGGTCTCGCAGGCGGTGCAGCATGCAGCCGACCAGGTGGGCGTGCAGGTGTTCGTCACCTCCGATCCCGAAGTCGTTCGCAAGGCCACGCGCGTGGTCTTGCCAGGGCAGGGCGCGATGCCCGACTGCATGCGCGAACTGCGCGAATCGGGCCTGCAGGAATCGGTGCTCGAAGCGGCCGCCAACAAGCCGCTCTTCGGCGTGTGCGTCGGGATGCAGATGCTGCTCTCGCGCAGCGACGAGGGCCCGACCGATGGCCTCGGCCTGATACCGGGAGAGGTCGTCAAGTTCGACCTGCAGGGACGCACGCAGCCCGACGGCAGCCGCTTCAAGGTGCCGCAGATGGGCTGGAACCAGGTCAAGCAGGCTCGGCCGCACCCCGTGTGGGCCGGCGTGCCCGATGACAGCTACTTCTATTTCGTGCACAGCTTCTATGCACGGCCAGCCGACCGGGCGCACAGCGTGGGCGAGGCCGACTACGGCGCCACGTTCAGCGCTGCGATTGCCCGCGATAATATTTTTGCGACCCAGTTCCACCCCGAAAAGAGCGCGGATCACGGGTTGCAGCTCTACCGCAACTTTCTCCACTGGAACCCCTGAGCCCGCCCGGGCTGCCCTGCCATGCTGCTGATTCCCGCCATTGATCTCAAAGACGGCCACTGCGTTCGCCTCAAGCAAGGCGACATGGACCAGTCCACCATCTTCAGCGAAGACCCGGCCGCCATGGCGCGCAAATGGGTCGAGGCCGGGGCACGGCGGCTGCATCTGGTGGACCTGAACGGCGCCTTCGCGGGCAAGCCGCAGAACCACGCGGCCATCAAGGCGATCCTGCGCGAGGTGGGGGCCGAAATTCCGGTGCAGCTGGGCGGCGGCATCCGTGACCTCGACACCATCGAGCGCTACATCGACGACGGCCTGCGCTACGTCATCATCGGCACCGCCGCGGTCAAGAACCCGGGCTTCCTCAAGGACGCGTGCACGGCCTTCGGCGGCCACATCATCGTTGGCCTCGATGCGAAAGACGGCAAGGTCGCGACCGACGGCTGGAGCAAGCTCACCGGCCATGAAGTCGCCGACCTCGGCAAGAAGTTTGAGGACTACGGCGTCGAGTCGATCATCTACACCGACATCGGCCGCGACGGCATGCTCTCGGGCATCAACATCGAAGCCACCGTCAAGCTCGCGCAGGCGCTGACGATCCCCGTGATCGCTTCGGGAGGGCTGTCGAACATGGCCGACATCGACCAGCTCTGCGCGGTCGAATCCGAAGGCGTCGAGGGCGTGATCTGCGGCCGCGCGATCTACTCGGGCGATCTCGACTTCGCGGCTGCGCAAGCGCGGGCCGACGAACTCAACGGCGTTTGATCGCGGCGCCGGCAGCGTGCTCTCGGCGCTCGCCATCGCCAACTACCGATCGCTGCGCCAGCTCACCGTGCCGCTTGGGCGGCTCACGGTCGTGACCGGGCCGAACGGCAGCGGCAAATCCAGCGTGTACCGCGCGATGCGCCTTCTGGCCGATATCGCGAACGGCGGCGTCGTGCGCTCGCTGGTGCGCGAAGGCGGGCTTGCGTCCACGCTGTGGGCCGGGCCCGAAAGCTTCTCTGCAGCGATGCTGCGCGGCGAGGCGCCGGTGCAGGGCACGGGTCGCCGCGAACCGGTGAGTTTGCGGCTGGGCTTTGCTGGCAGCGAGGCCGACGAATTCGGCTACGCGATTGACATCGGCCTGCCGCCGCCGGTTCCGGCCAGCGCGTTCTCGCGCGACCCCGAGATCAAGCGCGAGGCAATCTGGAACGGCCCTGTCTTGCGCGCCGCGACGCAACTCATCGACCGCAAGGGCGCCGCTCTGCGCTCCCGCGGCGCGGACGGCCGCTGGACCGCCATCGGCCGACCGCTGCCGGCGTTTGCCAGCATGATGACCGAGTACGCCGACCCCCACGGCGCGCCCGAAATGCTCACGCTGCGCGAGCAGATGCGCTCCTGGCGCTTCTACGACCACTTCCGCAGCGATGCCGATGCGCCGGCGCGCGTGCCGCAACTGGGCACCCGCACACCGGTGCTGGCCAATGACGGCAGCGATCTGGCAGCCGCCCTGCAGACCATTCGCGAGATCGGCGACACCGATGCGCTCGACGCGGCCATCAACGACGCCTTTCAGGGTGGCCGGGTGTCGATCGATTGCCGCGACGACGGCCGCTTCGAAGCGCGGATGCATCAGCACGGCCTGTTGCGCCCGCTCACCGCCGCCGAGTTGTCCGACGGCACGCTGCGCTATCTGCTGTGGGTGGCTGCGCTGCTCACACCCCGCCCGCCCGCGCTGCTGGTGCTCAACGAACCGGAAACCAGCCTGCACCCTGACTTGCTGCCCGCGCTCGGCCGGCTGATTGCGCGCGCCGCCCACCCCACGCAGGGCTCGCAGGTGATCGTGGTGTCGCACGCGTCGCGGCTGATCGCTGCGCTGGAGGACGCGGCGGCGCAGGTGGACGATCTGAGCTTGCAGTCCATCGTGCTGGAAAAGCGTCTCGGGGAAACGCACATCGCCAATCTGGACATGAGCGAGATCCCGCACTGGCAGTGGCCGGCGCGCTGAAGGGCGGGGCTGCCGCAGCGCCGCGCCCGCTGCCTACAATTCCCGCCATGGACATCCGCCCCCTCGAATTCCGCGGACAGCCCGCGCTCCAGGCCTCGCTCGACGATGGCAGCACGGTCGTCGTGGCGCTGCATGGCGCCCATGTGCTGTCGTGGATCACCGCCGACGGCATCGAGCGGCTGTACCTCAGCCCCGACGCGGTGTTCGACGGCGAAGCAGCGATCCGCGGCGGCATCCCGGTCTGCTGTCCGCAGTTCAACCAGCGCGGCGCCTTGCCGAAGCACGGCTTCATGCGCAACGTGCCCTGGCGCCTGGTCGACAGCGACAACCATGACACGCTCACGCTTCGCCTTGAGGACAGCGCAGCCACGCTGGCGCTGTGGCCGCATGCGTTCGAGGCCACACTGGCGGTCTCGCCCTTGCCGCGGGGCTTGCGCACCGCGCTCACGCTGCGCAATACCGGCACCGCGCCGTTCAGCTTCACGGCCGCCCTTCATACCTACCTGCGTGTCGACGACATTGCCGATGTGCGGCTCGAGGGTCTGCAGGGTGCCGCGCGCTGGGATGCCGTGCGCGATGTGCGCCAGACCGAGGAGACGCCCGCGCTGGCCTTCAGCGCCGAGTTCGACAGCGTCTATGCGGCGCCCGCACACCCGCTGCGCCTGACCGATGTCGCGCCACGCGGCACCTTGCAGATCGCGCAGAGCCCCAGTTGCACGGAGACGGTGGTCTGGAACCCCGGCGCGGCGTTGTCTGCCAAGCTGGCCGACATGCCCGATGACGGGTACAGGCACATGCTGTGCGTCGAAGCTGCACACATCGATGCGGCGGTGCTGCTGGCCGCGGGCGCCGAATGGCAAGGCTGGCAGCAGCTCAACGTTCTCTGAACTTTTCTCTTTCTTCACCATGCTCGCGAAACGCATCATTCCCTGCCTGGACGTCACCGGAGGCCGCGTGGTCAAGGGCGTCAATTTCCTCGAACTGCGCGACGCAGGCGACCCGGTGGAGATCGCCGCGCGCTACAACGCGCAGGGCGCGGATGAGCTGACCTTCCTCGACATCACGGCCACCAGCGACGGACGCGACCTGATCCTGCCGATCATCGAGGCGGTCGCCTCGCAGGTGTTCATCCCGCTCACGGTGGGCGGTGGCGTGCGCACGGTCGAAGATGTACGGCGCCTCCTCAACGCAGGCGCCGACAAGACCAGCTTCAACTCGGCGGCCATCGCGAACCCGCAGGTCATCGAAGAGGCGTCCCGCAAATACGGCGCGCAGTGCATCGTGGTCGCGATCGATGCCAAGCGCCGCACCGCCGAAGATGCCGCCACGCGCGGAGCCGGCTGGGACGTCTACAGCCACGGCGGCCGCAAGAACACCGGTCTGGACGCGGTTGAATGGGCGACCGAGATGGCGCGGCGCGGCGCCGGCGAGATCCTCCTGACCAGCATGGACCGCGACGGCACCAAGAGCGGATTCGACCTGGCGCTCACGCGGGCGGTGAGCGACGCGGTCAGCGTGCCGGTTATTGCGTCGGGAGGCGTCGGCGACCTCGATCACCTTGCCGACGGCGTTCAGCAGGGCGGGGCCGATGCCGTGCTGGCCGCCAGCATCTTCCACTACGGCGAGTACACGGTGGGCGAAGCCAAGGCGCGGATGGCGGCGCGCGGCATTCCCGTGCGGCTTTGAAGGACAGCCCGAGGCGCGCGTTCACCATCCCCGACAATCCCCGGATGGATTGGCTCGACGAAGTGAAATGGGACGCGGACGGCCTGGTGCCGGTGATCGCGCAGGAGCAGGGCAGCAACGATGTCCTGATGTTCGCGTGGATGAATCGCGAGGCGCTCGCGAAGACGGCGGAACTGCGCCGCGCGGTGTATTTCAGCCGCTCGCGCAACAAGCTCTGGTTCAAGGGCGAGGAGTCGGGCCATGTGCAGACCGTGCACGAGATCCGGCTCGACTGCGACAACGATGTGGTGCTGCTCAAGGTCACCCAACTCGGGCATGAACCGGGCATTGCTTGCCACACCGGCCGTCACAGTTGCTTTTTCAGCAAGTACGAGAACGGTCAATGGACGGCGGTCGAGCCGGTCTTGAAAGACCCCGAGAGCATCTACAAATGACTTCAACGATGAATACCGATGCACTGGACCGTCTCGCCGACGTGATCGAGAGTCGCCTGCCGGCGCGCGGCGGCGATCCCGAGAGCAGTTACGTCGCGCGGCTGCTGCACAAGGGCCCCGATGCGTTCCTCAAGAAGATCGGCGAAGAGGCGACCGAGGTCGTGATGGCGGCCAAGGACGCCGATCACGGCGGCGACCGCACAAAAATAGTGAACGAAGTGGCCGATTTGTGGTTCCACAGCATGGTGGCGCTGGCCCACTACGGCCTCTCGCCCCGGGACGTGGTGGCCGAGCTGGCGCGCCGCGCCGGCACCAGCGGCATCGAGGAAAAAGCCCTTCGCAAGGCCCAGGCCCGCGAAGCATCGAACGACTAGCAAGTTGCATTGCGAGGACCGAATGAACAACGACATCGTGAACATCGAGCCCGATCCGAACCTGCGCACCTGGGGTTGGGTCAGCTACATCCTGCACCTGGTGGTGGCCGTCGGTGCTGTGTTGCCGGGCGCGCAGGCTTCGGTCGTGCTGCTGCTGGTGGCGCTGCTGATCGACTTCATCAAGCGCGATGACGCAGCCGGGACCTGGCAGGCATCGCATTTCAGCTGGCGCATCCGCTCGGTGCTGTGGGCCGGTGTGTTGTATTTGGTGACCTCGTGGCTGTGGCTCCTTTTCCTCGTGCCGGGCTGGATCGCGTGGAGCCTGATCTCGCTGTGGTTCCTGTACCGGATCGTCAAGGGCATGGTTCGCATGAACGCCGGCCGGGCAATGGAAGGCTGAGATGGCGACCGATCCGAACTGCATCTTCTGCAAGATCATCGAGGGCAAGATCCCCTCGAAGAAGGTCTACGAAGACGACGAGCTCTTCGCCTTCCACGACATCGCGCCCTGGGCGCCGGTGCATTTCATGGTGGTGCCCAAGCGCCACATCGCATCGATGGCGCAGCTCGAAGCGGGCGATGCTGCCTTGATGGGCCGCCTCATGACGCTGGCGCCGAAGCTGGCGCTCGAACAGGGCTGCCGGCCGTATCCGGAGGGCGGCTTCCGGGTGGTGGTCAACACCGGCACCGAGGGCGGGCAGGAGGTCCACCATCTCCATGTTCACGTCATGGGCGGGCCGCGCCCCTGGCTCAAGGGGTGATCATGTTGTCGCGCAACCGTCATTTCCGCGCCGACTAAAATCGGACACATTCACAGGAGTTCTCCATGGGTTCTTTTTCCATCTGGCACTGGCTGATCGTGCTGCTCGTCGTGGTCATGATCTTCGGCACCAAGAAACTGCGGAACATGGGTTCCGACCTTGGTGGCGCGGTCAAGGGTTTCAAGGACGGCATGAAGGACGGCTCGGCCGATGCGCCGTCCACCGGCCCGACCGCACAGGTACAAGGCCAGCCAACGGCAGCCGACAAATCGACCATCGACGTCGAAGCGCGTCAGAAATCATGAGTCGCATCGGCGCGGGATGCATGTGCGCCTGCGCTGCGGTCTTGCTGCGTCCTAGCCTTTTGCCATGATCGACCTGGGCATCTCCAAGCTCGCGATGATCGGGGCGGTCGCGCTGATCGTCATTGGCCCCGAGAAGCTGCCGCGCGTTGCGCGCACGGTGGGCACCTTGCTGGGCAAGGCGCAGCGCTACGTCAGTGACGTCAAGGCCGAGGTCAGCCGCTCGATGGAGCTGGACGAGTTTCGCAAGATGAAGGACAGCGTCCAGGAAGCAGCGCGCGATGTGGAGCAAAGCATCCAGACCAGCGCAAGCGATTTCGAGAAGCAGTTTTCGGAGAGCGGCCAGACGCTGTCGGAGCTCGCCGAGCCGGCCGGAACGGTCCCCGAGTACAAGCACCCGCGCAAGAACTGGCGCCTGAAGCAGGGCGCGACGCCGCAGTGGTACAAGGCGCGCGCCGGTGTGCGCACCAAGGCGCAATCGGGCGCTGCGCGCGTGGCGCGCTTTCGCCCTCACAAAATCAACTAGCCGCAACGCCGCTCCGGCCGCGCTGCGCGCGCCGCGAACGTCTTCCCGCAGCGTCCCCACATGGCCGACTCCCCCGAAAAGAACAAAGACGACGAACTGGCCGGCACCGAGCAGCCGTTCGTGCAGCACCTCATGGAGCTGCGCGACCGCCTGCTTTATTGCGTGTACGGCCTCGCCATCGCCGGCGCGCTGCTGGCCGTCTGGCCCGGCCCGGCCGGCTTGATCGATTTGATCGCCATGCCGATCCGCGCCCACATGGCGCCCGATGCGAAGCTGATCGCGGTCGGCGTGTTCTCGCCTTTCTTCGTGCCGCTCAAGGTGCTGCTGATGACGGCCGTGCTGCTCGCGCTGCCGTGGCTGATGTACCAGATCTGGATGTTCGTCGCGCCCGGTCTCTACAGCCATGAAAAGAAGTTCGCGCTGCCGCTGATCTTCTTCGGCAGCATGCTCGCGTATGGCGGCATTGCCTTCGTGCAGTTCTTTGTGCTCGACAAGATGTTCGGCTTCATCCAGCAGTTCACGCCGGCGAGCGTGGCGGCGACGCCCGACATCGCCTCGTACGTCGAGGCCATCCTCTCGCTCTACATTGCGTTCGGCGTGGCGTTCCAGGTGCCGATCGTGGTGATGCTGCTGGTGCGCTTCGAGATGGTCACCATCGAGCAGCTGCGTTCGTTCCGCGGCTACTTCATCGTGCTGTCGTTCGTCGTGGCAGCCGTTCTCACGCCGCCCGATGTGGTGTCGCAGCTCGCGCTGGCGATCCCCATGTGCCTGCTCTACGAAGTCGGCATTGTTGCGGCCCGCTACTTCGTCAAGCACAGCAAGGCGCCTGAAGATGCGGACGAAGGCGCCGGCTCGACGCCTTCCTGAAGCGTCAGCAGATCACTCGGCTTCGCCCGGCATGCGCCGGATCGGTGTCTTCGGCCGCAGGCCTGGTGTCACATCCAGTTCCATCTTGTCGCTGCCACGCTGAATTGCGAAGCGCGAGGCGGTGCCGGGTTTCAAACCGGCCACGGCGGTCAGGAGCTCCTGCACGCTGTTCGTCGTTTTGTCGCCCACGCCGGTGATCACGTCGCCGGGGCGAATTCCGGACTTGGCGGCCGGGCCGTTCTGCAGCACGCCAGTGATGATCACGCCCTTGTCCGCCTTGACGCCGAAAGTCTCGGCCAGTTCGGGCGAGAGCTCGTTCGGCTCGACGCCGATCCAGCCGCGCGTGACCTTGCCTTCCTTGACGATGTCTTCCAGCACCTGCTTGGCGGTCGACACCGGGATCGCGAAGCCGATGCCCATGCTGCCGCCGGAGCGCGAGTAGATCGCGGTGTTGATGCCCTGCAGGTTGCCTTCGACGTCGATCAGCGCGCCGCCCGAGTTGCCCGGGTTGATGGCCGCGTCGGTCTGGATGAAGTTCTCGAAGGTGTTGATGCCGAGCTGGTTGCGGCCCAGCGCGGACACGATGCCGCTCGTGACGGTTTGCCCGACGCCAAACGGGTTGCCGATGGCCAGCACCTGGTCGCCGACCAGCATGCCGTCGGAGTTGCCCAGCACGATGATCGGCAGCTTGTCCAGTTCGATCTTGAGCACGGCGAGGTCGGTGTCCGGATCGGTGCCGATCACCTTGCCGCGCGCGTGCCGCCCGTCGTTCAGCGTCACATCGATTTCGTCAGCGCCTTCCACGACGTGGTTGTTGGTCAGGATGTAGCCGTCGGGGCTCACGATCACGCCGCTGCCCAGGCCCACCTGGGGCTGGTCGGCGCCCTGGTCGCCGAAGAAGAAGCGGAACCACGGATCGTTGCTGCGCGGATTGCGCTGCGCAGCCTTGCTGGTGTTGATGCTGACCACCGCCGGCGACGCCTTTTTGGCCGCCGCGCTCAGGCTTCCCGCCGCTGGCGCAGGCGTGCTGCCGGTCGGTGCTTCGATGATCGAGACCACGCCGCCCAGCGAGGTGCTGCGCCGGTTCACCCAGTCGGGTTTGAGCGTCACGACAACGAAATAAGCCGCGAGCAGGATGGTCACGGCTTGGGCGAAGAGCAGCCAGGTGCGTTTCATGGGGCAGGGCGAGAGAGTGAAAGTGAGGGGCGCCAGAGGTGGCAAACCAAAGCCGGTATTGTCCCTCAGCCCACCCGGCTGCGTCTGGCGCGGGCCACAATGGCGCCCATGAGCACGACCCGTCATGAACTCCTGAACGCCTTCGATTTGTTGCTCGCGCCCGAGCGCTTCAAGGACTACGGCCCCAACGGGCTGCAGGTCGAGGGCCGGCCCGCGATCCGCAAGATCGTTTCGGGCGTCACGGCCAGCCGCGCGTTGATCGAGGCGGCCATCCACGCGGGCGCAGACGCGATTTTTGTCCACCACGGTCTTTTCTGGCGCGGCCAGGACGGCCGCGTCGCAGGTTGGATGAAGCAGCGGCTGGCCTTGCTGCTGGGCGACGATGTGAATTTGTTCGCCTACCACCTTCCCCTCGACGCGCATCCTGAACTGGGCAACAACGCGCAGTTGGGTTTGCAACTTGGCCTGGTCGCAGAGGCCGGGCCGGCCGGGCGCTTCGGCGAACAGCAATTGGGTTTTCTCGGCGAGCGAAGCGACGGCGCGGTGTTCGCGAGCGGCAACGCACTGGCCGACCACTGCAGTGCAGTGCTGGGGCGGCCCGTCACGCTGGTCGACGGCGCGCCGCGCCCCATGCGAAAGATCGCCTGGTGCACCGGAGGCGCACAGGGCTACTTCGAAGCCGCGATCGCAGCGGGCGCCGATGCGTTCATCACCGGCGAGATTTCGGAGCCGCAGGCGCATTACGCGCGCGAGATGGGTGTCGCCTACCTGGCCTGCGGACATCACGCCACCGAGCGCTACGGTGCGCCGGCGGTGGCTGCGCATGTCGCGGCGCAATTGGGTCTGGTCCATGAGTTCATCGACATCGACAACCCCGCCTGAGCGTTGCACCGTGCGACCGATGGCGATCACGCTCGGCGATCCGGCCGGCATTGGGCCCGAGATCATCGTCAAGGCGTTCCAGGCGGCGCCGGACGCGACGCAGGACTGCTTCGTCGCCGGGGACGTGGCGACCGTCCGCGCAGCGTCTCTGGCGCTCGCCTCGCCGGGCCAGCCGGCATGGCCGGTCGTGCTGATCGATCACCCCGAGCAGGTCGCTACCCTTCCACCACGATGCCTCCCGGTGCTGCAAGCGACACCGCCGGGGGCGGCGGTGGTCGTCGGGCAGGTGAGTGCCGCCGCGGGGCGCGTGGCGGGCGACTGCGTGGTGTGGGCGGCGCGGGCGGCATTGCGGGGCGACGTGGCGGCGCTGGTCACGGCGCCGCTGCACAAGGAGGCGCTGGCCGCGGCCGGCTTTCCGTATCCGGGTCATACCGAACTGCTGCAGGCCGAAGCGGCGGCCCAGCGGGGTTGTCGCATCGAAGACATGCCGGTGCGCATGATGCTGGCCAACGACGAATTGCGCACGGTGCTGGTGAGCATCCACATGTCGCTGCGCCGGGCGATCGACGCCGTGACGTTGGGGAATGTTTCGCAGACCCTGCAGATCACCCACCAGGCGCTGGGCCTGCTGCTCGGGCGCGCGCCCCGCATCGGCGTCGCGGGCCTCAACCCGCATGCCGGCGAGGGCGGCTTGTTCGGCGCGGAGGAGCAGGAAGTCATCGCGCCCGCCATCGCCGCTGCGCGCGCCGAAGGCATTGATACGCAAGGACCGTTTGCGCCCGACACCGTGTTCATGCGCGCGCGGCGCGGGGAGTTCGACGTGGTGATCGCGATGTACCACGATCAGGGATTGATCCCGGTCAAGTACCTGGGGGTCGAGAAGGGCGTGAACGTCACGCTGGGGTTGCCGTTGGTGCGCACGAGCCCGGATCACGGCACGGCCTTCGACATCGCCGGAACCGGTCGCGCCGATGCGTCCAGCCTCATCGAGGCATTGCGCATGGCGCGGACCCTGGCCGGGCCCGCCTGACCGACAGCGCGCCGACGCGCGCTTCAGCGTTTCAGGCTGTCGCGGATCTCTCGCAGCAGCACGATGTCTTCGGCCGGTGCTTCCGGGGCTGCGGGCGCCGCTTCTTCCGTCCGGCGCAGTCGGTTCACCTGCTTGACCATCATGAAAATGATGAACGCAAGGATCACGAAGTTCACTGCAATGGTGATGAAGTTGCCGTAGGCCAGCACGGGAACCCCCGCCTTCTTCAATTCGGCGAGGTTGTTCGCCACCCCCGCCGGCACGCTGCCCAGAACGACGTAGAGGTTGGAGAAGTCGAGCGATCCGAACACCAGGCCGACCACCGGCATGATGATGTCCGCGACCAGCGAGTCGACGATCTTGCCGAATGCCGCGCCGATGATGACGCCGACCGCCAGGTCAATCACGTTGCCCTTGACCGCAAACTCGCGGAATTCCTTCAGTACGCTCATGTTGATTCGCTCCGGATGCTGCTTGCGCGCGAAGCAGCCAGTATAGGGTCGGCCAGATGCGCCGCACGGCCCTGCGCGGGCCTGCGCAGCGTTGAATTTGCCTCGGACGCTCCGCTACAATCGCGGGCTGACCCCAAGCCCCTAGCGACGAAGATTGAGGACCCCCATGAGTGACAGCACCGCCGGCAATGCCCGGATCGACACCAGCAAGCGGACGTGGTTGATCGCATCCGGTTGTGCAGGTGCAGTGGGCGGCGTGGCCACTGCCATCCCCTTTGTAAGCACCTTCCAGCCCTCCGAAAAAGCCAAGGCCGCGGGTGCCGCCATCGAAGTCGATGTGGGCGATATCAAGCCCGGCGAAAAAATCACTGTGGAATGGCGCGGCAAGCCCGTCTGGATTCTCAAGCGCACGCCGGAACAGGTCGCTGAACTGCCGAAGCTCGATGCGCAATTGGCCGATCCGAAGTCGGAACGCAAGCCCTCTGAACTGACTCCTGAATACGCGCGCAACGAGAACCGCTCGCGCAAGCCCGATCTGCTCGTGGTTGTCGGCATTTGCACCCACCTCGGTTGCTCGCCCGTTGATCGGCTCCAAGCCGGACCGCAGCCTTCTCTGCCGAACGACTGGCAAGGCGGCTTTCTCTGCCCTTGCCACGGTTCCACTTTTGACATGGCGGGGCGCGTGTTCAAGAACAAGCCGGCGCCGGACAACCTCGAAGTCCCGCCTTACATGTATCTCTCCGACACCCGCCTCCTCATCGGCGAAGACAAGAAGGCCTGAAGGGGACAAGACAATGGCTGAATTCAAGGAAATCTCCCCCAACGCGCCGTTGGCCGAGAAAACCCTCAACTGGGTGGACAACCGCTTCCCGCTGACCAAGCTGTGGAACGACCAGTGGGGCAAGTACTACGCGCCAAAGAACTTCAACTTCTGGTACATCTTCGGCTCGCTCGCGATGCTGGTGCTGGTGATCCAGATCGTGACCGGCATCTTCCTGGTGATGCACTACAAGCCGGATGCCAACCTGGCGTTCGCCTCGGTCGAGTACATCATGCGCGACGTGCCCTGGGGTTGGCTCATCCGCTACATGCACTCCACAGGGGCGTCCGCGTTCTTCGTGGTGGTTTACCTGCACATGTTTCGCGGTCTCATCTACGGCAGCTACCGCAAGCCGCGCGAACTGATCTGGATCTTCGGTTGCGCGATCTTCCTGTGCCTGATGGCCGAAGCCTTCATGGGCTACCTGCTGCCATGGGGCCAGATGTCGTACTGGGGCGCCCAGGTGATCGTGAACCTGTTCGCGGCCATTCCGTTCATCGGCCCCGACCTGGCGCTGCTGATTCGTGGTGACTACGTCGTGAGCGATGCCACGCTGAACCGCTTCTTCAGCTTCCACGTGATCGCGGTGCCGCTGGTGCTGCTCGGCCTGGTGGTGGCCCACCTGATCGCGCTGCACGAAGTCGGCTCGAACAACCCGGACGGCATCGAGATCAAGGCGCTTCGGGGCCCTGACGGCCACCCGCTCGACGGGATCCCGTCGCACCCGTACTACACGGTGCACGACATCTTCGGCGTGGTGGTCTTCCTGTTCATCTTCTCGGCGGTGATCTTCTTCGCGCCGGAAATGGGTGGCTACTTCCTCGAATACAACAACTTCATCCCGGCCGACCCGTTGAAGACGCCGAACCACATTGCGCCGGTCTGGTACTTCACGCCCTTCTATTCGATGCTGCGTGCCATCACCAGCGAGATGATGTATGCGCTGATCGCCTGCGTCGTGGCGGGCGCCGTGTTCGGTGTCTGGAAGGCGCGCCTGGCCAGCATTTTCAAGGTTGCCATCGTCGTGGCTGCCGTCGTGGCCTGCGCGCTGATGCTGCTGATCGATGCCAAGTTCTGGGGCGTGGTGGTGATGGGCGGTGCGGTCATCATCCTGTTCTTCCTGCCCTGGCTGGACCACAGCCCGGTCCGCTCGATCCGCTATCGCCCGAGCTGGCACAAGTACATGTACGGCGTGTTCGTGATCAATTTCATCGTGCTCGCCTATCTGGGTGTGCAGCCGCCGTCGCCGCTGGGCGAACGCGTCTCGCAGGTCGGTTCACTGTTCTATTTCGGCTTCTTCCTGCTGATGCCCTGGTGGAGCCGCGTGGGCGAATTCAAGCCGGTGCCCGAGCGCGTGACCTTCGCAGCGCACTGAACCGGGAAGACACAAGAATGAAGAAACTGATCCTCACGTTGATCGCTGCGCTGGGCTTCGTGGCTGGCGCGCACGCCGCTGAAGGCGGCATTGCCTGGGACAAGGCGCCGAACAAGACCACCGACGTGGCCTCGCTGCAAAACGGCGCCAAGCTGTTCGTCAACTACTGCCTCAACTGCCACTCGGCCGCCTTCATGCGCTACAACCGCCTGCAGGACATCGGCATCACCGAGCAGCAGATCAAGGACAACCTCTTGTTCACGACCGACAAGATCGGCGAGACCATGAAGGCCAACCTCGATCCCAAGCAGGCAAAGGAATGGTTCGGTGGCCTGCCGCCCGACCTGACGCTGGTGGCACGTTCGCGTTCGGGCCATGGCGGCACGGGCGCCGACTATCTCTACACCTACCTGCGCACGTACTACCGTGACGACACCAAGGCGACCGGCTGGAACAACCTGGCTTACCCGAGCGTCGGCATGCCGCACGTGATGTGGGAATTGCAGGGCGAGCGTCGTCCCGTCTACGAAAAGGTGATGTCGCATGGCCATGAGACCGAGGTCTTCAAGGGCTGGGAGCAAGTCAAGCCGGGCACCATGACGCCGTTGCAGTTCGATCAAGCCGTCGGCGATCTGGTCGGCTATCTGCAGTGGATGGCCGAGCCCGCGCAGAACACGCGCATCCGCATCGGTGTCTGGGTGCTGCTGTTCCTGGGCATGGCGCTCATCTTCGTCTGGCGCCTCAATGCGGCGTACTGGAAAGAAGTCAAGTAACTCGATGTCGATCCGGCGCCTTGCGCGCCCGGGTCCCGCAGAGTGGGTTGCCAACGCGACCCACTCTTTTTGATTTTTAGGAGTCCCCCGCCATGATGGTGCTGTATTCAGGAACAACCTGCCCCTTTTCCCATCGCTGCCGCTTCGTGCTGTTCGAGAAGGGCATGGACTTCGAGATCCGTGATGTCGATCTCTACAACAAGCCCGAAGACATCGCGGTGATGAATCCGTACGGCCAGGTGCCGATCCTGGTCGAACGCGATCTGATCCTGTACGAATCGAACATCATCAACGAGTACATCGACGAGCGCTTTCCGCATCCGCAACTGATGCCCGGCGACCCGGTCGACCGTGCCCGCGTGCGCCTGTTCCTGCTGAACTTCGAGAAGGAATTGTTCGTGCACGTTGGCGCGCTGGAGAACCGCTCGTCCAAGGGCAACGAGAAAGCGCTGGAAAAGGCGCGCTCGCACATCCGCGATCGGCTCACGCAACTGGCGCCCGTGTTCCTGAAGAACAAGTACATGCTGGGCGACAACTTCTCGATGCTCGATGTGGCCATCGCACCGCTGCTGTGGCGCCTCGATTACTACGGCATCGACCTCAGCAAGAACGCCGCACCGCTGTTGAAGTACGCCGAGCGAATCTTCTCGCGCCCGGCCTACATCGAAGCGCTGACGCCCTCCGAAAAGGTCATGCGCAAGTAAGCGCCGCTCTAGCCTGGACCATGATCAACGCGCTCGAATCGTCTTCCACACGGCCGTACCTGATACGGGCGCTGTACGAATGGTGCACCGACAACGGGTTCACGCCCTATGTCGCGGTGCAGGTCGACGACAGCGTGCAGGTGCCGCGCGAGTACGTGAAAAACGGTGAGATCGTGCTGAACATCAGCTTCGACGCGACCAGTTCGCTCAAGCTCGGCAACGATTTCATCGAGTTCAAGGCGCGCTTCGCCGGCACTGCCCGCGAGATCAACGTGCCGGTGGGCCGCGTGATCGCGATCTATGCGCGCGAGAACGGCCAGGGCATGGCCTTTCCTGCGCCCCCCGTTGTTGATGGCAGCACCAGTGCGACGTCGTCGGGCGCGGCGCCCGCACCTGGCGCGCCGTCGCGCGTGCCATTGCGGGACGCGTCGCGTGGCACCGAAGGCGATGCCGGGCGTGTGGTGCACCTGGTGACCGATGACGAGGCCGGCGTGGTGGCCGATGCCAACGCCTCCGTAACCGACCCTGAAGAACCACCCCGCCCGCCGGTCGGCGGTGGCACCCGGCCGTCGCTCAAGCGCGTCAAGTAAGGCCGCTAAAATTCGAATCCCGCCGCTTTAGCTCAGTTGGTAGAGCACCCGCCTTGTAAGCGGAAGGTCGTCAGTTCGATTCCGACAAGCGGCACCACCTCCCGAGGCCGTCGACAGCGCAAGCGTCGACGGCTTTTCGCTTTCAGACCGCGGCGCCTTCCACCAGAAAGCGGACGCGCCGCACGCCTTGCCATTCGTCGGCATCGAGGCGGAAGGCAAGGGTGACGCGCGCGGGAAGCGGATCGGTGTGGCCGAACCAGATGCCATCGACCGGCTGGCCCTGGTGGCGCAGCTTCAACGCCAGATGTTTTTCGCCCACCAGGCGCTGCGAGACCACTTCGACCTCTTCGCTGAAGGTGGGCGGCGCAAAGCCCTGGCCCCAGACCTCGCGGTGCAGGGTGTCGACCATGTCGACGCGCATGTACTCGCGCGCCAGCGGCCCGTCGGTGTCGAGGCGGCGCGTCAGCGTCGCGGCATCGAGCCATTCGCCCGCCACCTTCGCCAGCGCCCGTTCGAAGGTCTCGAGCTGTTTGCGCGCGACGGTACAGCCTGCGGCCATTGCATGGCCGCCGAAGCGCAGCAGCACGCCCGGATGCCGCTTGGCGACCAGGTCGAGCGCATCGCGCAGATGGAAGCCCGGGATCGAGCGGCCCGAGCCCTTGAGCTCGTGCTCCTTGCCAGGCGCGCCGCTGGCGGCGAAGACGAAGGTCGGGCGATGAAAACGGTCCTTGATGCGCGAGGCCACGATGCCGACAACGCCTTCATGAAACTCGGGATCGAACACGCTGATCGCCGGCGGTGCGCTGGCACTGTCGACGAACAGCGACTCGGCCAGCATCAGCGCCTGCTCGCGCATGCCACCTTCGATGTCGCGGCGCTCGCGGTTGATGCCGTCGAGCAGGCGCGCGAGTTCGTCGGCACGGCCGGCGTCGTCAGTCAGCAGGCATTCGATGCCCAGCGTCATGTCGGCCAGCCGGCCCGCGGCGTTGATGCGCGGGCCGAGCGCGAAGCCAAAGTCGAAGGTGGTCGCCACCGCGGCGTTGCGCGCCGCGGCCTTGAACAGCGCGGCCACGCCGGCCGGCATCACGCCGGCGCGGATGCGGCGAAGGCCCTGCGCCACCAGGCGGCGGTTGTTGGCGTCGAGCCGCACCACGTCGGCCACGGTGCCCAATGCCACCAGCGGCAGCAGGGCATCCAGCTTGGGCTGGCGCACAGAGCCCCCACGCTCTCCCACTGCGTGTGGCTCGCTGCCCCCCGCGGGGGCTGGCCCGCCTTGGGGCGGCCCGTCGTCGGGCCGCGCATCGAAAACGCCGCGCTGCCGCAACTCGGCGCGCAGCGCCAGCAGCACATAGAACATCACGCCCACGCCGGCCATGCTCTTGCTCTCGAATACGCAATCGGGCTGGTTGGGGTTCACCAGCACATCGGCACCCGGCAGCGCCGGGCCGGGCAGGTGGTGGTCGGTCACCAGCACCTGCAGGCCGAGCACCTTGGCGGCGGCCACGCCGTCGACGCTGGCGATGCCGTTGTCGACGGTGATCAGCATGTCGGCACCGCTGGCGGCCACGCGCGCGGCGATGGACGGCGTGAGGCCGTAGCCGTCGATCACTCGGTCTGGCACCAGGTAGCTGACCTGGGTCGCGCCCAGCAGCCGCAAGCCGCGCACTGCGACGGCGCAGGCCGTGGCACCGTCGCAGTCGTAGTCGGCCACGATGCAGAGCCGCTTCTGCGCGTGGATGGCGTCGGCCAGCAGCACCGCGGCTTCGCGCGCGCCCCGCAGCGTGTCGGGCGGCAGCAGGCGCGCGAGCCCATCGTCGAGCTCTTCCTTGGCCTGCACGCCGCGCGCTGCGTAGAGCCGCGCGAGCAGGGGATGCACGCCGGCCTGTTCGAGCAGCCAGACTGCGCGGGGCGGGATCGTGCGGGCCGTGATCTGCATCACAGGGCTTCCAGCGTGCGGATGGCGGGCGCGCGTTGCAACAGGCCGCGCGCCCAGCTGGCGAGCCCGCGCGGGCGCGCGACCCAGCGTTGCGCGGCGCGATCGCCGCAGAGCGTGAGCATCACCTCGGCGCCATCGGCCTGTGCAGCACGCAGCGCGGCGACCGGGCCGCAATCGAGCGCAGCCCACGCGGCGGCCCACGCTGCACCGTCGTCGCCCAGCGCCGGGCCACGCAAGCTGTCGACCACGGTCGGAAGCGGCGCTGCCGTGTCGTCGACAGCGACATGGGTGGTTGGCAAGTGGCCGGTGCCGCTGAGCCAGAAGGAATTGATCGCCACCGCGCCGCGTGCCGCGCGATCATCGTTGACGCGCTGGGTGTAGAGCAGCATCTGCATCTCGTTTTGCAACCGGCGCAACGGGCGGGCGGCTTCCGAGTCGGGCATCCATTGCGCGAGCGGCCCTTCGACTGCGCGGTCGATCGATGCGGTCGGCAGCGCGTCGAACACCGGGCCGCATGCCAGCCATCGGCCGGGCGTGCTGCCCGGGTGCAGGGCGATGCCGTCTTCCTCGAAGAAGGGGCGTGCCGCCGCCAGCAACGCATCGGATTCGGCCGCGTCGATCTCGATGGACGCCGGGTCGCCGAGCCGCACGCTGTCCATGCCGACTTGCCAGTGGCAGAGGGTGACGAAGCCCCAGCTTTCGCCGGCCTCGGTGGGCCCGAGTTGCCGCCGGCGCGCTTCCAGCGCGGCCCAAGGGATGCAGCCATCCGGCGCGGCGATGCCGAGCGCAGCGGCCAGCGCCCGCTCGTGCGGCGGCGACAGCGTGTCGGCGGGTTGCCGGTCGTCATGTTGCAGAACCAGCTTCGACAGCAGCGCCTCGAGGTTCGGAAGGTGCAGCGCGGCCAGCGCCTGGCGACAGGCCGGCGCATCGGGCGCCGCGTAAGGAATCAGAAGGTGACGGGGCGGGAGCGAAGACATGCGCCTATTGTCCGGGATGCCCGGCGGCTGCCGGGGGATGTGAGGTGAACTGGCGGCTCCCGATGGCCTGCTCTGTCTTGGTGCGAGTCAGAAAAATCCGTTCGAACCGATGCGGCAAAATGCACCATTCGCATAACGTTATGCACCGTTTTGGCATCCAAGGAATGGAATGAAGCACGCAAACATCGAAGACTTTCTGGCCCACGTCGCCGCGCGAAATCCCGGCCAGCCGGAGTACCTGCAAGCCGTGACTGAGGTGATGGAAAGTGTCTGGCCCTATGTCCAGACCCACGCGAAGTACACCAGCCAGAGCCTGCTGGAGCGCCTGGTCGAGCCCGAGCGTGTGCTCATGTTCCGCATCTCCTGGGTCGACGACCACGGCGTCGTGCAGGTCAACCGCGGCTTCCGCATCCAGCACAGCCTGGCCATCGGGCCGTACAAGGGCGGCATGCGCTTTCACCCGTCGGTAAACCTGTCGATCCTCAAATTTCTGGCTTTCGAGCAAACCTTCAAGAATGCGCTGACCACGCTGCCGATGGGCGGCGGCAAGGGCGGTGCCGACTTCGACCCCAAGGGCAAGAGCCAGGGCGAAGTGATGCGCTTCTGCCAGGCGCTGGTGAGCGAGCTGTTCCGCCACATTGGCTCCGACACGGATGTGCCGGCCGGCGACGTGGGCGTGGGCGGGCGCGAGGTCGGCTTCATGGCCGGCATGGTCAAGAAGCTCACCAACCGCGCCGATTGCGTGTTCACCGGCAAGGGCCTGAGCTTCGGCGGCTCGCTGATCCGGCCCGAGGCCACGGGCTATGGCAACGTCTACTTCGCAGAGGAGATGCTCAAGCGCCGCGACATGTCTTTCGACGGCCTGCGCGTCAGCGTGTCCGGCGCCGGCAACGTGGCGCAGTACACCATCGAGAAGGCGATGGCGCTGGGCGCCAAGGTGGTGACCGTGTCCGACTCCAGCGGCACTGTGGTCGACGACGAGGGCTTCACGCCCGAGAAGCTGGCCGTGCTGATGCACGTGAAGAACCACCTCTACGGCCGCGTGAGCGACTACGCCGAACGCACCGGCACCCGCTTCATCGCCGATGCCACGCCCTGGCATGTGCCGGTCGACGTCGCACTGCCGAGCGCGACGCAGAACGAACTCGATGCCGACGATGCCGCCACGCTGGTGAAGAACGGCGTCGTCTGCGTGGCCGAAGGCGCGAACATGCCTTCGACCATCGACGCCGTGAAGGTTTTCGAAGAGAACGACGTGCTCTACGCGCCCGGCAAGGCCAGCAACGCCGGCGGCGTGGCCACTTCGGGCCTGGAGATGAGCCAGAACGCGATGCGCCTGGTGTGGACGCGCGACGAAGTCGATGCGCGGCTGCTGCAGATCATGCAGGGCATCCACGCGTCGTGCCTGCAGTACGGCGAGCGCGCCGGCGGCCGCATCAGCTATGTCGACGGCGCCAACGTGGCGGGCTTCGTGCGCGTGGCCGACGCCATGCTGGCGCAGGGCGTGGTTTGACGCGCAGCGGGCGCTGACGCACTGCCGGAGCGCTCGAGGGGCATACGGGCAATGCCACAATCCGACCCCTATGCGACTCCCCTATGAACTGCAGCTCGGCTGGCGCTACACGCGCGCGGGCCGGGCCACTCGCCGCAACGGCTTCATCAACTTCATCTCGGGGGTCTCCATGCTGGGCATCGCCCTGGGCGTGGCGGCGCTGATCATCGTGCTCAGCGTGATGAACGGCTTCCAGAAGGAGGTGCGTGACCGCATGCTCGGCGTGATCTCGCACATCGAGATCCTCTCGCGCGACGGCCAGGCGCTGCAGGAGCTCGAACCGATCATGGCGGCGGCGCGGCAGAACCCGCAGGTGGTGGGTGCCGCGCCTTTCATCGCGACGCAGGCGCTGATCGCGCGCGGCGAAGACATGAAGGGCACGCTGGTGCGCGGCATCGAGCCGAAGCTGGAACCCGAAGTCACCGACATCGCGACCACCGCGCAGCGCGGCGCGCTCGACCGGCTGGTGCCGGGTGAATTTGGCATCGTGCTTGGCGGGGAGCTGGCGCGCTCGCTGTTCGTGCGCGAGGGTGACCAGGTCACGCTGGTGGCGCCGGGAGGGCAAGTCACACCGGCCGGCGTGGTGCCGCGCCTCAAGCAGTTCACCGTGGTCGGCACCTTCGACTCGGGCCACTACGAATACGACTCGGCACTGGCCATGGTCCACGCGCAGGACGCGGCGCGCGTGTTCCGCCTCGAAGGGCCGAGCGGCATCCGCATCAAGCTCAAGAACCTGAACGACGCGCGGGAGGTGGCCGACGAACTGGCCGCCACGTTGCCGGGCGCCTTCGTGATCCGCGACTGGACGCGCGCCAACAAGACCTGGTTCGCCGCGGTGCAGGTCGAGAAACGCATGATGTTCATCATCCTCACGCTGATCGTGGCGGTGGCGGCTTTCAACCTGGTGTCGACGCTGGTCATGACGGTGACCGACAAGCGCGCCGATATCGCGATCCTGCGCACGCTGGGCAGTTCGCCGCGCAGCATCATGGCGATCTTCGTGGTGCAGGGCGCGATGGTGGGCGTGATCGGCACGCTGGCCGGCCTGCTCTTGGGGCTGGGCATTGCCTACAACATCGACGTGATCGTGCCCGCGCTGGAGCGCCTGTTCCAGGCCAGCTTCCTGCCGCAGGACATCTACCTCATCAGCCGCATGCCGAGCGATCCGCAG
>SEGS01000046.1 GCA_004210915.1 Variovorax sp. | reverse complement strand
CGTCCGCAAAGCCGCGCCAGCTGCAGCAGCTGACGGTGCCAAGACCGAGTAATCGGTCTTATCACGGAGTAAAACAACATGCTGCAACCTGCACGCAGAAAGTTCCGCAAGGAACAAAAGGGCCGCAACACCGGCATCGCAACCACGGGTAACTCGGTTGCGTTCGGTGACTTCGGTCTGAAATGCACCGACCGCGGCCGTTTGACGGCACGCCAGCTCGAAGCCGCACGCCGTGCGATTTCGCGCCACGTGAAGCGCGGCGGCCGTATCTGGATTCGTGTGTTCCCCGACAAGCCGATCTCCCACAAGCCCGCTGAAGTGCGGATGGGTAACGGCAAGGGCAACCCCGAGTACTACGTCGCCGAAATCCAACCCGGCAAGATCGTGTTCGAAATCGTCGGTGTGCCCGAAGAGCTCGCACGCGAGGCGTTCCGCCTGGCCGCTGCCAAGCTGCCGCTGCGCACGACGTTCGTCGCCCGCCAGCTCGGCGCCTGAGGAGAACACTGATGGCAACACGTAAGAAGAAGGACGCCGCGGCCAAGCCGGTCAAGGTGTCGAAGGCTGCAACGCTGCGCGAAAAAGACGTCGCCGGCTTGGAGACCGAAATCAAGTCGCTGCAAAAGGCCCATTTCGGCCTGCGCATGCAAAAGGCCACGCAACAGCTGTCGAACACCTCGACGCTGCGCGTGACGCGCCGCGACATCGCGCGCGCCAAGACCATCCTTGCGCAGAAGTCGCAAGAAACCGCCGCCAAGTAAGGAGCCCACATGACGGAAGCTAAAAAATCCCTCAAGCGCACCTTGATCGGCAAGGTGGTCAGCGACAAGCGTGAGAAGACCGTGACCGTGCTGGTCGAGCGTCGTGTGAAGCACGAGCTCTACGGCAAGATCGTGGCCAAGACGAGCAAGTACCACGCGCACGACGAGAAGGGTGAATACCATCTCGGCGACACCATCGAGATCACCGAAAGCCGGCCGATCTCGAAGACCAAGAACTGGGTCGTGACCCGCTTGGTCCAGAAGGCCGCGCTGGTCTGATCACGGGCGATACCGCCCATCCGAAAACGGCCCACAATGTGGGCCGTTTTTCTTTTTCTGGAGCATGAAATGATCAAAGTCGGAGACGCCCTTCCCCAAGCCACCCTGCAGGAGTACTCGGAGGTCGAAGGCGAGGGCTGCAGCATCGGGCCGAACGCGGTTGACGTGAGCAAGGCCGCAGCCGGCAAGACCATCGCGCTCTTCGCGTTGCCGGGCGCGTTCACTCCGACCTGCTCTGCCAAGCACGTTCCCAGCTATGTCCAGCACTTCGACGACTTCAAGGCGGCCGGCGTGGACGAGATCTGGTGCGTGAGCGTGAACGATGCGTTCGTCATGGGCGCTTGGGCGCGCGACCAGAAGACCGGTGCCAAGGTGCGCATGCTCGCCGATGGCAGCGGTGATTTCGCCCGCGCGACCGGCCTGACGCTCGACCTCACCGGGCGCGGCATGGGTGTGCGCAGCAACCGCTACTCGGCGCTCGTGAAGGACGGCAAGGTCGCAACGCTGAACGTCGAAGCACCGGGCAAGTTCGAAGTGAGCGACGCGGGCACGCTGCTGGCGCAAGCGCGCGGCTGAGCATGGAGGACGTCTCGGCGCTCAAGGGCTTCTATCCGGTTGTCATGACGCCGAGCCACGACGGCAAGTTCTTCCAGAACTATGTGTTGTCGCTGCTGAATCTGGTCTCGCAGGCCGAGCGCCTCGGGATGCCGATGCAGGTGTACTTTCACCAGGGCGAGAGCCTGGTCACGCGCGCACGCAACAACTCGGTCGCCACCTTTCTTGCGAATCCGCAGTGGACCCACCTGTTCTGGATCGATGCCGACATCGGCTTCTCGGTCGAGGCGGCGCTGCGTCTGCTGCTGTCGGGCTACGACATCGCTTCCGGCGTTTATCCGCTCAAACGCGAGAACTGGCCCGCAGAGGGTGTCGCTGCAGGCACAACACGCGAGCAGTTCGAGGCCACGCACACCCGCTACACGGCCAACGCGGCGGCGGGTGAAGGCGCGGCCTCGGACACCGTCGAACTCGTGGTGCAGCCTGACGGCTTCATGCGGGTCGCTGAGGCGCCGACCGGCTTCATGGTGATCAAGCGGGCTGTGTTCGAACGGCTGATCGGGCACTATCCCGAATTGCAGTACGTGCCCGACAGCCTCGGCGTGGCCGACCAGGGGCTGCACTACCGCTTCTTCGATGTGATGGTCGATCCGGTCACGCGCCGCTACCTGTCGGAAGACTTCGGCTTCTGCCGCCTGTGGTCGGGCCTCGGCGAATCGATTTACATCGATGCCAACTCGAACCTGACGCACCAGGGCGCCAAGACCTACCGCGGCGATTTCGCCACCTCGCTCCAGACCTTCCTGCCGCACGCCATGGGCGGACCCGCGGGCGCGCGGATGCATTTGCAAGGCGCCGAATACCTTCGCCCGAACCCGCCGCCACCCGGTTGATCAGAACAGATCGACCTTGAGGTAGTGCGCGCCCGGAATCGGGTTGTGATAGTAGGGTGGCACCTCGGCGAACCCAAGGTCTTCGTAGAGCGCACGGGCCGACTCCATATCGTCCAGCGTGTCAAGCAGCACGCAGGCATAGCCGCCAGCGCGTGCCGCATCGAGCACCGCCTCGGCCAGCTGCCGACCCAGGCCCAGTCCGCGGAAATCGGGATGCACGTAGAGGCGCTTCATTTCCGCCGCGTTCGGGTAGTCGACGGTGTCCAGCGGGCGCAGGGCGCAGCATCCTGCGACGCGCAGCGTGCGGTCCGCCTGCTGGAGGGTCGGCGCACTCTCGTCAGCCGGGCGGCGCGTGCCGTTGTCCGCGGCTCCGACATCCTCACAGACCGCGAGCCACAAGGCCCCGCGCGGCGACGCATAGTCGCCGGGCAGCGTGGCGAGTTCTTCCTCGAAGTGCTGAAACGCCAGGTCCGTGTCCAGTGCTGCCGCATAGCGACGGAACATCGCGCGCGCGGCGTCCAGCTCGCTCGCCGACACTGCCGGAATCAGCCGGATGGCCGGATCGCGGGCCGGGGGAGCAGGGCGCGTCGACGACATGCTCATGCGCGCAAGGTGCTGACCCAGAACGCGGCGCCGCCGCACGCCGCAAACAGCGCCAGCGCCAGCATCCGGGACGCCGTGTCATCGCGGCTTGGCACGACCGGCCCGTCGAGCAGCTGGTCGCCCGAGAACATCGGCCGCACCAGCGAGCGCCGGCGCACCACCACGTAGAACAACACGGCCATCAGGTGCAGGCCGATCAGCGCGAACACGGCCCACTTGCCGCGCACCGCATGCCAGCCGGTGGACCAGTCGACGACCGCGCTGGAGACGAAGCCTGCCAAGGGGCCTGCGTACGTGATGGCGTCGTCTGACGTCAAGCCGGTGGCCACCTGCAGCACCAACACCGCAAGCATGACGAACACCGACAGCGCGCCCAGCGGGCTGTGGCCGACCCGGTGCTCGGCGCTCGCACGACCGCGCAGATAAGCCAGCACCGCGCCTGGCCCGTAAGCGAAGGTGGCGAAGCGCGACCACCGCCCGCCGACGAAGCCCCACAGCAGCCGGAACAGCAGCAGCGCCAGCGTCGCGTAGCCCAGACGGAAATGCCATTCCATGATGCCGTTGAGGCCGGTGACCAGAAGACCGGTGACCGTTACCGCCAGCGCCCAATGGAACAGCCGGGTCGGCAGGTCCCAGATGCGCTGGCGCGTGGCGCGCGCCTTCGGGAATGAGGGCGCGGGGCGCGGGGCCGGTTCAGGAGCGGTGGGCATGGGCAAAGGGGAAGTCCCGGGAGTGTGCAGCGCGCAGATTAGCAAACCCGGCGTTTCGTCATTTCACTGCGGTGCGGTCGGGCCCGCAGGCACGGCGCCCGCGAGGCCCTAAACTTTGCTGCGATACCGCACCAGCGGCGTCGCCCCACCAAGGAAAAAACCACGATGACCCGCTTTGCTTCTCTCGCCATCGCTGCACTGTTTGCCGCTGCCGCCTTCCCCGTCGTCGCGCAGACGCCGCAGTTCGCCAAGCCCGACGATGCCATCAAGTTCCGACAAGACACCTTGAAGGAGTTGCAGAAGAACTTCAAGCGCGTGGCCGACATGGCGGGCGGGCGCGATCCCTTCGACGCGAAGGTGGCGGAAGAGAGCGCGCAGCGCGCGGCCGAACTCATCAAGCAGCCCTGGGTCGCTTTTGGCCCGGGTACCGAGGGCGGCAAGGCCAAGCCGGAAATCTGGCGCGAACAGGACAAATTCAAGGACCTCGCCGGCAAGGCGGAAGTCGAAGTGGCCAAGCTCGCCGTCGCGGCGAAAACGGGCAATCTGGATACCATCAAGGCCAGCCTGGGTGCCGCAGGCGCTTCGTGCAAGGCCTGCCACGACAGCTACAGAAACCGCTGATCGGGCGCCCATGGCCGACCGGTAAACGACCGCGCGGTCGCTGCCGGTGGCGCCGCGGTGGATCGCCTTGAAGGCGATCCGGTATCAGGCCTCGGCGAGCAGCTTCTCGATGAGCTTGTGCAGCTCGGCGAAGTCAGGTTCGCCGACATAGCGCTTAACGATCTCGCCGCGCTTGTTGACGATGTAGGTCGTCGGCGTGAGCTTCACATCGCCCCAAGCCTGCGCTACGGCGCCGGTGTTGTCGATCGCCACCTTGAACGGCAGCTTGCGCGTCTCGGCGAAGTTGACCACGTAGCTCGGCGGGTCGTAGCTCATGGCCACGGCCAGGGTGTCGTAGCCTTGGCCCTTGTACTTCTCGTAAGTGGCGATGACCTTGGGCATCTCGGCCACGCAGGTCACGCAACTCGTGGCCCAGAAGTTGACCAGCGTCACCTTGCCCTTCATGTCGTCCGTGTTCTTCTTGCTGCCGTCGAGCAGCACGAAGGTGGAGGCCGGCGCCGCGGCAACGCCCGTTTGCAGGTACACGCCGACACCGACGGCCAGTGCCAGCGCCGTTGCGGCAACATAGACAAGTTTTTTCATGGGAGCAAGACTGATGAAGCGTCGTGATTTTAGTTCCGCCTGCCTCGCATGGCCGGCGTCGGGTCTGGCGCTGCTGGCCGTCCAGCATGCGCATGCGCTGTCGCTCGACGACTTGAGCGCGGGCGACCTGTCGAAAGGCCTGAAAACCGCGCTCGAGAAGGGCGCCACCGTGGCCGTCAGTCTGCTGGGGCGGCCTGACGGTTTCCTGGGCAACCCGAAGGTGCGCATTCCCTTGCCGGGTTACCTCGAAGACGGCGCGAAGATGCTGCGCATGATCGGCCAGGGCAGCCGCATCGACGAACTCGTCACCGCCATGAACCGCGCCGCCGAGCAGGCCGTTCCGGCTGGCAAGGACCTGCTGGTGAACGCCGTGCGCAGCATGAGCGTGGTCGATGCCAGGGGCATCCTCACCGGCGGCGACACCTCGGTCACGCGATTCTTCGCCGACAAGACCCGCGCGCCGTTGACGCAGCGCTTCCTGCCGGTCGTGACGAGCGCGACGGTCAAGGTCAAACTGGCCGAGAAGTACAACCAGCTTGCCGGCAAGGCCGCGGGCTTCGGCCTGGTCAAGCAGGAAGACGCGAACATTCAGCGCTATGTCACCGGCAAGTCGCTCGATGGCCTCTACCTGATGATCGGCGAGGAAGAACGCAAGATCCGCCAGGACCCGGTGGGCAGCGGCAGCGCCATCCTGCAGAAGGTGTTCGGCGCCCTGCGCTAGCGGCGTGGCCCGGGCGCGTAGAGCGCGCCTCGATAATCGCGCACCGATGCCGTCGATCTCTCCCTTGCGCCTGTGCGCCTGCTTCTCGTTGCTTGCGGCCCTGCTGGTCGCCTGCAGCCCCACCTTCAACTGGCGCGAAGTGCCCATTGGCGGGACCGATCTGGTTGCGCTGCTGCCCTGCAAGGCCGAGCGTGCAAGCCGCGAGCTGCCTCTGGGCGGTGAGCAGGTCGCGGTCGAGATGGCCGGTTGCGAGACGGGCGGCGCCACCTTCGCAGTCGCCCATGCCGCCGCCCGCAGCACCACGCAGGCTGAAGCCTGGCTGGTCGCCTGGCGCGCGGCCACGCGGGCCCAGCTGGCCGAGGCGCCGGCGGTCGAATCGGCCGGCACGCTGGCCCGCGCCGCACCGGTCCCTGCGCCGGTGCGCCTGAAGACGCAAGGCGACGTGGCGCTGCAGGTGCTCTGGTTTGCCAAGGCGCGGAGCGATGGCACGGTCGCGCTCTACCAGGCGACGGTGCTGGGCCAGCCTTCCGCGTCGGACGCGGCAGACACCTTCTTCGACGGGTTGCGGCTGCCGTGAGCGCGCCTGCCCACGGACCGCTCACGGGGCGGCGCCAGATCGCCATCGTCTTCCTGGCATTCGCTTTCGCCTACTTTCTCTCGACGCTGGTGCGCGGCATCACGGCCACGCTGTCCCCCACGCTCACCGCTGAATTCGACTTGCAGGCGCGCGACCTCGGCCTGCTGGCCGGTGGCTACTTCCTGGGTTTTGCGCTCACCCAGTTGCCGATGGGCACGTGGCTCGACCGCTATGGCCCCAAGCGCGTCGTCATCAGCTTCCTGTCGGTGGCCGTGCTCGGGTGTCTGATCTTCTCCGTGGCCACCGATTTCAAGGTGCTCCTGATGGCGCGCGTGCTGACCGGCGTGGGCGTCAGCGCCTGCCTCATGGGGCCGCTGACCGGGTACCGGCGATGGCTGACGCCGGCCCTGCAACTTCGCAGCAACTCGTGGATGCTCATGGTGGGCTCCTTCGGACTGGTGGGTGCCACGCTCCCGGTGCACTGGCTGCTGCCGCTCTTCGGATGGCGCCCCCTGTTCTGGCTGCTGGCCGGCGGCGTGGTGGTGTCGATGGCGCTGATCGCCTGGGCCGCGCCGGCCTGGCCCAAGGCCGCACCCCTCGCGCCCGATGCTTTGCCCGACGACGGCTATCGCGCCGTCTGGCGCGACCCCTTCTTCCGGAAGATGACGCCCGTGGGCTTCTTCAACTACGGCGGCTTCGTCTCCATCCAGACGCTCTGGTGCGTGCCCTGGCTTATCCGCGTTGCGGGCTACACGCCACTCGAAGCGGCAGGCGCGTTGTTCTGGATCAGCGTGGCGATGCTCGTCACCTACTGGCTGTGGGGCACGGTGAACCCGCGGCTCGCCCACCGCGGCATTCCGGCCGCGCGGCTCATGGCCTGGGGGCTGCCCTTCGCGATGGTGGCACTGGCGCTGATCCTCGTTGCCGGGCCGGCCGCGGGAACGGTGGCCTGGGCCACCTTCCTGTGCATCTCGACGGTGGTCACGCTGGCGCAGCCCGCGGTGGCGATCGCGCTGCCTGCCAGTCTGGCGGGGCGCGCCCTCTCGGCCTACAACCTGGTCGTGTTCCTCGGCGTGTTCGTCATGCAGTGGGGCATCGGCCTGCTGATCGACCTGGCCGGCCGCGCCGGGCTCGACACCGTCGGCAGCTTCCGCGCCGCCTTCGGCGTGTTTCTGGGCTGCTGCGTGATGGCGTACCTCTACTTCCTGTGGGCGCCCCCGCATAATCGACGCCCCGCCCGTCCTTCTGCATGAACAGCATCTTCATCATCGCGCACGCACCGCTCGCCCACGCACTGCGGCAGTGCGCGCTGCACGTGTTCCCGGATTGCGAGCACCTGATCTCTGCGCTTGACGTGCTGCCCAAGGTCTCGCCCGAGGAGACGCTGGCCGCGGCGCGCATCACGCTCGACATGCAGTTGCGCACGCCCCGTTCGCAGGTGCTCGTGCTGACCGACGTGTTCGGCGCCACGCCCTGCAATGTTGCGCAGAAGCTGGTCGACGGCACCCGCTCCAAGCTCGTGGCCGGCGTCAACCTGCCGATGTTGCTGCGCGCCGTGACCTACCGGCACGAGCCGCTCGACAGCCTCGTGCAGCGCGCGCTGGCCGGTGGCACGGCGGGGGTCATGCAGGTCGCGGTGGCGGCACCTCAAAACCAGGCGAGAAGAAAGCACAGTGATCAAGACATCCGTGACCATCAGCAATAAGCTGGGCCTGCACGCGCGCGCGTCGGCCAAGTTGACCAAGCTCGCCGGCAGTTTTCCGTGCGAGGTGTGGCTCTCGCGCGGTGACCGCCGCATCAATGCCAAAAGCATCATGGGCGTGATGATGCTGGCCGCCGGGCTGGGCGCGACCGTCGAGCTCGAGACCGATGGCGACAAGGAACAGCAGGCCATGGACGCCCTGGTCGCGCTGATGAACGACAAATTCGGCGAAGGCGAATAAGCCCCGCCCATGACTTTCTCAGTCCATGGCCTCCCCGTTGCCCGTGGCATTGCCATCGGGCGCGCCGTGCTGGTGGTGTCGAGCCGCATCGACGTGGCCCACTACTTCATCAAGCCGGAAGAGGTCGAGACCGAAATCGACCGCGTGCGCACCGCGCGCAATGCGGTGGCCGAGGAACTGCTGAAACTGCAGGCCAGCGTCGCCTTGATGGGGCCGAACGATGCGCCGCACGAGCTGTCGGCGTTGCTCGAAGTGCACCAGATGCTCTTGCAGGACGAGGCGCTGACCGGCGGCGTCAAGCACTGGATCACCGAGCGCCTCTACAACGCCGAATGGGCGCTGACCACGCAGCTGGAAGTCATCGCGCGGCAGTTCGACGAGATGGAGGACGAGTACCTGCGCGAACGCAAGGCCGACCTCGAACAGGTCGTCGAGCGCCTGCTGCACCGCATGAAGGGCACGGCCGCCGTGCTGGCGCCCACGCCGCCGCGCAAGAAGCGCGCGCCCCAGGACGAAGACGACGACCCGACCGCCAATGATGCTTTCGACGCGCCGCTGGTGCTGATCGCGCACGACCTGTCGCCCGCCGACATGCTGCAGTTCAAGAAGAGCGTGTTCGCCGGCTTCGTGACCGACGTGGGCGGCCGCACCTCGCACACCGCGATCGTCGCGCGCAGCATGGACATCCCCGCCGTGGTCGGGGCCCGCAGTGCAAGCCAGTTGGTGCGACAGGACGACTGGGTCATCATCGATGGCGATGCCGGCGTGGTCATCGTCGACCCCTCGCCGATCATCCTGGCCGAGTACGGCTTCAAGCAGCGCCAGGGCGACCTAGAGCGCGGGCGGCTCGCGCGGTTGCGCCACAAGCCGGCGGTCACGCTCGATGGGCAACGCATCGACCTGCTGGCCAACATCGAGATGCCCGAAGACACAGTGAACGCGGTGAAGGCCGGCGCGGTGGGCGTGGGCCTCTTCCGAAGCGAATTCCTCTTCATGGGTCGCGAAGCCTCGGCGCGCCAGACGCGCCTGCCGGACGAAGAAGAGCAGTACCAGGCGTACAAGCGCGCGGTCGAGGGCATGCAGGGCATGCCCGTGACCATCCGGACCATCGATGTTGGCGCGGACAAGCCGATCGACGGCAAGCCCGCCAGCAAGCAGGAGCACCTGAACCCCGCGCTTGGCCTGCGCGCCATCCGCTGGAGCCTGGCCGATCCGGCGATGTTCCTCACGCAGCTGCGCGCCATCCTGCGCGCGGCGGCGCACGGCGAGATCCATCTGCTGATCCCGATGCTTGCGCATGCGAGCGAGATCCGCCAGACGCTGTCGCTCATCGACTTCGCGCGCGCCGAACTCGACAACAAGGGCATGGTTCATGGCCGCGTGAAGCTCGGCGCGATGATCGAGATTCCCGCCGCGGCGCTCACGCTCAAGACCTTTCTCAAGCACTTCGATTTCCTGTCGATCGGCACCAACGACCTGATCCAGTACACGCTGGCCATCGACCGTGCCGACGAAGCCGTGGCGCATCTCTACGACCCGGCGCATCCGGCGGTGCTCAGGCTGGTGGCCGACACCATCGCCGAGGCGCAGCGCCAGGGCAAGGGCGTGAGCGTGTGCGGCGAAATGGCGGGCGACGTGCAGTTCACGCGGCTGCTGCTGGGCCTGGGTCTGCGCAGTTTCTCGATGCACCCGTCGCAGATCCTTGCGGTCAAGCAGGAGGTGCTGCGCGCCGACGCCGGCAAGCTCGCGCCCTGGGCGCAGCGCGTGCTGGAAGCCGACGACCCGGCCGCTGCGCTGCTGCTGCCGCTCTGAACCCGGCACTGGCCGTCGCATCCGGCCCCTCTGAATCGCCGCCTGCGCAGGCGCTGCAAAAAAACGAAACATAACGCGACCGCGCTGAAAAGACGCGGCAGCCGCGCGATCGCACCATCGAGGCTCCTTCAACAACCCTGTCCCTGGAGCCTCTCATGAACATCCGTACCGCCTTCCTCGCCGTCTCTGCCCTCGCTTTGCTCGGCACCGCCGCGCACGCCGAAACCTACCAGGGCGTGCACGCGCCGACCTCGGGCGCCGATCGCGTCGCGGTGCAGGCAGAGGCCGTTCGCACCGCGGCCGCGCCGGACCAGAACGTCAGCTCGGGGTCGCGCGTCGACAGCCGCGTGATCTCCACGCTGCCCAACCCGGTCGATGCGCGCACCGCCACCGCGGCGCGCAACGGCACCCGCCTGTGATCGCATCGACATCCCAGACCCCGAAAGAAATCCCATGAAACCCTGGATCAAACGCAGCCTCTT
The DNA here is from genome assembly GCA_004210915.1 of Variovorax sp. Classification (GTDB taxonomy): domain Bacteria; phylum Pseudomonadota; class Gammaproteobacteria; order Burkholderiales; family Burkholderiaceae_C; genus Variovorax. The sequence continues at coordinate 17,007 of SEGS01000046.1, read as the reverse complement.
CGGCCTCCTCGGCGGTACCCTTCTGGTCGGAAGCCTCGCCGGTTGTGCCGGCCATCGCGGCGGCTGGGGCCACAGCGACTCGGCCGAGTTCCGCGCCAGGATGGTCGAACGCGTGGGCAGCAAGCTCGACCTCGACGGCGCGCAAAAGCAGAAGCTCACGGTCCTGGCCGACACGCTGCAGGCGCAGCGCAAGGCCATGCGGGGTGAAGGCGATCCGCGCGCGCAGTTCAAGGCGCTGTTTGCTGGCGACAAGCTCGACCAGGCCGGCGCCAACAAGCTGCTCGATGAGAAGACCGCGGCGGTGCGCAGCGGCAGTCCCGCGGTCATTGCCGCCACGGCCGACTTCTTCGACCACCTGAACCCCGCGCAGCAGCAGAAGGTGCGTGAATTCATGGAACGCGGCCGCCGCTGGGGCAGAACTTGATCTTCCCCAGGCTTCGCGCGCTGCGTGTCGCTTCGCCCACCCCCTCGCCAGAGGCAACACCGGTGGCCCGGCAAAGCCGGTTCCGCGGTGTTCCACGAATGACCCCGTTGGAAGCCGGTGCGGTCGGTGGCGGCGTGCGCACCACGCTGCGCCTCGAAGGCGCGGTGTTGCTGCTCGGCGCGCTGGTCGCTTACCAGCAGGTCGGCGCCGGCTGGGGCGCGTTCGCGCTGCTCTTCCTCGTGCCTGATCTCTCGATGCTCGGCTACCTGCGCGGTCCGCGCGCGGGCGCACTGCTCTACAACGCGGCGCATTCGACGCTCGGCCCGGCCGCGTTGATCGCGCTGGGCGCACTCGCCGCGCAACCGGTCGCGCTGGCGATGGGCCTGGTCTGGCTCGCGCACATCGGCTTCGACCGCTTGCTGGGCTACGGCCTCAAGTACGGCACGGGCTTCGGCCACACGCACCTGGGCCGCATCGGCCGCCGCGACGCCTGGTGAGCGGCGCGCCGTCCTCCACAATCCGCCGATGCCCCGCATCCTGCTGATCGACGACGACGAGCATTTGGCCGCGCCGCTCGCCACCTACTTCGCGCGCTTCGACTGCGTGCTCGACAGCGCGACGCGACCGAGCGAAGGACTGGCGCGGCTGCGTACCGTCGACTACGACGCGGCGATCCTCGATGTCATGCTGCCCGAGATGGACGGCTTCGCGCTGTGCCGCGAGATCCGCAAGGAGAGCGACATTCCCATCGTCATGCTGACCGCGCGCGGCGACGTGATGGACCGCGTGGTCGGCCTCGAGATCGGTGCCGACGACTACCTGCCCAAGCCCTTCGAGCCGCGCGAGCTTGTGGCGCGCGTGCAGACCATCCTGCGGCGCCAGCGCACGCGCGGGACCGGGACGCCGGTGCCGCCGGCGCAACGGCATGATTTCGATGGCCTCGTCATCGATCTCGACCGGCGCGACGTGCTTCGCCAGGGCGAGCGCATCGAGCTCACAAGCACCGAGTTCGCGCTGCTCGCGCTGCTGGCCAGCGAGCCCGGCAAGGTGTTCAACCGCGACGACATCCTAAATCGGCTGCGTGGCCACGAGGCCGACCTGTACACGCGTGCGGTCGACATCGTGGTGAGCCGCCTGCGCAAGAAGCTGGAGCCGCTCGACTGCATCAAGACGCTGCGCAACGCCGGCTACACGCTGGCCGTCGGCAAGGGTGTTGCGTGATGAGCGCAGCGCCGGGCCGCACAACATGCGAAGCACGGCCTTCGCCATGCGGACGCGCTCGCACCGCAGTGCGGTGCACGGAGGTCTTCCAATGAAACGCCGCAACCGCGTGCTGACTTCCGCCGATCGCGCGCTCGCCGCCGGGCAGCGCGGGCGACATCGATGGCGGCATTCGCTGCGGCTGCGGCTGGTCACGCTGTTCGTGTTTCTGGCGCTGGCCTTGATGGCGGTGCTGGCCGGCGGGTTGAAGGCGGCGCTGTCGGGCAACGGCTGGCGCGAGGTCGCGCGGCCGATGCTGGTCGACTACATGGACCGCGTGGTTGTCGAGCTCGGTTCGCCGCCCGACGTGGCGCGCGCGCAGGCGCTGGTCGACCGGCTGCCGATCACGCTGCGCATCGAGGGGCCGCAGGTGCAGTGGGCGTCCAGCACCGCGAACGAAGAGCGGCGCGGCTGGTTCGTCGACCGCCATCGCGAGACGCCGGAAGACCCGTGGTTCATCCGCCCGACGGCCGATGGGCACCGCTTCACCTTCGGCTGGAGCCCGCGCCTGTGGCAACCCCAGCCGGGGAACATCGCCTGGATCGTGCCGGCGCTGGCGCTCGGCCTGATCCTGGTGACCTACGCCTGTGTGCATCGCCTGCTCAAGCCGCTCGACGACATTCGCGAAGGCGCCGACCGCTTCGGCCGCGGTGACTTCGATCGCCCGATTCCCCAGCGCCGCTGCGATGAATTGGGCGACCTGGCGCTGCGCATCAACGCGATGGCGCACGACATCAAGGGCATGCTCGATGCCAAGCGCGGCCTGCTACTGGCTCTGAGCCACGAGCTGCGATCGCCGCTGACGCGTGCCCGCCTCAATGCCGAGCTGCTGCCCGACACACCCGACAGCGCCGCCGAAAGGGCAGCGCTGTTGCGCGACCTGAACGAGATGCGCGACCTGATCAGCGACCTGCTCGAGAGCGAACGGCTCGCGAGCCCGCATGCGGCCCTGCAGCGCGAGCCGGTCGACCTGGCCGCGCTGGTGCGCGAAGTGGTGGCCGAGATGCCCGGCGGCGACGCGGTCACGCTCGACCTCGCCGACGGTCTGGCGCCGCTGGCGCTCGACCGCACGCGCGTGCGCCTGCTGGTGCGCAACCTGGTCGACAACGCGCTGCGCCACAGCCCGGACGCGGCGCGCGCGCCCGCCGTCACGCTGCGCGCAGCGACACCGGGCCCGGGTATCGACCTCACGGTGCGCGACTTCGGCCCGGGCGTTGATGCGTCGCAGCTCGCCTACCTGACCGAGGCTTTCTACCGCACCGACGGCGCCCGCCAGCGCGCCACGGGCGGGGTGGGTCTGGGCATGTACCTGTGCCGGCTGGTGGTGTTGGCGCACGGCGGGCAGCTCGATGTGCGAAACGCACAACCGGGCCTGGCAGTCACGGCGCGGCTGACCTGAGCGCTGTCGCCTGCGCTACCAGGGGGTGCACAGGGCGGGGCTACGATGCGCCTCCATCCCGCGCCCACCCCGGAAAATTTCAAGGAGACACACGCATGCCCACCGCCTTCACCAACCGCCAGGTCCGCCTCGCCAAACGCCCCGAGACCACCGCCACGCGCGAGCACTGGCGCTTCGTCGACGAGCCGGTGGCCGAGCCGGCCGATGGTGGCGTGCTGGTCAAGGTGCTGTCGCTGTCGCTCGACCCGGCCATGCGCGGCTGGCTCAATGACGCGAAGAGCTACATCCCGCCGGTGGCCATCGACGAGGTGATGCGTGCGGGCGGCATCGGCCGCGTCATCGCGTCGAAGAACCCGAAGTTCGCCGTCGGCGACACGGTCTACGGCACGCTCGGCGTGCAGCAGTACACGCTGATCGCGCAGGAAGACATGAAGCGCAACGGCCTCGTGAAAGTCGATCTGAACGTCGGCTCCATCGGCCAGTGGCTCAACGTGCTCGGCATGCCCGGCATGACGGGCTATTTCGGTTTGATGGACGTGGGCCAGCCGAAGCCGGGCGAGACCGTGGTGGTGTCGGGCGCGGCCGGCGCCGTCGGCCAGACGGTCGGTCAGCTGGCGAAGATCAAGGGCTGCCGCGTGGTCGGCATCGCCGGTGGCGAGGCCAAGTGCAAGTGGGTCGTCGAGGAGCTGGGCTTCGATGCCTGCATCGACTACAAGGCCGGCGATGGCGCGGTGCGCGCGGGCCTGAAGGAACATTGCCCCAAAGGCGTCGATGTGTACTTCGACAACGTCGGCGGCGAGATCCTCGACCACGTTCTGGCCCGCCTCGCGCGCAAGGCCCGCATCATCATCTGCGGCGCCATCAGCCAGTACAACAACGCCAACAGCATGCCGGGCGCCGGCCCGCGCAACTACCTGAGCCTGCTGGTGAACCGCGCGCGGATGGAAGGCATCGTCGTGTTCGACTACGCCGACCGCTACCCCATCGCGATTGCCGAGATGGCCGGCTATCTGAAGGACGGGCGGATGAAGAGCAAGGAAGACACGGTCAAGGGCCTCGACACCTTCCCCGAGTCGCTCAACAAGCTGTTCAAGGGTGAGAACTTCGGCAAGCTGGTGCTGGAAGTGGCGGCGGACTGAAAGGCGACGGCGCCATGGTGGCGCCATTCAGAGTGCCGGCGTGATGCCGACACTGCGTTCAGCTCAGAAGCCGTCCGGCCGCATCGGGATGTCGCCCAACGCTTCGTCTTCGCGCACGCCCTTGGCGGCCTTCAGCAGGTCGATGGACAGGCCATCGCGTTGGCCCGCGAAGCCCTTGGCAATGCCTTCGAGCACATCCGACAGCGCGTGGTCGCCGTCCTCGCGCGCGTCCATGCTCACGTTGAGCACGCGCGCTGCCATCTGCCGGTAGGTGACCACGCCGGCGCCTTCGAGCACGGCCACGAGGTCGAGGTACAGGGCCAGGTTCAGGTCGAACGCCAGCTTGGGCGTGACTTGCAGGTTTTCGTTCTTTTGCTCCACGCGTGGCTCCTTTTCTTTTGCGTGCTGCCGACTCTAGCCACAAATGCGCCGGACCGATGTCAGACGCAGACCTTGCGTGGCGCAAACCGCGAAGGAAGCCGCCAAAGCCGGAGCGGCAGCGGCCGCACGCCGTCAGCGCGCGCGGGTGCCCATGACCGCGGCCGAGATGATGAGCACGGCGGCCAGCGCGATGGTCCAGCTCAACGGTCGGCCGGTCACCATGAGCAGCAGGGCGGTCGACGCGAGGGGCGTGATGTAGCTCAGGATGCCGATCTGCCGCGCATCGCCGCGCTTGAGCGCCATGTCCCAGACGAAGAACGCGGCGCCCAGCGGACCGAGGCCGCAGAGGCCGATCAGCACGATGTCCTGCATCGACAGCGAAACGGTCGGCTCCAGCAGCGCATGGCATATCAACGCGAGGGCGCCGGACACCAGGCCGAAGAGGCCGATGGCCGAGGTCGGAAACGCCGGCACGCGCTTCGTCCAGAGCGAGTAGCTCGCCCAGATGAAGGCCGAGCCCAGCGCGGGCGCGAAGCCCCAGTAAGCCACGGCCGCGCCATCGCCGGTCGGGGTGCCGCGCGCGCTGAGGATTGCGATCGCCGCACCCGCGAAGCCCAGCAGCGCCGCCGCCAGGTGCATCGGCCGCAGCGTGACGCCGGGCAGCAGCCAGGGCGCGAGGACGACCATGAAGAGCGGCCAGAGGTAGTTCACCAGATTGGCCTCGACCGCCGGCGCATGGCGCAGCGCGATGAACAGCAGGAAGTGGAAGCCGAAGAGGCCATACACGCCCAGCGCCAGCGTGCGTGCAGGCACCTGCCAGGCGCGCCGGTCGCGCAGCACCAGCGGCCAGCTCGGCAGGCTGCCCACGATGAGCGCGAGGCCGGTCAAGAGGAAAGGCGGCACATGCGCGAGCGCGGTGCCCAGCGAAGCCAGCGTGGCCCACAGCGCGATGGCGGCCAATGCATACAAAGTCGACGACATGCCGCGAGCTTAAGCGGCGCGCAAAGGGATTTGCGGACGTCCGCGCGGTGGCGTGCCGGTCAGCCCAGCCGCAACAGCAGCGCCGACGCGGCGCACACCAGAAGGAACGGGATGCTGATGCGATGGAATTCCGAAAGACCGTTCGGCAACTTCGCCAGCCGCAGTGCGATCAGGTTGGCCAGCGAGCCCAGGACGCAGCCGAAGCCGCCCACGCTCACGCCCGCGGCCAGCGCCGGCAGGTCGCGCACGGGCCCGTCGAGCAGGATCGCGGCCGGCACATTGCTGATGACCTGCGAAGTCGAGATCGCGGCGAGGTAGGCGCGCCAGCCTTCGGCGATGGGCCACTGCGTCAGCGGGCCGGCGATGGCCGGCAGGGCGGCCAGCTGGCGCAGGTCGATGAACATCAACGCGATGATGGCCAGCAGCGCCCAGTCGACGCCGCGCAGCACGCGCGGATACAGCAGCAGGAAGACGCCGAAGACCAGGCCCAGCCCGGGCAGCAGCCAACGGCGCTCGAGCGCCACGACGAAGGCCGCGAACAACGCAGCCGCCAGCCAGAGCAGCCGCGGCTGCACGGGGTGCGCGTCCGGCGTCGGCTTGAGGCTGATCGGCGTGCGCGGCACCAGCCACCAGACCGCAACGAACAGCCAGAACAACATGACCACGACGGTCGGCGCCATCATCCCCATGAAGCCGAGGAAACTCTCGCCCGAGCGGTGCCAGAGGTACAGGTTCTGCGGATTACCGATGGGCGTCAGCGCCGAGCCGGCATTGACCGCCAGCGCCTGCAGCACGACCAGACGCGCCAGCGGGAGGTGCGCCTGCTGCGCCAGCACCCGGGTAAGCGGCACCAGAAGGAACAGGCTGACATCGTTCGTCACCAGCGCGGAGAGCAGCGCCGCGCCGGCAGTCAGTCCGAAGGCCAGGCTGCGCAGGTGCGTGATGCGCGCGAGCAGGCGCTGCGCAGCGGCCTGCAGCATGCCGCTGCGCTCGACCGCCTGCGTGATCGCTAGCAAGCCGGCCAGCGCGCCGATGGTCTGCCAATCGACCAGCTTCAGGTAGTCGAGCGGGGCCAGCGGCCGCCAGAGCGCGAAGCCAATGGCCACGGCCACCAGCACCCAGAGCAGCCCGTTGCCGCCGCTGTCGTGCGCCGACGCGTGCGCGGAGTCAGCGGGCGAAGGCGTCACGCAGTTCGCGCTTGAGGACTTTGCCGATCGCGCTGCGCGGCAGCTCGTCGATCCAGCGGAGCTCGGCCAGTCGCTGAGTCTTGCCGAGCTGCGCGTTGGCCCATTGCAGCAGCGTGTCGGCATCTGTCGCGTGGCCTTCGCGGCGCACGACGAACGCGACCGGCGTCTCGCCCCATTGTGCGGAGGGCACCCCGATGACCGCCACGTCGGCCACGGCGGGATGCGCCCGCACGATGACTTCGAGATCGCTCGGGTAGATGTTGAAACCGCCGCTGATGACCAGGTCCTTCTTGCGATCGAACAGGGTCAGGAAGCCGTCGGCATCGAAGCGCCCGACGTCGCCGGTTCGGATGAAGCGCTTGCCTTCCGGCGAGAACCACTCGGCGTCGCGCGTCTTCTCAGGCTGGCGGTGGTAGCCGACCATCATGCCGGCGGAGCTGCCCACCACTTCGCCGTCGGCGCCCGGCGCGACTTCAACGCCGTCGTCATCGATCAGCCGGATGTCGCTGCCCTCGGCCGGCCGGCCCACCGTGTGCAGCTTTGCCGGATGCAGATGCGCCTCGAGGATGCAGGTGCCGCCACCTTCGGTCATGCCGTAGAACTCGACCAGGCCGCCCGGCCAGCGGGACAGCACGTCGGCCTTGAGCGCGGCGTTGAACGGTGCGCTGGTGCTGAACTTGAACCGGTACGAAGAGAGGTCGTGCGCATCGAACGCGGGGTGCGCCATCAGCCGCTGGTACTGCACGGGCACCAGCATCGTGTGGGTGACGCGGTGCTGCTCGGCCAGCTGCAGGTAGCCTGCGGCGTCGAACTTCGGCATCAGCAGCACGCAGCCGCCGAACGCGATCGTCGGAAAGAAAACGACCAGCGTGGTGTTGGAGTAGAGCGGCGTCGACAGCAGCGTGACTGTGTCCGGCCCGTAGCAGTAGCGCGCCCCGCGCTGCACGTGGGCCCATCGCATGCCGTGGCCCTGGACGATGCCCTTCGGGTCACCGGTGGTGCCCGATGAATAGATGATGTTGAACGGCGAGGCCGGCTGCAGTTCGACGGCCCCCGGCTTCGATCCCGCGGGTGTCAGCCAGGCATCGAAGGCCATCCCGCCACCGCTCCCGTCGAGCGTGATGCGCGGGACGCCGCCTGGTGGCGCCGGACCGACCACCGCGGCGGCCGAAGCGTCGGTGAACAAGAGGCGCGCGTCGGCGTCGTCGATCATGCGGGCGAGGCTGGCCGGCGTGCTGCCGGGTGCGAGCGGCGCCACCGCCACACCGGCGCGCAGCGCGCCCAGGAACACGGCGGCATAGCCCACGGACGAGGCCGCGCAAATGGCGATCGCATCGCCGGGTTGGACGCCATCGCGCTGCAGCGCAGCCGCGATGCGGTCCATCAGCGCGTCGAGCGCGCCGTAGTCCAGCGCGGTCTCGGCATCGGCCAACGCCCGCCGCGAAGGCGCTTCCTGCGCGTGATGTCGGATCAGGTCGGCAATCGCGCCGAACGGTCGGTCGATCGCCGCCAGCGCTTCGCTCATGCGTTCACACGCCCGCTGCGTGCGCCTGCTCATCAGCGTGGTAGCTGGAGCGGACCATCGCACCCACGGCCGCATGGCTGAAGCCCATCTTGTAAGCCTCTTCCTCGAACATTTTGAAGGTGTCGGGGTGCACGTAGCGGCGCACCGGCAAGTGCGAGTTCGACGGCGACAGGTACTGGCCGATCGTCAGCATGTCGATGTCGTGCGCGCGCATGTCGCGCATCACCTGCAGGATCTCTTCGTCGGTTTCGCCCAAGCCGACCATGATGCCGCTCTTGGTCGGCACGTTCGGGTGCAGGGCCTTGAACTTCTTGAGCAGGTTCAGGCTGAACTGGTAGTCGCTACCGGGACGCGCTTCCTTGTAGAGGCGCGGCGCGGTTTCCAGGTTGTGGTTCATCACGTCCGGCGGCGCAGCCTTGAGTATCTCCAGCGCGCGGTCGTCGCGGCCACGGAAGTCGGGCACCAGGATTTCGATCTGCGTCGTCGGCGAGAGCTCGCGGATGTTCTGGATGCACTCGACGAAGTGGCCGCTGCCACCATCGCGCAGGTCGTCGCGATCCACGCTTGTGATCACCACGTACTTCAGGCGCAGCTTGGCGATGGTGCGCGCCAAGTTCAGCGGTTCGTCCTTGTCGAGCGGGTCGGGCCGCCCGTGGCCGACGTCGCAGAACGGGCAACGGCGCGTGCACTTGTCGCCCATGATCATGAAGGTGGCGGTGCCCTTGCCGAAGCATTCGCCGATGTTCGGGCAGGAGGCTTCCTCGCACACGGTGTGCAGGTTGTTCTCGCGCAGGATCTGCTTGATCTCGTAGAAACGCGTGGTGGGCGAGCCCGCCTTGACGCGGATCCATTCCGGCTTTTTCAGCACCTCGCCCTGGATCACCTTCACCGGAATGCGCGACAGCTTGGCCGCAGCCTTCTGCTTGGCGAGCGGGTTGTAGGTTTCGGCGCTTTGCGCGTCGCGAACGACTTCGGAGGTGCTCATTTGTGATCAAGGGGCCAGGTAGGCGACCAACTTCTGGTTGAGTACGTGGGCCGCTTCGTCCCAGGTGGTTTGGATGCCGATTGTAGAAAGATCGACTGTTTTCAGCCCGGCGTAGCCGCAGGGGTTGATGCGCGAGAAGGGTTCGAGGTCCATCGCCACGTTGAGCGATACACCGTGGTAGGTGCAATGGCGGCTGACCTTGATGCCGAGCGCGGCGATCTTGCCGAGCCCGCGGAACGGATCGCCCGCCGGCATCGGCCCGCTGAGCGCGGCGTGCGCGAACGGATCGTCCAGCCGCACATAGATGCCCGGCGCGCCCGCGACGCGGTGGCCGGTCACGTCGAAATGCGCGAGCGTGCGAATCACCGCCTGCTCGATTCGATATACGTATTCCTTCACGTAGTAGCCCGCGCGTTTCAGGTCGATCAGCGGGTACGCCACCACCTGCCCCGGGCCGTGGAAGGTGACCTGCCCGCCGCGATCGGTTTGCACCACCGGGATGTCGCCCGGGTTCAGCAGATGGTCGGTCTTGCCGGCCAATCCTTGGGTATAGACCGGTGGGTGCTCGCACATCCATAGCCGGTCGGCGGTGTCGGTCGCACGCGACTGCGTGTGTTCACGCATGGCCGCCCACGTCGGCTCGTAGTCGACGCGGCCCAGCCACTCGGGTGTGAGCGGCATCAGCGTCGGCGCGATGGCGCTCAGATCACCCACTTGGCCATCGGGTGGGCTGTCAGGGCACGGTAGATGTCGTCGAGCTGTTCGCGGCTGGTGGCCGTCACCGTCAGCGTCACGCTGAGGTAGTTGCCGGCCTTGCTGTTGCGCAGTTGCACGGTGCTGGCGTCGAAACTCGGGTCAAAGCGCTCGGCGATTTCGGTCATGGCATGCACGAAGCCTTCGGCGTTCACGCCGGCCACCTTGATCGGGAATGCCGACGGGTACTCGATCAGCGACTCCTGTCGGGTGGTCGGGTGGTCGGGGGCGCTGTCGTTGCTGATGATGTTCATGGCAAAACTCCGTGATGGGGGCTGCGCCTGCGACAGGACGAAGCGGTGCTCCGTACATGGGGCGGGAGTGCCTGGATCCAAGGGTGCGGCTTCGCTGGGCCGCGTCACTTGCCGGGTCCGCAAATTATGGGCGGTGAGGCAGCGCTTGGCCGGCGTGGCGACGAAGCGTGACGTTATGGTCGAATCGATCGGGTTTTTACTTATAATCAATGGCTTTGTGAAATTCTCCGGAGACGACGCGGGCGGCATTCGAATGACAACCAACGCCCCAGTTCCCGGAGTCGATGCCGAAGAATCCGATTTCAAGCCACTGACAGCCGTCGAGGCGGCGCAGTTGCGCGAACGAAACCCCGAGTTGTCGCCCTGGTGGGTGATTGCGGCCCAAGTGGTGGCTGGCCTGGTGGTGGCGTTGGTTGCATGGCTATGGGTCGGGCGGCCAGTGGCTGCGGTGTCGGCGTTTTACGGAGCGATGGCGGTGGCGATTCCTGCGGCATTGTTTGCGCGCGGAGTGCGCAACAGGCCGGGCATGGCGACGCAAGCCGCCATGCTGAGATTTTTTGTGTGGGAGTCGATCAAGATCGCGCTGACCGTGGCCCTGCTGGCCGCTGCACCGTGGTTGATCGGGGACCTCGTGTGGCTGGCAATGCTGGCTGGCGTGGTGGTCGCCATGAAGATGTACTGGGTCGCGCTCATGGTGCGGCCCGGGTTGTTGAAACGGAATTGACTGTTTTGGAAAAGAGACGCTGAAAGATGGCCGCCGAAGGACACGCCCCGACCGCGAGTGAATACATCGTTCACCACCTCCAGCACTGGCAAGTGGACTGGGGTCTCAATCCCGTGGTGCAAACCGCGATCGTCGATTTCAACGTCATCAACCTCGACTCGGTGCTCTATGCGCTGTTGTGCGGCGTGATCGGCTGTTTCGTGCTCTGGCTGGCAGCGCGCAAGGCGACGGCCGGTGTGCCGGGCCGCTTTCAGGCGGCGGTAGAGATGTTGGTGGAAATGGTCGACAACCAGGCCAAGTCGAACATCCACAACGCGCAGAGCCGCAAATTCATCGCGCCGCTCGCGCTCACCGTCTTCGTCTGGATCTTCATCCTCAATGCGATGGACATGCTGCCAGTCGACCTGTTGCCAGCGCTGTGGGCGCAGGCCTATTCGGCGATGGGTCTGGACCCGCACCACGCCTACATGCGCGTCGTGCCGACCGCCGACCTCTCGACGACGCTCGGATTGTCCACCTCCGTGCTGCTCCTGTGCCTCTTCTACAGCATCAAGGTCAAGGGCTTGGGCGGCTGGGGCCACGAGCTGATCACTGCACCTTTTGGCGCCCACCCCGTGTTGTGGCCCATCAACCTGCTGATGCAGGTCATCGAGTACCTGGCCAAGACGGTTTCGCACGGCATGCGGTTGTTCGGCAACATGTATGCGGGCGAACTGGTTTTCATGCTCATCGCCCTCATGGGCGGTGCCATGGCGGCCTCGTTCTCCGGTGTGTTGCTGCCCGTCGGGCATGTGATCGCCGGGCTCGTCTGGGCGATCTTCCATATTCTGGTGATCACGCTGCAGGCTTTCATCTTCATGATGCTGACCCTGATTTATCTGGGCCAGGCGCATGAGGCGCATTGAGTTTCCCCTTTTCTTTTCGTTCGCTTTCAATCTGTTCTAAGGAGTCATCATGGAAAACATTCTCGGTCTCGTTGCTCTCGCTTGTGGTCTGATCGTCGGTCTCGGCGCCATCGGTGCGTCCATCGGCATCGCCCTCATGGGTGGCAAGTTCCTGGAATCGTCGGCCCGTCAACCCGAACTCATGAACGACCTGCAAACCAAGATGTTCATCTTGGCCGGTCTGATCGACGCCGCATTCCTGATCGGCGTGGCCATCGCACTGCTGTTCGCGTTCGCCAACCCGTTCGCCGCTACTTTCCTGGCCAACCTGCCCAAGTAAGTCCGTTCAACGCCACTCCAGAAAGGTGTTGCCGTGAGTATCAACGCGACCCTGTTCGTTCAGGCCATCGTCTTCTTGCTGCTGGTGCTGTTCACGATGAAATTCGTGTGGCCGCCCATTGCCAAGGCGCTGGACGAACGCGCACAAAAGATCGCCGCGGGCCTGGCGGCCGCCGAGAAGGCCAAGGCTGAACTCGCTTCCGCCAACCAGCGTGTCGAGCAGGAACTGGTGAAGTCTCGTACCGAGACAACCAGCCGCCTGGCCGATGCCGAGCGCCGCGCCCAGCAAATCGTCGAAGAGGCCAAGGGCCGTGCAACGGAAGAGGCCAACAAGATCGTGGCCGCCGCGCACGCCGAGGCCGAGCAGCAATCCGTGCATGCCCGTGAGGCATTGCGCGAGCAGGTGGCCGCGCTGGCCGTCAAGGGTGCCGAGCAGATTCTCCGCAAGGAAGTCGATGCCGGCGTTCATGCCGACCTGCTCCAGCGCCTGAAGACCGAGCTCTGAGGACGACGACATGGCCGAACTTGCGACCATTGCCCGTCCTTACGCGGAAGCGCTCTTCAAGGCGTCGTCCCAGGACCTCGAAGGCACGTCGGGCTGGCTCGAGCCCCTGGCTGCCATTGCGGCCGACGAGCGGTTGCTCGCCTATGCGGCCAATCCGAAGGTCCCGGCCGAGCAGGTGCTCGACCTGACCGCCGGGCTGATGCCGCAGCCGTTCCCCGATGCCGGGCGCAATTTCCTGCGCGCCATCATCGAGAACGGCCGGTTGACTGCCTTGCCCGAAGTGGCGGCCCAGTTTCGGCGACTGCGCGACACGCGCGACGGCGCGTTCGATGCGGTCGTTTTCAGTGCCTTCCCGATCGACGCGGTGGCCCTGCAAGATGTGGGCGCTGCCCTGGAAAAGCGCTTTGGGCGCAAGCTCAAGGTGCGCACGGAACTCGATCCGAGCCTGATCGGCGGCATTCGTGCCGTGGTCGGCGACGAAGTGCTCGACACGTCCGTGCGTGCACGCCTGGATCAAATGAAAGCGGCGCTCACCGCCTGAGGCGGACTGCTGCCGGTTGGCCCCATTTAAAGAAAGAAGGAAAGAGTCATGCAACTCAATCCCGCAGAAATTTCCGAACTGATCAAGAGTCGCATCGAAGGCCTCGGGGTCAGCGCCAATATCCGCAACGAAGGCACCGTGGTGTCCGTGACGGACGGCATCGTGCGCGTGCACGGCCTGTCCGACGCAATGCAGGGCGAAATGCTGGAGTTCCCGGCGAGCGCCGACGGCACGCCGTCCTTCGGTCTCGCACTGAACCTCGAGCGCGACTCCGTCGGCGCCGTGATTCTGGGCGAGTACGAGCACATCTCCGAAGGCGACACGGTCAAGTGCACCGGCCGAATTCTGGAAGTCCCGGTCGGCCCCGAGCTGATTGGCCGCGTGGTGAACGCGCTGGGCCAGCCGATCGACGGCAAGGGCCCGATCAACGCCGCCATGACCGACGTGATCGAGAAGGTCGCCCCGGGCGTGATCGCACGGAAGTCGGTCGACCAGCCGCTGCAGACCGGCCTGAAGTCCATCGACTCGATGGTGCCGATCGGCCGTGGCCAGCGCGAGCTGATCATCGGTGACCGCCAGACCGGCAAGACCGCTGTGGCCATCGACGCGATCATCAACCAGAAGGGCCAGGGCGTGACGTGCATCTACGTCGCCATCGGTCAGAAGGCCTCGTCGATCAAGAACGTGGTGCGCGCGCTGGAACAAGCCGGTGCCATGGACTACACGATCGTGGTCGCCGCATCGGCGTCGGAATCGGCTGCGATGCAGTACGTGTCGGCCTACTCGGGCTGCACGATGGGCGAGTACTTCCGCGACCGCGGCGAAGACGCGCTGATCGTCTATGACGACCTGTCCAAGCAGGCCGTCGCCTACCGTCAGGTGTCGCTGCTGCTGCGCCGCCCGCCAGGTCGCGAAGCCTATCCGGGCGACGTGTTCTATCTCCACAGCCGCCTGCTCGAGCGTGCTGCCCGCGTGAATGCCGACTACGTCGAAGCGTTCACCAAGGGTGCCGTCAAGGGCAAGACCGGTTCGCTGACGGCCCTGCCGATCATCGAAACGCAAGCCGGCGACGTGTCGGCCTTCGTGCCAACCAACGTGATCTCGATCACCGACGGTCAGATCTTTCTGGAAACCAACCTGTTCAACGCCGGCATCCGTCCTGCAATCAACGCCGGCATCTCGGTGTCGCGCGTGGGCTCGTCGGCGCAGACCAACCTGATCAAGAACCAGTCGGGCGGTATCCGTACCGACTTGGCGCAGTACCGGGAACTGGCTGCGTTCGCGCAGTTCGCTTCCGACCTCGACGAAGCGACCCGCAAGCAGCTGGACCGCGGCGCCCGGGTGACGGAACTGCTCAAGCAGACCCAGTACAGCCCGCTGCCGATCTCGTTGATGAATGCCACGCTGTTCGCCGTGAACAAGGGCTTCATGGACGACATCGAGGTCAAGAAGGTGCTGGCGTTCGAACACGGCTTCCATCAGTTGCTCAAGACGAGCCATGCGCCCCTGCTCGCGACGATGGAGAAGAACGGTGCCAAGTGGGACGTGAAGCCGGCCAAGCCGGACGACAGCGCCGAGAAGCAGGCTTTCAAGAAGGTTTGTCAGGACGCTGAAGCGGAACTGCTGGCAGCCGCCACCACGTTCAAGAAGTCGTTCGCCTGATCGACTGACCAAGGAGCTCTTATGGCAGCTGGTAAGGAAATCCGCGGCAAGATCAAATCGGTGGAGAACACCAAGAAGATCACCAAGGCCATGGAAATGGTCTCGGTTTCCAAGATGCGCAAGGCGCAGGAGCGCATGCGCGCCGCGCGCCCCTACAGCGAAAAGATTCGCACCATCGCGGCCAACCTGGGCCAGGCGAATCCCGAGTATGTGCACACCTTCATGAAGACGAACGACGAGGCCAAGGCCATCGGCTTCATCATCGTGACGAGTGACAAGGGCCTGTGCGGTGGCTTGAACACCAACCTGCTGCGCGCAGTGACGACCAAACTGCGCGAGGCGCAGGCCGCCGGCACCGCGATCGAAACGGTCGCCATCGGTGGCCGCGGCTTGGGGTTCCTGAACCGCATCGGCGCCCGTGTGGTGGCTCACGCCACACAACTGGGCGATACGCCGCACCTCGACAAGCTGATCGGACCGGTCAAGACACTGCTCGACAAGTACGCTGAAGGCAAGTTGTCGGCGGTCTACTTGTGCTACACGAAGTTCATCAACACCATCAAGCAGGAGCCGATCGTCGAACACCTGCTGCCGCTGGCGGCTGATTCGCTGAAGGTCGAGGCGGGCCAGCATTCGTGGGATTACATCTACGAGCCGGACCCCGAGAGCGTGATCGACGAACTGCTGGTGCGTTATGTGGAGTCGCTGGTCTACCAAGCGGTCGCCGAGAACATGGCCTCCGAACATTCCGCCCGCATGGTGGCGATGAAGGCGGCCACCGACAACGCGGGCAACGTGATCAGCGAATTGAAGCTGGTCTACAACAAGACCCGGCAGGCAGGCATCACCAAAGAGCTGTCCGAGATCGTTTCCGGCGCGGCTGCTGCGGCGGGCGTTTGATGGCAATGCTTGCAGGCCACATTGCTGACCGGATGCGCAGGGCGACACCGGTAATTCCTGGCCGCTTTATCTAGGGACTTTGAAAATGAAGAAACTTCTCGTTCTGGTGGCCATGGCCGCTGCACTGACCGCTTGTTCCAAGAAGGAAGAAGCGCCCGCTGCAGCGCCAGCAGCTCCCGCTGCGACCGCACCTGCTGCTGCACCGGCAACGGCGCCCGCACCGGCCGCACCTGTGGCGTCGACTGCCACCGCCGCCGACTTGCCGAGCGAATGCACGACGTACCTCGAAAAGGTTTCGACCTGCGTGAGCAAGCAGAGCGGCGCCGCCGCCGATGCGATGAAGGCCAGCATGGACCAAACCAAGTCCGCATGGGCTGCGATGGGGACCGACAAGGCGGCACTGGGCGCTGCCTGCAAGGCAGCCGACGATGCCTTCGCTGCGCAAGCGACGGCGATGAAGTGCTGAGCTAGTTGAAGTCCAAGGGTGCCGGCCCGTCCGGCATTCTTGCAAAAGCGGCCCCGTCAAGGCATCAGGACGCTTCTGCAAGAACCTGTCGCAATCATTTAAGAGATCCAGAAGGAAAACGCCATGGCTGAAGGAAAAATTGTCCAATGTATCGGCGCCGTGGTCGACGTGGAGTTCCCGCGTGACCAGATGCCGAAGATTTACGACGCGCTGAAGTTCGAAGGCAGCGCGCTGACCCTCGAAGTGCAGCAACAGCTCGGCGACGGCGTCGTGCGCACCATCGCCCTGGGTTCTTCGGACGGCCTGCGCCGCGGCATCATCGTGACCAACACCGGCGCGCCGATCACGGTGCCCGTGGGCAAGGCCACGCTGGGTCGCATCATGGACGTGCTGGGTTCGCCGATCGACGAGCGCGGCCCGGTCGGCCAGGAACTCACTGCATCCATCCACCGCAAGGCCCCTGCGTACGACGAACTCTCGCCGTCGCAAGACCTGCTGGAAACCGGCATCAAGGTGATCGACCTGGTGTGCCCGTTCGCCAAGGGCGGCAAGGTGGGCCTGTTCGGCGGTGCCGGCGTCGGCAAGACCGTGAACATGATGGAACTCATCAACAACATCGCCAAGGCCCACTCGGGTCTGTCGGTGTTCGCCGGTGTGGGCGAGCGGACCCGCGAAGGCAACGACTTCTATCACGAGAT
>SEGS01000001.1 GCA_004210915.1 Variovorax sp. | reverse complement strand
ATTCCGTACTTCATCGCCGCGCATCCGGGCACCAGCGACGAGGACATGATGAACCTCGCGATCTGGCTCAAGAAGAACGGCTTCCGTGCCGACCAGGTGCAGACCTTCTACCCGTCGCCCATGGCCACGGCGACGACGATGTACCACACCAACCGCAACCCGTTGCGCAAGATCACGCGCGAATCGGAAACGGTCGACATCGTGCGCGGCGACAAGCGCCGCCGGCTGCACAAGGCTTTCTTGCGCTACCACGATGCCAACAACTGGCCTTTGCTGCGCGAGGCTTTGAAGTCGATGGGCCGCGCCGATTTGATCGGCAACGGCAAGCACCACCTGATCCCGACGTGGCAACCGCTGACCGATGGCGGCTACCAAAGCGCGCGCAAGAAGAACTCGACGACTGCGCCGGCAGCGGCCGCGGCACCCGTCCGACTCGCGCCCGTCAAACCGTCGAAGGGCCGCATGCTCACGCAGCACACGGGCCTGCCGCCGCGCGACAACGGTTCGGGGTCGGGGCGCGGCAAACCTGCGCCGGCGCGCGCGATCCGCAAGGGTCGGTAGCAGCGCGCGGGGGCCAGCCCGCGCCGGTCGGGATCGCCAGCGAACCGGGAGGCCGAACGCAGAGCCCGCTCAGCGCGCGATCTCCGGCGCCAACCAGAACACCCAGCCGCCCAACGCGGCGCCATGCAGCACCACGGTCAGCGCATAGACGCGCTGAAAAGACAGCTTGCTCGATTTGTGGCGCAGGCTCTGCTGCGCGAGTCGCGCAGCGGGCCACCCGCCGGCCAGCGACAGCAGGTGCAGAGTGTCTTCCCGCGTGCGCCAGCCGCCGCGCGCCGCCGCCGACTTGTCGAGCGCATAGACGAGCAGGGTGACGACGTTGACCGCCACCAGCGCGCCCAGCCCCCACAGCGGCAAGCGCTGCCACGCGACGCCCGCGGCCAGTGCGCCGAGCCACAGCGCGAAGGCCGGCCACCACCATGAGGCGCCCGCAGCGCGCGGCGCCGGCCGCGGCTGTTGCCGATGGATTGCGCGCGAGCGGTTCGCCCCATCAGGCGTGCGTCGCGCCTGCGCGCCAGCAACCGATTCCGCGCGGGCTGCGGCGGTGCCGGATGACGCCAGACGCCGCTGCGTGATCGCGACGCCATCCGGCAGCACCGCCATCGCCCTGGGCCCTTTGCCACCCACATGGATTTCCTCGTAGCCGACGGACATGCCTTCGCGGGGCGGCGCGCTGCCGCGCCAGTCACGCAGGTGGAAGAACACATCCGCGCCATCGCCCGGGCCCCGGATGAAACCGAAGCCGCGTGCCGCATCCCATTTGCGCACCGTGCCGGCCCGCTTCATGGGGATCCTGCACGCCTTGGTGCAGATTCGCCTTCGATGGAGATCTGCATCAGGCGTCCAGCGTGTGCAATGGAATGTCCTTGGCTGTCGCCAACGCTTCCAGTTCGGCACGGGTCTGTTGCTGCAGCCAGGCCGCGATGGTTTCATGCGTCGAGGCTGCGCGCATGTCTGCGCCTGCGATGCCAGCGGCGTCGCACAGCCGCGCGGCGAAGTGCGGCTCGAGTGCGGCCACGGCCACGCGCCCGTCCGCGCATGCGTACACACGGTAGCCGGCGTGGGCGCCGCCGACGGCCCCCGTGGGTTGCGTCAGGCCCCAGGTGCGCGGCAGCGCGAGCCAGTCGGCGGCGGCGTTGAGTGCCACTTCGCGGTAGATGCCGCCTCCGGTGCCACCGGCATCATTGGCTCGCGAGTGCAGCGCCGCCTGCAACACGGCCTCGACCGCGAGCAGTGCGCCGCCCATGTCGGCGTACAGCGTCGGTGGGAGCGCGGTGCCGGTGATGAGTCCGCTTTCCGCGAGGTAGGTCAGGTCGTGCCCGGGCTCTTCGGCACGCTCACCGCCTGCGCCGACGATCGCCACCTGCGACAAGTCCGGATGGCGCGCTCGCAACGAGGCCCAGTCGAGGCCGAGCTTGGCAAGCGCCGACGGACGGAAGGACGTGATCAGCACATCGGTCGTGGCCAACGCGCGGGCCAGTGCCTGTTGACCCGCATGGGTTTTGAGGTCGGCGCTCTGCACGGCGATGCCGGCGTGGAGCGCGTCATAGGCCGTGCGGTTGTAGTGCTGCATCGGGTCGCCGGCCGGCGGCTCGAATTTCAAACAGTCAGCGCCCAAGGTGCGGCAACGCATCAGCGCCGCCGGACCGGGCAGGTTGAGCGCCAGGCTCAAAACGCGGACGCCCTGAAGCGGCAACAACGGTTCAGCGTGATCTGGGGGCATGGTGACAAGTCCGGGAGGAGGGTGATCAATTGGCGATGTCCGCGCCGCGCGCTGTCAACAGGCCGCGCAGCAGCGAGCGGTGGCAGCGCGGCTCGTCGGCGCAGTAGCAGCCGACCGCGAGCGATGCGCCGTGCGACAGGGCGGCGAGCAGGTCGAGGGTGCGGCTCGCGTCCGCCTCGGCCATCTCGGCCTTGTACTTGCGTGTGAAGGCCTGCCATTGCGCCTCGGTCTCGACGGCCTGGCCGAGCTTCATGGTTTCGGCGGTTGGCGCGAGGTTCGGGTACCAGACGTCGTACCAGTCCTGCGAGGCGAACTCCGCCTTCGGCACGCCGCGTGGCGGGCGGCGCACGGTGCCGATGCGCAGGCCCTCGCCCGGGGCGCGGGGCGTGCCGAGGCGAACGATGCGAATGCTCATGAGGTCTCCCTTCTTTTTTCAGGTGCCGACGATACCGCCGTCGGTGCGGCGCACGACGACGGTCGCCGAGCGCGGCGGCGTACGGCCCGGCGGGCCGCCGTCGGGCCACGTGCTGCTCGGCAGGCCGGTACGGTCGTCGCGTCGCTCGCCCGGATGCTGGATGTTGACGAACAGCGCGCGCCGGTCGGGCGTCAGCACGCAGCCAGTGACTTCGCAGCCGGTCGGCCCGACGAGAAAGCGCTTGATCTGTCCGGTGGCCGGGTTGGCGCACAGCAGTTGGTTGTTGCCGAGCGCGGCGAAGGGCGGCTTGCCGATGGTCGGGCCGCTCATGTCGGTCTGGATCCAGAGCAGGCCGGCGCTGTCGAAGTGCAGGCCATCGGGGCTGCCGAACAGGTCGGCGTCGGCATGCGGATAGCGGGCACCGCTCGCGGGCAGGGCGGTGTCGCCCGCGAGCACGAAGTGATCCCACGCGAAGCCGGTGCTCGCCGCGTCGCCGCCGTCCTCTCGCCAGCGCAGGATTCCGCCGTACAGGTTGAGCGCGCGCGGGTTGGCAGCGTCGGCGGGCGGCTGGCCGGGCGCGCCCCGCTGGTTGTTGTTGCTCAGGGCCAGGTACACCTCGCCGTTCTGCGGGTGGACGGCGATCCATTCGGGCCGGTCCATCGCCGTCGCGCCGACGACGTCGGCGGCCAGCCGCGCGTGGATGAGCACGGCCGCGGCGTCTTCGAAACCCGCTGCGGCGTCGAGACCGGCGCGCCCGTGCGTCAGCGCGATCCACGCGCCGCGACCGCCGGCGTCGTAGCGCGCAACGTACAGCGTGCCGTCGTCGAGCAGGTGCCGGTTGGCAGCGCGCGCCGCGGCATCGGTGCCGGGCTTCACGCGATCGGTGCTGACGAATTTGTAGACGTACTCGAAGGCCGCGTCGTCGCCCATGTAGACGGCCACGCGGCCATCTCTGGTGAGCGTGCAGGTCGCGCTTTCCTGCGCCTTGCGGCCGAGCGCCGTGCGCTTGACGGGCACGGAGTCGGGGTCGAAAGGATCGATCTCCACCACCCAGCCGAAGCGATGCGGCTCGTTGGGATGGCGCGTCAGGTCGAAGCGTTCGTTGTGGCGCCAGTGGCTGTTCCACTGCGCGCCCGGCACCGTCCGATAGCGCCGCTGGGCGGGTGTTGCCTGTGCAGCGGCGGCGGTGGGGCCGCCGAAGTAGCCGTGGAAATTCTCTTCGCAGGTGAGGTAGGTGCCCCAGGGCGTGACGCCCATCGCGCAGTTGGCGAAGGTGCCCAGCACCGTGTCGCCTGACGGGTTGGCTGTCGTCCGCATGGCCGCGGTGCCGGCGGCCGGCCCGGCGATGCGTATCGGCGTGTCGCCATGAATGCGCCGCGCGTAGCGCGAGGGCAGCACCTGCGTCCAGCCGGTGGCGGTGCGCCGCACTTCGATGACCGACACGCCCATCGCGTGCAGCGTCTTCCGCACCCTTTCAGCAGGCTCGCCCTGGTTTTCCTGGCCATGTAGCAGGCGGTCGTCGGTGTACTCGTGGTTCATCACGAGCAGGCCGCGCGTGCCCGCTGCATCGAGCGGAAAGAAATGCATGCCGTCGTGGTGCATGCCCGCCTGCACGGCTTGGTCCGCCGCGCTTTGCCCGGCGCCGGGTGGGCCCTCGGGCATGGCGCCCGCGATGCCGGTCGGGGTGCCCCACGGATAGAGCACCTTCGCCTCGTAGCCGTCCGGCACCGTGATCCCGTCATGCAGCGTGGCCGGCACCGCGCGAAATCCGGGCAGCCCATCGTGCGGTCCAGCGCGCACCTCGTTGCGCGCCGGTGTGGCTTGCGTCAGGTCGTTGCCGATCAAAGCGACCACAGCAGCAGCGCCGGTGTGCAGGAAATGGCGGCGATCCAGGGGCATGGCGAGGTGTTGGGTTGGCGACACCGCCGATCATCGCCCAGCCGCCGGCACGGGATACTGGCGCGGACATCCAAGGAGACCCTCATGACAGACCGTATCGAATGGACCCGCCACCCTGACGGTGTGGTCGAACTTCACCTGGCGCGTGCCGACAAGATGAATGCGCTCGACCCCGCGATGTTCGATGCGCTCGTCGATGCCGGTGAGCGCCTTCGCCAAGACTCGACTGTGCGTGCCGTGGTTATCGCTGGGCAAGGCAAGGCTTTCTGCGCGGGTCTGGACATGGCGTCGTTCCAGCGCATGCAAGGCGATGCAGGCGGCGACGTGCTCGGAGCCGGCGGCGCGGGCGTCGACCTGCGCACGCGCACCCATGGTCTGGCCAACGCGGCGCAGCAGGTGGCCATGGTGTGGCGCGACGTGCCGGTGCCGGTGATCGCGGCGGTGCACGGCGTGGCCTTCGGCGGCGGCCTGCAGGTGGCGCTGGGCGCCGATATCCGCGTGGTCGCGCCGGACACGAAGCTGTCGGTGATGGAGATCAAGTGGGGCCTTGTGCCCGACATGGGCGGCATCGTGCTGATGCGCGAGTTGGCCCGCAGCGACGTGGTGCGCGAGCTCACCTACACCGGCCGCATCTTCTCGGGCGAAGAGGCACTGCGCATCGGCTTCGCCACGCGTCTTTCGACTGACCCGCTGGCCGATGCGCTGCAGATGGCGCACGACATTGCCGCGAAATCCCCCGATGCCATCCGCGCCGGCAAACGCCTGTTCAACGGCTGGCCCACGCGGACACCCGCAGAGTTGTTGATGGATGAATCGGTCGAGCAACATGCGCTGATCGGCAGCGCCAACCAAGCCGAAGCGGTGCGCGCCAACATTGAGAAGCGCGCGCCGCACTTTCAGGACGCATAGAGCGGCAGAAACAAAAAAGCCCGCAAAGCGCGGGCTGGGGGTGACGGTTGGCTGGCCTGTCCGGAGGGGATCGAACCCCCGACAACCTGCTTAGAAGGCAGGTGCTCTATCCAACTGAGCTACGGACAGAAATGCTTCAGGCAATGAACCGGCATGGTGCGATGGCCGATTCGACAGAAATGATGGTCGGGGCGAAAGGATTCGAACCTTCGACCCTCTGGTCCCAAACCAGATGCGCTACCAGGCTGCGCTACACCCCGACAAGCTTTCGATTCTAGCCCGGATATCCGCGCTTTCCGCTGGCGTCGCGGTTATCGCATCTTTTCCGGCCAGATATTTCGCATTTCTCGCTCCGTAGCGCCTACCCAACCTTGGCAATTCACACGAATGCCATGGCCCTGACACGCGTCTTTCATCCCCGCTGCCGAGACTCGCTCCATCGAACGGCTGCAGCCTTCAACGCTGCTTCGCCGCAGGTGTGAAGCAACGCAAAGGTCGCCATGAACGAACTGCCCAATCCCACATTTCCGCTCGCCGGGTTGAGCTTGCGCACGACCTTCTGGCCCCCCGCGGTGCCGGCGGCGCCCACGCCGGCGCGCACGGTCAGTGCTGCGCCGGGGCTTTCGGTGCGCTGGGCGCGACATCAGGATGAAGTGCGGGCCGCGCAGCGCTTGCGTTACGACGTGTTCGCCTGCGAGATGGGCGCTTGCCTCAACACGCCGGTGGCCGGCCACGACATCGACCTGTTCGATGACTTCTGCGAACACCTGCTGGTGCGCGACGAGGCCAGCGCCCAGGTCGTCGGCACCTACCGGGTGCTCACGCCGGCGCAGGCCCGGCGCGTGGGCAGCACCTACAGCGATACCGAGTTCGATCTGACGCGGCTGCGTGAGCTGCGGGCGCGCATGGTCGAACTCGGCCGCAGTTGCGTGCATGTCGATCACCGGCAGGGTGGGGTGATCCTGGCGCTTTGGGGTGCGCTGGCCGGCTTCATGCACCGCAATCGCCTGGACACCATGATCGGCTGCGCCAGCATCCCGATGACGCACAACGGCACGCCCAGCGGCGATGCGGCGGCCAGCATCTGGCGCCAGTTGTCGGCCACGCACATGGCGCCGATCCAGTACCAGGTGCAGCCGCGCCTCGCGTTGCCAGTGGAGCGGCTCGACGGTGGGCTCAACGTCGAGCCGCCAGCGCTCATCAAAGGCTACCTGCGGCTGGGCGCCAAAGTGCTCGGCGCGCCCGCGTGGGACCCGGACTTCAACAGCGCCGACCTGCCGATGTTGATGCGCATCGCCGACCTGCCGCCGCGCTACCGCAAGCACTTCCTCGGAAGCTGACTCGAGGCGACTTGCCCATATCGCGGCGCGTCATGGGTCTGTCACCGAACTGTCACAGGCCTGACTGAAACTGTCATTTTTACGCTTGCGAGCAACGTCGTGTCGCTTGTCCCAGAATCAGTCCCCATGTCATCTGCCTCCTCCGACCGCGCGGTCGCGCCGGCGGCGAAGCCGCTCACGCTGCTCGATCGCGACCACAGCATCCTTGCGTTCAACGAGCGTGTGCTCGACTGGGCCTACCGGCGCGAGGTGCCGCTGATCGAGCGCCTGCGCTATCTGTGCATCGTGTCCGCCAACCTCGACGAATTCTTCGAAGTCCGCGCCGCGCCCCACCTGATCGCGAGCGACGCCGACGAGCAGAAGGGCAACTACACGGTCGAGTCCTTCCGCCTGCTGGCCGAGGCCGCCCACACGTTGGTGGCGCGCCAGTACGCGCTCTACAACGACGAGCTGATGCCGACCTTCGCTCAGCACGGCATCCACATCATTTCGCACGGCGAGCGCAACGCGGCACAGCGCAAGTGGGTCAGCGAGTATTTCGAGCGCGAGGTGCGGCCGTTGTTGATCCCGGTCGGGCTCGACCCCGCGCACCCTTTCCCGCAGGTGGCCAACAAGTCGCTCAACTTCATCGTGCGGCTGGGCGGCAAGGATGCGTTCGGGCGCGAAAACCCGATCCAGATCGTGAAGGTGCCTCGCGTGTTGC
The DNA here is from genome assembly GCA_004210915.1 of Variovorax sp. Taxonomy (GTDB): domain Bacteria; phylum Pseudomonadota; class Gammaproteobacteria; order Burkholderiales; family Burkholderiaceae_C; genus Variovorax. The sequence continues at coordinate 120,950 of SEGS01000001.1, read as the reverse complement.
CGCGCCTGATTAGGATGCCTACCAAGGTCTCGGGCGGCAAGACGCTCTTCGTCGCGCTGTCGAGCATCGTGCGCGCGCACCTGGCGACCATGTTCGCCGGCCGCGAGGTGGGTGACTTCTCGCAGTTCCGCGTGACCCGCCATTCCGATCTCGCGGTCGATGAGGAAGACGTCAAGAACCTGCGCACTGCGCTGCGGCAGGGGCTCGAGCATCGTCACTTCGGTCAGGCGGTTCGCCTCGAGGTGTCGGCCAGCTGCGCCGAATCGCTGGCCTCCTTTCTTCTGACGCAATTCGATCTGCCCGAGGACGCGCTGTACCGCGTGCACGGCCCCGTCAACCTGGCGCGGCTGACGCAACTGATCGACCTGCTCGACGAGCCGCAGCTGCGTTTTCCGCCGTACCACGCGTCCTACCCGATCACGCTGTCGCCGGGGCAATCCTTCTTCGACCGGCTGCAGCGCGGCGATGCGCTGATCCATCAGCCCTTCGAGAGCTTCGAAGGCGTGCTCGCTTTCCTGCGGGAAGCCGTTCACGACCCGCAGGTGCTGGCAATCAAGCAGACCATCTACCGCACGGGCGCCGATTCCGAACTCATGGACCTGTTGCGCGAGGCGGTGCGCCGCGGCAAGGAAGTGACCGTGGTCGTCGAACTCAAGGCCCGCTTCGATGAGGAGGCCAACATCAATTGGGCCGAGATGCTGGAGTCGATCGGCGCGCAGGTCGTCTACGGCGTGGTCGGCCTCAAGACCCACGCGAAGATGCTGCTGGTGACGCGGCGCGAGGGCAAGCAGATGCGCCGTTACGGCCACCTGTCGACCGGCAACTACAACCCGCGCACCGCGAAGCTGTACACCGACATCAGCCACCTCACTGCCGACCCGCTCCTCACTGCGGACATGGAAGCGGTTTTCGTGCACCTGGCCAGCCAGAGCCGCTTGCCCAAGCTCCACCGCATGTGGCTGGCGCCCTTCGACCTGCACAAGAACCTGGTGGCGCAGATCCAGGCCCTCGGCCTTGCCGCGAGTGAAGGCCAGCCGACGCGCATCGTCGCGAAGATGAACGCGCTGACCGACGAGGGCCTGGTGGCGGCGCTGGTCGATGCCGGCCAGAAAGGCGTGAAGATCGACCTGATCGTGCGCGGCGCCTGCACCCTGCCGGCGCAGGTGCCGGGGCTGACCGACAACATCCGCGTGCGCTCGGTGATCGGCCGCTTCCTCGAACACTCGCGCGTCTTCTATTTCCGGCAGGGCGAGGACGAGTCCCTGTACTTGTCGAGCGCCGACTGGATGAACCGCAACATGATGCGGCGCATTGAGCTGGCCTGGCCCGTGACCGACCCGGTGCTGCGCCAGCGCCTGATCGACGAATGCCTGGTCGACTACCTGCACGACGGCTGCGACGCCTGGGACCTGCGGGGCGATGGCGCCTATGTGCGCGTCGACCGCGACACCCATCCGGGCGAAGCCGGCGCCTCGCGGGCGATCGAGGCGCATGGCGCCCAGGCGGCACTGATGGGCCGCTATGCCTCGCGCGGCCGCCGTCGCGCGGCGGCACGCAACTGACCGAATCGACACCGAATCCGGGACCGAAGAAATGACCATGGATCTGCTGTTCTGGCGCCACGCCGAAGCCGAAGACTGGACCGAAGGCTGCGACGACATGCAGCGCTCGCTGACCTCGCGGGGAGAAAAGCAGGCCAAGCGCATGGCCGGCTGGCTCGATCGTCAGTTACCTGAAGGCACCCGCATCGTCTGCAGCCCGGCGCGCCGCTGCGAGCAAACCGCGCTGGCGCTGGGCCGCAAGTACAAGCTGCGCGTCGAACTGGCGCCCGACACCACGGCCGATGCGTTGCTGGCCGCTGCGGGCTGGCCCAACGGCAAGTCCGTGGTGTTGCTGATCGGGCATCAGCCCTCGCTCGGGCAGGCGATCTCGTTGCTGCTGGGCCTGCCGGGCGACAGTTGCCCGGTGCGGAAGGGCGCCTTGTGGTGGATCCGCACCCGTGAGCGCGATGGCGACGTGCAGACCGTGGTGGTCACCGTGCAGTCGCCCGAGCTGCTGTAGATCGTCATCGGGAAACCGGGCGCAGCGCCCGCACGGCCAACCTCAGCAACCGTTGAGCGCGACCTGCCAATCCGTCTTCTGCCAGGCCAACACTTCCTCGCGCAGCAGATGCGCCGATTGCGGATAGGCCTCCGCCCAGTCGGCACGGCAGGTGATCGTGAAACCGCGGCCATGGGCCTCCAGGCGCAGCGCCTTCGGGTCGGCATCGCGCCGGGCGTGACACAGGATCACCGCCAGCCGCAGCGCGAGTAACTGGCGTACGAAGGTTTCGTCGTCGAGCGAGCCTTCCAGCTTGCGCAGCTTGCCGCGTTGCCCCAGCAACAGCTGGCCGAGCGCGTGCATTTCGTTCAGCGCGAACCCGGGCGCATCGCAGTTGTCGAGGATGTAGGCGCCGTGCTTGTGGTAATCGCTGTGCGAGATTTGCGTGCCCATTTCATGCAGCTGCGCCGCCCAGCCCAGCTTGCGCAGTGCGCGGCCGGCATGGCTGGTGGTACCGCCACCCCGTGCGCCGGGTTCGAGCTGCACGAACAGGCCTGCCGCGGTTTCGCCCACACGGCGCGCCTGCGCGGCATCGACCACGAAGCGCGCGGCCAGCCGGGCCACCGTGGCCACCCGCAGGTCGGCCACGCTGTCGTCGCGTTCGAGCAATTCATACAGCACGCCGTGGCGCAGGGCGCCTTGCGCCACCTTCATTTCGCGAATGCCGAGCAGGTCGAACACCGCGAGCAGCACGCTCAGGCCGCCGCCAATCACCGGCTTGCGGTCTTCGCGCATGCCTTCAATGCGCAGCTTGTCCGCGCTTCCCGCCTTGAGCAGGCGCTCCTGAAGCCAGTCGAGACCGTCGCGGGTGACCAGGCCCGGCGCATGCCCAGCAGCCGCGAGCACGTCGCCCACGGCGCCGATCGTGCCGGAGGCGCCGTAGGCCACGTCCCAGCGGTCGGGCGTGTAGCTGGCCAGCGCGTCGTCAAGCACGGCCTTCGCAGCGATCTCGGCCGCGCGGAACGCGGCCGGCGTGAACTGGCCGTCGGAGAAGTGCTTCATCGACCAGGCCACGCTGCCCACGCGGTAGGACTCGACCACATCGGCTTGCAGCGCGCAGCCCAGGATCATTTCGGTCGAGCGACCGCCGATGTCGATGACCAGCCGGCGTTCACGGTTGGAGGCATCGGTGTGCGGCAGGGTGTGGGCCACGCCTTGGTAGATGAGGCGCGCCTCTTCCCGGCCGGGAATCACGTCGATGCCGAAGCCCAGGATGGTGCGCGCGCGCAACAGGAATTCTTCGCGGTTGCGCGCTTCGCGCAGCGTCTGCGTCGCGACCGCACGCACCTGCGAGCGCTTGAAGCCGGCCAGGCGCTCGCCGAAACGGGCGAGGGCGTCCCAGCCGCGCTGCATGGCCTCCGGGGTGAGATTGCGGGCGCTGTCGAGGCCATTGCCCTGGCGCACCGTTTCCTTGAGGTATTCGGTGCGGTGAATCTGGCCATGGTCGACCTGGCCGATCTCGAGGCGGAAGCTGTTCGAGCCGAGATCGACCGCAGCGAGGCGGGTTCCGTTTTGCATAGTCTCCGATGGTAAGCGGCCCACCTTGCGTGTCCGGCGGGGAGGGGCAGGAGGCTACGGCCGACGCATGACGAAGATGTGACGTTGTCACGTATCGCCGTTACGCGCAAAGCGCTTTCAGGGTTCTTTCCGGGGTGGTCCGCTCCACGGTCGAGCTGTCACATCGATGTCACACAAGCTTTTTAGAGTCCGTTCCAAGCCCGAAACGGGTGCTCCAGTACTTCACAAAGGAAGCTTGATGAAAACGACGTTCAAAATTGCTGCTGCCGGCTTTGCCGTTGCCGCTCTCGCCCATTTCCCCGCCTTCGCGCAAGACATCACCGGCGCTGGCGCCAGCTTCCCGGCGCCCCTGTACGCCAAGTGGGCCAGCGACTACAACAAGTCCACCGGCGTCAAGATCAACTACCAGTCGGTCGGCTCGGGCGCAGGCCTCAAGCAGATCGAAGCCAAGACCGTCGACTTCGGTGCCTCCGATGCGCCGCTCAAGGACGAAGAACTGCAGGCCAAGGGCCTGATGCAGTTCCCGACCGTGATCGGCGGCGTGGTGCCCGTGGTCAACATCAGCGGCATCAAGCCGGGCGAGCTCAAGCTCAGCGGCAAGGTGCTGGGCGACATCTACCTGGGCACGATCACGAAGTGGAACGACCCGGCGATCAAGGCGCTCAACGGTTCGCTGAACCTGCCGGACGCGACGATCGCGCCGGTGCGCCGCGCCGACGGTTCGGGCACCAGCTTCCTGTTCACCAACTATCTGTCGAAGGTCAACGCCGACTGGAAGAGCAAGGTCGGCGAAGGCACGGCCGTCAACTGGCCGACCGGCGCGGGTGGCAAGGGAAATGAAGGCGTGGCCGCTTTCGTGAACCGCCTGCCCAACTCCATCGGCTACGTCGAGTACGCCTACGTGAAGCAGAACAAGATGAACTTCGCGATGCTGCAGAACGCGGAAGGCGCCTTCGTGGCACCGGACGACACGGCCTTCAAGGCGGCCGCTGCCGGTGCGGAATGGAGCAAGAGCTTCTATCAAATCCTGACCAACCAGCCCGGCAAGGACGCATGGCCGATCACCGGCGCCACCTTCATCCTGATGCACAAGGCGCAGGACAAGCCGGCCAACGCAACCGCCACGCTGAAGTTCTTCGATTGGGCCTACAAGAACGGCGACAAGACCTCGAGTGACCTCGACTACGTGCCGATGCCCGACGTCGTGAAGACCTCGATCGTCAAGGCCTGGGGCGAGATCAAGGACGCATCGGGCAAGCCCGTCGCGCTGAAGTAAGACACACGGCGCGTCGCATGAGCAGCCTTCAGCCGCCCGACGCGCCAGTTTCACCTGCCTTGGAGCGACCTGTGTCATCCACCTTCCCAGCTTCTGCCGCCACGCTCGACCTCGCGGCCGGGCGTGATCGAGCCTCCGTCAACCCGCCGCCGGCCAAGCGTCCGCGCACCGGCGCCGCCACCGACCGCCTGTTCGGCCTGGCCGCCAAGGGCGCCGCACTGCTCACGCTGGCGCTGCTGATCGGCATCCTGTTGTCGCTCCTGGCTGGCGCCTGGCCCGCCATCCAGAAATTCGGCCTCGGCTTCCTCACCAGCAGCGCCTGGGACCCCGTGAAAGACGAGTACGGCGGCCTGGTGATGATCTACGGCACGCTGGCCACTTCGTTCATCGCGCTGGTGATCGCCGTGCCCGTGAGCTTCGGCATCGCACTGTTCCTCACCGAAATGTCACCCAGCTGGCTCAAGCGCCCGCTGGGCACCGCCATCGAATTGCTCGCCGCCGTGCCGTCGATCGTCTACGGCATGTGGGGCCTTCTGGTGTTCGGCCCGATCCTGTCGACCTACGTGCAGCAGCCGCTTCAGCGGGCCTTCGACGGCGTGCCTTACCTGGGCGCGCTGGTGTCCGGGCCACCCGTCGGCATCGGCATCCTGTCGGCCGGGATCATCCTGGCGATCATGATCATTCCGTTCATCGCCTCGGTGATGCGCGACGTGTTCGAAGTGACTCCGCCTTTGCTCAAGGAATCGGCCTACGGTCTCGGCTCCACCACCTGGGAGGTCGTCTCCAAGGTGGTGCTGCCGTACACCAAGGCAGGTGTCGTCGGCGGCATCATGCTCGGCCTCGGCCGCGCGCTGGGCGAGACGATGGCGGTCACCTTCGTGATCGGCAACACCAACCAGCTGAGCTCGCTATCTATGTTCGAGGCGGCCAACAGCATCACCTCGGTGCTCGCCAACGAATTCGCCGAAGCCGGCGCCGGCCTGCACCAGGCATCGCTCATGTACCTGGGCCTCGTGCTGTTCTTCATCACCTTCGTGGTGCTGTCGCTCTCGAAGGTGCTGCTGGCGCAAATGAAGAAAAGCGAAGGCAAGAACGCATGACCACCGCTGAACACCTCCTGGCCGCCAAGGCGCTGCAGGAAATGCGCGCCGGCCGCTTCGCGAGCCGCAAGCGCGTCAACTACATCGCGCTGACCCTGTCGCTTGCCGCCATGGCTTTCGGCGTCTTCTGGCTCGTGTGGATCCTCTGGGAAACACTGCGCCTGGGTGTCGGCGGCCTGGCATTGGCCACGCTGACCGAGATGACCCCGCCGCCGAACGAGGTCGGCGGCATCGCGAACGCCATCTTCGGTTCCTTCGTGATGGTGCTGATGGCGACCTTCGTCGGCACGCCGATCGGCATCATGGCCGGCATCTACCTGGCCGAGTACGACCCGAAGGGTTGGCTCTCGAGCGTGACGCGCTTCGTCAACGACATCTTGCTGTCGGCGCCGTCGATCGTGATCGGCCTGTTCGTCTACGCCGTGGTGGTTGCGTACTTCAAGAGCTTCTCGGGCCTGGCAGGTGCGCTCGCGCTGGCGCTGATCGTGATCCCGGTCGTCATCCGCACGACCGAGAACATGCTGCAGCTGATTCCACCGGGCCTGCGCGAGGCCGCCTATGCGCTCGGCACGCCGAAGTGGAAGGTGATCCTGAGCATCACGCTCAAGGCCGCGCGTGCCGGTGTGGTCACTGGTGTGCTGCTGGCGGTGGCGCGGATCGCCGGCGAAACGGCGCCGCTGCTCTTCACCGCGCTCAATAACCAGTTCTGGACTTCGGACGTGAGCCAGCCGATGGCCAGCTTGCCCGTGACGATCTTCAAGTTCGCCATGAGCCCCTACGAAAACTGGCAGAAGCTGGCGTGGGCGGGCGTGTTCCTGATCACCGTCGCCGTGCTGGCCCTCAACATCCTGGCGCGGGTCCTCACGCGCTCCAAACACTAATTACAGATCGGCGTCACCATGCCCACCACACTCGCTGCCCAACCCAGCCGCTCGAAGCTCTCGGTCAAGGACCTGAACTTCTACTACGGTAAATTCCACGCCCTCAAGGGCATCAACCTCGAGATCCCCGAGAACAAGGTCACCGCGTTCATCGGCCCGTCGGGCTGCGGCAAGTCGACGCTGCTGCGCACCTTCAACCGGATGTTCGAGCTTTACCCCGAGCAGCGCGCCGAAGGCACCATCGCACTGGACGGCGAGAACCTGCTGACCAGCAAGCAGGACGTCGCATTGATCCGCGCCAAGATCGGCATGGTCTTCCAGAAGCCGACGCCGTTCCCGATGTCGATCTACGACAACATCGCTTTCGGTGTGAAGCTGTTCGAGAACCTCAGCGCCAGCGACATGGACGACCGCGTCGAGTGGGCACTGAAGAAAGCCGCGCTCTGGACCGAAGTGCGCGACAAGCTGCAGCAAAGCGGCTCGGGCCTTTCGGGCGGCCAGCAGCAGCGCCTGTGCATCGCGCGCGGCATCGCGATCAAGCCCGAAGTGCTGTTGCTCGACGAGCCGTGCTCTGCGCTCGATCCGATCTCGACCGCAAAAATCGAGGAACTGATCGCCGAGCTCAAGAGCGAGTACACCGTGGTGATCGTCACGCACAACATGCAGCAGGCCGCCCGTTGCAGCGACTACACGGCCTACATGTACCTGGGCGACCTGATCGAGTTCGGCGCGACCGAACAGATGTTCTTCAAGCCGCAGCGCAAGGAAACCGAGGACTACATCACCGGCCGTTTCGGCTGACCGTGGAGACAAACGAAATGAGCGACAAACATCTTTCCAGTCAGTTCGACAGCGAACTCAACAGCGTTTCCTCGCTCGTGATGGAGCTCGGGGGCATGGTCGAGTCGCAGATCCACCAGGCGGTGTACGCGCTGGCGCAATTCGATCCCGAAGCGGCTGACCGCGTGATGGAGACGGAGCACAGCGTCAATGCGATGGAGATCGAGATCGACCGCGAACTCTCGTCCATCATCGCGCGCCGCCAGCCGACCGCGCGCGACCTGCGCTTGCTGATCGCCATCAGCAAGACCACCGCCAACCTGGAGCGTGTGGGCGACGAGGCCAACAAGATCGCCCGCATGGTCAAGTCGATTATCGAGAGCGGTTCGTCGCGCACGCTGCCGTCGACCGAGATCCGCGTCGCGGCGGACATGGCATCGAGCCTGTTGCGCAAGGCGCTCGACGCCTTCGCACGGCTCGACACCGCTGCGGCGCTGTCGATCCTCAAGGACGACGACCTGATCGACAAGGAGTTCGACGGCTTCGTGCGGAAGCTGGTCACCTACATGATGGAAGACCCGCGCACGATCTCGGCGAGCCTCGACCTGCTGTTCCTGGCCAAGGCCATCGAGCGGATCGGCGACCACGCGAAGAACATTGCCGAGTTCATCATCTACATCGTCAAGGGCGCCGATGTGCGGCACACTTCGATGGAAGAAATCGAATCGGCCCTGCAGTAAGCGAGCGAATGAAGAAACCCAGAGTCCTCATCGTTGAAGACGAATCCTCGATTGCCGAGCTGATTGCCGTGAACCTGCGCCACAACGGCTTCGAGCCGATCTGGTGCGAAGACGGCGTCTCGGCGCAGCGCGAGATCGATGCCGGCCTGCCCGATCTCATCCTGCTCGACTGGATGCTGCCGGGCCAGAGCGGCTTGCAGCTGGCGCGGCACTGGCGCAAGGACGCGCGCACCAAGGCCATCCCGATCCTCATGCTGACCGCGCGTGGCGACGAGCCGGACAAGGTGGCCGGTCTCGATGCCGGTGCCGACGACTACATCACCAAGCCTTTCTCCACGCAGGAAATGCTCGCACGCATCCGGGCGGTGCTGCGGCGCCGTGCACCTGAAGCGGTGGCCGAACGCGTGGAGATCGGCGAGCTGGCGCTCGACCACGGCACGCACCGCGTGACCTGGCAGGGCAGCGCGCTCAAGGTCGGGCCGACCGAGTTCAAGTTGCTCGGCTATCTGATGCAGAACGCCGAGCGCGTGCACAGCCGCTCGCAACTGCTCGACAAGGTGTGGGGTGACCATGTCTACATCGAGGAGCGTACGGTCGATGTGCATGTGAAGCGCCTGCGCGAGTCACTGGGCGCCGCCGCGCCGATGATCGAGACAGTGCGCGGTGCCGGCTACCGGCTCACAGCGCAAGCCACGGTCTGAGCGGGCGCGTCGCCCTTTCGCGCTGCGTTCACCTCGCGGCAGCGGTTGGCAGCCACCACGGATAATCGCCCGCGATGCCTTTTCGCATAGCCACCTTCCTGATCGCGTCCATCGCGGCGGGTGTCTGCGCGTCGGTGTTGCTGGGCAGGGATTTCTGGTGGATGGGCGCCTGGCTCGGCGGGTTGCTCTGGCTGGGGCTGGATGCGTGGCGCGCGCAGCAGGTGCTCAAGGCGCTGCGCAACGACGCCACCGGCCTGCCGACGCGGGGCACCGGCGTCTGGGGCGAACTCTCCGAGCGCATCCGCAAGCTGCTGCGCAACCGGGAACAGCAGACGCGGCAGGCCGAAGACCGGCTGCAGGAGTTCCTCGCGGCCATCCAGGCATCGCCCAACGGCGTGGTGCTGCTCGATGCGCAAGGGCGCATCGAATGGTGCAACCAGACGGCGGCCGGGCAGTTCGGCATCGATGCCGAACGCGACCTGCTGCAGCACCTGGCCAACCTGGTGCGCGACCCCGCCTTCGTGGCTTACCTCGCTTCGTGGAACTACAGCCGAGACGTGCTCATCGATGCCTCGCCACAGCGCGGGGGCCAGCGCGGTCATCCGGTGCGCCTGTCGGTGCAGGTCCATCCTTATGCGGGCAACCGCCGCATGCTGCTCACACGCGACATCACCTCGCTCGAGCAGGCCGAGGCCATGCGGCGCGACTTCGTGGCCAACGTGTCGCATGAAATCCGCACGCCGCTGACCGTGCTCGCCGGGTTTGTCGAAACGATGCAGAACCTGCCGCTCGATGCCGACGAGCGCGTCCGCTATCTGGCATTGATGGGCCAGCAATCGCAGCGAATGGAAACGCTGGTGAACGATCTGCTGACGCTGTCGAAGCTTGAAGGCAGCGCCGCGCCGTCGGCGTTGCAATGGAACCGCGCGCGCACGTTGCTGGTCCAGTGCGAGAACGAGGCGCGCGGCCTGTCGGAGCGGCTCGCGCCGCAGCAAGGCCACCGGTTGTCCTTCCTGGTGGAGGCGGACGTGGAGATCGCCGGCGCGGCGACCGAGTTGCAAAGCGCGATGTCGAACCTGCTGAGCAACGCGATCCGCTACACGCCGCCCGGCGGCGAGGTCGCCGCGAGCTGGCGCCTGATGCCCGATGGACGGGCGGAATATGCCGTGCGCGACAGCGGCCCGGGCATTGCGGCCGAACACATTCCGCGGCTGACGGAACGCTTCTATCGCATCGATCGCAGCCGTTCGCGCGAGACCGGCGGCACGGGCCTTGGCCTCGCGATCGTCAAGCACGTGGCGCAGCGGCATGGCGCCGAACTGCGCATCGAGAGCACGCTGGGCAAGGGATCGCGCTTTGCGCTGCTGTTCCCGCTGAGCCGCGTACGCGAGGCCCGGGCGGCGCTCGGCGCGTAGCCTTCAGCGCGCCGGGTATCGCGCGCCGGCGCGGTGGCCCCTCAGCGGGTCCGTGCCATGGTCCGCCATAACAGGCCCAGGAGCAGCAGCGCCGTCAGCGCAAGGGCCGCCGCACTCATCAACCAGAAGGCCAGTGGCGACTGCATGGCCGGCCATGGCCCCAGGCCCTTGTACGCAAGCAGGTAGCTGCCACCCAGCCCGACGCCCCAGAGCAGCGTGCTGTAGAGCGCGAGCGGCAGCAAGGTCACGCGGTAGCACCGCAACACGAACACGCACAGCGTCTGCACCGCGTCCGCGAAGTGATAGACCGCCGTCGCGAGCAGCAGCGTGGCGGCGAGCGCGATCACAGCCGGGTTGTCGGCATACACGCCCGCCAGTTGCCAGCGCAGCGCGGCCATGGCGCCGGACAGCAGTAGGGCACCGGCCAGCGTGAGCTGGAAGCCGGTGCGGCAGGCGCGCCTTGCGCGTGCGGCGTCGCCTGCGCCGAGCCAGTAGCTCACGCGGGCACTCGTCGCAATCGCCAGCGCCAGGGGGGTCATGTAGGCCACCGCGGTGAGGTTCGACGCGATCTGGTGCGCGGCCGCGGCCGCGGTGCCGAGCCGGGCGATGAACAGCGCCATCAGCGTGAAAGACGTGACCTCGACCAGCACCGCCAAGCCGCCCGGCACGCCCAGGCGCGCAAAGCGCCGCAGCTGCGCGAAGTCGGGTGGCTCGACGCGCCGCCAGATGCCGTAAGGGCGGTAGAGCGGCTGGCTGCGCAGCAGCCAGATGGCACAGGCCAGCATCGTCCAGTTGACCAGCAGCGTCGCCCATCCGCAGCCGACCAGGCCGAGCGCTGGAAGGCCGCCGCCGCCGAAGGTGAACCAGATCGAGAGCGGCAATTTGAGCCCGAGCGAGGCGATCTGCAGCCATGTGACCAGCTTCGGATGCCCGAGGCTCTGGTTGAGCGTGCTGAAAAGCCGGGAGAGCAGGGCCGGCGGCAGCGCCCAGGCCAGCACCGCCAGGTAGGCCTCGACGTCGTGGCGCATGGCCTCGGGCACGTCGGTCCAGCGCAGCAGGGCGCCGGGGAACAGCAGCACGGCCATGCCGACCACCATCGCGATCAGGCAAAGATACAGCGACTGGCGCACCGAGCGGCCGACCTCCGAACTGCGGCCCGCGCCCTGCAATTCGGCCCACACCGGCAGCAGTGCCTGCATCACGCCCATCAGCGAGACGTAGACGCTGATGAAGATCGCCGCGCCCACCGAGAGCGCCGCGAGTGCGCTCTCTGCAAAGCGGCCGGCCACGATGGTGTCCGTCACGCCGAAGGCCATCACGGCCAGCTGGCCGACAAGCACCGTGCCCGCGTGGCGAGCGATCAGACTGCGTTCACTGGCCACGGGTCAGGGCACGAACTTCTGGTACAGCAGCAGATCGTCGCTCGCGCTGGTCGGCCGGCGCAGGGTGCCGATGAAGCGCCACTGGCTCAGATCGATCTTGGTATTGAGCGTGACGATGGCCTCCGGGCTCAGCAGCAGCCAGCGGCATGCGGGTCCCCCTTCGAGCGACCGCAGTTCGAAGTGACCGTGGTGGCGCAACGCGGCGATGTGCGGGCGGCTCAGTGATAGCGTCGAGATACAGGCGGGCTGGCCCACGCGTTCTGCGATGGCGCGCACCTGCGGCACGTAGCTGCGCGCGTAGTCGACGGGCGGCAGCCACAATGTCATCAGCAACATCCAGCAGAGCGCCGTTCCGCCGGCTGGCAAGACCAGCGTCTTCCAAAGGGCCGACCGGTGCCGCCCGGTGCGCCATCGCACGAGCCAGATCCACGCGATGGTGGCCAATGCCGCCAGGACGAAACCCAGGACCGAAAACTCAGGCGTGAAGCCCGGAACCAGGCGGGCGATGCTGGCGGCGGGCTTCGCGGGCACGCCGGTCTGCATCGCGATCCAGTAGAGCCAGCCGATCACGGCCAGGCCGGTAAAGAAGAGCAGGGTGAACCAGTCGATCAGCGCCGAGGCGCTGCGGCGGAAGGTGGGCAGCGCGAACGCCGCGAGTGTGGCCAGCGCTGGCAGGGCGAGCAGCAGCGAACGCTCTGCGTAATCGGTGGTGAAGGTGGCCGCCAGCGGCACCAGCGCGAAGCACAGCGGCAGCGAAACATGCCTTGCCGAGAGCTGGCGGCGCCAGCGCCAGAGCGTCCAGACGGCGAGTGGCCAGGTCGGCCAGGTGAACCACACCAGCAGTTTGGCCAGACTGCGGATGTCGCCGCCGACCGAGCCGGCGACCGCATGATCGCCGGGGAGGGCGATGCGCGATTGCACCAGCCCGAGTTGAAACGCCAGCGCGCCCGCCAGCACGGTGACGGCCAGCACCGTCCAGACGCTCGCCGCGGTGTAGCCGGGAAGGTCTTCAGCGTCGGCGCCGCGGGTGCGCCGGCGCTCGGCCACGATCAGCAGCGTCGCGATGCCGCCCAGCAGCAGTGCCACCGTCGGGCCGCCGCTGAGCGCCATGCCGACCGTGCCGATGGCCAGCGCCACCGTCGCGCCGATCCGCCGGAACGGCAAGGCCGCCACGCCGTAGAACATGTTCGAGGCAAAGAACAACTGGGCCAGCGCGGGCGTGGTTTCGTGGCCGGGCAGCGCCAGGCCCCAACTGGCGATCAGGGCCAGCAGCCCGCCGTCGGCGATGGCGCGCGCGTAGTCCTTCGGCAGCGCCTCGCCACCGAAGGCGAACGCCACCGGTTGGGCGCGCGGCGAGCGCGCGAGGTAATACACCGCGTACCAGGTGGCCGTGAAGGCGCCCCACAACATCAATGCGAACACGATGCGCACGGCCAGGTCAGGGCTGACCCAGGACGGTGCCAGCTGGATCGCCCACGCGCCGATCCAGTACGGAATCAGCGCCGGCGTTTCAGGCCGCAGGGCCAGCAGCAGCGGGTCGAACCAGCGCGCGATGCCTTCGGTGCTGCGCGCCAGTTCGGCCATGTAGCCGAAGGCGGCAATGTCCGCGCTTTTCCAGGGGCCGCGCCCGACCAGGCCCGGCATCAGGTACGCCGCGCACAGCAACAGCAAGGCAACGCGCGGCAGCCGGCGCACGGCGGCCTGGGCAACGATCGCGGGGGTTGGCAGGTTCAACGGTCAGGCAATGAGAGAGGAATGAAAAAGGGCAGCACGGTAAACCGGGCTGCCCTTTTTTCGGGTCGACGGGACGCGCGCAGCTTACTTGGAAGCGGCGCCGGTGGTCTTGCCGAAACGGTTGCGGAACTTCTCGACGCGACCGCCCATGTTGTCGACCGACTTTTGCGTGCCGGTGTAGAAGGGGTGCGATTCGCTCGTGGTGTCGAGCTTGAACAGGGGCAGTTCGCGGCCGTCGTCGGTCGTGCCCATTTCCTTGGTGTTCGCGCACGAACGCGTCACGAACTTGAAGCCGTTCGACATGTCCTGGAACAGGACTTCGCGGTAATTGGGGTGGATGCCTTCTTTAGCCATGGTCGTTTCCTCTTTCCTACTTTGCGCTGTTGGAATCAATGCGCGGTCGATGCGAGAGCCACTCACCGGAACCCAGCGTTCTGGCGGCACTTTTCGCGAAGCCCGCGATTATCGCATACTGACCGTTTTGAGAGCAAACAGGGCACTTCGATGACGTCTACGGCGCTGCCAATCCTCCGCGCGGGCCTTGTGGGTTATGGCCTTGCGGGTCAGACCTTCCATGCGCCGGTGCTGTCTGCCGTGCCCGGGCTTGAACTGGCCGCCGTCGCCAGCTCCCAGCCCGACAAGGTGCGGGCCGACTGGCCGGCCGCCGACGTGGTGCCCGATGTGGCGGCCCTCGTCGCGCGGCCTGACATCGATCTCGTGGTCGTCGCGACGCCGAACGCGCAGCACCATCCGGTGGCGCGCGCCGCGCTGGAGGCCGGCAAGCATGTGGTGGTCGACAAGCCCTTCACGCTCGACGCGGCCGAAGCGCGGGATCTAGCGGACCTGGCCGCGCGCCAGGGCAAGGTCCTCTCGGTCTATCAGAACCGCCGCTACGACGCGGATTACCTGACCCTGCGAGAGCTGCTCGGCAGCGGCCGCATCGGCCGTCCCGTGTACTTCGAATCGCATTTCGACCGTTTCCGGCCCCAGGTGCGCGAGCGCTGGCGCGAGCAGGCGGTGCCGGGTGCCGGTCTCTGGGTTGACCTGGGCGCGCATCTGCTGGACCAAGCCGTTCAACTGTTCGGGCGGCCCGACACGCTGCAACTCGACACCGCCATCCTGCGCGATGGCGCGCAGGTTGAAGACCATTTCCATGCGCTGCTGCGCTACGAACGTGGCCCGCATGCGCCATTGCGCGTGGTGTTGCATGCGACGACGCTCGCAGCGCATGCCGCGCCGCGCTACATCCTGCATGGCACGAAGGGCAGCTATGTGAAGCATGGCGTCGATGTGCAAGAGGACGCGCTGCGCGCAGGCGAGAGGCCTGGCGGTGATGGCTGGGGCGCCGACCCGGTGGAAGGCGCACTCAAGGTGTCGGCGGTGGGCGATTGGATGCAAGACAGCACTGTTGCCAATCGTTTGGGCAACTACGGCGACTACTACGCCGCGGTGCGCGATGCGATCCATGGCACCGGCCCGAATCCGGTGCCTCCAGAGCAGGCCGTCGCCCTCATGGAACTGCTCGACCTGGGCGCTCGCAGCGCCCGCGAAGGCTGCGCGCTGGCGCCATGAAAAAAGCGCGTCGCCCCGTGAGGGACGACGCGCTCCAAGCAACGATCGTAGGGCTTAGCCGCCTCTGCGCATCATGTCGAAGAACTCGACATTGGTCTTCGTTGCCTTCATGTTCTTGAGCATCAGCTCCATCGACTCGATCTCGTCCATGTTGTACATGAGCTGACGCAGGATGCGCGTCTTCTGCAGGATCTCGGGGGCCAGCAGCAACTCTTCGCGGCGTGTGCCGCTGCGGTTCAGCTGGATCGACGGGAACACGCGCTTTTCGTACAGGCGGCGGTCCAGATGGATTTCGCTGTTGCCGGTGCCCTTGAACTCTTCGAAGATCACTTCATCCATGCGGCTGCCGGTGTCGATCAGCGCGGTGCCGATGATGGTCAGCGAACCGCCTTCTTCCACATTGCGCGCGGCACCGAGGAAGCGCTTGGGGCGCTGCAGCGCGTTGGAGTCGACACCGCCCGTCAGCACCTTGCCCGACGAAGGCACGACGTTGTTGTAGGCACGGGCGAGGCGCGTGATCGAGTCCAGCAGGATCACCACGTCTTTCTTCAGTTCGACCAGGCGCTTGGCGCGCTCGATCACCATTTCAGCGACGTGCACGTGGCGCGCGGCAGGTTCGTCGAAGGTCGACGCGATGACCTCGCCCTTCACCGTGCGCTGCATCTCGGTCACTTCTTCGGGGCGCTCGTCCACGAGCAGCACCATCATGTGGACGTCGGGGTAGTTGGCGCTGATCGCGTGCGCGATGTGCTGCATCATCACCGTCTTGCCGCTCTTGGGCGGCGCCACGAGCAGGGCGCGCTGGCCTTTGCCGATGGGCGCGATGATGTCGATGATGCGGCCGGTGATGTTCTCGTCGCTCTTGATGCCGTCGCGTTCCAGCTTCATCTGTTCCTTGGGAAACAGCGGCGTCAGATTCTCGAACATCACCTTGTGCTTGTTCTGCTCGGGCGGGCCATCGTTGACCTTGTCGAGCTTGGTCAGCGCGAAGTAGCGCTCGCCGTCCTTGGGTGTGCGCACTTCGCCTTCAACCATGTCGCCGGTGTGCAGGTTGAAGCGGCGCACTTGGCTCGGCGAGATGTAGATGTCGTCGGTGCTGGCCGTGAAGCTGGTGTCGGGGCTGCGCAGAAAGCCGAAGCCGTCAGGCAGGATTTCCAGAACGCCATCGGCGAAGACCTGTTCACCGGCCTTGGCGCGCTTCTTGATGATCGCGAACATCAGCTCCTGCTTGCGCATCCGGCCGACGTTTTCGATCTCAAGCGCTTCGGCCTGCTTGAGGACTTCAGACACGTGCAGTGCCTTGAGTTCGTTTAAGTGCATGGAATGACCCCTGTCGGGGTAATCGAACGAAAAACTGGGGGGAGGTTTGTTGTGCAGCGAGAGGTGCCACACCAACCGGGGACTCGAACCGGGCGCTTGGGAGCGGGCCGGAGGTCTGCTGTGATTATGCAGCAAACCGGACGGGCAGCGCCTTGCGCGCAACCCGTCGGTGAAAAATCAGGCGAGTTGCTGATCGATGAAGGCGGTCAGTTGCGCCTTGCTCATCGCGCCCACCTTGGTGGCGGCGAGCTGGCCGTCCTTGAACAACATCAAGGTGGGAATGCCGCGGATGCCGAACTTGGCAGGGATGTCGCGGTTTTCATCGACATTCATCTTGGCGATCTGCAACTTGCCTTCGTACGTGGCCGAGACCTCGTCGAGGATGGGCGCAATCATCTTGCAGGGGCCGCACCATTCGGCCCAGTAATCCACGAGCACGGGCTGGCCCGACTGAAGCACGTCGGCTTCGAAAGTGGCATCGGTGGTGTGTTTGATCAGGTCGCTGGCCATGTGGAATCCTTGAGCGAGAGAGAGTTTCTGGTGCAGCTAAAGTGCAGGTCATTGTGACAGAAACCAATGTCAGCGCGGCTTGCGCGGACACTATGGCGCCGATAGCCAGCGGCTCTGGCGCTACCCTCCGAACCCGCATGAAAACGAATCCAGACCATCCCGTCGAGGCGCTGTGGTGCCACCCGGTCGATGGCCTCGTGGCGCGCGTTGCACAGGCGCTCAAAGCACGCCAGGTTCATGCGGCGCGCGCGGTGGTGCTCGTCCCCTATGCCCAGCTCATGGGCGTGGCACGCGAGATGTGGAGCCGCTGCGGCCCGCCGGGTTTTTCGCCACGCTTTGAAACCACGCGCAACTGGGCCCGCAGCATCAGCGGCTTTCTGCCCACGGGCTACGACATCAGCTTCGACATGGCGCGGGATCTGGTCACGGCGCAATCGCTGTTGTCGCAATCCGGCCTGGCCGCAGAACGAATGGCGCTTGCGGGCCGCGTGGTCGAACTCGCGATGCAGCTTGCACCGCTGGCGGCGGCCCAGTCGCCCGATGCGCGCGATGGCTGGGCCCAGCGCGTGGCGCATGTCGCCGATGCAGGCAACAACTCGGAGTGGTTCCGCATCGAAAGTGCGCTGATCCGCATCGCGATCGCGTGGGCCGCCGCATCGGCCTATGCGACCGATGTATTGCTCAGTCCGGCGACACGCGAGCAGACCGATCTCCTGATCGTGCTCGAAGGCTTCCAGACCGATCCGCTCACGCAAGCGCTGTGCGGTCTATGGGCCGACCGCGCGTTGCATCTGCCGCTGGCGCCGCTAGCCGCGCCGATCGAGGCAGTCCGCTTTCACGTGGCAGTAGATCCGGAAGACGAGGCAATGCGCGCGGCGGCCTGCGTGCTCCAGCACCTCGCCGAAGGCCGCGCCCCCGTAGCACTGGTCGCAACCGACCGGGCGCTGACGCGGCGCATTGGCGCCCAGCTGGCAGCGCGCGGTGTCACGCCCCATGACGAGACGGGCTGGAAGCTCTCGACCACGCGTGCGGCCGCCACGGTGATGGGCGCGCTGCGCGCTACGGCGCACGACGCAAGCAGCGACCATGTGCTCGATTGGCTCAAGAACACGCCTGACGCCGATGCGCACGCGGTGCAAGCCCTTGAAGCCCGTCTGCGCCGCGATGGGCAGCGCGATTGGTCGGCTTGGTGCGCAAGCATTGCGCGCAGCACGAACGAAAAGGACGGCGCGCTGGTGTTCTTCGCCGAAGCGATCGAGGCGCGCCGCTCACCGATGGCCCGCGCCCGCCCGCTGGCTCAGTGGCTGGACGCGCTGCGTGATCTCTTGCAGACCGGTGGACAGTGGAATGCGCTGGCGGACGACATGGCCGGTGCCAACGTCATCGCCGCCTTGTGGCTCGATGGCGCTGGCAATCAGGAGGCCGACGCCGGTCTGGCCGCCGGCGGCCGTCACACGGCGAGCGAATTCGCCGCCTGGGTGCGCGACGTGCTGGAAGCCGCGAGCTTCGTGCCGCATGCCGGCGCGCGCGATCCGCAGGTGGTCGTGCTGCCCTTGCACCAGTTGCTGGGGCGGGCGTTCGGCGCGGTCGTGATCCCCGGGTGCGACGACCGGCGCCTTCCGGCGTCGCCCGAGCCGCCCGGTGCCTGGAGCGGCGCGCAGCGCACGGCGCTCGGCTTGCCGTTGCGCGACGCACTCGAGCGCGCGCAGCGCGCTGCCTGGGCGTGTGCTCTGCAGAATCCGTCGTGCGAACTGCTTTGGCGCGCGTCGGATGCGAGCGGCGAGGTGGTGCGCCCGAGTCCGCTAGTGCAGGCGCTGCAACTCGATGGCGTCCTGCAGCCCGCGGCAGATCCGCGCGGCGTTAGGCAGGTGCCGCTGCAGCCCACGCGCCGACCTATGCCGAGCGGCGCCCGGCTGCCGATCGATCGCATCTCGACCACCATCTACGAAGACCTGCGCCGTTGCCCCTACCGCTTTTTCGCCCTGCGCCAGCTGGGCCTGCGCAGCGCCGACGAGCTCGACGCCGAAATCGACAAGCGCGACTTCGGCAACTGGTTGCACGCCGTGCTTGGTCATTTCCATGAAGCCTTGCATGACGCAGGCGTTGCAGACGATGCCCAGCGCCAGTCGATGATGGCGGCCGCCGCAGCGCGTGCGACGCGCGAAGCCGGCCTGTCAGATGCCGAGTTCCTGCCCTTTTCGGCCGCTTGGCCGGCCGCCCGCGATGGCTACCTCGCGTGGCTCGCCGCACACGAGGCCGAAGGCCACACCTTCGTCGAGTCCGAGCCCTGGAAGGACCAGTCGCTCGGCGCGATACGTCTGGTCGGCCGGCTGGACCGCATCGATCGCTCTGCCGACGGCCGCGCCTTCGTGATCGACTACAAGACCGAGTCGGCCGCGACCAGCAAGGAGCGCGTGAAAGACCCGACCGAAGACACGCAGCTGGCCTTCTATGCCGCGCTGATGACCGATGACACACTGCGCGCGGCGTACGTCAACGTCGGCGAAAAATCGTCGGGCACGCAGACGGTGGAGCAGCCGATGGTGGTGGAAGCGCGCGACGCGCTGATCGCCGGCCTGATGGATGACTTCCAGCGCATCGCCGCCGGTGCGCCGCTGCCGGCGCTGGGCGAAGGCATGGTCTGCGAGCACTGCGCCGCGCGCGGCCTGTGCCGCAAGGATTTCTGGACCGACGAAGCGCCTGACACGCCCGAAGACGCTGTGGGAGCGGCCGCATGAACGGCGCCGCCTACGAGCACAACGGCCAGCGCGTCGCGCGCGAAGCCTTCTATGCGGTGGCCTGCGATCCGCGCCGTTCGGTCGCGGTCGAGGCCTGCGCTGGCGCGGGAAAGACCTGGATGCTGGTGTCGCGCATCGTGCGCGCGCTGCTCGTCGAAGGAGAGGGCGCCTGCGAGGCGCACGAGATCCTCGCGATCACCTTCACCAAGAAGGCGGCTGGTGAGATGCGCGAAAGGCTCGACCAATGGCTTGCGCAGTTCGCCGGTCGCGACCACGCGCAGCTGGTGAGCGAACTCACAGTGCGCGGCATGGGCGCGGCCGAGACCGCCGCCGCCGCGCCACGGCTGCAGGGCCTGTACCGCCGTCTGCTTGAAAGTGGCCGGCCGGTGCAGTTCCGCACCTTCCATGCGTGGTTCGCAGGCCTGCTGCGCAACGCGCCGCTGGCGGTGATGCAGCAACTGGGCTTGCCCGCCAACTACGAGCTGCTCGAAGACGATGCCGAAGCCCGCGCCCGAACCTGGCGCCCCTTCTTCGAAGCCGTGACCGCCGACGCAGAGGCGCTGGCCGACTACTGCGCACTGGTCGAGACCCACGGTCGTTCGCAGACCGCGAAGGCGCTGGGCGAAGCACTGACGCGCCGCGTGGAGTTCATGCTGTCCGAACCTGAAACCGCGGTGCAGCCATTCGGCGCGCTGCACCCGGCGCTCGACGGTTTCGCCGTGCCGACCGAAGGGTTGCTCGGCGACGCCGTCCGGCAACGGTGGCTGGCCCGCGCAGCGGCCCTGGGCCGCGAAGCCAACAAGACGCCGCAGAAGGCCGCCGAGGCGGTGATCGACATCTTCGGCGTCGGCGAGCCCGACGCTGCGTCGCTGCCCGCCGCGCTCGCGCGTCTGCGCAAGGCCTTCTTCGTCGCCACCGAAGACCGCCTGAACAAGAACCTGCAGAAGTACCCCGCGGCACAGGAGGCCGAGGCCGAACTGCAACAGCTCTGCGCGGCCCAGGCGCAGCACACGGCCTGGCTTTATCAGCAGCGCATGACACGCCTCACGCACCTGCTGGTCGGCGTGTTCGCACAGGTCAAGCGGGCGCACGGTTGGGTCGACATGAACGACGTGGAGCAGGCCGCCCAGATGCTGCTCGGCGACACCGCACTGGCCGGCTGGGTGCAGGAGCGGCTGGATGCGCGCATCGCACACCTGCTGATCGACGAGTTCCAGGACACCAATCCGCTGCAATGGCAAACGTTGCACGGCTGGCTCAGCGCCTACGCCGGTGCGGGCGCCAGCGCGCCGCGCGTGTTCATCGTCGGCGATCCGAAGCAGAGCATCTATCGGTTTCGGCGTGCCGAACCGCAGGTCTTCATCGCGGCGCGCAGGTTCGTGCGCGAAACGCTCGAGGGTGAAGAACTCAATTGCGACCACACGCACCGCAACGCGAAGGCCGTGGTCGGTCTGGTCAACGCGGCCATGGGCGCCGCCCAGGCGGCCGGCGAGTTCGACGGCTATCGCGATCACACCACCGAGCGCGGCGACGAAGGCGAGCGGATCAAGCTGCCGCCGATTCCGCGCGATGCGGCCGGTGGCGGCGCCGACGCGGCACCGGCCGACGACGGCATGCTGCACTGGCGTGACAGCCTGGTCACGCCCCGCGTGCTGCCCGAAGAGCAGTTGCTGCAGAAGGAATGCGAGCAGGCCGCCGGCTGGGTGGCGCAACGCATCGCCGATGGCACGCTGCCGAGCCAGATCATGGTGCTGGCGCGGCGTCGCAGCCGGCTCACCGCCATGCAGGACGCGCTGCGTGCGCGGCACATCCCGGCGCAGCAGCCCGAGAAGAACGAGCTGCACGACGCGCCCGAAGTGCAGGACATGGTCGCGCTGGTCGATGCGCTGGTATCGCCCGCGCACGACCTCTCGCTGGCGCGCGCTTTGAAGTCGCCGCTGTTCGGCATCGGCGACGACGCGCTGGTCGAGCTGGCCTTGCGCCAGCGCGCGCGCCCCGGCGTGCCCTGGCTCACGCTGTTGAACGAGAGCGACGATCTGCCCGAAGAACTGGCGCCACTTGGTGCCGTGCTGCGTCGCTGGCAGGGCTGGCTGGCAACGCTGCCGCCGCACGATGCGCTGGATGCGATCTTTCAGCAAGGCGATGTGCTGGCGCGCTTCGGCGCCGCGGCGCCCGTGGTGTTTCGGCAGGGCGTGCTGGCCAACCTGCGCGGTCTGCTGGCCGCCTCGCTGGAGATCGATGGCGCGCGCTTCACTACGGCCTACAGCTTGGTGCGGGCGCTGCGCGCTGGCGGCGTGCGCGCGCCCGTGGTGAGCGCGCCCGATGCCGTCCAATTGCTGACTGTGCACGGCGCCAAGGGTCTGGAGGCCGACAACGTGCTGCTACTCGATTGCGATGCCGCCGCGCCGCGCGCGCAAACGATGGGCGTGCTGGTCGAATGGAAGGGCAGCGACCGCCGGCCGACGCGCTTCGTCTTCATGGCAAGCGAGAAGACGCCGCCCGTCTGCGCGGTCCCTTTGCTCGAAGAGGAGCAACGTGCGCGCCACCGCGAAGAGCTCAACGGCCTGTATGTCGCGACCACACGGGCGCGGGAGAGGCTGGTGCTCTCGTCGGTGACGCCGGCGCGCCCGAGCGACGGCAGCTGGTGGGCGCGGCTCGAGGCGCTGTGCACGCCCGCCACGCTGGATGTGCCGCTGTCGGCGCCTTCCGCGGCAGGCCCGGTCGCCCACTTTGCACTCAACGAAGTACCTGCATCGGTGCTGCCGCCATCGCCCGGTGCGACCCGGATGGCCGATGCCACGCGCGATGCGCGCGCCGCCGCCTTCGGCCAGGCGATGCACCGGTTGCTGGAGTGGGCCACGCCCGGTGCGCCGCTGTCGCCTGCCCACGTACGCGCTGCCGCACGCGAGTTCATGCTCGATCCCGCACAGGCACGGACGGCGGCGCAACTGGCCGAACGCATCCGCGCTGGCGAGGGCGCCTGGGCCTGGGACGCGCAGGTGATCGACTGGCATGGCAACGAGGTCAGCCTGGTGCATGAAGGCGAGACCCTGCGTATCGACCGGCTGGTGCGGCACCGCGAGAGCGGCGACTGGTGGGTGCTCGACCATAAATCCGCGGCGCGCCCAGAGCGCGACCCGGCCCTGATTGCACAGATGCAGCGCTACCGCGCGGCGGTGCAGATCGCCTCGCCCGGTGCCGTGGTGCGCGTCGCGTTCCTGACCGGGCAGGGCGCCTTGATTGAAATTGAATGAACGAAACGAAAACGGTGTCGGTGATCGGTGGCGGTCCCGCCGGATTGATGGCTGCGGAGGTGTTGAGTGCACAGGGGCTGCAAGTGCACGTCTACGACGCGATGCCCTCGGTCGGCCGCAAATTCCTGCTGGCCGGACGCGGCGGGCTGAACCTCACCCACTCGGAGCCAGCGGACATCTTCGCGAGCCGCTTCGGCGATCGCCGGGCCCAGGTCGAGCCTTGGTTGGCGCAACTGGGGCCGCAGGCCCTGCGCGACTGGGCGCAGGACTTGGGCATCGAGACCTTCGTGGGCACCTCCGGCCGCGTGTTCCCGAAGGACATGAAGGCGGCGCCGCTGCTGCGGGCCTGGCTGCACCGACTGCGCAGCAACGACGTGCAGTTCCACATGCGTCACCGCTGGCTTGGGTGGGCAGAGAGCGCGTCGGCGGCGCACAGCTTGCGCTTTGCGACGCCCTCGGGCGAGCAGGCGCAAGCCGCTGATGCCGTGGTGCTTGCGCTGGGCGGTGGCAGCTGGTCGCGTCTGGGTTCCGACGGCGCGTGGGTGCCCTGGCTGCAGGCCGACGGCATCGATGTAGCGCCCTTGGCGCCCGCGAACTGCGGCTTCGACATGGCATGGAGCGAGCACTTTTCGAGTCGCTTTGCGGGTCAGCCTTTCAAGTCGGTCGCGATCGCCTTCACCGATTCCCGCGGTCGACGCTTCGCGCGCAAGGGCGAGTTCGTCGCGACCGCCACCGGCATCGAGGGCAGCCTGATCTATGCGGCTTCATCCCTGCTGCGCGACGAGATTGCCGCCGAGGGCAGCGCCACGCTGACGCTCGACCTGCTGCCCGATCGCACGCCCGAACAGGTGCTCGCGGCCGTCATGCATCCACGCGGCGCCCGCTCGCTCAGCAGCCATCTCAAGAGCCGGCTGGGCATCGACGGCATCAAGGCCGGTGTGCTGCACGAGACCTTGTCGCGCGACGCGATGCACGATCCAGTGCAGCTGGCTGCGGCGATCAAGGCCGCGCCATTGCGATTGATCGCACCACGGCCGATCGATGAGGCCATCAGCAGCGCGGGCGGCGTGCGCTTCGCTGCGCTGGACGAACGGCTGATGGCGTCAGCGCGGCCGGGCCTCTTCTGCGCCGGCGAGATGCTCGACTGGGAGGCGCCGACGGGCGGCTACCTGCTGACTGCGGCCATGGCCAGCGGTGCCGTTGCCGCGCGTGGGGTGCTCAGTCACCTCGATCAGGCGGCGGGGCAGCACTGAGCGTGCGTGCACTGAATACTTCCGGTTGACGTGCGCTTGCCTCGCAAGTTGCGGACAATGGCCGGCAAGGGAGGGCGCCTCATGAATCCGAACGTGGATATCAAAAGGATCGCAGAACGTTATTACAACTACAGCGTGCGGCTGGGCAATGGTGCTGAGTGCTATGCACGCCAAGGACTGCGGTCGATGGCCGAGTGCCTGCACGATGCCGCCACCGCCTTCGGGCAGTCATTCCGCGACGTCGACGTCAGCTACGAAGGCTATCCACTGGGCTGCTATTCGGTTCCTACGCTTGAGCACGACACCTTGTTGCTGGTCGACAAGCTCCATGCCCGCCTGGCGATGCGCTTCGGCACTTAGCGACTTCGGGAAGAGGGTGATTGCAGGTGATGCGCAGGGACGTCGTCTCTGCTGCGCCATCGGATGTCTATGCGCATCGGCACAGAAAAGAAGAGGTGACGAGCCTTACCCCCGGCACTGGCTACGCAGTTAGGGCTGCTTGGTTCCCCATCTGACCCGGTTGGCCACTTCACCATGCGGGGAGGCCCGTCGGGTGCGATTCTAAGGCCTCGAATCGAGGCCATCGGCGCGCCTGGCTTTTCCCCTTCTACGCACTGAGGCATGTCGGACGGCCTTTTAGAATGCCTCGATGTCCTATCTCGTGCTTGCCCGCAAATACCGCCCTCGAAACTTCGAGGAAATGGTGGGTCAGGCGCACGTGGTGCAGGCCTTGTCGAACGCCCTGACAACCCAGCGGTTGCACCACGCTTACCTGTTCACCGGGACGCGGGGCGTCGGCAAGACGACGGTGTCGCGCATTCTGGCGAAGTCGCTCAATTGCCAGGGCGTGGATGGGCAGGGCGGCATCACGGCCACGCCGTGTGGCGTGTGCGATGCGTGCAAGGACATCGATTCGGGCCGCTTCGTCGATTACACCGAACTCGATGCCGCATCGAATCGCGGGGTTGACGAGGTGCAGTCGCTGCTGGAGCAGGCGGTCTACAAACCGGTGCAGGGGCGCTTCAAGGTCTTCATGATCGACGAAGTGCACATGCTCACGAACACCGCGTTCAACGCAATGCTCAAGACGCTCGAAGAGCCGCCCGAGTACCTGAAGTTTGTGCTGGCGACCACCGACCCGCAGAAGGTGCCCGTGACCGTGCTGTCGCGCTGCCTCCAGTTCAACCTGCGCCCGATGGCACCCGAGACCGTGCTGGAGCACCTGACGACGGTGCTGCAGGCCGAAGGGGTGCCCTCCGACGTCCAGGCGTTGCGCCTGCTTGCGCGTGCGGCGCGCGGATCGATGCGCGACGCGCTCTCGCTCGCCGACCAGGCCATCGCTTTCGGCAACGGGGAACTGCGAGAGGCCGGCGTGCGCCAGATGCTGGGCAGCGTCGACCGCAGCCATGTGTTCAGGCTGATCGACGCGCTGGCTGCAGGCGACGGCAAGACAGTCGTCGAGACCTCGGAGGCCCTGCGGCGCGACGGCATGGCAGCGGCCTCCACGCTGGAAGAGATGACCACCGTGCTGCAAGCCATGGCGGTGCTGCAGGCCGTGCCTTCCCGCACGGGAAGCGTCGATGCGGCCGACCCGGATGCGGCAGACACAGCAAGGCTCGCTGCTTTGATGCCGCCGGACGAAACCCAGTTGCTCTACAGCCTCTGCCTGCACGGCCGCGCCGAACTTGGTCTCGCGCCTGATGAATACGCGGCGCTGACGATGGTGCTGCTGCGCCTGCTGGCGTTCAAGCCCGCGGGCACGGCTGAAAAAAAAACTCTGAGCGATAGCCACGTTGGCACGGTGGAGGCACGGCGGCCTGCGTTGCCATCGCCTGCCGCACCGCCCGCAAAACCGCCCGCGTCTGCGCCGGTTTCTGCGACCGTCCCTGTGTCCATGCCCATGTCTGCGGGCGCGCCAGCGCTTCAGGCCGAGCGGGCAATGCCGGCACCGTCCGCCCCGCCGGGCCAGCGGTTGCCCCTCGTCAGTTCGCCGCCCCGGCCGTCCGACCCGTCCACATCAGCAGCCCCGGCCCCCGATGGCCAACCCGAATCGACGCCGCCGGCCCATGTCGTCGCAGTGCCGATCCGGGTGCAGCCACCCGCAGGCGCACGCGACGTGCCGCGCGGCGACAACCACCGCGCAGCGCCCGCGGCGATCGAGCCCAGCGAGGACGGCGACTTCTGGCACGCCACCGTCACGCAGATGGTTGTGGCAGAGACCATCACGGCGCTGGCGCGCGAACTCGCGCTGCAGTCACAGTTGGTGGCCCGCGATGTCGATCAGTGGCTGCTGCGCGTCGAGCGCGAAACACTGAACCAGCCCGGCAGCCGCGACAAACTGCAGGTCGCGCTGGCAGCTCTCGGCCACAGCGTGACGATCGCGATCGAGGTTGGCGTCGTCGCCGACAGCCCGGCGCGCCGCAACAAGGTGGCTGCCGAGCTGCGCCAGCGCGCGGCCGAGGAGGCGATCCACGGCGATCCAGAAATCCAGGCGCTGATGCGCGACTTCGACGCGAAGGTCGTTCCCGGGACCTTGCGCCCCGCATAACATCCACCCCACTCACTTACTCATTTTTTTCAGGATCAACGATGTTCAACAAAGGACAACTGGCCGGCCTCATGAAGCAGGCGCAAGCCATGCAGGACAACCTCAAGAAGGCGCAGGAGGAACTGGCGACCATCGAGGTCGAAGGTGAATCCGGCGCCGGTCTGGTCAAGGTCGTGATGACCTGCAAGCACGACGTCAAGCGCATCACCATCGACCCGAGCCTGCTGGCCGACGACAAGGACATGCTCGAAGATCTGGTGGCCGCGGCGTTCAATGCAGCAGTGCGCAAGGCCGAGGAAACGAGCGAAGCCAAGATGGGCAAGCTCACGGCCGGCATGCCGGGGCTGCCGCCTGGCATGAAGATGCCGTTCTGATCTTCGCTGCACTGCATGGCTGATTCGAGTTCGCTCGACGCGCTGGTCGACGCGCTGCGGCGCCTTCCGGGCGTCGGGGTCAAGTCGGCCTCGCGCATGGCCTTCCATTTGCTGCAGCACGACCGCGAAGGCACGCAGCTGCTGGCGCGCGCGCTGGAGCAGGCCGTGCATCAGGTGCGGCATTGCGACCGCTGCAACACCTTCACCGAAGCACCGGTTTGCAGCGTCTGCCTCGACGCGCGGCGCGACCGGACCAAGCTCTGCGTGATCGAGACACCGGCCGACCAGGCCGCACTCGAACGCACCGGCGCGTTTCGCGGCTACTACTTCGTGCTGATGGGCAAGCTCAGTCCGCTCGATGGCATCGGCCCGGCCGACATCGGGCTGCAGAAACTCTTTGACCGCGCACTCGATGGCGTGGTGAGCGAAGTGATCCTGGCCACCAACTTCACGGCGGAAGGCGAGGCCACCGCGCACGTGATCGGCGAAGCGCTGCGGCAGCGAGGCCTGACCGTGACCCGTCTGGCTCGCGGTGTGCCGGCCGGCAGCGAACTCGAATACGTGGACCTGGGCACCATTGCCCATGCGCTGGTGGACCGGCGCTGATGCAGTTTCACAAGGACGCACCATGCAGATCTTTTCGTTGAGCCTGGCTTACTGGTGCGTGCTCATCGCGGCCCTGTTGCCGTACTTTGCCGCATGGGTGGGCAAAGCCGGCAGCTTCGGACCGCGCGACAACGTGCAGCCGCGCGACTGGAGCAACCAGCAAAGCGGCTGGCGCGCACGTGCGCTTGCGGCGCAGGCCAATGGCTTCGAGGGTCTGCCTTTCTTCATTGGTGCGGTGGTGATCGCGCATCAGCTCGGAGCGGCGCAGGGCGTGCTCGACGCGCTCGCGGCGAGCTACGTGCTGCTGCGCATCGTCTATACGGTGCTCTACATCCGCGGCATGGGGACCGCGCGAAGTGCTGTCTGGTCGCTCGCGTTGCTCATCAATATCGCGATGCTTTTCGCCGGTCGATAGCGGTCGAATTGGTTACGTGGAAACCCGCACGGGATGTTCCCGATGCAGGGGCACCGGGGCACCTCTAAGCTGGGTTCAATCTATAAGAATCCATCGAGTCGGAGGCTCCTCTTTCCATGCTTCATCGCCGCACCTTCGTCAGTTCTGCCACGGCCCTGGCCGCCGCATCGATCGCGATCCCCCAGGTGTTTGCGCAGCCCAAGCTGGAGAAGACGAAGATCTCGATCGCTGTCGGTGGCAAGGCTGCCTTCTATTACCTGCCGCTGACCATTTCCGAACAGCTGGGCTACTTCAAGGCCGAAGGGCTCGACGTCGAGATCTCCGATTTCGCAGGCGGTGCGCGGGCGCTGCAAGCCGTGGTTGGCGGTTCGGCCGACGTGTGCTCCGGCGCTTACGAACACACCATCAACCTGCAAGCGAAGAACCAGTTCTTTCAGGCCTTCGTGCTCGAAGGTCGCGCGCCGCAGATCGCCGTCGGCGTGTCGACCAAAAACATGCCGACGTACAACACAACGGCCGACCTCAAGGGCAGGAAGATCGGCGTGTCGGCACCAGGCTCGTCGACGAACATGGTGGCCAACCTCGTGCTGTCGCGCGGCGGGCTGAAGGCGAGCGACGTGAGCTTCATCGGCGTCGGCGTGGCGGCCGGTGCGCTCACGGCGTTGCGCTCGGGCCAGATCGATGCGATCAGCAATACCGACCCGGTGATGACCATGCTCGAGCAGAAGGGCGACGTGAAGATCATCAGCGACACCCGCACGCTCAAGGGCACGCAGGATGTATTCGGCGGCCCGATGCCGGCGGCCTGCCTCTATGCGCCCGCCGAGTTCGTGCAGAAGCACCCCAACACCTGCCAGGCGCTGGCCAACGCGATCGTGCACGGCCTCAAATGGTTGCAGACAGCCGGCCCCGGCGACATCATCAAGACCGTGCCCGAGACCTACCTGCTGGGCGATCGGGCGCTGTACCTTGCGTCCTTTGACAAGGTGCGCGAATCGATTGCGACCGACGGGCTGATTCCGGCCGACGGTCCCAGGACTGCGCTGGCCGCGATTTCGAGCTTCGACACCGCAGTCAAGCGCGACAAGATCGATCTCTCGAAAACCTACACCAATGATTTCGCGCGGCGTGCCAAGGACCGGTTCAAAGCCTGAGCCGCGCGCGCTGCAACCCGGCTTCGGCCGGGTTTTTCTTGGCATGTCGCTCGCTGCCTGACGTCATGTCCGATCACGCCCTCGAACTCCTCTCCATCCATTGCACCTTCGTGTCGAAGGACGATCCCGGCCAGCGCTACACCGCGGTGGCCGACACCACGGTGCGGGTCGGCGCGGGCGAGTTCGTGTCGGTGGTGGGGCCCACGGGCTGCGGCAAGTCGACCCTGCTCAACGTCGGGGCAGGCTTGCTCGCACCCTCGTCCGGCAGTGTCAAGGTGTTCGGGCAGCCGCTCACCGGCGTCAACACGCGCGCCGGCTACATGTTCCAGAGCGAGGCGCTGATGCCGTGGCGCAGTGCGATTGGCAATGTCATGGTGGGCCTTCAGTACCGCGGCGTGCCCGATGCCGAGGCGCGCGCGCAGGGCGAAGCCTGGTTGACGCGTGTGGGCCTGGCAGGCTTCGGCGACCGCTATCCGCACCAGTTGTCGGGCGGCATGCGCAAGCGCGTGGCACTGGCGCAGACGCTGGCGCTCGACCCCGACATCATCCTGATGGACGAGCCTTTCAGCGCGCTCGATGTGCAGACGCGCCAGCTCATGGAGAACGAGGTACTCGATCTGTGGGCCGCAAAGAAGAAAGCGGTGCTCTTCATCACGCACGATCTTGATGAGGCCATCGCGATGAGCGACCGCGTCATCGTGCTCTCGGCCGGGCCGGCGACACATCCCATCGGTGAATTCGAGATCGACCTGGCGCGTCCCCGTGACGTGGCCGAGGTCCGCACGCACCCGCGCTTCGTCGAGCTGCACACGCAGATCTGGCAGGTGCTGCGCGACGAGGTGCTCAAGGGCTATGCGCAGCAGTTGAAGAAGGTGGCGTGAAGATGACCTTCCGGCCCCATCCACAGAACGCGCGCTATTGGCAGCTGGCGCTGTTGATCTTCTTCCTGATCGCCTGGCATCTGGCCTCGCGCAACCAGCAGTTCGCGTTTTTCGTGGGCGAGCCGATCCAGGTGGCCGGGCGCATCTGGAGCTGGTTCATGCCGGTCGCGGTGCCGCCGAATCCGCTCTTTCCCGAAGGGCTCAAGGGCAACGCCGACATCTACCGCCATCTGGGCACGACCTTGCTCGAAACGGTGCTGGCCTTCGGCATCGGCACGGTGATGGGCCTGGTCTGCGGCCTGTGGCTGGCACTGGCGCCCACCGCGAGCCTGATCCTCGATCCCTTCATCAAGGCCGCGAACTCGATGCCGCGCGTGATCCTGGCGCCGATCTTTGCGCTGTGGTTCGGCCTGGGCATCTGGAGCAAGGTGGCGCTCGCCGTGACGCTGGTGTTCTTCATCGTTTTCTTCAACGTCTACCAGGGCGTGCGTGAAGTCAGCCCGGTGGTACTGGCCAACGCGAAGATGCTGGGCGCCAACCAGCGGCAACTGCTGCGCACGGTGTACCTGCCCAGCGCCACCAGCTGGGTTTTCTCAAGCTTGCACACATCGGTTGGACTCGCGTTCGTCGGCGCGGTCGTGGGCGAGTACTTGGGGTCGGCACGCGGCGTCGGCTACCTCATCCTGCAGGCCGAAGGAACCTTCGACGTCAACACCGTATTCGCGGGCATCGTGGTATTAACGACATTCGCTCTGTTGCTCGATGCGCTCGTGGGTGTGGTCGAGCGGCGGCTGATGAAATGGCAGCCGCGCAGCGGCGAGACAGAACGACTCTGAAAGACGCCGAACGCGCTCAGCGCTTTTTCTTGGCCGGTGTGCCGCCGCGGGGCGCGCGAGTCACGGCACTCGCCTTGCTCTTGGACGCTGATTTCCCCGCGCTGACGCGCACCACGCCGCCGCCGCGCTTGGCCTTCACCACGCTGCTGCGCTGAGCGCCACTGCCGACGCTGGCCGCACGCGCGGCCCGCACGGGCAGGAACATCACCACGCTGGCGCCTCGCGCAAAGGTATGGCCGACTTTCACGTCGTTCCACTCCGCCACGTTGGCCGCGCTGACCCGGTAGCGGTTGGCGATGGCGGCGACGCTGTCACGGCGACCGGCCTTGACGGTGGTACGGCGGGTCACGATCTCGGGCTGGAAGCTCAGATGCCCGGTGTCGGCCACCAGCGCAACCACGTCCTCCTGCACGCGTGCACCGCGCGGCACGATCAGCGTCGAGCCGGCCTTGATCAGCATGCGCGGCGGCACGTTGTTGATGGCGCGCAGGTCGGCTTCGCTCATGCCCGAACGCTGGGCCGCGTCGGCCACGGTCATCGTGTTCGGCACGGTCCAGGCGGTCCAGCTCGCGTACTGGCCTTGCGTGTACGCATCGAAGTTGCGTTGGAACACGGCCGCGTTGTCCCAAGGCAGCAGGATCTGCGGCGTGCCGGCGGCCAGCAAGACCGGCTTGTGCGCCGCGGGGTTGAGGGCGCGGAAGTCTTCGATGCGCACGTCGGCGAGCTTGGCGGCCAGGGCCACGTCGAGGTCGCGCGTCAGCGTGACGGTCTGGAAGTAAGGGTGGTTGGCGATCAGCGGCAGCTCGGCGTTGAAGACCTGCGGGTTCGCCACGATGTTCTTCACGGCCTGCAGCTTGGGCACGTACAGCCGCGTCTCGGCTGGCATGGAGAGGTCTGTGTACGCCGTCGGCAGGCCGGCGCGCTTGTTCTTGGCGATCGCCCGGCCGACGCTGCCTTCGCCCCAGTTGTAGGCTGCCAGCGCCAGGTGCCAGTCGCCAAACATGCCGTGAAGCTTCTGGAGGTAATCGAGTGCGGCGCGGGTGGAGGCGATCACGTCGCGCCGGTCATCGCGGAACACGTTCTGCTTGAGGTCGAAGTAGGTGCCGGTGGCCGGCATGAACTGCCACATGCCTGCGGCGCGGGCGCTCGACACAGCCTGCGGATTGAACGCGCTTTCGATGTAGGGCAGCAGTGCCAACTCGGTCGGCATGTTGCGCCGCTCGAGTTCTTCGACGATGTGGAAGATGTACTTGTTCGAGCGCTCGGTCATGCGCTGGATGTAGTCGGGCCGCGTGGCGTACCACTGCTCGCGGTCGCGCACCAAGTCGCCTTCGAGGTCGGGCATTTTGAAGCCGCGGCGGATGCGGTCCCACATGTCGGCCGGCGGTGCCGTCTGGATCACACCCTGCGAGCGCGCATCGCCCGCGGTGATCGGCGACAGCGGGCCGCCCGGGTACACCGGCGCGGCGGTGCCACGCGGCGGCGCCCCCGCGGTTCCGCCGGGCGTGGTGTTTGAGGCGAGCGATGTCCCGTCGGCGGACGGGGTGCTGGTCGTGCTCGCGCAGCCTGCGAGGAACAGCGTGCCTGCAAGGCAGGCGGCAAGAATTGATTTCATCGAAAGTCGTTTTTCCATTGGCGCAGCGCGGCAAACACGTCAGGCTCCTGTGCATCGGCAGGAAGCCCGGCGTGCGCGCACACCGCTCGAAGGACAGTGGCTTCGCGGCTGCGAAGAAAAGGGTTGATGCGGCGTTCGGTCGCCAGCGACGAAGGCAGTGTGGGCTGCCCGCGCGCGCGCAATGCCTCGCACTGCGCGATGTAAGGAGTCAGTTCCACATTGTCCGGTTCCACCGCCAGCGCGAAACGCAGGTTAGCAAGTGTGTATTCGTGACCGCAGCAGACGCGGGCATCGTCGGGCAGCGCGGCCAGCGCATCGAGCGAGGCCAGCATCTGTGCAGGGGTGCCTTCGAACAGCCGGCCGCAGCCGCCGGAGAACAGCGTGTCGCCGCAAAAAAGCAGGGGCGCGCCGGTCGATGCGCCTGCAGGCAGGAAGAAGGCAATGTGGCCGGCGGTATGCCCCGGGATGTCGATGACTTCGAAGCGCAGCCCCAGCGCATCGGCGACGTCGCCTTGCGCAAGCGGCGTGAAGGGCTCGGGAATGCGCTCGCGCGCCGGGCCGAACACCGTGGCGCCGGTGGCGGCATGCAGCGCCGCCACCCCGCCCGTGTGATCGGGGTGGTGGTGCGTGACTAGAATCGCGGCCAGTTGCAGCGCCTCGCGCGCCAGTGCATCGAAGACCGGTTGCGCGTCGCCCGGGTCCACCACGATCGCGTGCGTTCCATCGTGCAACATCCAGATGTAGTTGTCGGCGAAGGCGGGCAGCGGAACAAGGGTCATGAGCGGTCAAATTATAGGTTTGCAGGATTGGTTCCAGACCCCGCCCGGCCGCTACCTGCTGGCGTGGGAGCAGGCCCAGTTCGATCAGGCGGTGGCCGACGTTTTTGGCTACCACGCGCTCCAGCTCGGTGTGGCGGAAGTCGACGGCCTGCGCAGCAACCGGATGCCGCGCCGGTGGCTCGCGATGGCCGATTCCGCAGACGCGCCACGCGCCGCACTGATCACCGATTTCGCTGCGCTGCCGTTCGCGGCCAACAGCCTCGATCTGGTCGTGCTGCCGCATGCGCTGGAACTGAGCCCCGATCCGCACGCCACGCTGCGCGAGGTCGAGCGCGTGCTGGTGCCCGAAGGCAAAGCCGTCATCAGCGGGTTCAACCCGGCCAGCCTCTGGGGCATGCGGCAGCGCCGCGCCCATCTGTACCGGCGTTTCGGCTTCGGCGACCTTTACCTGCCGGAATCGGGCGAATTCATCGGCTACTGGCGCTTGCGCGACTGGCTGCGGCTCTTGAGCTTCGAGGTCGAGTCGGGCAGCTTCGGCATGTACCGGCCGTCGGTACGCAGCGAAGGATGGCTTGAGCGCTTCCGATGGATGGACGCGGCCGGCGAGCGCTGGTGGCCCATCTTCGGCGCGGTCTATTTCGTGGTGGCCGTCAAGCGCGTGCGCGGCATGCGCCTGCTCAGCGCCGAGTGGCGACGCGCCGCATCACGCACCAGTGCGCCGGTGCCGATCGCCGGCAATGTCGGCGTCCGCCTGGAAAACAAGGAAGGAAGCAATTGAACGAAGTCACGATCTACACCGACGGCGCCTGCAAGGGCAACCCGGGGCCCGGAGGATGGGGCGCCTGGCTCAAGTCGGGCACCACCGAGAAAGAACTGTTCGGCGGTGAACTGGGAACCACCAACAACCGGATGGAGTTGCAGGCTGTGATCGAAGGGCTCGCCGCACTCAAGCGCCCCTGCAAGGTCGTGCTCTACCTCGACAGCCAGTATGTGCGCCAGGGCATCACGGAATGGATCAAGGGCTGGAAAGCGAAGGGCTGGATGACGGCCGCCAGGCAGCCTGTAAAGAACGTCGAGCTCTGGAAGCAGCTTGACAAGTTGGTGCAGGAGGGCGGCCACATCATCGAGTGGCGCTGGGTCCGGGGCCACTCGGGCGACCCCGGGAACGAACGCGCCGACATGCTGGCCAACAAGGGCGTGGAACGCGCACTCGGCCGGCTGTAGCCGGGGCGCGCGCCGAATTCTGCGCTAGATCACGCCGTCGAACAGCATCACATCCACTTCGTCGCCCGCCGCGATGTTGCCCTGGGCGTGATGCAGCACCACGAGGCCGTTGGCTTCGACCATCGAACTGAGCACGCCCGAGCCCTGGTTGCCCGCGATGCGGACTTCGGGCAGCGCGCCGGGCATCGCTTGCACAAAGCCGCGCTGGTACTCGGTGCGACCGGGTTTCTTTCGGATCGGGCCGGCGCTGCGCGCGCGAAGCAACGGCGGCGGCGCCGCAGCGCGGGCGTGGCAGCCCATCATCTGCAGCAGGGCGGGGCGCACGAAGGCGAGGAAGGTCACCATGACGGCGACCGGATTGCCCGGCAAGCCGAAGAGGAGGGCGTTGCCGGCGGTGGCGCCATCGGCCGGCAACGGCTCGCGCGGAATCAGGCCGACCGCCATCGGCCGGCCCGGGCGCATTGCGATGCGCCAGAACGCCATGTCGCCGAGCGCCTGCATCACGGCGCGCGTGTGGTCGGCCTCGCCGACGCTGACGCCGCCGCTCGTGATGATGGCGTCGGCCTCGCTGGCGGCGCGGCGCAGCGTGGCGCCGAGCGCGTCGGGGTCGTCGCGCACGAGCCCGAGGTCGATCACCTCGCAGCCGAGTCGGTGGAGCAAGCCGAACACCGTGTAGCGGTTGCTGTCGTAGACCGCGCCTTCACGCGGCGCATCGCCCAGGCTCAGGATCTCGTCGCCGGTCGAGAAATAGGCGACGCGCAGGCGCCGCAGGACGGGCACCGTGGGCTGCCCAAGGCTGGCGATAAGGCCGAGCGCGGCGGGTGACAGACGCTCGCCGCGGTGCAGCGCAGGCTCGCCCTGTTTCAGATCCTCGCCGGCGAAGCGGCGGTTGTCGCCGCGGCGCAGCGCCTTCATTGGAAAGCGCACTTGGCCGCCATCGACCTCGCAAAACTCCTGAGGAACCACGGTGTCGAAGCCCGACGGCATGACGGCGCCGGTCATGATCTTCACGGTATCGCCGGGCGCCGTGGTGCCGCGCCATGCGGCACCAGCCAGCGCGGTGCCGACGATGCGCAGGCGGACCGTGGCATCCGTGGGCGCCTCTGCGTCGAGCAGCGCGCCATCGAAGGCAAAGCCGTCCATCGCCGAGTTGTCGTGCGGCGGCACGTTCACGGGCGAGACGATGTCCTGGGCGAGCACGCGCCCGAGTGCATCGCGAAGGGCGACCTCTTCGGTTTGCGTCACGACGGCCGATGCCGCCAATTCGGCGACAAAGGCCTGCACGCCGTCGACCGTCAGCGCCTGGGGGTCGTAGCCGGCGAGCGCGGCGGCGATCTCGGCGATGCGGCTCATCGCTGTTCCAGCGCGTGCAACTCGGCGAGGGTGTTGGCGTTGGCGAACGCGTCGGGCGGGTCAGCCGGCCCATCGAAGGCCACGTG
Organism: Variovorax sp.; assembly: GCA_004210915.1. Taxonomy (GTDB): domain Bacteria; phylum Pseudomonadota; class Gammaproteobacteria; order Burkholderiales; family Burkholderiaceae_C; genus Variovorax. The sequence continues at coordinate 84,805 of SEGS01000001.1, read as the reverse complement.
AACGGTGCGGTGCTCTGCGGTCCACGCGTCGATCTTGCGGCCGCCGCCTTGCGTGAAGCGGACCAGGCTTTCGAGCAGCGTCGCGCGCAACAGACAGAACACCGGCTGCGGCCGCAGCGCGGTCTGGCCGTCGGCTTGCACTTCGGGCGCGCTTGCGATCGCAATCTCAGCGTCCTGCGCGGTCATCGCATCGGCCAGCCGCGCGGCCAGGTCGAGCGGGAACAGCGGTGAATCGCACGGCACCGTCAGCAAGAAGGGCGTTTCGCAGCGCTCGAGCCCGGTGAGAAAACCCGCCAGCGGCCCCGCATGGTCGGCCAGCCCGTCGGGCCACACCGGCACGCCGAAAGACTCGTAGGCCGAGAGGTTGCGGTTGGCGTTGATCAGCACCTCGCCGACCTGCATGCCGAGCCGCATCACGGCGTGCATCGCGAGGGGCGTGCCGTTGAAATTCTGCAGCCCCTTGTCGACGCCGCCCATGCGGGAGCCGCGGCCGCCCGCAAGCACGAGGCCGGTGATGTCGGCGGCGGAAATCTGCGTAGGGATCTGCATGGTCATGGGGTCGTGGACAGCGAAGGACGGGCGGTTATGGTCATCCGCCGATGTAGCTCATCTCGACGCGGCGCTGCGTGGCGGCGCTCGCATCGGCGGTGTCGGGTCCGCGCAGCGCCCGCAATTCGGAGTAGCGGTCGGCCCGCCCTTGCCATATGTGGCCAATGCTCGAGAGGATCTGCGCATCGCTGGCGTCGCCGCGCAGCAGCGGCTTCAAGTCGTGGCCGCCGTGCGCGAACAGGCACAGGTAGAGCTGGCCTTCGGTCGACAGGCGCGCCCGGCTGCACTCGTGGCAGAAGGCCTGCGTGACGCTGCTGATCACGCCCACCTCGCCACCGCCATCCGCATAGGCCCAGCGCTGAGCGGTCTCGCCGGGCGCCGACGCTTCGAGCGGCACCAGCGGAAAGACCGCCGAGATGCGTTCGATCACCTCGGCCGAGGGCATCACTTCGTCCATGCGCCAGCCGTTGGTGGCGCCCACGTCCATGTACTCGATGAAGCGCAGCACCACGGCCGCGCCGTAGTGGTCGCGGAAATGGCGCGCCATCGGCAGGATTTCCTGCTCGTTGGTGCCGCGCTTGACGACCATGTTGACCTTGATCGGCCCAAGGCCCGCAGCGCGCGCGGCGTCGATGCCGGCAAGCACATCGGCCACCGGGAAGTCGACATCGTTCATCGCGCGGAACACCGTGTCGTCGAGCCCGTCGAGGCTGACGGTCACGCGCTGCAATCCGGCGGCCTTGAGCGCCACAGCCTTGCGCGCCAGCAGCGAGCCGTTGGTCGTGAGAGTGAGGTCGAGCGGCGCGCCATCGGGCGTGCGCAGGGCGGCGAGCTGTTCGATCAGCGCTTCGAGGTTCTTGCGCAAGAGCGGCTCACCGCCGGTCAGGCGGACCTTGCGCACGCCGTGCAGCGCGAAGAGCCGGGCGAGACGCGTGATCTCCTCGAAGCTCAGCAACGCGCTGTGCGGCAGGTACGGATAGTCCTTGTTGAACACATCCTTGGGCATGCAATAGCTGCAGCGGAAGTTGCACCGGTCGGTCACGCTGATGCGCAGGTCCGACAGCGGCCGGCCGAGCGCGTCGAGCAGAAGGCCCGTGGCGGGCACGTCGACCAGCGGCACGGCGGCCGCGCGAGGGGCGCGGCCGACCGGCGTCAGGGGGATGACCTTGGTGTTGTTCATGGGTGCGGGGCGGCCAATTTACCGCATCGCTCCCCGGAGGCTTCGTACCCGCGAAAGAAGACATTCAGTAAAACCCCTCATTGGACGCAACAAATAAGAATGACTATCATTTAAACGCCTGAGTACGCAATTTCCGTGTTTGACGCAAAGGGCTCTCCCAAGGAGCGTTGGCGTGAACACATTTCCGGTGATCGGGCTGCCCGCGTGGCACCAGTTGATGCGGCAGTGCATCGATGCTGCGCGTTGCGGCAGCGCCGACGACTACATCGCGGCGTTCGTCGTGACCCACCTGAACCTCGCCGATCTGCAGAGCGAGGAAGAACATCCCGAAGACGCGATCGGCCTGCTCTGGGCCGCGCACCGCCGGGAGGTGGATTGCCGACGGGCGATCTGGCAAAAGCCATCGAGGCCGACCTGGGCGGCTTCGACGCCTTCAAGGACGCCTTCACCATGGCCGCTCTCACGCGCTTCTGCCGCGGCTGGGCATGGCTGGGCGCGACGAAGGACGGCAAGCTCGCCGTCGAGAGCTCGGGCAACCAGGACAGCCCGTTGATGGCCGGCATAGGTTCGGGTAACACGCCGGTCTTCGGGCTGGACGTGTGGGAGCACGCCTACTACCTGAAGTACCAAAACCGGCGGCCCGAGTACATCGCGGCGTTCTACAACGTGGCGGACTGGGTCAAAGTGGCCCGTCGACATGCCGCGGCGCGCGGCTGAGGACGAGCAATACATGGAAGACGTGCAGCATCCACCCGCAGGTGCGCCGCGCCGGCCGCGCCCGCTGCGCGAGTGGTTTGGCTTGGCCATTGTGTGCGCGGGCCTGCTGGTGCTCGGCGTGCAGTTCTGGCACTACGTGAGCGGCAACACCGTGGTGCAGAACGCGCTGATCGGCGGCTCCTTGGCCGCACTGGCCACTGCGCTCGGTACCTTGCCGGTGCTGTTTTCCCAGCGCCTGTCGGACCGCGTGCAGGACACGCTGTTCGGCTTCGGCGCCGGCGTGATGCTCGCTGCCTGCGCGTTCTCGCTGGTCATCCCGGGCATTGCGGCGGCCAAGGCCAGCGGCACTTTCGGCGGGGGGGCGTGGGCGGCCGGCGGCATCGTCGGCAGCGCCATCCTGCTGGGCGGCCTGGCGCTCCTGATGCTCGACCGCGTGTTGCCGCACGAGCACTTCATCAAAGGCCGCGAAGGTCATTCCGCGCAGAAGCTGCGACGCACTTGGTTGTTCGTGATCGCGATCGCGCTGCACAACCTGCCGGAAGGGCTGGCCATCGGCGTGGGGTACGCGGGCAACGAAGGCTTGCGCGCCAACGCGCTGGCGATGGGCATCGCCATCCAGGACGTGCCGGAGGGCCTGGTCGTCGCCGTGGCGCTGTTGGCGGCAGGCTACAAGCGTTCGTTCGCCGTGCTGCTCGGCATGGCGACCGGGCTGGTCGAGCCGGTCGGCGCCGTGCTTGGTGCGGCGGTGGTGGGCTATTCGGCAGCGATGCTGCCTTGGGGCCTCGGTTTCGCGGCGGGCGCCATGCTGTTCGTGATCAGCCACGAGATCATTCCCGAATCACATCGCAAAGGACACGAGGCTTCGGCCACTGGCGGCTTGATGGTGGGTTTCGTGTTGATGATGCTGCTGGACACGGCCTTGGGTTGACGCGTCGCGCGGCGGGATCGGCTGTGCGAGGCATCCAGGCCTTCGTCAATCCCTGTTGGTCGTCTCCGCCTGCATGCGCCGAATGAAGCGCAGCGGTTGCGGCTGATCGATGAGCAGGCAGCGCTTGCCGGTGCGCGTGCAGTGATCCTGAACCCGCCAATAGGCATCGTGGCTGAGGCAGCCGGTCTGGCAAATCACGAGGTCAGCTGCGCGCAGGCTGGCCTCCAGCGCGTCTCCGTCTTCGGCCGCCGTGTCATCGCACTGCATGAACTGGCCGCCCGCGCTCTCGATCACGCGCCGTGTCGCACGGGCATCCGGAGCGTCCTTGCCAATGCACAGCACCGCCTTCTGATCGACGTCGAGCGGAACCACCGCAAGTTCCAACGCGGCGGCGTGATCCCGGGCGCAGGCTAGAGCGGTGTCGCGCGCGATCACCGCCGCGCGCAGGCGAATGGTTTCTGCCTCGAGGCGCGCGATCTGTTCGCGCTGGCCCTGCAGCAGGCGATCGCAGCGCTCCTGCACCGCGCCATAGTGCCGGAGCAGCACGCCGTGTTCCTGCAAGAGCGTGGGGGAGTCCGGCCGAGCGATGAGCATCCGCAAATGATAACTATTCTTATTTGAAGGCGGTGGGGTTCCAGCAGGGCTGGGCAGCGGGCGGTCGCGAATGCGATGCGGTTGTGCGCCTTATTCATCGTTTGAGCGCACCCGCAGACCGCGCACGCGAGAAGCGCGCCGCTAAGATCGTCGGCGGCCTTCCGGGCCGTCTTCTCCACCTGTGCAAGGACCGCCATGAACGCTTCCGCTTCCCTCGTCGACGACCTCTTCAATCAACTGCAGGGCGCGCCGATGCAGCAGATTGCCGGCCAGTTGGGCACCGACACGAACCAAGCGCGCGACGCCATCAGCGCGGCGCTACCGATGCTCATGGGCGCGATGGGCCGCAACGCCCAGCAACCCCAAGGCGCAGCCGATCTGTTCGGTGCCCTGCAACGCGATCATGCGGGCGGCCCTGACCTTGGCGGGCTGCTCGGTTCGCTGCTGGGCGGTGCGACGGGGGGCGGTGCAGCAGCGGCGCCTCAGCTGGACGCCGGCGGCATTCTTGGTCACATCTTCGGCGGCGCGCAGAACCGCGCCGAGTCCGGGCTGGGGCAGGCCACAGGGCTGGGCGCCGGGCAGGCCGGGCAATTGCTCCAGATCCTCGCGCCCATCGTGATGGCCTTTCTGGCCAAGCGCACGCAGGGCGGCGGCATGGACGCTGGCGGCCTGGGCAGCATGCTGGGGCAGGAGTCGAGCCGCATCCAGAACCAGGGCGGGATGGGCGGCGGTCTGCTCGGGGCCGTGCTGGACCAGAACGGCGACGGTCAGCTCGACATGAGCGACCTGCTGAAGATTGGCGGCAGCCTGCTCGGCGGCAAGCGCTGAACCCCTTCCAACCGGCGGCCGGCGTCGCGCAAGCCGCTGCTGCGTTGCGACGCCGGCGCCCGCATCAACCGTGGCGCACAGCCACGGTCTTCAGGGTCGTGAACCCGTACAGCGCTTCGAAGCCCTTCTCGCGGCCATAGCCCGAGGATTTCACGCCGCCGAAAGGCAACTCGACACCGCCGCCCGCACCGTAGTTGTTGATGAAGACCTGACCGGCACGCACGCGCTTGGCCATGCGGAACTGGCGCGCGCCGTTCTGCGTCCACACGCCCGCCACCAGACCGAACTGGGTCGCGTTGGCGAGCGCGACGGCCTCGTCTTCGTCGCTGAATGACATGGCGGCCAGCACCGGGCCAAACACCTCTTCTTGCGCCAGGCGATGGTCGACCGGCACGTCACGCAGCAGCGTCGGCGCCTGGTAGAAGCCGGTCTCCGGCGCCTCTTCGACGACCACGCCCTGCGCGACCATCGGGATGCCGGCGTGCTGGGCGTCGGAAAGGAAGTCCCACACGCGCTGCTGTTGCGTCTGGCGGATGAGGGGCCCGACGTCCAGGTCCATCGCGGCCGGGCCCACGCGCAGCGCCTCGAAGGCGGTGCCCAGACGCTCGAGCACCAGTTCGTAGATCTCCCGCTCGATCAGCACGCGCGATCCGGCCGAGCAGGTCTGGCCGGCGTTCTGCACGATGGCGTTGATCAGCGTCGGGATCGCCGCGCCGATGTCGGCATCGGCGAAAAGAATCTGCGGGCTCTTGCCGCCGAGTTCGAGCGTGACGGGGCAGTGGCGCTCGGCTGCGACCTGCTGGATCAGCGTGCCGATCTTCGGGCTGCCCGTGAAGCTGATGTGGTCGATGCCCTCGTGCCGCGCCAATGCGTCGCCCACCTCATGGCCGTAGCCCGTGACGATGTTCACCGCACCGGCCGGGAAGCCGACCTCGGCCGCCAGTTGCGCCACGCGGATCAATGACAGGCAGGCATCTTCCGCCGGCTTGACCACGCAGGCGTTGCCCGCGGCGAGCGCCCCGCCCACGCTGCGCCCGAAGATTTGCATCGGGTAGTTCCACGGAATGATGTGGCCCGTGACGCCGTGCGGCTCGCGCCAAGTGAAGACGCTGTAGCCGTCCTGGTAGGGAATGGTCTCGCCGTGCAGCTTGTCGCAGGCGCCGGCATAGAACTCGAAGTAGCGCACCAGCGCCAGCGCATCGGCGCGCGCCTGCTTTACCGGTTTGCCGCAGTCGCGCTGCTCGAGCAGCGCCAGCTCGTCGGCGTGCTCCGCGACTTTCTGCGAGAGCTTGTAGAGCAGGCGGCCACGGTCGGCTGCGCTCACCTTGTGCCAGACGTTGTCAAAGCAGTCGCGTGCTGCGCGCACGGCCGCGTCGATGTCGTCGGCATTGCTGCGCTGCACTTCGTCGAAGACCTGGCCGTCGGACGGATCAATGACGGGGAGGGTGCGGCCCGACGCGGAAGGAACGTCGGCATTGGCGATGAAATTGAGCTGCATGCCGCATTCTCACGCAACTGTTGCGGCGCTACCCGCCGCTCTGCGGCGCCAGTGCGTGGATACTTGCCGCCGTGGCACATACTTTTCAGACCCTCTCGGCGACTCAGGTGATGGCCTGGGGCCTCCTGTTCTTCGGCAGCCTTTACCTTGGTTTTGGCGCGGCGATGTGGTTCGTCACGCGCAAGCTGTTGCCGGCATTGGGCATCGGCCGGGTGCTCGACCCGCGCCCGGTACGGGCAGGGCAGTTGCGGGAAGAACTGACGCAGTCCGGCGTCTCGGTGCTGATCTTCGGCCTGGGCATGGTGTTTCCGTGGGGTCTCCTCCAGCTGGGCTGGGCCAAGTTTGCCGTCGATCCTTCGGGCTGGCGCATCGCAGCCGAGATCGTGGTGCTGGCGATCTGGAACGACGTGCACTTCTGGATCAACCACCGGTTGCTGCACACACGGCCGTTGCGGCGCTTTCATGGCCCGCACCATCGCTCGATGGTTTGCACGCCGTTCTCGACCTACAGCTTCCATCCCATCGAGGCGGCCATGCTGGGCAACGTGATCCTGCCGCCGATGGTGGTGCACGATTTCAGTTTCTGGGCGCTGGCATCGGTGCCCGTGTTCAGCCTGTTCTTCAACGCCATCGGTCACGCCAACTACGACTTCTTCACGCGCGTGTCGTACAGCCACTGGTTCGCGGCAAGTCGCCGCCACCACCTGCACCACGCCTGCCACAGCGGCAACTACGGATTCCAGTTCACCTTCATGGACCGGCTGTTCGGTACACGCCTGGCGGGCGATGCGGCCGACGTGCAGCTGGCGACCTTCCGTGCGCGGCAGCAACGCATGGACACTGCGGCCGCCAGCTCCCATGCGCCGCTGGCCTGAGCCCTTGCCGCGGCTACGCCACTGGCGCGATTGGCAAAGCTTGGCTTATCTGGTGGCGCTGCCGGCGCTGGCCGCGTGGCAGTGGGTGAACGGCTTCTGGTGGCCAGCCTATGCGCTCATGCTGTTCCTCACGCTGGGCATCGGCGTGATCCACCACAACCACACGCACCTGCGCATGTGGCGAGGGCGCATCGCCAATCGCGTGACCGATTTCTATGTGACGCTGCTGCAGGGCCACCCGACCTTCGTGTTCTGGCCCGCGCACGTGGCCAACCACCATCGCCATCGGCATGGGCCGAAGGACGTGGCGCGCACCTATCGGTTCGCCAGCGGCGACACCAACCACCTGCTGGGCTATCTGCTGCATCCGCTGCAGGCCGGATGGGTGCTGTACCCGCTGTTCTTCGAATGGCTTGCGCAATTGCGCCGCAAGGCCATCGGTGCCTTCGGCTATTGCATGGCGCAGTACGCGGTATGGCTCGGTTCCTGGGCCTTGCTGCTGGCGATCGACTGGAAGAAAGCGCTGATCTTCGTGATCGTTCCGCAATTGCACGGCCTGCACTGGTTGCTGGCGACCAATTACCTGCAGCACGCGCATGCCGATGGCAGCGCCCCGGGAGCGTCTGGCGATACGCACGGTAGCCAACTCAACTACGCGCGCAATTTCGAGGGTCTGGTGAACCCGTTGCTGTTCAACATCGGGCTTCACACTGCTCACCACGAGAACCCGCATGCCCATTGGTCCGAACTCACCCGACTGCACCGCACGCACTACCGCGAACGCGTCGATCCCGTCCTCAACGAACGCGGCCTCGTGCCGTACATGGTTCGGGTCTACCTGCTCGGCGCCGTCTGGCCCCGTTTTCGCAGCCGCTCGCTCATGGCTGTGAAGCCGCCTACCTACTGAACACGACGACATGCCAGTTTCATTCCAGAACGTCACCCTCCAGAGCGCCGGCTTCTTCATGCCCGGCGCGCCCGTCGACAACGAGCGCATGGACGATTTCATCGCACCGCTCAACCGGATGTCGCAGCGCATCAAGCGCCGCATCCTGGCGGAGAACGGCATCCTGCAGCGCTACTACGCGATCGATGCCGAGGGCCGCACCGTGTTCAGCAACGCACAGCTCGCCGCTGGCGCGATCCGCGATTGCCTGCAGCGCGGTGGCGTCGACCTGGCAACCATTTCGATGCTCGCGACCGGCTCTTCGGGCGGCGACGCGCTGATGCCCGGCTTCGCGAACATGGTGCAGGGCGAACTGGCAGCGCCGCCGATGGAGACCTTGTCGGTGCACGGCATCTGCGCGGCCGGCGTGTCCGCGATCCAGTCGGCGGCGCAGGCCATCGAACTCGGCGCGCACCGAATGGCGCTCGCGGTCGCCAGCGAGCTGCCGTCGCGCCTGTTCAAGCGCTCGCGCTTCGCGGCGCGCGGCTACGAGACGGACTTCGACTCGCACTTCCTGCGCTGGATGCTGTCCGATGGCGCTGGCGCGCTGCTGCTGTCGAACGGCGCCGCGCTCGCGGGCCAGAAGGGTCTTCGGCTGCGACTCAAGTGGGTGCACCAGCGCGCCTTCTCGGGCGACTACCCGGTGTGCATGCAGCTCGGCCTGACCGAAGACCGGCAGAAGGGCCACCTCGATTTCGGTTCGTGGCAAGAAGCGGAGGCCGCCGGCGCGCTCTCGTTGCGGCAGGACATTCGCTTGCTGCCTCACCTGTTCGACATCGGCATCCACGAGTACGCCACGTTGGTGAAGGACGACTGGGTCGACCCGGCGCGCGTCGATCACTTTCTGTGCCACTACTCGTCGGAAAAGTTCATCCCGGTGGTCGAGGATCTGATGAGCAAGGCCGGACTCGCGATACCGCGCGAGCGTTGGTGGAGCAACCTCGCCTGGCGCGGCAACACCGGGGCGGCGTCGATCCTCGTGATGCTGGCCGAGTTCCTGCAGACGAAGGCGGTGAAGCCTGGCGAGCAGATCTTTTGCTACGTGCCGGAGTCGGGCCGCTTCATGGCCGCTTACATGCTGCTCGAGGTGGAGGAGGCAGGTGGCGGTGAAGCCGCACGCAGCGCCGCTGCGGCTGCGCAGGCGCGCGACCGTCAGGAGCAAGCCGCGGCTGTCTCGGCCGAACAGCCGATCGCGCCGCCGCACGATCCTGCCGATGCACCGGCGGCGTTGCGCGATCTGCTGACCGAACTGGCTGCCATCTGGCACGACTACCGCTCGAAGGTGTGGCGCACACCGCTCGTTCGCAGCATCCGCGATCGGCGCTTCACGCAGCCCGACTACCTGAACTGGATGGAACACTGGGTGCCGCAGGTACGCGAAGGCAGCCTGTGGATGCGCGAGGGCGCCGCTTCGCTGACCGGCGACTACGCCGCGCTCGCAGCGCTCATCGACGTGCATGCCGGCGAAGAACAGAACGACTTCCAGATCCTGTTCGACGATTACCGGAAAGCTGGCGGCCAGGTGGCCGAGATCAGCGCACTGCGTCGCAATCCCGGCGGGGAAGCGCTCAATGCCTATCTGCACGGATTGGCCGCGACGCGCGATCCCATCGGCCTGCTCGGCGCCATCTACATCATCGAGGGAACGGGCCAGCGCATCGTGCCGGCGCTGCTGCCGCTGCTCAAGGCCAGCCTGAAGCTGCCGCCGGACGTGTTCCGTTTCCTCGAGTACCACGGTCACAACGACGAGCATCACCTGGCCCGCTGGCTGATGGCCGTGGAAATGGTGATGTCGCTCGACCCCACGGGCCGCGCGCCGCAACAGATCATCGAAACGGCCCGCCACACGGCGGCGCTCTACCTGATGCAGTTTCAGCATGTCATGCAGGATCGTTGAAGATAGCCGGCCATGAGCACCCCGACGCCTTCCTCCCCTCAGCCCGACTTCCTGACCCGTCCGTGGGACGAGCGCGATCCGAGCCCGTGGCTTGCGCTGTACCTCGACCAGAGCACGCCCCTGCCGGACGACGTCAAGGCGGCTTGGCTCACGGACTCCAGCTCCGCCTCCCGGCAGTACCTGCTGCCTTTCGTCAGGCCGCTGGCACGCACCTTCATCATCCTGTTCCAGATCTGCAAGGTCTTCGTGCCGCGCAACTGGTCGCACTCGCGGCTGCTGCACCGCTTCCTGGCCTGGGGCCTGAAGCGCTTCGTTTCGCCGGAGGCCAACTGGCTCATCCTGCGGCACTTTCATCTCGGCTCGCAGGTGCTGACTTTCATCGGCCGCAACTCACCCGTGCCGGTCAGCACGTCGCCGCTCGAGCCCGCCGACATCGATGCCCTGAAGGACGACCTGTTCCTCAAGCACGACCTGAATCTCTTCAATTTCGTGATCCGGCTGAACAAGGCGCTGCGCGACAAGGGCCTGGCACTGTGCAAACCCGAGCAAGTGGACTTCTCCATGATCCGCAAGCCCGACCTGCGGCTCGAGGACATGCCGCGCACGCGGCTCAACTTCCTGGACCTGCAGAGCGCCATCGAGCTTTTCACGCCGCTCTACCAGCTGATGCTGACCGACAACGACTTCTGGCGCGCCGCCAATTCGCTGCAGCTGGACGAGACGATCGGCATCTATGCCGCCACCATCATGGCCGCGCCAGAGCACCTGATTCTGGTCAACAACAAGCATCCGCTGGTGCCGCTGTCGACCCTGCGCGCCGGCCATCGACTGGTCATTCACGGCCTGTCGACCGAGATGCTTCACAGTCTGCTGCTGCGCTTCAAGGACGCGCACGTGCAGGCCCCGCCGGCCGCCATGTCAGGCTACGAAGCCTGAGTAAGCCGGAGAATGGGGGGCGGCGCTTGCATCGCGCTGGTTTGCCCCCATCATGCAGAGCATGAATGTTTATCGATCCACGGCTCCCACGCACGCTCCGGCGGACAGCCATCTAATGCAAAAGGAATCCGTCCATGGCCAAAGGTGAAGTGAAAACAGCGGTGCTGGCTGACGGTCTGCGCTACAAATCCAAGGCGCCCGGTTCCCCCTTCCGCGCTTCGGCATCTTTCAGCGGGGCCACGATGTCCTGCTTCATGTGCGGCAAGCATCGCGTTCGAGCGCAGTTGCGCACGCGTCAAGTGCTGGGCAAGTCGCAAACGGTGTGCGCACCTTCCTGCAAGGCGCTCGACGAAGCCAGCGAGTAAGTCGAAAGCCGTCACGCGGCTGACCTATTTGTAAATCGGCTTTCAAACGGCTCGAATTGGTCATACAGTTGGAAACAATTGATTAAAAATCATTGTTTTCAATAGAAAGTTCTAATTCGAATTGCCCAATGATGCCAACTCGAACGCCACGGTTGAATTTCGTCCAGTCGATTGATTTGCGATCCGGGAGGCGCCCGTGAGCCGCCCGCGCAAAGTCGCCATGCAGGTGGTCAAGCGCTCAGGCGCCACCACGCACCATGTGGAATTCACAATCGACGACAACTTCGCAGACCGTCTCCGGCAGTTGCGGTCCCTGGTCCCACCGCTTCACAGCATGAACCGCACCCGCGATCTGGTGATCGACAAGGTGCGCGTGCGCTTGCCCAATGCCGTCTGGCACTGCGGTGCCGAGGGTGATAACGGGGTGGACGGGTCCTGCATCGTCATTTCGGCCGACGGCTTCTTCAACTGCGGCGGCAAAGACCGGAAGACGCGCGAAAAGATGGTGACCTACACCTTCCCCATTGCACGCCTGGTGGAACTGCACGCCGAGCGGCCGGAAGGCGAGACCTTCTATTTGCGCGACGGGATCTTCACGAACGACGAGCCTGCCGATTCGGCTGCGGGCCAATGGGTGGCCGCGCTGCACGAGCAGGAGGTCGTTCGCCCGCCCGAGGCACCTTCCGACTTCGATACGCTGCAAGGCGTGCCGCTGCGGGTGGAGCAGGGCGCGCACACGCCGCCCAGCCTGCGCATCAACTGATACCGCATCGCCGGCAGGAACCGAAGCCGCTCGGCGGCGGCTCCGATTCTCAGGCGCATCAGCCGCCGTGGAACTTGACCACCAGCGGCACGATGAGCAGCGCCACGATGTTGATGATCTTGATCAGCGGGTTGACGGCCGGTCCGGCGGTGTCCTTGTAGGGGTCGCCCACGGTATCGCCGGTGACGGCGGCCTTGTGCGCCTCGCTGCCCTTGCCGCCGTGGTGGCCGTCCTCGATGTACTTCTTGGCGTTGTCCCAGGCGCCGCCGCCCGTGCACATGCTGATCGCGACGAACAGGCCGGTCACGATGGTCCCCATCAACAGCCCGCCGAGCGCCTTGGGCCCGAGGGCCAGCCCGACCACGATCGGCACCACGACGGGCAGCAACGACGGAATCATCATTTCCTTGATGGCCGCGCCCGTCAGCATGCCGACCGCCTTGCCGTACTCGGGCTTGGCCGTCCCCTCCATGATCCCGGGGATGTCGCGGAACTGGCGCCGCACTTCCTCGACGACCGCGCCGGCCGCGCGACCGACCGCTTCCATCGCCATCGCGCCGAACAGGTAGGGAATCAGTCCGCCGATGAAGAGGCCGACGATCACCATCGGGTCGCTCAGGTTGAAGCTGATGGCCTGGCCGTAGGTCTCGAGCTTGTGCGTGTAGTCAGCGAAAAGCACCAGTGAGGCGAGCCCCGCCGATCCGATCGCATAGCCCTTGGTCACGGCCTTGGTGGTGTTGCCCACCGCGTCGAGCGGGTCGGTCACGGCGCGCACGCTGTCGGGCAGGTTGGACATCTCGGCAATGCCGCCGGCGTTGTCAGTGATGGGACCGTAGGCATCGAGCGCGACGACGATGCCTGCCATCGACAGCATGGCGGTCGCCGCGATGGCGATGCCGTAGAGGCCGGCCAGCGTGTAGGAAGCGAGGATCGCGATGCATACGAAGATCACCGGCCAGGCGGTCGAGCGCATCGACACGCCCAGGCCCGCAATGATGTTGGTGCCGTGGCCCGTGGTCGAAGCTTGCGCGATGTGCTGCACCGGCTTGTACTGCGTGCCCGTGTAGTACTCGGTGATCCAGACCAGCAGCGCCGTGAGCGCGAGGCCCACGACGCAGGCGCCAAAGAGCTTGAGCTGGCTGCCGCTGGCGGCAATGGCGTCGTCGGGAATGATCCAGGCGGTCACGAACCAGAATGCGATCAGCGACAGGATGCCTGCGACCGCGAGGCCCTTGTAGAGGGCCGGCATGACGTTGACCATGCCCGGCGAGGCTTTGACGAAGAAGCATCCGATGATCGACGCGATGATCGATACGCCGCCCAGCGCCAGCGGATACAGCACCGCATTCACTGGCGCTGCCGTGACCATCAGCGCACCCAGCACCATGGTGGCGATCAGCGTCACGGCGTAGGTTTCGAAGAGGTCGGCCGCCATGCCCGCGCAATCGCCGACGTTGTCGCCCACGTTGTCGGCGATCACGGCCGGGTTGCGCGGGTCGTCCTCCGGAATGCCGGCCTCGACCTTGCCCACCAGGTCGGCGCCGACGTCCGCGCCCTTGGTGAAGATGCCGCCGCCGAGCCGCGCAAAGATCGAAATCAGCGACGAACCAAAGGCAAAGCCGATCAGCGGATTCAGCAGCGTGGCCAGATTGGTGGTGGGGTTCAGGTTGCCGTTGCCGACCAGGAACCAGTAAAACGCCGAGACCCCCAGCAAACCGAGGCCGACCACCAGCATCCCGGTGATGGCGCCGCCGCGAAATGCCACGTCGAGCGCCGGGCCGATGCCTTGGGTCGCGGCCTGCGCGGTACGCACGTTGGCGCGCACCGATACGTTCATGCCGATGAAGCCGCAGGCGCCCGAGAGCACGGCGCCGATCACGAAGCCCACCGCCGTCGTCAGGTCCAGGAAGAAGGCGATCAGCACCGTGAGCACGACGCCGACGACCGCGATGGCCGTGTATTGCTTGGCCAGATAGGCGGAAGCTCCTTGCTGGATCGCCGCAGCGATTTCCTGCATGCGGGCATTGCCGGGATCTTTCGCAAGGATCCAGCTGCGCGCCCAGAAACCGTAGCCGACGGCCACGAGGCCGCAGACCACGGCAAGTATCAGGGGGGTGTTGCCAATCATTCTGTGCATCTCCATTCGTTCGTTGTGACTTGTGGAGACGGAGAAAACGAACCCTCTGCAACGCCTACGGGTCTGTGATCTCCGTCGCGTTGCTTCCTCGAAGTCCGCAGCGCAAAGCGCAGGACCGATTGGCCAACGAAGCCAATTTACAGGCAAAAGTCACATTCCGTGCGGCTCCTGCATGGTGCGGAAAGTAAACTTCGGGTTAGTCCGCATCCGCCTTCCACTTTTCAACTACGACAACAAAAGACATGTCCTTCGACAAAGTTTCCCCAGGCAAGAACGTTCCCGACGCTTTCAATGTGGTGATCGAGATTCCGATGAACTCCGATCCGATCAAGTACGAAGTCGACAAGGAGTCCGGCGCGTTGTTCGTGGACCGCTTCATGACCACCGCCATGTATTACCCCGCCAACTACGGCTACGTGCCGCAGACGCTGAGCGGCGATGGCGACCCGGTCGATGTACTGGTCATCGCACCGTACCCGCTGCTGCCCGGGGTGGTCGTGCCATGCCGCCCGCTCGGCATTCTGATGATGGAAGACGAAGCCGGCGTTGACGGCAAGGTGCTCGCCGTGCCGACTGACAAGTGCCTGCCGATCTACAGCCACTGGAAGTCCATCGACGATGTGAACCCAATGCGCCTGAAGGCCATCTCGCACTTCTTCGAGCACTACAAGGACCTGGAAGAGGGCAAGTGGGTCAAGGTGCTCGGCTGGGAGGGCATCGACGCGGCCAAGAAGGAAGTGGTCGACGGGATTGCTGCGTACAAGAAGTAAAAGAATGCCGACGCCGCGGTGCCCGTCAAAACGGGCAAGGCGGCCCAGAAAGAAGACGCCTGCATCGGTACCGATTCGGGCGTCATTCGCTTGTGGGTCCGCGATCTTCAATTCACGGTGTCCCGTCGATGGAACTCTCTAATTTCCAGATCCCGTTTCGCAGCGGCGCGCTGCATGGCTCGATCACGTCCGCGGCGTCAGGCGGCGCCCCGCGTGCACTCGCGTTGCATGGCGGCGGACGCTCGACGCGCCAGGGATTCCAGCCGCTGCTCACGTCGCTGGCGGAGCGAGGTTTTTCCTCCGCGTCTTTTGACTTTCATGGACACGGCGAGAGCGTCGGATCGCTCGCCGATTCAAGCCTGCAGCACCGTGCCGAGCAGGTGCTGGCTGTGGCAGAGGGCTTGCAGCTTCCGCGCCCCGTGTCCTTGATCGCCTCCAGCATGGGCGGACATGTCGCGTGCAGCCTCATTGCTGCGCTCGCACCGTCTGCGCTGGTGCTGTATTGCCCGGCCGCGTATGAAGACGCTGCCCAAACCGCGCCTTTCGGGCCCTCGTTCCAGGCCATCATTCGCGCCACCACATCCTTCTCGCGTTCTCCTGCGTTCGATGCGCTCGAAAAGTTTGAAGGCCGGCTGCTGCTGGTGCTGGGCACCGAAGATGCCGTGATCCCCAAGGCGGTCGAACACGAGTACGCGACCCGTGCGCGAATGGCCCGACGTGTGGAGATCCTTCGGCTTGAAGGTGCGGGCCATCACCTCCATGCCTGGCTGAGCGCCCGTCCCTCCGAGTTCGAGCGCGTGGCGAGCCGGGTTCTCGCGACGCTGGAAGATCGCGCCTGAAGGTACCTGGTGCGGTTGCGCCTTCGCAACAACGCCGGTCGCGTCAACGCGGCAGGCGCGTTTTATGCCATCATTCGATTACATCCAGAAACATCTGGGTGCAGAGGGAATGGCGAGCTTTGCGTGGTTCGTAAACCGGAGGTTTGCTGCCCCCGACTCAGTCAGTTAATAGCAGGAAAAATCAAGGGAGAGAAAGAATGAAAAGAATCGCACTGGTCGTCCTGATGTCGGCCCTGTTCACCGGATGCGCGTCTGTGAAGATGGAAAGCGCAGAAGCTACCGCCAAGGCCAAGCAGTTCGGAGCGCCGGCTGCCGGCAGCGCGGGGCTCTATGTCTATCGCGACAGCTTCGTAGGCAAGGCACTGAAGAAGGACATTTGGGTGGATGGCAAATGCCTCGGCGAATCGGCGCCCGATGTGTTTTTCCGAACCGAAGTGGCGGGCGGCAAGGAACATGAGATATCCACGGAGTCCGAGTTTTCGGCCAATACGCTCAAGCTGATGTTCGAATCGGGCAAAAACTACTTTGTCCGCCAGTACATCAAGATGGGCGCCTTTGTCGGCGGCGCCAACCTCGAGCAGATGTCCGAGGCAAACGGCAAAGAGGCCGTTGCCAAGCTCGGCATGGCCACGCCCGGCACATGTAGCCAGTAAAGGAAGAGCCAGGGCGACGTCGTGTCGCGCTGGCTTTATTTGGTCGGTACGGCGCGGTGTTTCATCCGGTAACATTCAACCTCTAACTCGGGAGGAGCAAGCGCATGTCCGTGACTCAGTGGGTTCTGCTGGCCGTCGTCGTGATGGCCGTCGTGTGGGCCGTGGCGGTCTACAACCGGTTGGTCCAGGCGCGCAACCGGATCGCCAACGCCTTCGGCCAGATCGACGTTCAACTCAAGCGGCGCTATGACCTGGTGCCAAATCTGGTCGAAGTCGCGCGCAAATACCTGTCGCACGAGGCGAGCACGCTCGAAGCGGTGACCCGTGCCCGCGGACAAGCGCAGGCAGCCGCAGACACGGCACGGGCGCAGCCCGCGAACGCGGGTGCCATCGGCGCGCTCGCCATTGCCGAGCAGGCACTCGGCGGCTCCATCGGCCGGCTGTTTGCCTTGCAGGAAGCCTATCCGGACCTGAAGGCCGACAAGACCATGCAGTCGTTGAGCGAGGAGCTCACCAGCACCGAGAACCGCGTGAGCTTCGCGCGCCAGGCCTACAACGACCAGGTGCTCGACTTCAACGACAAGGCGGTGCAGTTTCCCGACCTGATCGTGGCCCGCTTGCTCGGCTTCACGCCCGCGGCCATGCTGGAAAGCACGCGCTCCGAAGCGGAACGCGAAGCGCCGCGCGTCGCGTTCTGACCGTTCAGTCGCTGCGCGCAAGGCATGCGTTTTTTCGAGCGCCAGGATGATGCGCGGCGACGCACGCGGCGTCTGTTGTTTGCGTTTGCATTGGCGGTCTTGCTCCTGGTGCTGGCCGTCAATGCCGGCCTGGCGCTGACCTGGTTGGCCGTCTGGGGATGGCACCAACCGGGGCCATTGCGATATCCGGCCTACTTCTTTCACGTCAACACCGGCGTGACCCTTTTTTTTGTGTTGGGCGGCTGGTGGATCGAGTCATCGAATCTGCGTGGCGGCGGTGGCGAGCACTTCGCGCGGCGCGCCGGTGCGCGAGAGGCGCGACCCGACAGCTCGCCCGAAGAGCAGCGCTTCTGCAACGTCGTGCAGGAGCTGTCGATTGCGGCGCGGATGCAACCGCCCCAGGCGATGGTGGTGTCCCGCTCGGCGGCCATCAACGCGTTCGCCGCGGGGTGGGACGAAGACGACGCTGTGGTGGCCGTGACGCGGGATGCGCTCGAGCTGCTCACGCGCGAGGAGATGCAGGGCCTCGTGGCGCATGAGCTCAGCCATATCCGCGAGGGCGACACGCGCATGAACATGCACCTGGCCGGCATGGTCGCCGGGCTGGAGATGGTGTTCGGGTTGGGGCAAAGCATGTGCGAGCGCGACGAGTTGGGGCACCTGCGCATCACCGCGATTCCCGGCTTCGCGATCGAGGCGGTCGGCTGGTTCGGCTGGCTTGCGGGCGAAGGGCTCAAGGCGGCCGTGTCGAGGCAGCGCGAGTTCCTCGCCGACGCGCGCGCGGTGCAGTGGACGCGCAGCCGCGACGGTCTGGGCGGTGTCTTGCGCAAGGTCTTGGCTCAGCAGCGACTGCCCGGCGGCCTCACGCCGAACTGGCACGCGGGCGTGACGCACATGCTGCTGGTCGGAGGCACCGAGGGTGGCCGGGCTGCGCACTGGCTGGACCCCCATCCCACCGTCGAGCGCCGCATCCGCCGCATCTACGGGCGCGACATGGGCCCGTTGCCGTTGCAGACGGACTGATCAAGCCGCCTTGAAAGGGCTGCGCTCGTCGAGATGCGCCATGTAGTTGTCGATGCCGGCGCCTTCGCGCGCCAAAAACTGTTCGACGGCGTCGGCGAACGACGGGTGGGCCAGCCAGTGCGCGCTGGTGGTCTTGACCGGCATCAATGCGCGCGCCATTTTGTGCTCGCCCTGGGCGCCGCCTTCGAAGCGCTGCACCCCGTGATCGATGCACCACTGCAGCGGCTGGTAGTAGCAGGCGTCGAAATGCAGGCAGTCGACGCGCTCCAGGGCGCCCCAGTACCGGCCATAGGCCACGAGCGGGGCAGCTGACGGCGCGTGCGGATCGGCACTTGCCGAGAGCGCGATGAGGCTGCTGGCGATCGGATGACCGTTGCGCTCGGCGACGAAAAGAAGCCAGGCATCGGGCAGTTGGTCGGCCATGCGCTGGAAGAAATCGCGCGTGAGATAGGGCGCATTGCCGTGCTCGCGGTAGGTGCGGGCGTAGCAGCGATAGAAAAAATCCCAATCGATCGCTGAAATGTCGCGGCCCCTGGCCCAGCGAAAGACCACGCCGGCCTCGGCGACCTTGCGGCGCTCCTGGCGGATCTTCTTGCGCTTGTCGTGCGCGAGGCTCGCCAGAAACGCATCGAAGTCCGGCCAGCCTGCATTGCGCCAGTGGAACTGGACCGTGTGACGGAGCATCAGCCCCGCGTCTTCGCAAGCGGCAATGTCTTCGTCCGCGCCGAACAGCAGGTGCAATGAGGACAGCGCCTGCTGCTTGCACCACTGGACCAGGCCCTGCACCAGCAGCGCCCGGCTTTCCGCGTCGCGCGCCAGCAGGCGGACGCCCGGCACCGGCGTGAAAGGCACGGCGACCACCGCCTTCGGGTAGTAGGCCAGGCCATGCTGCTCGTAGGCGTTGGCCCAGGCCCAGTCGAAGACGTATTCGCCGTAGGAGTGCGTTTTGACGTAGACCGGGCAGGCCGCCACCAGCTGCGCGCCGCGCCGCAGCGTGACGAAGGCAGCCGTCCAGCCGCTCTCGGGCGTCGCACTGGCGCTGTCGTGCAAGGCGGCCAGGTATTCGTGCCGCATGAAGGGCGACGGGGTCGGCTGGCTCGCCAGCAGGTTGTTCCACGCGTCGGCATCGATCTCCGATGGCGCGCCGTGGATGTGAAGGACGAGGTCGGTCAAGCGTGCTTTGCGGCGTGGGTGGAGCGCCAGTTTAAAAACGAATCCGGATCAGCGTCGGCGCGGCCCCAGATACTCCGCCACCGCGATGCCGCCCAACACCAGCGCGAGCGCCACGGCGTGATACAGCGACAGGGCCTCGCCCAGCACGAGGACGGCGAGCAACGGGCCGAAGATGGGCACCAGGTTGAGGAAGACCCCGGCGCGCGCCGGGCCGATCAGCTCGACCGCCCGGATGAAGGTGAGCTGCGTCATGAACGAGGGCAGCAGGCCGACGAACAGCACGAGCGCTACACCGGTGGCCGTCGGGACGACGAAGCGCCCAGTGGCGACTTCGAAAGCCATCAGCGGCAGAGAGCTCAGGCATGCCACCGCCGCCATCGCCGCGAAGAACACGATGCCCGGCACTGCCGGCCGCCCGCGCAGGCCCATGGTGTAGCCGGCGTAGAGGAGGCAGGCAATGACCATCCAGACGTCGCCGATGTTGAACGCCAGGTGGGCGAGCGCCGCCAGCTCGCCGCCGGACGCGACCACCGCGATGCCGGCCATGGTCAGCGCCACGCCGACGGCCTGCAGCACCCCGATGCGCGTTCGAAAGAAGAAGAGGCTTCCCAACAGCACGAGGACGGGAATCGTGCCCTGGATGATGGCGATGTTGATCGCGGTCGTGTGGTGCGCCGCGGTGTAGAAGAGGGCGTTGAAGCCCGTGAAGCCGAAGCTGCCCATCAGCACGATGCGGCGCCAGTGCGGGAGCAGCGTGCGCCAGTGCGCCCGGATCTGGTGGCGCGCTGCGATCCAGAGCGCGAAGCAGCAGATAACCCAGCGCATGCCGGTCATGGTCATCGGTGACACCTCGCCCACCGCGAGTCGCGCTGCGACCGCATTCGCACCCCACGTCAGCGTGGTGAAGACCAGGAGCGCGTACGCCTTGCGACTGTCGCTGCGCACAAAGGCGCCGGGGGTTGATGGAGGTGCGACGGACATCGCATCGAGCCTAACAGCCGGCCGACGGGCGGGTCATCCACTGAGCGCGCGGCCGATTGGCGTTACCCTATCGGCCAGCACGTTCAACGCAACCGCCGGAAGAGATCCCCCATGAAGCAAATCACCGCCATCGTCAAACCGTTCAAGCTCGAAGATGTGCGCGAGGCACTGGCGGAGGTCGGCGTCACCGGATTGACCGTCACGGAGGTCAAGGGCTTCGGTCGTCAGAAGGGCCACACCGAGCTCTACCGCGGGGCCGAATACGTGGTCGACTTCCTGCCCAAGATGAAAGTGGAAGTGGTCGTCAACGAGGCCGACGTCGACCGTTGCATCGAGGCCGTGGTCGGCGCAGCGCGCACCGGCAAGATCGGCGACGGCAAGATCTTTGTCACTGCCGTCGAGCGCGTGGTGCGCATTCGCACTGGGGAAGAGGACGAAGCGGCCGTCTGAGGTCCGGCGCCGCTCAGACCACTTCGGCGAGCTTGTCCGCGCCCGGCTGGCGGCGCGATTCGTCGTGCAGCGCCTGGAGCAGGGGCTGAACCTCGGTGCCTGACCGGATCAGGTCCATCTGCCATTCGCCCATGAAGCCCTCGCGCACGCCGTGCGCCAGGAAGGCGAGCATCGTGTCGTAGTAACCAGCCACGTTGAGGATGCCGACCGGCTTGTTGTGGTAGCCGAGCTGGCGCCAGGTCCAGATCTCGAACAGCTCCTCGAAGGTACCGATGCCGCCGGGCAGGGCGATGAACGCATCGGCGCGTTCGCCCATCATGGCTTTGCGCTCATGCATGGTGTCGACTATGTGCAGCTCGTCGCACAGCGTGTTGGCAAGCTCTCTGTCGACCAGCGCCTTGGGGATGATGCCGACCACGCGGCCACCGGCGGCGCGCGTCGCTTCCGCCACGGTGCCCATCAAGCCGGTACGGCCGCCGCCGTAGACCAATTGGCCGCCGCGCTCGCCGATCCACCGGCCGACGGCGACCGCCGCGCTGGCGAACTCTTCGCGCTCGCCCGGACGCGAGCCGCAGTACACACACACAGAAAATTTCGCGGTCATCGGTAAATCAGGTTGTCAGGCGTTGCCAGATCGCAGCTGCCCAGGTGGCACTGCACAGGAGGAGCGACAGCAGCACCGCGGCGCTGCCCATGTCCTTGGCGCGCTTGGAGAGGTCGTGCCATTCGGGTCCGATGCGGTCGATGGCCGCTTCGACCGCCGTATTGAGCAGTTCGACGATCAGAACGAGCACCACGGTGGCGGCCAGCAGGGCGACCTCGACCCAGTTCCGGCCGACCCAGAAGGCGGCTGGAATCAGAACGAGGGCGAGGATGGCTTCTTGCCGGAAGGCGGGCTCTCCCCAGCCGGCGCGCAGGCCCTGCAAGGAGATCAAGGTCGCATGGAAAACGCGCTCCAGCCCTTTGCGGGCTTTTTGCGGGTTGACGGCGGGGTCGGGCAGCGGGCGGTTCATCGGCGGCTCATCGGGGCCGAAGTGATCAGGCGGGTGCCGGCCCATGCGTCATGCCAGAACTGGCGGTCAGGATGAAAGCGCGCCAGCAGGGCCCAGACGATGACCCAGCCGATGATCAGCACCGCGGATTCGCCGCCCGACAGCTTGAACGGCGCGATGCCCGCGAGGGGCGGCAGAAACCATACCCAACTCAACAAATAGCGCCAGAATGCGCGCGCCTGCGTCACCGGGCGACCGAGGCGGTCGACCACCCGGATGTTCCACGTCTTCATGGCCAACGTCTGGCCTTTGGCCCAAAACCAGGTGAAGTACACGCCGAAGATGACGAAGACGAACGCCTGGAGCAGATTGCGGCGCGCGTCCATGGCGTCGCGCATCTGGCCGAGCGTACTGAACAGCCAGGCAGCGACGAAGACGACCGCAAAGAGCAGCATGCCTTCGTAGAGCCAGCAAGCCATCCGCCGCCAGAGACCGGGCGTGGTCAGGGTGGTGGTGATCGACGGGGCTGGGGCGGAGGTTGTCGGCCCGGGGGAGGCGAGATTCGCAGGGGAACGGGAGCGCATCCTCCCATTGTCTCAGGGCGCGGGTTTGCTTCCTGCGCCGGGCCCGCGCTCGAGCCGGGGCGTGTGCTGGCCCTTGGGCGCGGTGGCCGGCACCGGCACCAATTTCTGCGGGGAGACGGGACGCACAGGGACGGCGGCGCCCCGAGGGCGTGCGGGCGCACGTTCGGCCAGGCGGCGCTTTTCGTCATCGCTCAGCGCCTGGTACTCGGCCCATTTGGCCTTCTGTTCGTCCGCCGGCAGTCGTTTGACTTCTGCGAAATTGAAACGTGCCTGCGTGCGCTGCTGGGGGCTGAGCGCCGCCCACTCGGTCATCCGGCTGTGGAGCAGGGCTTGCTCGTCCGGCGGCATAGCCTTGTAGTTGCGCGACAGCGCGAGCCACTTGCGCTTGTGTCCGGCACTGAGTTCGTCCCAATGCGGTGCCAGGGGGCGGAGCGCTTGCTGCTGCGCGTTTTCCAGATCCTTCCACTGCGGACGGGCTGCGACGGGCGTGGTCGCGGCTGGTGCCGCTTTGGCTGCGGTTTGGGCGCGCGATATCTCAGGCCACAGGCTGAACGTGCCCGATGCCAACACGCAGGCGAAAGCCATGGAAGTCAGCGACCGGCGCGTGGGCGTGCGAGAAGGCGCAGGCACCATGGAAAGCAAGCGGGAGACCCGCAAAGACACGGGAGCGTTCACCGGTCCGCGCCGTTGCTCTCGGACCGCAGGAACTGGGCGAAACCCGGGTCGGCATAGGCGGCAGGCGGCAGGTCGCCAGTCAGCAGCGCGGCATCCACATCGGCCAGTTCGCTGGCGCGGTCGTCGTCCTGCACCGCGCTGATGACGAAGAGCCCGACCACCAGCGCGATCAGCGGCACCAGAGCGCCGACGCGGGTCCACCAGCCGCCGTCGAGCATTGCGCTGTTTCCTGCCTGCACCACCACAGGCGCGGGGCGCAGCTGCGGAACTGTTTTGCGTTGGGCCAGCGCCTGCATGCGGGCAACGCGCAGTCGCTCCCCCACGGCGTGCGGCAACTCGTGGGAGCCTGCTGTGAGCCGGCCCGCCAGGCGACGCCCGAACTGGTCTTCGGCGGCGGAGGTGTTTGAAGGCACAGTGGTCATAAAGAAATTCCCCGGGCCTTGAGCGCCTTGCTCAGGGCGTGGACAGCACGCGAACAATGGGTTTTGACGCTGCCTTCGGAGCAGCCCATGGCCGCAGCGGTTTCGGCCACGTCCATTTCTTCCCAGTAACGCATCAGGAACGCCTCGCGTTGACGGCCCGGAAGGGCTGCAACCTGTTCTTCGATCGCGTGAAAAATCTGGGCGCGCCGCGTCGTGTCTTCGGCGCTCTCCGTCTCGCGGGAATCTGCAGGGCCAACATAGCTGCCGAGCAGATCGAAATCGCCATCGTCGTCCGGGGACTCGAAATCGCTGAGGTTCGAGAACAGGGCGCGCCGCGTCTTCTGTCGGCGGAACCAGTCGAGCGTGCAGTTCGACAGGATGCGCTGGAACAGCATCGGCAACTCGTTGGCCGGCTTGTCGCCGTAGTGCTGGGCCAGCTTCATCATGCTGTCCTGCACGATGTCGAGCGCCGCTTCCTCGTCCCGCACGTGGTAGACCGAGCGCTTGAACGCGCGCCGCTCCACATTCTTCAGGAAGTCGGAGAGTTCGGTTTCTGTGGCCAAGCGAGAGGGGCGCCGACGTGGGCGCCGTGTGGTTGTTGTCTCTTGCGACTGTTGTGTTTTTGTCTCAGAGAATTATGCCTTGCAGCGTGTCCCGCACAGCAGTCGGCCGGAGAGGCTCGCCGCCGGTGTCATAATCCGCCTTGCTTTCAAAAGCAATCGGCAAATCAAGCAAACGGGTCATCGTCCGGCGGCGCATCCAGTCCGCCCATGGTGTTGGCCTCAAGTCCTGGCGCGGCCCCACAAGGGTTGGCAAGGGGCACCCAAGGTTTTTCGTTCCCGAAAAAACGCCAAAGGTTCATCATGGAAATCTCGAAAGCAGAAATCGCTTCTGCAGCAGCCGCATCCTCGGGGATGGGCACCCAAACTCAAGAGCTCATGGGCGCTGAAGTGCTGGTTAAGGCACTGCAGGCCGAAGGTGTGCAATACCTCTGGGGCTACCCCGGCGGTGCCGTTCTGTACATCTACGACGCGCTTTATAAGCAAGACACCATCCAGCATGTGCTGGTGCGGCACGAACAGGCCGCGGTCCACGCGGCGGACGGCTTTGCGCGTGCGACCGGCGAGGTCGGCGTGGCGTTGGTGACTTCCGGCCCCGGGCTGACCAACGCGGTCACCGGCATCGCGACGGCCTACATGGACTCGATTCCCATGGTCATCATCAGCGGCCAGACCTCGACCGCGCAGATCGGCACCGATGCGTTTCAGGAATGCGACACCGTCGGCATCACGCGTCCCGTGGTCAAGCACAACTTCCTGGTGAAGGACGTGCGCGACATGGCGATGACCATGAAGAAGGCGTTTCACATCGCCCGCACCGGCCGCCCCGGCCCTGTAGTCGTGGACATCCCGAAGGACGTGTCATTCAAGAAGGCTGTGTACGCTGGCTATCCCGACAAGGTCGAGATGCGCTCGTACAACCCGGTGCGCAAGGGCCACGGTGGGCAGATCCGCAAGGCGCTGCAACTGTTGCTGAACGCCAAGCGCCCGTACATCTACACGGGCGGCGGTGTGCTGCTGGGCAATGCGACCAACGAAGTCCGCACGCTGGTCGACATGCTCGGCTACCCGGTCACTAGCACGCTCATGGGCCTCGGCGCCTACCCGGCCAGCGACCGCAAGTTCCTCGGCATGCTCGGCATGCACGGCACGGTGGAAGCCAACAACACGATGCAGAACTGCGATGTGTTGCTGGCGCTGGGCGCGCGCTTCGACGACCGCGTGATCGGCAATCCGAAGCACTTCGCGCAGAACGACCGCAAGATCATCCATGTCGACATCGACCCGTCGAGCATTTCCAAGCGCGTGAAGGTCGACGTTCCGATCGTCGGCGACGTGAAGGATGTGCTGACCGAACTGATCACGATGGTCAAGGAAAGCACGACGCGGCCCGATGCCGGTGCGCTGTCCGACTGGTGGACCACGATCGAAGCGTGGCGCAGCAAGGATTGCCTGAAGTACGACCGCGACAACAAGGACGTGATCAAGCCCCAGTACGTGGTCGAGACCCTCTGGAACATGACCAAGGACACCGACACGTACATCACGTCGGATGTGGGTCAACACCAGATGTGGGCAGCGCAGTACTACCGCTTCGACGAGCCGCGCCGCTGGATCAACTCGGGCGGCCTCGGGACGATGGGCGTTGGCATCCCGTACGCGATGGGCATCAAGCTCGCGAAGCCCGAGGCCGAGGTGTTCACGATCACCGGCGAAGGTTCGGTGCAGATGTGCATCCAGGAACTGTCGACCTGCCTGCAGTACAACACGCCGATCAAGATCTGCTCGCTCAACAACCGCTACCTGGGCATGGTTCGCCAATGGCAGGAGATCGAGTACTCCGGCCGCTACAGCCACAGCTACATGGACGCGCTGCCCAACTTCGTGAAATTGGCCGAGGCCTATGGCCACGTCGGCATGCTGATCGAGCGGCCGCAGGATGTGGAGCCCGCGCTGCGCGAAGCGCGCAAGCTCAAGGACCGCACCGTGTTCCTGGACTTCCGTACCGATCCCACCGAGAACGTGTTCCCGATGGTCAAGGCCGGCGCGGGCATCACCGAAATGCTGTTGGGCGCCGAGGACCTTTAAAGCACAAGCTCCAGACCGGCAAAGCGCTGGCCTGGTTTTCTTCTCTTAACTCAAGACGAATCTATTGGCTGCCAAGCCGCACGGTTACCGCCGCGCGGGGAGGGCACCGAAAAGAGGAGTTCTTCGCTTATGAAACACATCATTGCCGTGCTGCTCGAGAACGAGCCCGGTGCACTCTCCCGCGTGGTCGGCCTGTTCTCGGCCCGCGGCTACAACATCGAATCGCTCACCGTCGCACCGACCGAAGACGCGAGCCTGTCGCGCATGACCATCGTCACCGCCGGCTCCGATGAAGTGATCGAACAGATCACCAAGCATCTCAACCGCCTGATCGAAGTCGTGAAGGTCGTCGACCTGACCGAGGGCTCGTACACCGAGCGCGAGCTCATGATGGTGAAGGTGCGCGCGGTGGGCAAGGAGCGCGAAGAAATGATGCGCATGGCCGAGATTTTTCGCGGCCGCATCATCGACGTCACCGACAAGAGCTACACCATCGAGCTGACCGGCGACCACGGCAAAAACGACGCTTTCCTCGAAGCCATCGAGCGCAGCGCCATTCTGGAAACCGTGCGCACTGGCGCCAGCGGCATCGGCCGGGGCGAGCGCATTCTGCGCGTGTAGAGGGGCGCAGATCCCCCGTTTCATCCGTTATCAATACAAGAGGAGAAGTGAATGCAAGACCTGCTGGGTTTCGACAAGATGGTGACGCCTGTCATCATCAGGATTCTGTATTTTCTCGGACTGCTGGCCGTGCTCGGGACGAGCATTGCGTCTCTGTTCCAGGGCCGCTTTCTGATGGCCATTGGTGTTCTGGTTTTCGGCGCGATCATGGTTCGCGTCTACAGCGAATTGCTGATCCTGCTGTTCCGCATTCACGACAACCTCGTGTCCATCAACCAGCAAATGAAAGACCGGAATTCCTCCGGCCAACTGTGAGCGAACGCGCCCTACTGGGTGCCTGAATTAATTAGGAAAGACACATCATGAAGGTTTACTACGACAAGGACGCCGATCTCAGCCTCATCAAGGGCAAGACCGTCGCGATCATCGGCTACGGCTCGCAAGGCCACGCCCACGCACAGAACCTGAACGACAGCGGCGTCAAGGTCGTGGTCGGCTTGCGCAAGGGCGGCGCTTCGTGGGACAAGGTCGGCAAGGCCGGCCTCAAGGTCGCCGAAGTGGCCGATGCCGTGAAGTCGGCCGACGTGGTCATGATCCTCTTGCCCGACGAGCAGATCGCTGCCGTCTACAGGAACGACGTGGCACCGAACATCAAGGAAGGCGCTTCGCTCGTCTTCGCACACGGTTTCAACGTGCACTACGGCTTCGTGCAGCCGCGTGCCGACCTTGACGTCTGGATGGTTGCGCCGAAGGCCCCCGGCCACACGGTTCGCAGCACCTACACGCAAGGCGGCGGCGTGCCCCACCTCGTGGCCGTGCACCAGGACAAGAGCGGCAAGGCGCGTGACCTGGCGCTGAGCTACGCCACCGCCAATGGCGGCGGCAAGGCCGGCATCATCGAAACCAACTTCCGCGAAGAAACAGAAACCGACCTGTTCGGTGAGCAAGCTGTTTTGTGCGGCGGCACGGTCGAGCTGATCAAGGCCGGCTTCGAGACGCTGGTGGAAGCCGGCTACGCGCCCGAGATGGCGTATTTCGAATGCCTGCACGAGCTCAAGCTCATCGTGGACCTGATCTATGAAGGCGGCATTGCCAACATGAACTACTCGATCTCCAACAACGCCGAATACGGCGAATACGTCACGGGGCCGCGCATCGTGACCGACGAGACCAAGAAGGTCATGAAGCAAGTGCTCAAGGACATCCAGACCGGTGAGTACGCTAAGAGCTTCGTGCTCGAAGCCGCTGCCGGCCAACCTGCGCTGATCAGCCGCCGCCGCATCAACGCCGAGCACCAGATCGAAATCGTCGGCGAGCAACTGCGCGCGATGATGCCGTGGATCAAGAAGAACAAGCTGGTCGACCAGACCCGTAACTGATCGCCTGATCTGCTGACGAGGCCACCGCTTGCGGTGGCCTTTTTCTTTGCAGGCCGCAACGACGCCTGAACTAAACTGACACCAATGCACGACGACACCCTTCCCGACGAGATCCAGCCGCGCAAGCGCCGCAAGGGCATCTACGTCCTGCCGAACCTGTTCACGCTCGCCGCGTTGTTCGGCGGCTTCTATTCGGTCGTGATGGCGATGAATGCGCGCTTCGACCTGGCCGCGCTCGGCGTGTTCGCCGCGATGATCCTCGACAGCCTCGATGGTCGTGTGGCGCGCATGACCAATACCCAAAGCGCGTTTGGCGAGCAGATGGATTCGCTGTCCGACATGGTCTCCTTCGGCGCGGCGCCGGCCTTGATCGCGTACGAGTGGTCGCTCAAGGGGCTGGGGCGGTGGGGCTGGATTGCAGCCTTCGTGTACTGCGCTTGCGCGGCATTGCGGCTGGCGCGCTTCAACGTGAACACCGATGTGGTCGACAAGCGCTGGTTCCAGGGCTTGCCATCACCGGCGGCCGCGGCGCTCGTGGCCGGTTTCATCTGGTTGATGACCGAGTGGGGCAAGCGCGGCGACGAGGTGTTGTACCTCTCGTGGACGCAGATCACCTGGATCACTTTCGCTTTCACGCTGTATGCGGGCTTGTCGATGGTGACGAACGCGCCGTTCTACAGCTTCAAGGATATCCAGATGAAGAAGAGCGTGCCCTTTGTGGTGATCGTGCTGATCGCACTGGGCATCGCGGTCATTAACATCCATCCGCCGACGGTGCTGTTCGGCGTGTTCGTCGCGTATGGCTTGAGCGGCTACGTGGTCTACGGTTGGCGCAAGGCCAAAGGCCAACCTGTCAGCGTGATCAGCATGTCGACTGACGAGCCAGATGAACGCGGCCTGCATAAGTGAAGGGCACCGGCTTGCCTGACCGTGCTATATTTCCAGTCCTCATGAACAAGATTTCGCTGTCCCTACTAAACCTGCCCCACGGGCGGAGACGGTAGCGCGCGCGCAAATCCCTCACCACGGCCCGTTCGCACCAGCAACGGGCCGTTTTGTTTGGGGGTTGCTGGTGGTCACACCACCACAGAGAAATCGACATGTTGAAGCACCCGCAAGCCAAGTACCGCGCATTCGCACCGATCGGCCTCAAGGACCGCACCTGGCCCGACGCCGTGCTGACGAAGGCCCCGATCTGGCTGTCGACCGACCTGCGCGATGGCAATCAGGCGCTCATCGAGCCGATGGACCTGGATCGCAAGCTGCGCATGTTCGATTTGCTCGTGCGCATCGGCTTCAAGGAAATCGAGGTCGGCTTTCCGGCCGCGTCGCAGGTGGAGTTCGACTTCCTGCGCAAGCTCATCGACGAAGATCGCATTCCTGATGATGTGACCATCCAGGTGATGACGCCGGCGCGCGAAGAGCTCATTGCGCGCACCGTCGAATCGCTGCGCGGTGCGCGGAAGGCGATCGTTCATGTCTATAACGCGGTGGCGCCGGTGTGGCGGGAAGTGGTGTTCGGTATGAGCGTGCCCGAGGTCATGGCGCTCATTGACCGCAGCGTGGGCCAAATCAAGCGCCTGACGGACGCTCAGCCCGAAACCGAGTGGGTGCTTCAATATTCGCCCGAGGTGTTCTGTATGACTGAACTCGATGTGTCGTTGCAGGCCTGCGAAACGGCGATCACCGCGTGGGGTGCAGGGCGGCCGATCATCCTCAATCTTCCGACGACGGTGGAAATCAGCACGCCCAATGGTTTCGCCGACCAGATCGAGTGGATGTGCCGCCGTTTTGCCGACCGGCCCAACGTCGTGGTCTCGGTCCATCCGCACAACGATCGCGGCACGGGCACTGCGTCCGCCGAGTTCGCCTTGATGGCAGGCGCGCACCGTGTCGAAGGCTGCCTCTTCGGCAACGGCGAACGTACCGGCAACCTCGACGTGGTGAACGTCGCGCTCAACCTTTATGTGCAGGGCGTCACGCCGAACCTCGACTTCTCCGACATCGACGCCATTCGCGCCGAGGTCGAGCACTGCAACCAGCTGCCGGTGCATCCGCGCCATCCGTACGCGGGTGATCTGGTCTACACCTCGTTCTCGGGCTCGCACCAGGACGCGATCAAGAAGGCATTTGCGCTGCGCAAGGACGACGACGTCTGGGCCATTCCCTACCTTCCCATCGACCCGAAGGACCTGGGTCGCAGCTACGAGGCCGTGATCCGCGTGAATAGCCAGTCGGGCAAGGGTGGCATGGCGTACCTGCTCGAAAGCGAATACGGCATCGAGATGCCGCGCCGTCTGCAGATCGAGTTCATGCAGACCGTGCAGCGCGTGATGGATGTCGGCGGCAAGGAACTGAGCGCAGCCGACCTCTACGCGCTGTTCGAGCGCGAGTACGGCCTCAAGACCGTGCAGGCTTTGCAGCACCGCGTGATCGAAGAGCAGGGCGAGGGTGCCAACGCATCGGTGGTCCTGCGTGGCGACCTGCCGTGGGAGGGGGAAATTCGGCGCATTGAAGGCCGCGGCAACGGCCCGATCGACGCCTTCATCCATGCCTTCGCCGAGGCCACCGGCCACGCCGTCCGCGTGATCGACTATCACCAGCACGCGATCGGTGCCGGCGCCGATGCCAAGGCGGCTGCCTACCTCGAACTGCGCATCGACGAATCGCAAACGCTGTTCGGCGTGGGCATTGATGCCGACATCCTGTCTGCGTCGCTCAAGGCCATCGTCGCGGGCCTGCAGCGCGCGAAGAGCCGCGGCGCACTCGGCGCACAATCGACGGTTGCGCTCGCCTGAGGCACCCCGTCCCGCAAGGTGGCAAGAATTCAAGGAGATCCACGATGACCGACCAACTCATTATTTTCGACACCACCCTGCGTGACGGCGAGCAATCGCCGGGCGCTTCCATGACGCGCGACGAGAAGATGCGCATCGCCAAGCTCCTGGAAAAGCTCAAGGTTGACGTGATCGAAGCTGGCTTTCCGGCCAGCTCGAACGGCGACTTCGAGGCCGTCAAGGCGATTGCAAATGCGATCAAGGATTCGACCGTGTGCGGCTTGTCGCGCGCCAACGATCGTGACATCGGCCGTGCCGCGGAGGCGCTCAAAGGCGCTGCGCGGGGACGCATCCACACCTTCATTGCGACTTCTCCGCTGCACATGGAAAAGAAGCTGCGCATGACGCCCGACCAGGTGTTCGAGCAGGCCAAGCTGGCGGTGCGTTTTGCGCGCAACCAGATCGGCGACGTCGAGTTCAGCCCGGAAGACGGCTATCGCAGCGACATGGACTTTCTCTGTCGCGTGCTCGAGGCCGTGATCGACGAGGGCGCTACAACGATCAACGTGCCGGACACCGTGGGCTATGCAATTCCGGAGCTGTACGGCACCTTCATCAAGACCTTGCGCGAGCGTGTGCCCAACAGCGACAAGGCGATCTGGTCGGTGCATTGCCACAACGACCTGGGCATGGCGGTGGCCAACTCGCTGGCCGGCGTGAAGATCGGCGGCGCGCGCCAGGTCGAGTGCACGATCAACGGCCTGGGCGAGCGCGCCGGCAACTGCTCGCTCGAAGAGATCGTCATGGCCGTGAAGACCCGCAAGGACTACTTCGGCCTCGAGATGAACATCGATCCGCAGTACATCGTCGCTGCCAGCCGCATGGTGAGCCAGACGACCGGCTTCGTCGTGCAGCCGAACAAGGCGGTCGTCGGCGCCAACGCGTTCGCACACGCCTCGGGCATCCACCAGGACGGCGTGCTCAAGGCGCGCGACACCTACGAAATCATGCGGGCGGAGGACGTGGGCTGGACCGCCAACAAGATCGTGCTGGGCAAGTTGAGTGGACGCAACGCCTTCAAGCAGCGCCTGATCGAACTCGGCGTGACCATGGAGAGCGAAGCCGACATCAACGCCGCCTTCCTGCGCTTCAAGGAACTAGCCGACCGCAAGAGCGAGATCTTCGACGAAGACATCCTTGCGCTTGTCAGCGCGGAAGAGGTGGCGCACGTTAACGAACAGTTTGCCTTTGTGTCTTTGTCGCAGCACAGCGAAACCGGCGAGCGGCCCGAAGCCACCATCGTGTTTACCGTGCAGGGCAAAGAAGTCACCGGCAAGTCCGATGGCAATGGCCCGGTTGATGCTTCGTTGAAGGCGATCGAGACCCACGTGAACAGCGGCGCCGAGATGGTGCTCTATTCGGTGAACGCGATCAGCGGATCGACCGAGAGCCAAGGTGAGGTTACGGTTCGGTTACAAAATGCCGGGCGCGTGGTCAACGGGGTCGGTGCAGATCCGGACATCGTTGTGGCGTCTGCAAAGGCATACCTGAGCGCCCTCAACAAGTTACAAAGCCAATCTGAGAGAGTGGCCGCACAGGGCTAGTTGCGCGGTAACTCTTTTGTTTCAATTGAGAAAGAAGTTGCAAGTAACTGATATTGCGTGCTTTTTTTGATTTGGATACACTGCGCTTCCCAATCGCACGCTGCCGGAGAGTTTTTGATGCCACCAGTCCTGTCTCCTCGCACCTCCAGCCGGCGCTTTATCTCTGCTTGCCGCATGCTCGCCGTCGCGCTTTGCGCCACGGCGTTTTTGCTGCCCGGCGCACAGGCCGCTGCGAAGAAGGCACCAGCCGCGAAGAAATCCCAAGTTGCAACGGACGGCAAGCGCAAGGCGGCCAAGTCGTCGGCTCAGCCGGCGCGTGCCGTGGCGTCCAAGCGCGATGTCAAGGGCCGGACGCAGGCTGAAAAGACGGTGAGCGGCGGCCGCAACGTGGTCGCGACCATCCGGAAGAAGGGTGGCAAAACCGTGGTCGCGGTCGAGCGCCGCTCGGTGGTCCGGGTTGAAACGCCGGCGCGGCAGTCCTTTGGCCAGATGGCAGGCCTGCACAGCGTGAATGATGCGCTGGATCTCAAATCCAGCGTGGCCCTGGTGATCGACCAGGACACCCACGAAGTGCTCTTCAGCAAGAACGACCACGCGGTGCTGCCGATTGCATCGCTCACCAAATTGATGACGGGCCTGCTGATCAGCGAGGCGCGTCTGCCTGCCGACGAGTTGATCACCATCACCCAGGACGATGTCGACACGGAAAAGGGAAGCCGCTCGCGCTTGACGGTGGGCACCACGCTGTCGCGCGGCGAACTGCTGCATCTGGCGCTGATGTCCAGCGAGAACCGTGCCGCGCATGCGCTGGGCCGGACCTACCCGGGCGGCCTGGCGACATTCGTGAGCGTGATGAACGCCAAGGCGCGGATGCTCGGCATGAAGGACACGCGTTACGTTGAGCCCACCGGTCTGTCGAGCCGCAACCAGGCGAGTGCGCAGGACCTGGCGTTGCTGGTGAATGCCGCGCATGCCGACCCCACCGTGCGTGCACTGTCGACCTCGCCAGAGCATCAGATCGAGGTGGGCAACCGCACCTTGCAGTACAACACCACCAACAGCCTGGTGCGCAGTCCCGACTGGGAAATCGGCCTGCAGAAGACCGGTTACATCTCCGAAGCCGGTCAGTGCCTGGTGATGCAGACGCGGATCGCCGGTCGCAAGCTGATCATGGTGTTCCTGGACTCAGCGGGCAAGTTCAGCCGCATCGGCGATGCCGAGCGCGTGCGCCGCTGGCTCGAAGCCACCCAGCACACCAGCCCGTTGCTGCACGCCGGCCACGTAGCAGGCTGACCGGCTGATCGCGGACCGGCAGTCCGCGCCCCGCGCGGCCATGCTGCCCCGCACCACCCCTCGACCGATTGGAAGGCGCTCCGCTCAGGCTGCGGGCGCGGCCGCTTCCGCGCTGTGGCCTAAAGCACCGGAGATTTCGTTGGCCGTGGCTTGCAGCTTGGGCAGCCAGCCTTCGTCGAGCCGGTCGGTCGGCGCCGAGATCGACAGGCCGGCTACGAGCTTGCCCTGGTCGTCGTAGATGCCGGCCGCCATGCATCGCACCCCCAGTTCGAGTTCTTCGTTGTCACGCGCAATGCCGTATTGGCGTGCCTTCGAGAGCTCCCGCTCCAGCACGGGCAGTTGCGTGATGCTGTTGCGCGTGTGGCCCGCCAGGCCGGTGCGCGTTGCATAGCTGCGCACGCGTTGCGCATCGTCGGCGGCGAGGAAGAGCTTTCCGGTGGAGGTCAGGTGCAGCGGCGCGCGCCCGCCGATCGCGCGGACCACCTGCATCCCCGATCGCTCGCTGTAGGCGCGCTCGATGTAGACGATCTCATCGCCTTGTCGCATGCTGAGATTCACCGGCTGCTGCGTGAGCTTGTGCAATTCGCGCATGGGCGCGAGCGCCGCATCGCGAACGTTGAGCCGGCCCTTGACCAGATTGCCCAGCTCCAGCAGCCGCATGCCCAGCCGGTAGCTGCCTGCCTCGGGCCGGTCGACGAAGCGTCCGACCGCCAGGTCGTTCAGGATGCGGTGCGTCGTGGAGGGGTGCAGGCCGGTTCTGGCGCTGATCTCCTTGAGCGAGATCGCCTCCTCGCGGGAGGCAAGCACATCGATCAGCGAAAACATGCGCTCCAGCACCTGAATGACAGGCGTGGCGGGAGCATCGGATTGGGGTTTTGTCATGGCGCAGTGCAGAAGAGACTGGCCGCGATTTTACTTTGTGAAATTGCCTTGCGGTTGCCAGCGGCCGTCCACCAGCAGTTCGTGGGGCACATAGCGCGCTTTGTAGTTCATCTTGGCGCTGTCGGCGATCCAGTAGCCGAGGTACACGTGTGGCAACCCGAGTTCTCGCGCCTGCTCGATCTGCCAGACCACGCCGTAGTTGCCATACGCTGCGCCCGCGTCGGGCTCGTAGAAGGTGTAGACCGCCGAGATGCCGTCGTCCAGCACGTCGAGGATCGACACCATCTTGAGCGCCCCCGCGCTGCCGTCGGGCAGCGTCTCGCGAAACTCCACCAGCCGCGAGTTCACGCGGCTCTGCAGCAGGAATTGCGTGTACTGGTCGATGCTGTCGTGGTCCATGCCCCCGCCGGCGTGACGGCCGTTCTGGTAGCGGAGATAGAGCTGGTAATGCTCCGGCACGAAGCACAGCTTGAGCACCCGCGCCTGCAGATTGGCGTGCTGCGCGCGCGCGCGGCGCTGGCTGCGAGAGGGCTTGAACGCATTCGCCTTCACGCGCAGCGGCACACAGGCCGTGCAGCCGTCGCAGTAGGGGCGGTAGGTGAACATGCCGCTGCGCCGGAAGCCGTTGAGCACGAGCTCCGAGTACGTGTCGTTGTGGATCAGGTGGCTGGGCGTCGCGACCTGCGAGCGCGCTTGCCGGTCCGGCAGGTAGCTGCAGGGATACGGCGCCGTTGCGTAGAACTGCAACGTATGGAGCGGTAGATCCTTGAGGTGCGTCACGGCGTGAAAGAGGCTCGCGCAGGCAGGAGTTCGGACCAGTATACGGGCGTGAATTGCCACGCGGGAGCCGGCGCCCGGCACGCCTTGGCCACGTGATGGACAAAGCGCTCGCGCGGCATTTCGGCGGCGCCCAGGCTCGCGAGGTGCGCGGTGTTCTGCTGGCAGTCGATCATTTCGACGCCGTGGCGCCGGCACAAGGCGACCAGTGCCGCCAGCGCGATCTTCGAGGCGTCGGGCCGCTTTGTGAACATCGACTCTCCGAACACCGCCTGGCCGACCGCGACGCAGTAGAGCCCGCCCGCGAGTTCGCCGTCGATCCACGTCTCGACGCTGTGGGCGTGCCCGGCGCGATGCAAGGCGGTGTAGGCGGCCACCATTTCCGGCAGGATCCAGGTGCCCGACTGTCCGGGGCGCGGCGCGCCGGCACAGGCAGCAATGACGGCTTCGAAGCTGTGATCGATGCGGATTTCGCAGCGGGCCGTCTGCGAAAACTGCAAGAGCGTGCGGCGCAGTGAGCGATGCAGCTTGAAGCGTGACACATCGAGCACCATGCGCGGATCCGGACTCCACCAGAGGATCGGCTGACCGTCGCTGAACCACGGAAAGATGCAGCGGGCGTAGGCGCGCTGCAGCGTCTGCACATCCAGCGCGCCGCCGGCGGCCAGCAGCCCGGGCACAGGGTCCTGTTCGCCCCACGCGGTCGAGGGATCGGGCAGCGGGTCGCCGGGTTCAAGCCAGGGAAGTTGCATCCCCCGAGGTATACACGGCTTCGCCTCCGCTCAAGGCCCCTATAGTGCAGCGAGACCCCCACAAGGAAGCGCCGTGAGCACTGCACCGACCCCCACCCGATTTGGCAGCGGCCAGTCGGTCCGCCGCCTGGAGGATGACAGCTTGCTGGCGGGCGCCGGCCGCTACACCGACGACGTGTCCCTGCCGGACCAATCGCATCTGGTCTTTGTTCGGTCGCCCTACGCCCATGCGCGGATCGCGTCGATCGATGGCGCCGCAGCCTCCGCGATGCCCGGCGTGCTTTGCGTGATCACCGGCGCCGACCTCGTTGCCGCTGGCGTGCAGGCCATGCAGGGCGCTACAGGGTTCAAGCGGGCAGACGGATCGCCCTGCGTGTCGCCACCGAGGCGCGCGTTGGCCCACGAGCGCGTCCGTTTCGTGGGAGAGCCGGTCGCGCTGGTGGTGGCCAACAGCCAGGCCGAGGCACGCGACGCGGCCGAGGCCGTCGCCGTGGACTACCAGGACCTGCCGATGGTGGTGGACCTGCACGACGCCGTGGCGCCGGGTGCGCCGCTCGTCCTCGACGAAGCCGCGGGCAACATCGCCGCCGAGGCGCGCTATGGCGACGCCGAGGCCACCAATGCCGCCTTTGCCGGCGCGGCGCACCGCGTCGCGCTCGATATCGTCAATCAGCGCCTGGTCGCATTCACGGTGGAGCCACGCTCGGTGCTCGCCCACCACGACGCCACCACGGACCGGCTCACGATCCGCATGAGCACGCAGATGCCTTCGGGTGTGCGCGACACGGTGTGCACCGCGCTCGGGCTGCCGAAGGACAAGGTGCGCGTGGTCGTCGGTGATGTCGGCGGCGGCTTCGGCATGAAGACCGGCGCCTACCCGGAAGACATCGCCATCGCGCACGCCGCGTTGCAGGTCAAGCGCCCCGTCAAATGGGTGGCTGACCGGAGCGAGGAGTTCGTCTCCAGCGCGCACGGGCGCGACATCAGCGTGCATGCCGAACTCGCGCTCGCAGCCGACGGCAGGATCCTGGCGCTGCGCATTCGGACGCTGGCGAACGTGGGCGCGTACGCCACAGGCACCGGCATCGCCATCCAGCTGCTCATCGGCCCGTGGGTGCAAACCAGCGTCTATGACATCCAGACCGTCGACTTTCACTTCTGTGCCGTGCTCACCAACACCGCGCCCACCGGGGCCTACCGCGGCGCGGGTCGGCCCGAGGCGATCCATACCATCGAGCGGCTGATGGACGAGGCAGCGCGCGAGACCGGCATCGACCGCATCGCGCTGCGCCGGCGCAACTTCATCCGGCCCGAACAGATGCCGTACAGGAATCCGATGGGGCAGACCTACGACACCGGGCGGTTCGAGGCGGTCATGGACCAGGGCCTGGCGCTCGCCGACTGGGACGGGTTCGAGGCCCGCGCGGCCCTGTCAGCGCAAAAGGGCAAGCAACGCGGCCTCGGCATTGCCACCTTTCTCGAGTGGACCAGCGGCAATGCCTTCGAGGAACGCGTGACCGTGTCCGTGCGCGCCGATGGCGTGATCGAGGTGTTCTCGGCCGTCAACGCGATGGGGCAGGGCATCGCGACCTCGCTGGCGCAGTTGGTGGTCGACAGTTTCGGCGTGCCGATCGAGCAGGTGCGCATCGTGTTGGGCGATACCGACCGGGGCGACGGCTTTGGCAGCGCGGGCTCGCGTTCGCTCTTCACCGGCGGCTCGGCGGTCCGGGCCGGGGCCGAACAGGTCATCGACAAGGCGCGTGCGCTGGCTGCACGCGAGCTGGAAGCGGCGACTGACGACCTGCGTTACGCCAACGGCGTGTTCACGGTGGCCGGCACCGACCTGCAACTCGACATCTTCACGCTGGCCGCGCGCCAGCCCGAGCACGAAATCTTCCTTGCCTCGACGACCACGGCCGCCGGGCCCAGCTGGCCCAACGGCTGTCATGTGTGCGAGGTCGAGCTGGACCCGGCCACCGGCGATGTCGAGGTGGTCGCCTACCGGTCGGTCAACGATGTCGGGCGCGTGGTCAACCCGATGATCGTGCGCGGCCAGCTGGAGGGCGGCGCCGTGCAGGGCATCGGGCAGGCGCTGTACGAGCGTGTGGTGTACGACCGCGACACGGGCCAGCCCGTCACCGGCAGTCTGATGGACTACGCGATCCCGCGGGCCGACGTGCTGGGCACGATGTTCGTCATGGAAATGGACGAATCCACGCCTTGCAAGAACAACCTGCTGGGCGTGAAGGGCGTCGGCGAACTCGGCACCATCGGGGCCACGCCAGCGACCGTGAATGCCGTGGCCGACGCGCTCGCGCGTCACGGCCTGGCCGGCCGCACGGCGCACCTGCAGATGCCGCTGAGCCCGGCGCGCGTGTGGCAGCTGATGCAGTCGGTGGGCTAGAAATCTTCCAACGGCAAACCCACGTAGTTCTCGGCCAGCGAGGCGGACGCGGCGGGCGAATGCACGAGGTAGTCGAGCTCCGCTTCCTGAATCTTCTGGCCGAACGCGCCGGTGTCGGGGAAGCGGTGCATCAGCGAGGTGAACCACCATGAGAAGCGCTCGGCTTTCCAGACTCGGCGAAGGCACAGGTCGGAGTAACGGTCGAGCGCCGACGGCGACTTTTCGCCGTAGAAGATCTCGAACGCGCGCGCCAGGTAACCGACGTCGGCCGCTGCGAGATTGAGCCCCTTGGCGCCGGTCGGCGGCACGATGTGGGCCGCGTCGCCCGCAAGGAAGAGGGAGCCGAAACGCATCGGTTCGGCCACGAAGCTGCGCAGCGGCGCAATGCTCTTCTCGAGCGACGGACCGGTGACGAGCCGCTCGCGTGCTTCGGGGTCGAGCCGAGAGCGCAGCTCGCTCCAGAAGGCGTCGTCCGACCAGTTCTCCACCTTCTCGTCGGTCGGCACCTGCACGTAGTAGCGGCTGCGCTGCGCACTGCGCATGCTGCACAGCGCGAAGCCGCGCGCGGTGTTGGCGTAGATGAGTTCGTGCGACACCGGCGGCACGTCGGCCAGCACACCGAGCCATCCGAAGGGGTAGACCTTCTCGTACGTTTGCAGCGCGTCGGCCGGCACGCTGGCGCGGCTCACGCCGTGGTAGCCGTCGCAGCCCGCGATGAAGTCGCATTCGATCTCGTGGGTGTAGCCGTCCTTTTCGTACAGCACACGCGGCTGCCCCGTGTCAAAGTCCTGCAGGCTCACGGGCGACGCGTTGTAGACCGTGGTCAGGCCCGCGGCGGCGCGCGCCTCCATCAGGTCGCGCGTTACTTCGGTTTGCCCGTACACCCTGACCTGCCTGCCATCGGTCAGGCCGCGGAGGTCGATGCGGTGGCGCGCACCCTTGAACAGCAACTCGATGCCATCGTGCGGAAGGCCCTCGGCGCGTGCGCGCGCATCGACGCCGGCACGCGTCAGCAAATCCATGGTCACCTGTTCGAGCACGCCCGCGCGGATGCGACCGAGGACGTAGTCGCCGGACTGGCGCTCGATGAGGATGTTGTCGATGCCCGCCTTGTGCAGGAGCTGCCCGAGCAGCAAGCCGGCGGGGCCGGCGCCGATGATCGCGACCTGGGTGCGCATGAGAGTCTCCGTGGTGGTGCACGAAGCGTAGGGCGGCGGGTGCACGGCGGGGCATTGCGGCTGCAGGCTGTGTGCGATCATCCGATCGAGTGCGCGATGATCGCGCAACATTGCAGCCCATGACCATCGCCAAAGCCGACTTCATTGAAGGCATCGCCCGCGGCCTCGCGGTGTTGGAGAGCTTCGACACCGAGCGCCAGCGCCTCAACGCGACATTGGCGGCCGAGCGCGCCGGCATCACGCGCGCAGCGGCGCGGCGCCATCTGCTCACGCTCGCGCACCTCGGCTACCTGGAAACCGACGGCACCTACTTCTGGATGGCGGCCCGGGTGCTGCGCTTCTCGGGCAGCTACCTCGCGTCTTCCCGCCTGCCACGCGCGCTGCAGCCGACGCTCAATCGACTGGCAGCACAGACCGGTGAATCGTTCTCGGCGGTGGTGCTCGACGGCGAGGAAGTCGTCATCGTCGCGCGCAGCGGCAGCTACGGCGCACCGACGCGCGTGCTGGCGTACGGCTTGCATCTGGGCGCGCGGCTCCCTGCGCATGCGACTTCCACGGGGCGGGTGCTGCTGGCGGCGCTGCCTGCCGCCGAGTTCGCGCGTTGGTTCAAGGGCCGGTCGCTGCCGCGGTTGACGCCCCACACCTTGACCAACGCCCGTGCGCTCCGGGGCGCTATCGCGCAGGTGCGCCGAGCCGATTGGTGCTTCGCGGCCGAGGAGCATGAACTCGGGGTGCAGGCGTTGGCCGTTCCCTTGCGCGACATGCGCGGGCGGACGGTCGCGGCGCTCAACGTGGTGCTTTCAGGCGGGGCGCACACGGCCGAATCGGCCGAACGGACCTTGCTGCCGCTGCTCTTCGAGGCGGCGCGGGAAGTCAGGGCGCTGCTTTAGCAGACGAATCGGGCGCCACGGCGCGCCACGACGCACATCGCGGCCCGATGCGTGACCGATTGCCCGCCCGGATGACGCGCACGGCCGCGCAGCGTGCAAAAGTTCCTCGGCGTTAGTTTCACACTCAGAAACAATTGCGACCTGTCTTGCTTGAAGGTGGTCCCATGACATTCCGCGATATCGCTCTGACCGTGCTCGAACTCGAACCCGATGAATTCCATTGGGTCTTGATGGAAGCTGTCCAGGCCGAGTCCGAGGAGTGCCTGGGCTACCGCCCGGTCGATTCGTCGATGCGCGGATCGAGCACCTACACGGAAGCCCTGATCGAAGGGGCCAGCGCGCTGCGCACGCTGCAGGGCCTGGCGCCGTTCGGAAAGCGCCCACCGGTCGGGCGGACGTTCAAATTGGACGATCGGGCCGCTGTGCCAACGCCGCCTTCCGAGACTGCGAGGTCGGACGCACCGGCGCCGCGATTGCCTCTGGACTCCGACCTGGCCAGCATGTTCACGGGCTATCACCCGCGCTGAGCACACGGAGCGCAGCCCAAGGCATCGCGGCCAGCGCCTTTGACAGGCGCAGCCCGCCATCTTCGACGGTGCACACGGCGCCAGTGAGCGCGTCACGCAGTCGCGTGCCATTGGGCAGGCCGGGCAGCAGCACCCGCGTGTCGGCCCAGTGGTCGGCGCCCGGCAGCGCCGGCAACACCGCGTCGCCAAGGCCATCGGTGCCGCAGAGCCCGACGAAGAGCCGGCCGGCAATCACCACCAGCGCATCGTCGCCATGCCGTCGCGCGAAGGCCAGCGCGTGGCCCGACCTGTCGCCTTCGACGACCAGACCTTCGTAGCTGCCGTCGTCGAATAGCGCGCGGTCTTCGCGCCGCAGCGAGAGCAGCCGCCAGATGAACCACAGCTTGGCATCGCCCTCATGGGGGGCGCGCACGAGCTCGGCGACCTGCACGGGCAGCCCGTGCGTCGCCGCCATCGCTTCCAGCGCCGCCAGGCGCGCTGCCCGCGCGGTGTAGTCGACCGGCCGGCGGTTGTCCGGGTCGACCAGGCTCAGGTCCATCAGCTCGTTGCCCTGGTACAGGTCGGGCACGCCGGGGGAGGTGTACTTCAACAGCATGAGCGTCAGGCTGTTCCACGCGCCGAAGTGCGCCAGCGAGCGAGCGAGCCACTGGATGTCGGTCAGGCAGGGGTTGTCTTCGATGGTCCCGAGCAGTGCACGGATGAAGCCTTCCAGCGCATCCTCATAACCGGCATCGGGATGGGTCCAGCGCGTGTGCACCTTCGATTCGCGTGCGGCCTTCTGCATGTAGCGCACGATGCGGTCGGCGTAGGCCTCGCGCGAAGCGGCGTCGAGCCCGCCGGGCGGCAAGGTGCCCAGCAGCGTCTGGTACAGCAGGTATTCATCGGCGGCAGATGGCATGCCGGCCGGCGCGCCGCCGGCTTCGAGCGCATCGCGGATGCCGCGGTTCAGCTGGCGCCAGCGTCGCAAGGCGAAGCGCCAGGTCGCCGGCATTTCGGACAGCACGTCGATGCGGTTGCGCACGTCTTCCGAGCGCTTGTTGTCATGCGTCGAGGTTGCCAGCATCGTGTGGGGCCAGCGCGCGGCGCGGTCCGCGCTGGCGGCATGGAACTGCGCCACCGTCATGCCGAAGACGTCCGGCTCGCCGCCCACTTCGTTGAGCGAACTCAGCGGAAAGTAACGGTAGAACGCCGTGTCTTCTACGCCCTTGGCCGCCACCGGTGCGCTGAACTGCTGGAAGCGGATCGCGAAGCGTCGGACCCGCTCGCGCAGGGCGTCCGGCGCACCGGGCACGGCCTCGCCAAGCAGGGCCTGCCGCAGGAACGCGAAGATCGAGAGGTCCGCATCGCGGCTGTGGCTTTCGGCCGCCTTCACCGCGGCGTCGACGAAGTGCACGTCCTGCTCGGAAGCGCTGTCGATGAAGTAGGTGCGGTAGACCGGCATGCACGCCGCCACTTCGGCGAGCGCGCGCCGCACCGCATTGAGCGTGTAGTCGCGCGTGCGGCGGTCGGCCCGCGCGATGCGCACCAGTTGCGTGGACAGCACCGTCAGCTCTGACGCGAGCGCGCTGCGGATCACGTCGTGCTTGCCGATGCGCGAGAGCGCGGCAAAGC
This sequence comes from Variovorax sp., assembly GCA_004210915.1. Taxonomy (GTDB): domain Bacteria; phylum Pseudomonadota; class Gammaproteobacteria; order Burkholderiales; family Burkholderiaceae_C; genus Variovorax. The sequence goes on along the minus strand of SEGS01000001.1, from coordinate 41,989 downwards.
CCTGCTGCTGGCCCGTGAAGTTGCGCCACAGCGTGTCGAAGCGCCCGGCCGCTGCGGTGTCGACCAGCACGCCGTTCGCCACGTTGGCGAAACGGTAGCCGGTGGTGCCATGGATGTGCCAACTCTCGGGCACCTCTTCATGGCCGGCGGCGATCTTTTCGGCGACCACATAAAGCGGGCGTGCGGGACGTCCGTCCGCATCCTGCTCCGGCAGCGTCAGGCCCGTGCGGCGCGCGTAGCCGACCTGCAGGTCGCGGAAGTAGGCTGCAGGGTCGTGCATCCCGTCGGGGTGGTCGATCCGGAGGCCGTCGACCACACCGGCCGCGGCCAAGTCGAGGGCAAACGACTGCGTGGCCTCGAACACCTCAGGGCGCTCCATGCGCAGCGCCGCCAGCTCGTTGATGTCGAAGAAGCGGCGGTAGTTGATGTCGTCGGCCGCAACGCGCCAGTAGGCGAGCCGGTAGGCCTGCACCTCGATCAGCGCGTGCAGCGCATCGCGTGCGCTGGCCAGCTGAAGCTCTGCCACCGCCGCCAGGATCGCCTGCAGCACGGCCGGCTGGCGCGCGGCCAGGCGCGCGAGGCGGGATTGCAGCAAGTCCTTGTCGCGTGCGCGATCGGCGCGCGCGGACGAGGTGTCCAGTGCGTCCGCAGCCGCGTCGCGGCTCGGCAGGTTGCCGAAGGCGGTGGCGATGCTGCCCAGCGCGGCCGTCAGGTCGAGATCGTCCAGCCGCGCCGCCGCGGGCTGTAGCACCTGCGGGTAGCTTTCGGGCGCGAGCGGGAAGCGGTGATCGAAGTACTGCAGCGCCAGGCTGCCGGACGCTGCCTCGAAGTGCAGCGCGAGCTCGCCGTTGTCTAGCACGTCGCCGTAGTGCCCGCCGAGCACGGGCAGCAGCACCTTGCCGGTCAGCTCGGGGTTGAGCGGCTGCCAGTCGATGTCGAAGTGCTGGGCATAGAGGGACGCGGCACCGTTTTCCAGCACATCCATCCACCACGCGTTGTCGGCGCCGAGCACGCCCATGTGGTTGGGCACCATGTCCAGCAGCTGGCCCAGCCCGTTGTCGGCGAGCGCCGCGACGAAGCGCGCAAAACCTTCGGCACCGCCGAGCTCGGGGTTGATTTCGTCGTGTGCCACCACGTCGTAGCCATGCATGCTGCCCGCGCGCGCCCGCTGGATCGGCGAGCAGTACACATGGCTCACGCCCAGCCGCGCGAGGTAGGGCAGGGTGCGAATGGCGTCATCGAAGCCGAAGTCCTTGTGGAACTGCAGCCGGTAGGTGGCGCGCGGGATGCGCGGCTGCGCGTCGCGTGCCTGGCGGGCGGCGGTGGTCCCGGGCCGCTCGGCACGGAGGCGCTCGGCCAGCGCCTGCCAGTGCGCGCTGGCGCCCAGCGCCTGGAGATCGATCGGCAGCTTGCGCCGCCAGTTGGGCTGCGCATCGGTGGTGCCGGGCATGTTGACCTGCTCGACCGCGCCGGCCACGTCTTCCATCTGCACCAGCATCAAGGTCGAAGGCGCGGCCGCGAGGAAGGCATGGATCGCGATCACGGCGTCCGGCGGCAGCGTCTCGCGCGCGGTGGCGTCGGCCACTTGGTCCGACGTGAGCAGGCCGGTCCGTTGCACGGCAAGTAGCAGGCGCACGCGCTCCGCGGCGCGGTCGAGCAGCTGCTTTTCGAAGACTTCGATCGCCGGGAACAGCCCCAGCTGCAGGCGAAGGCGCAGGTCGTGCGACGACCACCAGCCCGCGAGCGTCGCCAGGTCGTGCGTGCTGACGGCGACCAGCGCGGCCGCCGGATAGTCGGCGGCGGGCTTGAAGTCGTGGTGCTCGCCACGCTCGAAATACATGAGGCGGTACGAGAGCACGTCGGAGCGCGAGAGCGCGGCGCGCATCTCGTCGGCCACTGTCCCCAGATCCTCGCCGATCACCATGCAGCGATGGCGCTGGCTCTCCAGCGCGACGATCGCAAGCATCTCGTCGAGCGCGTAGTGCACATAGGCACCGTCGTGCGCCGTGCCGCCCTCGGGAATCCAGAACAGGCGCATGAGGCCCATCACATGGTCGATGCGCAAGGCCCCCGCGCCGTGCATGTTGGCGCGCAGCGTGTCGATGAAGACCCGGTAGCCCGTCGTGCGCAGGGCGTCCGGGCGCAGCGGCGGCAGGCCCCAGTTCTGCCCGGCGGGATTGAATTCGTCGGGCGGCGCACCCACGCTGGCACCGGCGGCGAAGGAGGCGCGCTCGCCCCAGACGTCGGAGCCGGCGCGGTCGACCGACACGGCGAGATCAAGAAAGAGCCCGACCGCCAGGCCGAGCGCGCGGCAAGCCTCGCCGGCGCGCGCGAGCTGTTCGGCGGCCAGCCATTGCAGGTAGCAGTGGTAGCGCACGCGCTGGGCGTGCGAGGCGGCGAAGGCGCGGGCGGCTTCACCTTCGGGATCGCGGTAAGCCTCGGGCCACGCGGGCCAGCCCCACACCGCCGGGTCTTCGGCATGCAGGTGTGCCTGCAGCGCCTCGAACAAGGCATGCAGTTGCAGCGCGTCGCCCCGCTCGGCCACGAAGTCGAGGAAGGCCTGACCGCGCGCCGTCCGTGCGCTCCGGCCGTCGGCGGCCAGGTGGCGCTGCACGAAATCGTCATGCAGGAGTTCGAGCACCTCGAACTTCGCGGCGGCCACGCCGGGATAGTCGACCAGCGCCCCTTCGCGCAGCCCGGCGAGCCGGGACTGGAAGGCGGGAGAGCGGACCACGCGCTGGGCGGGCTCCGAGGTCTGGAACTCGGTGACCGCCTCGACGTCGATGTACAGCACGTTGAGCTGCCGCCGCGACGACGGGCTGTAGGGGCTCGCGTGCGCCGGGTTGTGCGTGAACATCGCGTGCAGCGGGTTGAGGCCGACGATGTGCGCGCCGCGGGCGGCGACCTGCACCACCAGTTGCGCCAGATCGGTGAAGTCACCGATGCCCCAATTGCGCGGCGAACGCAGCGAATAGAGCTGTACGGCCGGCCCCCAGATGCGTTCGCCCCGGGCGAGTGCCGGCGGGCGATAGCAACGTTCGGGCGCGCTGATGACCAGCGTCTCGCCAGCGTGGCCCGCCAGCCGCAGCCGGTGGTAGCCGGCAGGCAGGTCAATTGGCAGCGCGACCTGGCGTGCCGACCATGGCGTGCCGTCGCGGTCGATGCGGGCCACCTCGGCGACCGCATGCAGGTCGATCTCGCCTTCGTGCACCACGCCGTCTTCTTCGGTCAGAAGCCATCGCACCTTTGGCAGCGCCGCCGGCAAGCGCACCGTGATCGACCAGCCTGCCGTCGACGCCGTGATCGCCACGACCGGCGGCAGCGCGCGCACCCAGTCGGCACGGTGGCAGCTGTCGAGCAGGGCCGAGGGCGATTCCGCTTCGCCGGCATTGACGCCGAACTCGGCCAGGAGCCGCACCAGGTTGCTGCGTGCCACCGGATGGCGCGTGCCCCAGATGTCGTGATAGTGCGGCGCGATGCCGAAATGCGTGCAGAGGCGGCCCAGCGCCTCCGCGTCGCCATCGTTCCATTGATCAGCCAAGACGGGACTCCTCCAGCGTCACCTGCACGGCGCCGCGTTCAAGACAAAGGGTGCCCCCGGGACCGGCGCTCACGCCTTGGGTGTGAAGCACCTCGCCGGGCAGCGCCAGCACGTTTTCGGCCATGGCGTCGCCAAAGTGCGCAACCAGATACAGCGCGTGTCCGGCGAGCGGCCACTGCACGCGCAGGGTCTGGCCCTCCAGGCATTCGAACTGGCCGCCACCATGCGCGCCCGCGAGGTGCGGCGCGAGCCGCTCGTTGCGGACTGCGAGCAGCCCGCTGATGTACGTCAGCCACTCGCGGTGCGGCGACGCGTCGCGCTCGGCCCAGTCGAGCTTGGACGCCATGAAGGTCGGCTCGGCGTTCGGATCGGGAATGCGTGCCCGCGCTGCCTCGTCGGTGAACGCAGTGAAGCGGCCGAACTCGAGCCGGCGCCCTTCGGAGACCGCCGCTGCCAGTTCCGGCCCGAAGTCGCAGAAGAACTGGAACGGCGTCGAAGCCGCGTACTCCTCGCCCATGAACAGCATCGGCGCATGCGGCGACAGCAGCACGCACGCGTAAGCGGCGCGCAGCAGCACCGGATCGCCCAGGGCCGTGATCCGCTCGCCGAACGCGCGGTTGCCGACCTGGTCGTGCGTCTGCAGAAAGGAAACGAAGGCGCCGAGCGGCAGGTGGCCGCTGGGCTCGCCGCGCGTCTCGCCATGCTTGAAGGTCGAAGCCTCGCCCTGGTACGCAAAGCCTTCCGCCAGCGCCCGACCCAAATGGGCCACCGGCGCTTCGGCGTAATCGATGTAGTAGCCGTCGGTGTCGCCACTGGTCAGCACGTGCACGGCATGGTGCATGTCGTCGTTCCATTGCGCCGTGGCGACGCGGGGGGCGCCAGCCGCATCGCGCGCCAGCATCGAGGCCTGGTTGTGCTCGTTCTCGAGCACGATGTGCAAGTGCCGTTCGCGCCCCGGTCCTTCGCGCAGCGCGCTGCAGATCTCCCGCACGATGTGCACCGGCGATTCGTCGCAGATGGCATGGATGGCATCCATGCGAAGGCCGTCGAAGCGGAATTCCTCGACCCAGTAGAGCGCGTTGTGCACGAAGAAGTCGCGCACCGGCCGCGCGTTCGCGCCGTCGTAGTTGATGGCGGCGCCCCAGGGCGTCTGGTGGGCCGGGTTGAAGAACTCGGGGCAGAACGCGTGCAGGTAATTGCCTTCGGGGCCGAAGTGGTTGTAGACCACATCCAGCAGCACCATCATGCCCAAGCCGTGCGCGGCATCGACCAGCGCCTTGAGCTCGTCGGGTGCGCCATAGCTCGCATCGGGTGCGAATTGCAGCACGCCGTCGTAGCCCCAGTTCCGGGCGCCGGGGAAGTCGGCCAGCGGCATCAGCTCCACGACAGTGATGCCCATGCGGGCCAGCGCAGGCAAGCGCTCCCGGGCGGCGGAAAAGCTGCCTTCGGGCGTGAACGTGCCGACGTGGAGTTCATAGATCACTGCCTCTTCCCACGGTCGGCCGGTCCAGCCGGCGTCCTGCCAGTCGTAGGCGTCCGGGTCGACCACGCGGCTCGGACCGTGCACATCGGCCGGGTTGAAGCGGGACGCCGGATCGGGCACGGCCAGCCCATCGGGCAAGCCGAAACGGTAGTCGTCGCCGGCGCGCGCCGCTTGCAGGTCCACGGCGTGCCAGCCGGCGGCGTCGCGGACCATGGGGTGCGACGTGGCGCCGCCCGGTGCGCCCAGTTCGAGCGTGAGTTTGTCGATGCCGGGCGCCCAGAGGCGAAAGCCGACGCCGCCGCCATCGAGCATCCGCGTGCCGAAAGGCATGGTGTGCGCGCGCTTCATGCGGCACCTGCCCGGCTCAGCAGCACCAGAGAACGATCCTGCAATGGATAGGCCGCGTCGGTCCACGCGATGGCGCGCGGTGGCGCCGCGGCATCGGCCTCGGCGGCCACGGCTTCGGGCTCCACTGCGGTGTCGAGCCGCAGCTGCCAGGTGCCATCCTTGCCGTGCGGCAGGGTGAAAGGAATGGGGTCGTGGTGCGCGTTGAACAGCAACAGGAAGTCGTCGTCGCGCAGCGCCTCACCGCGCGCACCGCGGTCGGCGATGCCGTTGCCCGACATCAGCATGGCCAGACAGCGCGCGTTGCCGTCGTTCCAATCGTCGGGCGTCATCTCGGTGCCATCGGGCTTGAGCCAGCAAACGTCCTTGACGGTGTCGTTGCCGATCGGCCGCCCCTGAAAGAAATTGCGGCGCCGGAACGACGGGTGCGCGCGCCGCAGCGCGATGACGCGCTCCACGAAGGCCGAGAGGGCTTCGCTCTCGGGCGTGGCCGTCCAGTCGAGCCAGCCGAGCGCGTTGTCCTGGCAGTAGACGTTGTTATTGCCGCCCTGGGTGTGGCCGCGCTCATCGCCGGCCAGCAACATCGGTACGCCTTGCGAAAGGAGCAGGGTGGCCAGCAGATTGCGCTTCTGGCGCTCGCGCAGGGCCAGGATGGCAGGGTCGTCCGTCGCGCCTTCCACGCCGCAGTTCCACGAGATGTTGTGGCTGCTGCCGTCGCGGTTGTCCTCGCCGTTGGCCTCGTTGTGCTTGTCGTTGTACGACACCAGGTCGTGCAGCGTGAAGCCGTCATGCGCGGTGACGAAATTGATGCTGGCATGCGGGCGCTTGCCCGACCAGCCGTAGAGATCCTGCGAGCCCGTGAGCCGCTGCGCCACTTCGCCGATGACGCCGCCATCACCCTTCCAGTAGCCGCGCATGCCGTCGCGGTAGCGGTCGTTCCACTCGGCCCAGCCGAGTGGGAAGTTGCCCACCTGGTAACCGCCATGGCCCAGGTCCCAAGGCTCGGCGATGAGCTTGACGCGGTTGAGGGTCGGGTCCTGCCGGATGGCATCGAAGAAGCCGCCCAGGTTCTCGACCTTGCCGGCTTCGCGCGCCAGCGCCGACGCCAGGTCGAAGCGAAAGCCGTCGACATGCATCTCCTCGACCCAGTAGCGCAGCGAGTCCATGACCAGCTGCAGCGCGCGCGGGTGTTCGAGGTTGACCGTGTTGCCGCAGCCCGTGAAGTCGTCGTAGTAGCGGCGGTTGTCGCCGTTGACGATGTAGTACGCCGAATTGTCGACACCGCGCATCGAGAGCGTCGGGCCGAGCTGGTTGCCTTCGCAGGTGTGGTTGTAGACCACGTCCAGGATCACCTCGATGCCGGCCGAGTGCAGGGTCTTGACCATGGTCTTGAACTCCTTGACCTTGCCCGAGGCGCTGTAGCGCGTTTCGGGGGCGAAGAAGGCCAGCGAGTTGTAGCCCCAGTAGTTGCGCAGCCCCTTCTCGGCCAGATGCCGGTCGTTCAGGAAGCTGTGGACCGGCAGCAGCTCGACCGTGGTCACGCCCAGCCGCTTGAGGTAGTCGACCACGGGCGCACAACCGAGACCCGCGTAGGTGCCGCGCAGTTGCGGCGGCACTTCGGGGTGGGTCATGGTGAAGCCGCGGACATGCATCTCGTAGATCACCATGTCCTGCCAGGGCACCGATGGCCGGCGATCGTCGCCCCAAGTGAAAGCGGTCTCCAGCACGCGGCCCTTGGGCATCAGCGCGGCGCTGTCTCGCCGGTCGAAGGACAGGTCTTCGCGCTTGCTGCCGACCGTGTACCCATACAGCGCATCGCCCCAGCGCAACTGGCCGACCAGGTCTTTCGCGTACGGGTCGACCAGCAGCTTGTGCGGATTGAAGCGGTGACCTTCCTCGGGCTTGTAGGGCCCATGCACCCGGTAGCCGTAGGCCAGGCCGGGGCGCGCTTCGGGCAGGTAGCAGTGCCACACATCGTCGGTGCGCTCCTGCAGCGTGATGCGCTGGCGTTCGTGGCGCCCTGTTTCATCGAACAGACACAACTCCACCTTGGTCGCGTGCTGCGAGAAGAGCGCGAAATTGACACCTTCGCCGTCCCAGTTGGCGCCGCGCGGGTAGGACCGGCCGGGCCAGACGGCCGTGATCTTCTCGTTCGTTTTCATGACTCGCCCAAGGGCTCTCTGCAGGGGAAGGGGATCAATGCGATCCCGGGTTCAGCGTGGAAACTTGTCGATGGGCGGCAGGCGGGTCTCATCCTTCTTCTGCCGCGGCCACCAGTGTTCGATCTGCTCGGCGGCCCAGCCCTTGCCGGCGAGCCCGAAGGCGAGCGCCAGGGCAAAGACGACGCCGGCCAGGATGATCAGGAAGCTCTGGCGCACGATGTCTCCGCCCACCTTGATCTGGTCCAGCGCGATGAGGATCACGAACACCAGCACCGCGTACTGGGCGAGCTTGCCCAGCAACGCGGCGTCGCGCATCTTCACGTTGCGGCAGTAGGTCAGCACCGCATCGCCCACGAAGCGCGCGAAGTACGAGCCGAAGGCCAGCACCAGCAGAGCGACGAACACGTTGGGCACGAACCAGACCACACGCCCCAGGAGGTCGGTGATGTAGGTCAGCCCCAGCCCGTTGAACGCGATGAGCAGCGCCGCGAGGATGACCAGCCAGTAGGCCAGCACCCCGAAGATGCTGGTCGTGTCGCCCGTGACGCCGCCCTGGCGCAGGAAACCGTCGAGACCCGAGCGCTCGGTGAGCACGTTGAAGTTGATGGCGCGCAGGGCCTTGGTGATAACGAGGCGCACGACCTTCGCGAGCAGCCAGCCCGCAACGACGACGATGGCCGCGACCAGCAGGCGCGGCAGGAAGGCGCCGAGCTGGAAGAGGAAGGCCCTGACGGGCTCGAGCTGAATGGCGAATGTGTCCATGGGGTTCTCCGTGAGGGGTGGGCAGGGCGGCGCGGTGTCAGCGGCCCGGTGTCGATGCGATCAGGGCCAGCACGCCCTGCAGCGGAACCTGCGCCCAGTCGACGCGGTTGTTGAGTTCGTAACGCAGTTCGTACAGCGCCTTTTCCAGTTCGAACAGATCGAGCAGGCTCTTGTCCACCGGGGTGGCCTGCGCGCCGCCGGCCATGGTGTCGAGGTAGGCCGCAAGAAACGCATCGCGCGTCGCCGCTTCCCACTCGCGGGCGACGGGTTCGAGCCGCTCCACCTCTTCCGCGCTCTGCGCCACGCGGCGCAGGCCCGACCAGCGCGCGTAGTTGAACGAGCGCAACATGCCCGCCACATCGCGCAGCGCCGAGCTCTTGGCCCGCCGCTCGTCAAAGGTCCGCGCAGGTTCACCCTCGAAGTCGATGATGACGAAATCATTGCCGCTGACCAGCACCTGGCCCAGGTGGTAATCGCCGTGATAGCGGGTCTTCAAGCCCACCGGCGCTGCGGTGTCGAGTGTCGAGATGCGGGCGAGCAGGGCGTCCTGCTGCCGCAGCAAGCGCTCGGCGTCTTCCTGCACGGCGGCGGGCAGTTGCGTCAGGTTGGCACGCAGCAGGGCCATCGTGTTGGTGGCTTCGCGGGTCGCACGCTCGCGGAAGGCGGTCACGTCGGCCGCCTCCAGCGGCTCGGGATCGAAAGCCGCGTCGCCGCTGCGCAAAGCGAGCGCCTGGTGCAGTTGCGCGGTGCGCTCGCCCAGCGTGGCGGCCAGCGCCAGGAAGCCGCCGTGGGCCTCCAGCGCAGGCAACGGCGCGTCGCTGGTGGTCCGGCATTCCTCGAGGAAACGCTCGACGTAGCCCAGCGTGTACTCCCAGCCATCGCCCTGGTTCGAAACGTACGACTGCACCAGCGCCAGCGTGAGCACCCGGCCGTCTTTGCCGAAGTATTCGAGTGCGCCCAGCACCGGCACGCAGTTGGGGAACTTCGCAACCTCGGTCAGGAAGCGGCCCATTTCCAGCTCGGGGTTCAGGCCCGGGCGCACGCGCCGGTAGCCCTTGAGGAACAGCGCCTCTCCGAGCGTGACCACCGTGTTGCTGCTGGCCGCACTCGGCCGGCTGACCTCGAGTTCGGGCACGCGTTGCGCCAGGTCGCCGAAGGCGCCCGTGGCCTGGAAGCGCAGCTTGCCCTGTGCGGTCGGCAGCTCGAGCCCGGCGCCGATGGCCAGCACGACTTCGCGCGCGAAGGCTTCGTCGTAGAACGCGTCACCCATCACGCCCACGTTGGCTTGCTGTCGCACTTTCGCGAGCGCTGCCGGCGTGAGCCGCTGCACGCGCTCCTCGTCGCGGTCTTCCCATGCCAGTGCCAGTGGCATGAAGTAGTTCGATTCTTCGGCCGGGCCGTCGAGTTGCAGCACGGGCAGCATCCAGCTGGATTCGCCTGACTCCCAGACCGCGTGGTCGACCACGCGGGCGCGGTCGACCGGCGTGCCCTTGGAGGCATACCAGCGCTGGATTTCGATGTGACGCGGCAGCGTGTCGGTCTCGAATTGGGTGCGCATGCGTTCGGCCATGCCGATGCGCCAGGGCATCACGCGGTCGCGGAAGAAGCTGGTCCAGCCATCGAACAGCACCAGCGTCGGGCGCTCCTGCAGCGCGACGCCTTCCTGGTGCCAGCTCGGGATCTCGACGTCGGTCGCCAGGCGAAACCAGTAGAAGCCGTACGAAGGCATGGTCAGCAGGTAGGGCAGTTCGCCCACTGGCGGGAACGACACGCGCCCGAGCATCTCGACCGGCACGCGGCCCTTGAAGGCCGAGAGGTCAAGTTCGACCGGCTGCGCCGCGCGCGAGAGGTTGAACACGGTGAGGATGGTGTCCCCCTCGTATTCGCTCAGGTACGCGAGGATCTTGCGGTTGCCGGGCTTGAGGAAGGTGCGCTTGCCGCGCCCGAAAGCGTGGCTGGTCTTGCGCACGGCGAGCATGCGCTTGGTCCAGTTGAGCAGCGAGCTGCTGTCGCGCGCCTGGGCCTCGACGTTGAGCGCCTCATAGCCGTACATCGCGTCCATGATCGGCTGGAGGTACAGCCGCTGCGGGTCGGCGCGTGAAAAGCCGGCGTTGCGGTCCGGGTTCCATTGCATGGGTGTGCGCACGCCGTTGCGGTCGCCCACGAAAACGTTGTCGCCCATGCCGATCTCGTCGCCGTAATAGATGATCGGCGAGCCGGGCATCGACAGCAGCATGCCGTTCATCAGCTTGACGCGGTCCGGGTCATTCTCCATCAGCGGCGCGAGGCGGCGGCGGATGCCCAGGTTGATGCGCGCGCGCATGTCGGCGGCGTACATGTTGTACATGTAGTCGCGCTCCTTGCTCGTCACCATCTCGAGCGTCAGCTCATCGTGGTTGCGCAGGAAGATGGCCCACTGGCAGCCATCGGGAATCTCCGGCGTCTGCTGCATGATCTCGACGATCGGATGCCGGTCTTCCTGTGCGATGGCCATGTACATGCGCGGCATCAGCGGGAAGTGGTACGCCATGTGGCACTCGTCGCCATCGCCGAAGTATTCGCGCACGTCCTCGGGCCACATGTTGGCTTCAGCCAGGAGGAAGCGGTTCTTGTATTCGGCATCGATCACCGCGCGGATCTTCTTGATTACTGCGTGCGTCTCGGGCAGGTTCTCGTTGCTCGTGCCGTCACGCTCGACGAGGTACGGAATGGCATCCAGGCGGAAGCCGTCGACGCCCAGGTCGAGCCAGAAGCGCATGGTCTTGAGCACCGCTTCGAGCACCGCCGGGTTGTCGAAGTTGAGGTCGGGCTGGTGGCTGAAGAAGCGATGCCAGAAGAACTGCTTGGCAACCGGGTCCCACGTCCAGTTCGAGGTCTCCGTGTCGGTGAAGATGATCCGCGTGCCCTGGTAGATCTGGTCGGTGTCGCTCCACACATAGAAGTCGCGTTCGGGCGAGCCGGCGGGCGCGTTCCGTGCGCGCTGGAACCACGGGTGGTCGTTCGAGGTGTGGTTGATCACCAGCTCGGTGATCACACGCAGCCCGCGCTTGTGCGCCTCGTCCAGCATCTCCTTGAAGTCGGCCAGCGTGCCGTACTGCGGGTGCACGTCCTCATACTCGGCGATGTCGTAGCCATCATCGCGCAGCGGCGACGGGTAGAAGGGCATCAGCCAGATGGTGTTGACCCCCAGGTCCTTCACGTAGTCCAGCTTGGCCGTCACGCCCTTGAAGTCCCCCATGCCATCGTCGTTGGTATCGAAGAAAGCCTTGACGTTGAGTTGGTAGATCACTGCATCGCGGTACCACAGCGGATCGTCGCTGCTGTCGATCTCGGTGTTTTCGAGCGTCAGGGCAGGCACAGGCACATTCATGGGCATCGCCCTCACAGGAAGTTGTCGAAATCGCGCTCGTCGGCGGCACGGCGCCGGACGACGAATACATGCGCAGGCACCACCGCCGGGTCGAGCCGGATGTAGTTGTATTCACCTTGCCACACGAAGCGCTGGTTGGTCAGCAGGTCGTGCATCTGGTAGGGCTGGCCAGGCTCGACACCGATGGACGCGGGATCGATGCCGACCCACCCCGTCTGCGGCTGGTGCGGATCGAGGTTCACCACGGTGACGACCACGTTGCTTCCATCGGGCGACGCTTTCGCATACGCCAGCAGCTGGTCGTTGTCGATGGGCAGGAAGCGCAGGCTGCGGTTGTCGTGCAGCGCGGCGTTCTGCTGGCGAATGCGGTTCACCCGCGCGATGAACGGCGCGAGGCTGCCAGGGTCGTCGTGGTTCCAATGGCGCAACTGGTACTTCTCGGAGTCCAGGTATTCCTCGCTGCCCGGCCCGCGGGGCAGGTGGTCCAGCAATTCGTACGTGGGGCCGTAGATGCCGTAGTTCGATGACAAGGTTGCAGCGAGCACGAGCCGTGCCATGTACACGGCAGGTTCGCCGGTTTGCAGCTGCTCGTGCAGGATGTCCGGCGTGTTCGGCCAGGCATTCGGCCGGAAATAGTCCACGCCGGGGCCGGCGGACAGTTCCTCGAAATACTCGGTGAGCTCACTCTTTGTGTTGCGCCACGTGAAGTAGGTGTACGACTGCGTGAAGCCCAGCTTGGCCAGCCGGTGCATCACCTTCGGACGGGTGAAGGCTTCGGCCAGGAAGATCACATCGGGGTGCGCGCGCTTGACCTCGGTGATTGCCCATTCCCAGAACGGGAAGGCTTTGGTGTGCGGGTTGTCCACGCGGAAGATGCGCACGCCTTCGCCGATCCAGTGGTCGAGCACGCTCTTGAGCTCGGCCCACAACGCGCGCCAGTCGTCGCTTTCAAAATTGAAGGGATAGATGTCCTGGTACTTCTTCGGGGGGTTTTCCGCGTACTGGACCGTCCCGTCGGGCCGCCATCGGAACCACTCCGGATGCGCCTTGACGTAAGGGTGATCCGGCGCGCACTGGAAAGCAATGTCGAGCGCGATCTCGATGCCATGGCCCTGCGCTTCGGCGACCAGGTGCCGGAAGTCTTCCGGCGTCCCGAGCGCGGGCAGGATCGACTTGTGTCCGCCTTCCGCGGCGCCGATGGCCCAGGGGCTGCCCACATCGCCTTCTTCGGTCACGAGCTGGTTGTTGCGGCCCTTCCGCTGGATGCGGCCCACCGGATGAATCGGCGGGAAGTACAGCACGTCGAACCCCATGGCCGCGATCGCAGGCAGGCGGCCTTCGACATCCTTGAACGTGCCATGACGCCCGGGCTCGGGCGATGCCGAGCGCGGGAAGAGCTCATACCAGCTGCTGAAGCGCGCGCGCGCACGGTCGACCACCAGCGGCAACTCGACAGGGTGGCGAATCGCCAGCCGGCGATCGGGGTAGCGTTGCGCGATGCCGACCATGACTTCGTCGAGGGCGCGGGCCTTCAAGGCGTCGGCGTTGGCCTGCGGGTCGAGCGCTGCAGCGATCAGCTCGTCGGCCCAGTTGGTCAGCATCTGGGCCTCAGGACCATCGCCCGCGCGCGCTGCGGCAGCGCGGATTTCGAGCGCACCGACCTGCGACGCGATGCGGATGTCATCGGCATCGACACGACGCACCATCTCGTGGCGCCACGATTCGAACGGGTCGACCCAGGCTACGACGCCGTAGACATAGCGCCCGATGGCCGGTGGCGTGAACTCGCCGGTCCACACGTCGTTCGGCAGCGCCTTCATCGGCACCTCGCGCTCTGCAGCGGTCTGGTCGGGGCCATCCTGCCGCCACCACAGCATCACGCGCAATGCGTCGTGGCCGTCGGTCAGGCAGTGCGCGGTGACCTGGAAGGGTTCACCCACCACGCACTTGACCGCGAAGCGACCGCCGTCGACGACAGGCAGCACCGCATCGATCACGGCGCGAATGCGGCCGTCGCCTTCGACTGCCGGCGACGGTGGCACTGGCGCGGTGTTCTCTTGTGCGTTCTCCGGCGCGGCGACGGCGACCTCTGCGGCACGCCGCGGCTTTGCCTTGGGCTTCGGCGCGGTGGTGACGGGTTGTTTAGCCATGAGTTGCAGGTTCCAGGATGAGGACAGAGAGTGGGGGAAGGGTAAGGCAGAGGGTCTGCCGGCGGCCGTGCGCGCGCACGGGGGCCGCCTCGATGTCGTCGGGGTTACCCATGCCAGAGCCGCCGAATTCGACGGCATCGCTGTTGACGATCTCGCGCCAGACACCGGCGTGCGGCACGCCAAGCAACTGGTTGTAGCGCGGCACCGGCGTCATGTTGAGGACGACCAGCACGGGCGGGCTGCCGTCGGCGCTCTTGCGCAGGAAGGCGAACACGCTCTGTTCGGCGTCGTCCGCATCGACCCATTCGAAACCGGCGGGTGAGAAATCGAGCTGGTAGAGCGCCGGCGTTTCGCGGTACACGGCGTTGAGCCGCGCGACCAGGCGCTGCAGGCCGCCGTGGCCTTCGTCGCTGGTGGCGCCCCAGTCGAGTTCGCCGTCGTGGGCCCACTCGCGTCGCTGGCCGAACTCGCCCCCCATGAAAAGGAGCTTCTTGCCAGGATGCGTCCACATCAGCCCCAGCAACGCGCGCAGGTTCGCGAACTGCTGCCACGGGTCGCCGGGCATCTTGTTGATCAGCGAGCCCTTGCCGTGCACCACCTCGTCGTGCGAGAGCGGCAGCATGAAGTTCTCGGTGAAGGCATAGACCAGCGAAAAGGTCAGCTGATGGTGGTGGTATTTGCGATGAACGGGCTCCTGCTTCATGTAGGCCAGGCTGTCGTGCATCCAGCCCATGTTCCACTTCATGCCGAAGCCCAGGCCGCCCATGTCGGTCGGGCGCGAAACGCGCGGCCAGGACGTGGATTCTTCGGCGATCGTCAGCGTGCCCGGTTGCTCGCGGTACACCGCGCGGTTGAGGGTCTGCAGGAAGTCGATGGCTTCGAGGTTCTCGCGCCCGCCTTCGCGGTTGGGAATCCACTCGCCGTCCTTGCGCGCGTAATCCAGGTACAGCATCGACGCCACGGCATCGACGCGCAGGCCGTCGAGGTGGTATTTGTCGAGCCAGAACAGACCGGATGACACGAGGAAGCTCCGGACCTCGTTGCGCCCGTAATTGAAGATGCTCGAATTCCATTCCGGGTGGAAGCCCTGCCGCGGATCGGCGTGCTCGAACAGGTGTGTGCCGTCGAAGTAGCTGAGGCCATGCTCGTCCGTCGGAAAGTGGGAGGGCACCCAGTCAAGCAGCACGCCGATCCCGCGTTGGTGCATGTGATCGACGAAGTACATGAAGTCCTGCGGCGTGCCGTAGCGCGATGTCGGCGCAAAGTAGCCCGTGGTCTGGTAGCCCCACGAGCCATAGAACGGATGCTCGGTCACCGGCATCAGTTCCACATGCGTGAAGCCCATCTGCGTGGCGTAGTCCGCCAGCTGGTGTGCCAACTCGCGATAGCCCAGGAATTCGCCGCCCTGGCGCCGCCAGGAACCGGGGTGCACTTCATAGACGGACATCGGGGCATCGAGCGCGTTCCGCTTCGCGCGTTCGGCCATCCACGCGCTGTCGTTCCACGCATAGTCGAGTGCCCATACGCGCGATGCCGTGGCGGGCGCATGCTCCGCATAGATGGCAAACGGATCGGCCTTCTCGACGGTGTAGCCGTTGTGGCGCGAGTGAATCCGGTACTTGTACGCCTGCCCATGGGCGGCATGGGGTGCAAAGCCGTGCCACACGCCGGTGCCATCGGGCTGCAGCGTCAGCGGGTCGGCATCGCCGGACCAGTAGTTCCAGTCGCCGATGACCGAAACCGACGCCGCGTTGGGCGCCCACACCGCGAAATCTGCACCGCCACCTTCCCTCAGGCGGCAGCCGAGCTTGTCATAGAGCCGGGCATGCGTTCCCTCCTGGAACAGATAGGCGTCCTGGGCGTCGAGGATGGAGTGATTCACGTCGAGATTTCCTTCTGGGTCGAGATCTGCGGCAGAGCCAGAAACGGTCCGCCATCGATTCGGGTGAATCTGCGTTCATTCAACCCGGAGACCCTGCGCCGGGCAAGGTGCGTCGTCCGCTTGCGGTGTCGGAAAATGCCCCGTTCGTGGGGCTCGGCAAATCATTCGATTGAATCGTCAGCACGGGTCTCTTGCGGCGCCGACGTGCTGCCGCGCCCCATGAGAAATACTGGATATAAAAACAGCATGGTGGTTAAACTGACCCCCCATGACTTCCATGCCCCGACCCCTCTGGATTGCAGCGTGCGCGCACCGGCTGCAGGAACACTGGCACACCGTCGATCCGATCGAGCTCGAAGCGGTGGCCGGTGAGATTTATGTCGATCCGCGTTTGCGCGATCTCGCGCCCGCGCTAGCCGCGGCCGAGTGGCTGCGGCCGGTGGAAGAGGGTGTGCGCGCGAGCCGCTGACTTGCCATGCAGGCAAGAAAAGAGCTTGGCATCGAAACGACGGGCTCTCCATTTGCCTAGGGGCCTGTAGTGGCTGCTCGACCTGGGCTAGAACAGAGATCAACATGCAGATGACCGAATGGGCCGAAAGTCGCGTGGATGCTGGCCTTGCTGATTGGAGTTGCCAATCATGCGGCGAACCGGCAACCTGCGTGAAGCAGTAGGCCTTGCGAGGGCATCCGCTGATGCTTTTCGCAGCGGTGCACTGTCTGCTCAGGAACGAAGTTCCAAGTGGTCGAAGGCACCAACCGGCACGGCGCCAAGATCTGCCGGCCCTGTGGTGGGATCGGCCTGCGCGAGGTGCCGCATCAGCAGGAGGGGCGCCGGCTGGCCTGTTGGCTCGATCAGTGCGTCGAGCGGGCCAGGGCGTCTATCGGCCGCCGGCTGAGAAGTTTCGAAGCGTCGAGTAGCATGCGCTGATGGATGATGAAGACGGGAAAATCAGGCGCAACTTAGTTGCGGCAAGCGCTATTGTTCTTTTGCTTGCCTGGCTAGATCTCCCGCTAGATCAATTGGCCGAGCGTCTTCTAGGAACGAATAAAAACACCACGCCAATATCACTTGAAGCTGAGCGTGTTTGGATTGCCGCAATAGCCTTGCTAGCTTATTTAGCCTTGCGCTTTCGATTCTCGACTGAGGTAGTCAAAGGTGTTGAGGCGGCTACAGCCGCTTGGCGGCAAGGCTTATCCACAAGAGTGAGAAAAGCCGTGCAGCGTCGCGTGAGTGATGCTGCACAGGGCCGCCACTTAGACGATGAGCTCGGTATGAGGATCAAGCAATTCCTTGACGAACAGGTTGAAAATCGAAGGACCTTCCAGAGTGATGAGACTCGGGGATACAAGCTCAACTTTGCTTTTTCTGATGATGTTCCTCTGATTCCTGCAACTTTTGTTCTCCAGTTGCGCTGGAACGAAACTTGGTCCACGAATCCGCCGTCAGCATCTGGGCTGGTGTATTCGCCGAGTAGATTGCTGGGACTGAAGCAAAAAATCTCGTCGCTGGTTGTGGCCATCATCTATTCCAAAGGGGCGCTTGAGGTTATCTGGCCCATCGCCTTGGCAACGGCAGCGTTCATGACGTGCTTGTGGAATCTCTACAAAGCAGTCATTGCGTAGGATGCGCATTCGACGAAAATTCGCACCGAGATCGCGCAGCCTGCTGAGGCTGCTGCCCTCAAACCTCTGCCGAACACCTGCCGCCGCTCCGGCGCCGGCCGCCACACCTGACAGGGAAGGTGTATCCGCAGCGAGCCGCCCACATAGGCGGCTTTTTTTCGGCTGATACTGTGGCTCCGATAACGAGGAGCTGAGATGACCGACCCCATTGTTTCTGCCTTGCTGGCTGCAGCTACAGCCCTCCTGGGCGCCTTCATTGCGCAGTTCGTCGCGGAAAAGTACAGGCGGTTCCACGATGGATCAGCGGTCGCAGCGGGCATCTTGGGAGAACTCAGCGCGTACCGAGGCGGCGCCGAAGTGCTGGCTCCTCGCATCCGGGGTTGGATGACGGCAGCCTCGTCAGATTTGCATCTGACATTCCGGCCCATCGAGCGACCGGTCGACTTGTTCTTCGACGCGTCGGTCGGGAAACTCGGCCTGCTCGGGCATCAACTGACCGAACACACGGTCTACGTGTACGCGAACTTGCGCGCATTCCGCATCGGGTTGGAGGTCATCACCACCGCCCACGCAGAAATGACGAAGGCAGAGTTTCTTGAGCGGTGCGAGTTGTGCCTGCAATCGTTGAAACGGTGCGCACCCGAGGGGCGTTCCTCCTCCCGCACCTGCGGGCACGCTGCGACATGAGTTTCCTGGAGCGGTATCCGACGGTGCCGCCGCCACCAGCTTCTGCGGAGTAGCTCAGTCAGCAGAGCATCGGGCTCATAACCCGACCGTCGAGGATGCGAGCGCCTCCTCCGCAACCACTTTCGGTGACAGCCGGTGCAAGTCGATCGCAGTGCTCCGCCGCTTGTACGTCCAGCGTGAAACGGTGATCCACCGCTCGCGCTAGGCCGTTGAAGAAGCGTCAGGCACAGGGCCAAGGTTTGGTCCAACGCGAAACAGGCCCACCGCCGCTGCCAAGGCCCCTTCTGGCCCGTGGCGCTGCTTCCGAACTCAACCCCGCCATGCGGGCCCCCGAATCATCCAGGAATGTGACCTGGCGCCGCGCGGGTAAACGCGGCGTGTCTCCAACGACTGCACCACCGTCATCACGAGAGGTGCGACCGGCAGCCGCCCAGCGGTGACCACCACCGCAGCCCGATGGGCGACACCCTCGAAAGGCAACTATGGGACGACCCTCCAAGCTCTCCGACAAGCAGTGGGAGCAGATAGGCCGGCGCATCGTGGCCGGCGAGAAACCTTCGGCACTGGCCAAGGAGTTCAAAGTCAGCCACGCAACGGTTTCCGAACGCTTTTCCGAATCTGGCGGAAAGGTGAAAAGCGTTGCGAATCAAATACTTGCAGCCGAGGACTCGCTAAAGGCCTGACGCTTTTCGAACAGGCGTCGGCAATCACGCTGGCCGATCGCCTGCGGAACATCTCCACGCACATGGCCGGCGCCGCAGAGTTCGCCGCGGCCAATGCGCACCGGCTCGCCGGCATCGCGCACGACCAAGTGCAGAAGATCGACGACGCCATGCCGGAGAAGTCACTGCTGGCAATCCAGCGCTTCGGTGCGGTGGCGAAACTGGCCAACGTTGATAACTTCAACCCGCTAAGCCTGCTGAGCGTGCGGCCGGCTTCGATCTTTATCGACTACGCGAACTGGGGGAAACTACTGGCAACTTGGTAGGTGCCAAGTAAGTGGCAAACATGAAAAAAGCCCGTCATCGAAATGACGGGCTTTTCAATTGCCTTAACGGCGAATGGTGGCTCCTCGACCTGGGCTCGAACCAGGGACCTACGGATTAACAGTCCGGCGCTCTACCGACTGAGCTATCGAGGAACAAGCCTCAGATTATAGCGCGGTTTTGGTGGGCTTCGGAGGCAGCGCAGAATTTTCATCGATGAGTTTCATCCAGTGCGCGGCCGTCGCTTCGGGGTCGGCTGATGCAACGATCGCGCGCACCACCGCGACCGAGCCGACACCGGTCGCGAGCACCTCGGGCAGCCGTGCTTCGTCGATGCCGCCGATGCCGACCTGAGGGTAGCCGCGCAGCAACCGGGCGTATGCGGCCAGGCGCGCCACGCCCTGCGGCGCTGTCGCCATCCGCTTGAGCGTGGTCGGGTAGACGGCGCCCATCGCGATGTAGCTCGGGCTCACCTCGTCGGCGCGCAGCATCTCCGCATAGCCATGCGTGCTGACGCCCAGGCGAATGCCCGATCCACGGATCTGCTGCAACTCGTCGGGCGTGAGTGCATCGAGGTCTTCCTGGCCCAGGTGCAGGCCATAGGCGCCGGCCGCGATGGCGAGTTGCCAGTGGTCGTTGATGAACAGCAGCGCCGGTGTGCCGCGCACGGCGTCGACGGCTGCATGAACCTCGCGTTCCACGGCCGTCGCATCGGTCGACTTGAAGCGCAACTGCACGGTCGGCACGCCGGCGCGCGCCATGCGGCCGACCCACGCTGCGTCGGGCAGCACGGCGTAGAGCCCGAGCCGTTCTGGGCAGGGCGGGAACGCCGCTGCGCGTTCGGCCGGCGGGATCGCCCCCATGCCGAAATCGACGGGTGTATCGGGCCACTGGTCGGGATCGAAGCGGCCCGTGCGCGTGGTCTGCGCCTGCCAGGCGCGCGCGAGCGCGTCGGCATCGATGGCGATGAAGCCGAGAGCGGTGCAGGCCGCACGAACGCCGGCCTGCACCGCGTCGCCGCCCGATACGGCCGGCACCGCAAGCTCGTCGGTCGCACCGAAGCGCGCGCCGTGGGCCGTCACGACGGCGCGGGCGATCTCGGCGGATGTATGCAGGAGTTGGGTCATGGTGCGTCGTGGTGCCAAAAAGGGGTGCCGAGCACGGGCGTGCTCGGTTGCGCGGAATCCTGCGCGGCCATGGCGCCCGCACGGTGCGCGGCGCGGCCCGCCTGCACGGCATCGGCAAAGGCGCCGGCCATGGCGACCGGGTCCTGCGCGAGCGCGACGGCACTGTTCAACAGCACGCCGTCGTAGCCCCATTCCATCACCTGGCAAGCGTGCGACGGCAGGCCCAGTCCGGCATCGACCAGCATCGGCACGCGCAGGCGTTCGCGCAGCAGTTGCAGCGCGTACGGATTGACGGGGCCGCGGCCGGTGCCGATGGGCGCGGCCCAGGGCATGACGGCCTGGCAGCCCACGTCGACCAGGCGCTGGCACAGCACGAGGTCTTCGGTGCAATAGGGCAGCACCTGGAAGCCATCGCGAATCAACTGCGACGCGGCATCGACCAGGTTCAGCGTGTCGGGTTGCAGCGTGTAGTCGTCGCCGATGAGTTCGAGCTTGATCCACGGCGTCTCGAACAGCTCGCGCGCCATCTGCGCCGTGGCGATGACCTCCTGGACGCTGTGGCAGCCGGCGGTGTTGGGCAGCACGGGCACGCCGAGCCGGCGCAGCAGTTCCCAGAAGCCGTTGTCGGTCGCACCCATGCCGGGGTGCGCGGTCTGCCGACGCAGGGAGGCCGTGAGCATGGCGGGCTTCGCGCGCTTCACCGCGGTTTCGAGCAGGTCGGGCGACGGGTAGCGCGCCGTGCCCAGCAGCAGCCGGCTCTGGAAGTGCTGGCCGTACAGCACCATCGAATCGTTCGGGCTCGTTGTCTCTTGGGCAGTCATGGCGTGTCCTCAGCCGCCCGTCACGGGGCGGATCACTTCGACCTTGTCGTCGGGTTGCAGCGTGTGAGTGGCGTGCGCCGAGCGCGGCACGAATTCGCGGTTGACCGCGACCGCGTAAGGCGGCACGACGTTCAGCGCGAACAGTGCGTCGGCCACCGTCGCCGACGGTGCGAGGGTGAAGGGAGTGTCGTTGATCAGGATGTTCATCGCAGCTCGGGTGTCGGTGTCGTCATGCCGAAGCGCGCCGCCAGCGGCGAGTGGCCGTCGGTCAGCAGCTCCAGCGCCACGTCCAGCATGGCAGGTGCGATCAGAAAACCGTGTCGGTACAGGCCGTTGATTTGCAGCACGTTCGGCCGCGGCTGCGCGATGGCCGGCAGGTTGTCGGGCAGCGTCGGCCGGCACTGCACGGCGATCTCCACGATGCGCGCTTCGGCGAAGCCGCTGTGCACCGCGTAGGCCGCGCTCAGGAGCTCGAGCGTCGATCGCACGCTGGCGGGCGACATGTCGTCGGACTCAATCTCGGTCGCGCCGATCACGAACAGGTGGTCGGGCTTGGGCGCGATGTACAGCGGATAGCGCGGATGCACGAGCCGCGTCGGCCGCGTGAGATGGACGCCGGGCGCGTGCACGCGAATGACCTCGCCGCGCACGCCGCGCAAAGCATCCCACTGCGGCCGGGCACCGAGCCCGCGGCAGTCGATCACGCGCTCGGGCTGGCCCGCGGTGCCGGGCGCGAAGTCGTCGACGCCGCGCGCGCTGTGCCAGCGCAGGGTGACGAGCGGGTGCGCTTCCAGCGTGGCGCGCAGCGATGCCAGCAGCGCGCGGTTGTCGAGCTGGCCCTCTTCGGGCAGGAACAGGCCCTGCGCAAAGCGCTGCGCGAGCGCGGGCTCCAGCGCCGCGATGCCTGCGCCGTCGAGCGACTGCATGGCCGGGAGCGCTGGCAATTGCTCGCCGGTGTGTGCCAGCACGCGCGCCAGCCGCGAAGCCTCGGCCGCATCCTGCCGGTGCCACAGCACCAGCGTGCCTTCGCGCTGAAAGAACACAGGCGCGTCGAGCGTTTGCAGCAACGCGGGCCAACGCGCGAGCGCGTGATGCCCCATGCGCACGATGGGCAAGGGCGCGATCGCCGATTCGGCCAGCGGCGCGAGCATGGCCGCGGCCACGCGAGCGGCGGCGCCTTCGCCCTCGCCGCTGCCGGCTTCGAACAGATCGACGCGGCAGCCCGCCTGCGCGAGCGCGACCGCGAGCAGGCGGCCCATGAGCCCGGCGCCGAGGATGGCGGCAGAGGCAAAAGGCAGTGCAGCGGGTGGGGCGATGGAACTCATGGCCGTGTGCGACTCAGTCGTTCAACGCAGCGCGACCTTGCGCGTCGCAGATAATTTTCAGCATGACCCCTGCATTCTCGCCAGCGCCGAACGCCACCACACGCTACGCGCGCGTGCTCACCATCGCCGGGTCCGACAGCGCAGGCGGCGCCGGCATCCAGGCCGACCTCAAGACCTTCGCGGCCCTGGGCTGTTACGGCATGAGCGCGATCACCGCGCTCACGGCGCAAAACACGCGCGGCGTGACGGGCATCCACGGCGTGCCGCCCGACTTCCTCAAGGCGCAGATCCAGGCGGTGGTCGAAGACATCGGCGTCGACGCCGTCAAGCTCGGCATGCTGCATGCGCCCGAGGTGGTCGAGGTCGTGGCCTGGGCCATCGACCACTACCAACTGCCGCACGTCGTGCTCGACCCGGTGATGGTCGCGACCAGCGGCGACCGCCTGATCGCGGCCGAGACCGTGCAGGGCCTGGTGCGCGAGCTGTTCCCGCGCGCGGTGGTCGTCACGCCCAACCTCGACGAGGCCGCCTTGCTGATCGGCCATCCGATCGACGGCATCGGCGCGCTCGACGGGGCGGCCGATGAATTGCTCGCGCTCGGCGCGCGCGCGGTGTTGCTCAAGGGTGGGCATCTGCCGGGCGAGGAGGTGGTCGATGTGCTGGCCGAGGCGAACGGCGCGCGCCGGCGCCTGTCGTCGACCCGCATCGCGAGCCGCAACCTGCACGGCACAGGCTGCACGCTGTCGTCGGCCATCGCCGCGCATCTGGCGCTGGGCCATGGGCTGTCCGAGGCTGTGGCATTGGCGCGCGCCTACGTCATCGGCGCCATGCAGGCCGGCGCCAATGTGCAGGTCGGCCAGGGCCACGGCCCGCTCAACCACGGCTTTGCGCCAGTGCCGACGCACCGCCTGCCGTCGACACGCCCCGCGGCCGGCTGAGCCAGGCCAGCACAAAGGTCGTTGCCAGCGTCGGCAGCGCGGAGCCGAACTGCGGCGCCCATTTGGCGCACGCGTGGTACAGCGCGATGCCGCCGATCCAGATCAGCGCGGCGCCCAGGTCGACGCGGCGCGTTCCCACGCTGGAGGGCGCGGCACCGGTGCCCAGCCGGCCGAGGATCACGCCGTAGAGCGGCACGAAAACCGAACTGAGCATCAGCAGGAAGGGCTCGAGCGTGTGCATGGGCAGCACCATCGCGAAGCCGATGCACACCACCGCCAGCATCAGGCCCCAGCGGCGCACGCTCCAGCGCGGCAGCAGGCTATGCGTCGACACCGAGCCCGAGTACACATCGCCGTAGGCGTTGTCCAGTTCGTCGATGAGGATCAGGCCGAGCGCGATCAGGCCGCCCTGCGCCAGCAGCAGCGCCGTCACCAAATTGGTGCCGGGCTCGGCGACGCTCACCACCATCACGCCGAGCGCGTAGCACCAGATGTTCGCCAGCGCGTAGCCAATCCACGTGCCGCTGAAAGCGCCACCGAGGCCCTTGCCGCTGCGCTTGCCGTGCCGCGCATAGTCCGCCACCAGCGGCAGCCAGGACACCGGCATCGCGATCACCAGGTCGAGCGCACTGAACATGCCCATGCTGCCGTTGCCCGGCCGCGACCAAAACGCGTCCATGCCCTTGGCCTGCAACTGGCCGGCGAACTGCCAGGTGAGCCAGATCAACGACACGACCACCAGCGGCAGGCCGAAGCGGCTGACGAAGCGGCGCACCAGTTTCACCATCGAGCCGGCCAGCAGCGCAAGCAGCACGGCGCCCCAGAGCAGCGTCGTCAGCACGGTGCCCAGCGGTCCGCCGAGCGCAATGCCGAAGGCCTGCTGCCCGATGGCTTGCGTGCCCTCGCGCATGATGACCAGCTCGAAGGTGGTCCAGCCGATCAGCTGGACGATGTTGAGCAGCACCGGGAGCCGCGCGAAGGCGCTGCCGTAGGTCGCGTGCATCAGGCCGGCGCTGGCCAGGCCGCTTTCGCAGCCGAGCCGGGCCGTCCAGGCGAGCAGGCCGGCGCCGAGGCACGAGCCGAGCAGGATCGCGATCACCGCGTCGCGGGTGCCGACCGCCGGCACCAGGTAGGCGCCGATCTGCATCACCAGCAGGCCGACGCCGAGGCTGAACCACAGGGCGGCGTGGTCGTTCCAGCGGAAGACGCGGTGGCTTTCGGCCAGCGGCGTCAGGGCTTCATTGGGGGAAGAAGAATGTGCCATTCAGTTGCTCCAGCGCAAGTGTTTGGCAGGTGGGCACGGCCCAGGCGGTCGGATCTTCACGCGAGACATCGTGACGGCCGCCAGACCAGCTTCCCTGCGCGAGGATTACCTCAATCAGGTTCAAAGGGACTCTCTCAGCCTGCGCGCGATACGAGATCGTTTGCCGGCACCCCTAGCGTGTGCTTCGCACGATGGCGAAGCGGAATGGATTGTAGGCGCAGGCTCAGCCGACGCCCAGCAGCGCGTGCAGCCGCGTGCTGGTGGTCGTGTACTGCAGCGGAACGGACTTGCCGGGAAACACGATCTCCGTGGCCGCCCAGGCGGCAAGCGTGGCCTCGTGGAAGCCGCAGACGATGAGCTTCTTCTTGCCCGGGTAGGTATTGATGTCGCCCACCGCGAAGACGCCGCGCTCGCGCGTCTCGAACTTCGCGGTATCAACCGGGACTTGCTTGCGTTCGAGTTCGAGGCCCCAGTCGGCGATGGGCCCGAGGCGCGGCGAGATGCCCAGGCATGCGATGAGCGCATCGAGCGGCAGGTCGACGGTCTGCGCGTCGGGCGTGCCGACCTGCAGGCGCGTGCCGTCGAAGGCCGTCGGCTGGCCGATCTGCAGATTCAGCTGGCCATCGGCCACCAGCACGCGCATCGCGGCGACCGTGGCTTCGTCGGCCTGGAAGCCGTCGCGCCGGTGCAGCAAGGTGACCTGCTTCGCGATGCGAGTGAGGGCGATGGCCGTGTCGAGCGCCGCGTCGTCGCCGCCATTGACCACCACGGTCTGGCCTGTGAAGCGCTCCAGGGATTCGGGGTGGTAGAAAAGCTGCTCGCCCTCGAAGCGTGCGATGCCGTCGATGGCGATGCGCCGCGGCACGAAGGCGCCGACCCCGGCGGCGATGAACACGGTCTTCGCCAAAAAGCGTTGGCCCGTCGACGTGCCGAGCAGCCAACGGTCGTCAGCCTGTCGTTCCAGCGTCGCGACCTGTTCACCGAAATGGAACTGCGGCTTGAACGGCGCCACCTGCTCGAGCAGCGACTGCGCGAGCGCACGACCGGTGGTCACCGGCGTGCCCGGGATGTCGTAGATGGGTTTGTCGCCGTAGAGCGCCACGCACTGGCCGCCCGCCTGGGGCAGCGCGTCGACGACGTGGCAGGAGATTTCGAGCAGGCCGAGCTGGAAGGCCTGGAACAATCCGACCGGGCCAGCGCCGATGACCAGCGCGTCGGTCTCGATGGGGCCCGTGCTCTTGGTCAAACCGGCTTCAGCGGACCAGTTCGCCGATCTTGGCGGTAACGTCTTTCCATTCTTCGGCATCGGGCAGCGCGGGCTTGCGCTTGGTGATGCTCTTCCAGCCGTCGGCCAGCGCCAGTTCGGCGTTGAGCTTGATGAAGGCGATCTGGTCGGCCGGCAGGTCTTCCTCGGCGTAGATCGCGTTGACCGGGCACTCGGGGATGCAGACCGCGCAGTCGATGCACTCGTCCGGATCGATCACCAGCATGTTGGGGCCTTCGCGGAAGCAGTCCACGGGGCACACGTCCACGCAGTCGGTGTATTTGCAACGGATGCAGGATTCGGAGACGACGTGGGTCATGTTCTTGGAGCGAAGTCGTTGTTCGGGGAAACCCGTGATTTTAGGCGTTTGCGTCAGGCCGTCGCGCTGGCGGGCCGCACCAACACGGCCGCTGTGGTCTTGTGGGTGGCAGTGTCGACCAGCACCAGCGAGCCGAGCGCGCGAGATTGGGCAAAAGGCAGCACGGCCAGCGGCTGCTGCAATGCCAGCACCACGTCGCCGATGGCGTTGGCTTCGAGCCGGTCGGCCGGCTCGGCGTCGAGCGTCGTGATGTTCAGCCGATCGACGATGCGCGCCACCTTGGCCTTGACCCAGCGATGCCCTTGCAGCGCCCAGTAAACGCGGCCCGCCACCAGCGGCTCGTCATCGAGCCAGGCGACGGTGGCGGTGATCTCTCGCACGGGCTCGAACGCCTCGGGCGCCAGCAGCCAGTCGCCGCGCGATACGTCGAGTTCGCGGTCGAGGATGATGCCCGCGCTGTGCCCCGCATGCACCGACTTCGGTTGGCGCGTGTGGCTCAGAACCTGCGCGACGGTGGCGGTCTGGTTGCTGGGCAGCACGGTCACGCGCTGGCCGGGCTCGACATGGCCCGAAGCGACGCGGCCCCAGAACACGCGGCGGCCCTGCGAGGTGTCCGATGAGGACGAGAACTTCTCGACCCATTGCACGGGGAAGGCGAAGGGCACGGCCTCGTCCTGCGCGGTCACGGGCAGGTCTTCCAGCAGCTCGAGCAAGCTCGGGCCCTCATAGCCGGCCCATTCAGCCTGGCGCGTGGCCACGTTCCAGCCCTTGAGCGCAGAGATCGGCACGATGGCTGCGACCTGCACGCCGGCCGCGTCGGCGAACGCGGTGAGCGCGGTCCCGATGCGCTCGAACGCCAGCTCGGCATCGTCGATGGCATCGAGCTTGTTGACCGCGAACACGATCGACTGCACGCGCAGCAGGTTGGCCAGCAGCGTGTGGCGGCGGGTCTGCGGCAGCAACTCGCGCTTGACCACTTCGCCGTCGGAGACCTCGGCCGCCCACGCCAGCTTGGTCGCATCGACCAGCACCACCGCGGCGTCGGCCGACGACACGGCCGTCACCATGTTGCGCGTGTACTGCTCGTGGCCGGGCGCGTCGCCGATGATGAATTTGCGCCTGGCGGTCGAGAAGTAGCGGTAGGCAACGTCGATCGTGATGCCCTGTTCGCGCTCGGCCGAGAGGCCGTCGGTGAGCAAGGCCAGATCGGTTTCACCGCCGCGCTGCACGCCGGCGAGCTGGTCTTGCAGCACCGTCTTGCTGTCGACCAGGAGCCGGCCGATCAGTGTGCTCTTGCCGTCGTCGACGCTGCCGCAGGTGATGAAGCGCAGCGCGGTGCCGGTGTCGGTGGCGACGTTGGATTCGAGGGTGGTGGCGGTCATCAGAAGTACCCGTCTTTCTTGCGTTTTTCCATCGAGGCTTCGGAGGTCATGTCGTCCATGCGCGTCGCGCCGCGTTCGCTCACGTCCACGCTCAGGGTTTCGAGCACCACGTCGCCGGCGTCGGCCGCGAGGCTCTCGACCGGGCAGGTGGTCGTGATGTCGCCCACGGTGCGAAAGCGCACGTCGCGCGTCTGCACGGTTTCGCCGGCGCGCGGCGGCGTGAGATCGGTCACCGGCACCAGCAGGCCGCGGCGTTCGACCACATTGCGCTTGTGCGTGTAGTAGATAGAGGGCAGTTCGACGTGCTCGCGCTCGATGTACTGCCAGACGTCCAGCTCGGTCCAGTTCGAGATCGGGAACACACGGAAGTGTTCGCCGGGCGCCAGGCGCGTGTTGAAGAGCGTCCAGAGTTCGGGCCGCTGGTCTTTCGGCTGCCACTGGCCGAAGGCGTCGCGGTGCGAAAAGATGCGCTCCTTGGCGCGCGCCTTTTCCTCGTCGCGGCGGGCGCCGCCGATCAGCGCGTCGAAGCGGAATTCCTCGATCGCTTCGAGCAGCGTGACCGACTGGTGCGCGTTGCGCGACTCGCCGGCGTGCGCCAGACGCACGGTGCCGCGCGCCATCGAATCCTCGACGCTGCGCACGATGAGCTCGGCGCCCAGTTCCTTGGCGCGGTGGTCGCGAAACGCCGTCACTTCGGGAAAGTTGTGGCCGGTGTCGATCATCAGCAGCGGATAGGGGATGCGGCCCGTGCCGAAGGCCTTCTCGGCGCACTTGAGCAGCACCAGCGAATCCTTGCCGCCCGAGAACAGCAGGGTGGGGCGCTCGAAGGCTGCTGCGACTTCGCGGAGGATGAAGATGGTCTCTTCCTCGAGCGCATCGAGGTGGGTGTTGGAAAGGCGCGCGGGAGAGTGCATGGCGGGCTGCAGCAGATCGGCTTCGGTACGTGCGTTCATGGGTGGCTTCGGTGGTCAGTGCGCAAGGTGCAAGCCGCACTCGCGGTTGTCTTCGCCCTTGGTCGGGTCGACGTAGTCGAAGTTGTTCGGCAGGCCGTGCTTCTCGCAGTATTCGTAGAGGTCTTTGGACGACCAATGCAACAGCGGCGCCACTTTGATGAGGCCGTCAGGGTTGATGCTGACCGGGTCCATCGTCGCGCGCACGGCGGTGTCGGTGGCGCGCAGGGCGGTGAACCACACCTTCGGCGCTGTTTCGCGCAGCGCGCGGGCGAAGGGTTCGAGCTTCACTTCTTCGGTGAACGCGGCGTGGCGCGGATCGTCCAGTGCCGGCGTCGCGCCCTCGACCGCTTCGCGGTGCGCACGCGAGCGGCGCGGCAGGTAGATGTGCAGCTTCAGGCCCAGCTGCCGGGTCACCTCGTCGGCAAAACGGTAGGTGGCTTCGGTGTTGTAGCCGTTGTCCATCCAGACCACGGGCACATCGGCCTTGGCGCGCGTGACCATGTGCAGGATCACCGCCTCGAAGGGCCGGAAATTGGTGGTGACGATGGCCGGTTGGCCGAGGCCGATGGCCCAGTCGACCAGGCCTTGCGAATTGCGGCCCAGTTCGGCGTTGACGTGTTCGAGATCGATGCTCATGTCGCTGAAATTCCGTGGAGCCCGCACTGTAGGGAGAGCCCTTATGGAAACAAACGATCTTTTAGTTCGCGCTTTATGCGGATAAGCAAATGCAGCAGTGTTCATGCGGGTTGTGGGGCGGTTTGAGGGCCAGGCTGGATAAGGCTCGCGCGACGCTGTTCGGCCCCTCACTAAACTGCCCGCACAACGCAATATGGGAGCTTCGATGGCCAACCGGTCTTACCTCTACAGGCTCAGCAATCAGCCCACTTCGTACGAGGATCGGCCCGACACGATCTCCGGCATTTCGGAATGGGCCTATGACGTGCCCTTCATCTACCGCCTGCTGGTGTCGGGCGATCCGCAGATTTGCGCTTCGCTGATTGCCGACGGTCTGGACGGTGACGAGCCGCCGCGCAAGACGCGTCTCCACGCGATCAGCAGCCCCTGCGACGTGGGCGTCGAGCGGGTGAAGCGCTTCGTGGAGATCGTGCGCTGGATGGTGGCGAACACACCCGCGGCGTCGGCTGCACCGGTCGTGCCAGCGGCCGCGGCGCCTGCGCCCGCGTCCTTCTTGGGTCGTCTCAAGAAGGCGTTTTCGCCGTCCCCCGCGACGGCCCCCACGCCTGCCCCCGCGGCCGCGACGGTGGAACACCTGCCCGGCTGGCTGGACGCCACCGTCGCCTTTCTCGACGCGCACCGCGACACGTTCTTTCTGCTCGAGACCATCGAGATCGACACCATGATGCATGGCGGGGAGGGCCCGCTGCGCGCCTGCGTTGAAGCCGAGATCGCGCGTTGCCGCCACGTCGGCGCGGCCTTCGAGGCGCTGCCGACGGACACGGCCGAGGCCGCGCGTGTGCTGCGCGGCGCGGCCAGCGGGCGAGGCCCCGCGCCGTTCGACGCCTTCTTCGGCCTGCGCTTCGACGACGACTGCGACAACACCCGCACGCGCACCCGCATGACGGAACACCCCATCGGCCTCACGAACTGGTCGGAGGTGCTGTACTTCGGGCTCTTCAACCGCGCGGAGTTCGATGCCAACCGGGCTGGACAGACCCCTGAATGAAAATTCGCCCATGACTTCTTCTCCCGACACACGGCCCGTTCTTATTGCAGGTGGCGGCATCGGCGGCCTCGCACTGGCCCTCACGCTCCATCAGATTGGCGTGCCCTGCGTGGTGCTCGAAGCCGTGCCGGCGATCCAGCCGCTGGGCGTGGGCATCAACCTGCAACCCAATGCCGTGCGCGAGCTGTACGACCTCGGCCTCGATGCCGACGTCCTCGATCGCATCGGTTTGCAGGCGCGCGAATGGGCGCTGGTGGGGCGCAACGGCAGCGAGATCTACGCTGAGCCACGCGGGCTGCAGGCGGGCTACCGCTGGCCGCAGTATTCGCTGCACCGCGGCGAGCTGCAAATGCTGCTCTACCGCACGGTGCTCGAGCGCCTCGGCACCGATGCGATCCGCCTGGGCCACCGCGTCACCGGCTACCGCCAGACCGACGACGGCGTGACCGCGACGGTGGAAACGCGCGACGGCCAGCGCATGGACATCGAAGGCAGCCTGCTCGTGGCCGCCGACGGCCTGCACTCGGCGGTGCGCGCGCAGATGCACCCCACGCAGCCGCCGATCCAGTGGGGTGGGGCGATCATGTGGCGCGGCACCACGCCGGGCCTGCCGATTCGCGGTGGCGCTTCTTTCGTCGGCGTCGGCTCGCTCAAGCACCGCGTCGTGCTGTACCCGATCTCGCCGCCCGACCCGACGACCGGCCTGGCCACGATCAACTGGATCGCCGAGATCACCGTCGACAACTCGCAGGGCTGGACGCAGGGCGACTGGAACCGGCGCGTGGCCATCGACGACTTCATTCACCACTTCGAGGGCTGGGACTTCGGCTGGCTCGACGTGCCCGCGATGCTGCGCGGCGCGAAGGAGGTGTTCGAGTACCCGATGATCGACCGCGACCCGGTGCCGACCTGGGTCGACGGCCGCGTCGCGCTGCTCGGCGATGCGGCGCACGTGATGTACCCGGTGGGCTCGAACGGCGCGAGCCAGGCCATCGTCGATGCGCGCGTGCTGGGGGCGGCGCTGCTGAACCACGGCCTCACGCCGGCCGCGCTGAAGGCCTACGACGACAAGCTCTGCGCCGACATTTCGGCGCTGGTGCTGCGCAACCGCGGCTCCGGCCCTTTCGGCATCCTGGGCTTGGTCGACGAGCGCTGCGGCGGCGTGTTCGACGACATCGAACAGGTCGTGCCCGCAGCGGAGCGCGAGGCCTACATGGCGCGCTACAAGGCGGCGGCTGGCTTTGCGATCGAGACGCTCAATGCCGCGCCATCCACCATCGAGGCCGGCGCGCGGCTTAACGCCTGATCGGGATCGGATAGCAAGGGAGCCACAGGCCGATTGCGCAAGGGCAGGAGAGGCCCTTCTCAGGTGCGGTGAGGTCAGATTTCTGACCGCGAAGGCGTCCTCTCGCCGGTGAACTTGGGGTTTTTTCTAATGCACGTGGATTAATTCGAGTGCATTATTTGCAGATGATGGAACCATCCACTATCGACGAAGCGCCCCCTCCCAGCGATGACGCAACGCTGGACACGCCGGCGCGGATCGCAGAGGAAGGCATGCGGCTCTTCGCACGGGAGGGCATGAATGCAGTCTCGTTGCGCCGCGTGGTGCAGGCAGCGGGCGCCCAAAATCCATCCGCCCTTCACTACCACTTCGGCACCCGCGAAGGGCTGGTTGCGGCGATTGCCGAAAGGCTTCGACAACGCTTGGAGCCGCGCGCCTGTGCGCGCCTGGACGCGATGGCGGGCACTGCCTTTTCACTGCGCGATGTGATGGAGGCCACCTTCGGCCCTGTGCTGGAGCTGCTCGAAGACCGTCGCTGGGGACGCGACGCCGTTGCCTTCATCGGACGGTTGGGGTGGGACTTCGGCGAACGCGGGCAAGAACTGTCGGCCGATCTTCATCGCCAGATCCTTGCGCGTGCGCTGGCGCGCCTTCAGGAGTGCGTGCCGGAAGCAGGCGTTGAGACGCTGCAGTTCCGGCTCATCGTCAGCATGAATGCGGTGTATTACGGCGTCTCCTACCGCAACTACCTCAAGCGGTCGCCCTTCGGCCCCATGCCGCTGGCCGAGGCTGGCAATGAAGCACGCGAACGGCGCGAGTTCATGGACTACCTCGAAGCCGGCATGCGGACCATCCCGCCCCCCTCCTAGAGGGTCGGCTACTTCCTGTTTTCGCGATTCCCGCTGGCTGCCGGGCTGCGCAGCCTTGCCCTTTTGTTTTTGCACTTCCAATCCAAGGAGACTTCCCATGCATCGATTTCACCCAGCCGGCTGGCGGCCCACGGCCCTGGCCCTTTGCGTCACTGCAGTGCTCGCAGCCTGTGGGGGGGGCGGTGGCGGCACTGTGGTTGGTCAGCCATGGGTGCCTGTACCCGCGCCCACACCGGCACCCACTCCAGCGCCTGATGTGCCAGCAACGCCGGTGACGCCCGAGCCACCGGGCCCGCCCGTAGCGGAATTCAGTATCACGACGCACGAGTTGGCGAGCCGCGCCAAGGCAGCCCGAACGCCCGGCACGCCAGGCGTGACGCTGGACCCGGCGGGCACGGTGGCCCGCCAGTTCGGTCGCACCGATGTGGATTTGAATCGCGTGCGCTACACCCGGTATGCCCTTGCCGCCAGTTCGACGCGACCTGTGGACGCCATCCTGGTGGGCATTCCAGGCACTCTTGCTGCTTCCCACAGCTACCTCGTCCTTGCCGAGAACCTGGTGCGACGAATGTGGAAGGACCACGGCCTTGTCGTCGAGTTGTGGGGCGTGGATCGCCGCTCGGTGGCGCTCCAGGACATGGTTGGCCTGCAGATCGCCGAACGCGAGCGCAACGCTGCCCTGGGCCTGGACTTTCTCTATGGCGCCGAACTCGGCTTGCCTCTCGATGCGAAGCTGCCTCGGCGCGCGGTGTTCCACGATCACACGGATATTTCTTTTCTGGCGGACTGGACGCCACAGGTCCATTCGCATGACATCGATGCCGTGGTGGACGCGGCCAGCCAGGTCGCGCGCGGCGGCAACGTGTTCCTCGGCGGCCACTCGGCAGGCACCGGCTTCGTGGCACGCTATGCCGCCACGGACTTCAACCTCAGCGGCAGCGGACCGGTGCAACCGGGCTTCGCCAAAGTCAAGGGACTGGTGTTGTTTGAAGGGCCAGGCGGCGCACTGAGTGTCGCAGCGCCCACCGACGCACAACTGGATGCGGTCATTGCGGCCGCCGAGGGCGGCCTGCATGCCGCCGTCGCCTCGGGAAGCGAGCCGGCATTCGTTTCCCGACCCGGACTGACGCCGCGCGTCAGCGCAGCGACGGAAGTCTCAGGCATGCAAATCGAGTTCGAGGGCGCGCTAAATGGCAGCCAGGCGTTGCTGCAGGCAGACCAGCTTGGCATTGCGGGCAACAACGTCTATCAACGCCTGGCCGACTTCACACAGCGCCCGTTCCCCCTGACCGCAGGGGCATCGATCGGCACGTTCATGGACGATGACAACCTGCCCCGCACAGTCTTCTATTCGATTTCGATGGGCTACCTGGGCGCGGCGCGCGCTGACGGGTTGCGCATCTGGCTCGACAACACCGATCCGTTGCCGGCTGCGGCCTTCCGCGACTTTGGCCCGATGCCCGCCACCGTGAGCCTTGCCACCCCGGCGTGGGGCAAGGAAGTCGAGGCGACCAGCCTGAAGCGCATCGCGCGCGGCTTCTTTCAGGGTGACACGACTTTCAGCGACTGGTACTACCCTAGCTCGGGCCTGCTGCTGGGCAATGCCGCAGGCAGTGGCGGTGCCAACCTTGGCCTGGATACCAGCGCGTTGTCACTTCCGGTAAGTCAGGGCGGGCGAGGACGCGCGGACATCGTCAACCAGACGCAGGCGCGCCGGATCGACATTCCTGTCATCGCTTTTGGCGGTAGCAACGGACTGACACCGGTCGCGGGCATCTGGCGTGGCTTTGCGGAAGCGATCGCCCCTTGTACGGCGCGCAGTTGCACGGCGGGCACGCCGCGGACCTCGCCCGGACAGCCCGCGCTGGTCGCCGACCGCCAATACGGTGGCGCCGCGGGCGGGTTCGAGGTTTTCATCAGTGAGGGGTACACGCACGTCGATGTCCTGTCGGCCGATGACAACGAGACGAACCAGGTGGTGCGGCCGCTGGCAGCCTTTATTCAGCGCAACCTGGATTGAGGCGCGCACCATGACCTCTCCTTTTTTCAGGCACGCACTGTGCCAGGGACGCGTCTGGGCAACCGTGGCCGCCAGCGCATTCGTGGTCGCCTGCGGCGGCGGCGGGTCCAGCGGCCAAGCTGTGTTGCAACCGATCGCAGCGGCATCCCCTGAACAGCCCGTGACTCCAGTCGGGCCTCCTGCGACGGTCACCCCATCTCCGCCCATCACCCCCACGGACCCGCCGCTCGACTCCCCGGTGGCCGCCCGCGATTGCGAGGCTGCGCCGCGTCATGAAAGCCCTGAGCCGGGCAGCGCTGCGTGGAAAGAGCGCGATGCGGACAATCTGGCTTGTGCGAGCGAGCGCATCGCCGACTTTGCGGAGCACCCTGCCGCGCTGTTCAAGCCCGGCAAGACGCCCGCCATCGATGCTTACCGCGTGCCGGCCCTGCATGCGGACGTGCGCTTCCGCTTTCTTGAGACGACGGCGCCTTCGCGGGGCAGCAAAGCCATCGCGATTGAGCTCTACCGCCCTTGCGACGCTGCATCGTGCCCGCTGATGCCTGCGACGCTCGCGCGCGCAGACGGACCGTACCCGGCCGTGGTCGTGGTGCATGGCGGCGGCAGTTCGAAGCGACTGCATCGCTCGGCCACGCAGTCGCTTGCCGAAGCCGGCTACATGACGATCGCGCTGGACACGACTTCCCCCGTGGGCACCCATGGACCGGACACCCAGGATGTGATTGACTGGCTCTTTTCTACGCCGACGGCACCGCGCCCCGATGGCAGCTACTTCCCATGGTGGGCCAGCCTCGACATTCGCATGGTCGGTATCGCGGGGCATTCGCAGGGTGCCAGCACTGCCAGCCTGATCGGGCAAACAGACCCTCGGCTGAGCGCGATCGTGGCGTGGGACAACCTCACCGCGCTGCGCACTGGCTGGGTGGACAAGATTGGCATCGATCCTCCGGCCGATCTGATCTTGCGCACGCCGGCGCTCGGGTTCGGAGCCGATTACAACTTCGTCCCGGAAGCTCTCCACCTGCCGCCCGAACCCGCTGCGAGCAATACGCAGGGCGGACGTGGACGGGGCGCAGGCCCGCATCCCAAAGATCCTGGTTACCAGGAACTGCGAGCTGCTGGCATTGACACCATGTTGATCGTTCCGCGCGCCGCGACGCACTTGGACTACTCGTTGTTCGGCGGGCCCGCGACGCGACTTGGTGAGTCGGTCATCAACTACTACACGCTTGCCTGGTTCGACCGCTACCTCAAGGGCGCGCACGATCCGGCGCTTGCGCAGGACGCATTCCTGCGCCTCACTGCCACGACCTTCAGCGACGCTGCGGATCGCCACAACATCAGCCAAGGCCGCTACAGCGCCGCTGCGGCAGATGCTGCGGGCTCGGTCATGGCTGGCAACCAGCCTTATCGCATCGCGGGGTTGCCGGTGCGCGACCGACTGTCGTTCTACTTCAAGTCACGCTGCCATCTGGGCGCGCCGGACGGCACCCGCATGGCCTCCGAGGACGTGCGTGCGCAAGGGTGCGCAGCGCCTTGAAGTCCGCCTGCCGCTCACGCAAGGCCCGTGAGTGCCGGCGGCGCGGGATCGCACGCTCAGCAAA
The DNA here is from genome assembly GCA_004210915.1 of Variovorax sp. Taxonomy (GTDB): domain Bacteria; phylum Pseudomonadota; class Gammaproteobacteria; order Burkholderiales; family Burkholderiaceae_C; genus Variovorax. The sequence continues at coordinate 6,143 of SEGS01000001.1, read as the reverse complement.
GTGCTCAGGCGTTCGCCGCGAAGTGCGGGGCCGTCTGCACCGCGTCGCCCTGGTAGAAGCGCGGGAACCGATCGAACTGGCGCTGCGCGGCCGATGCGTCGACGCCTTCCCTCAACACGGCGCTTGTGAACCCGGTGCGCTCCATCTGCACCAGCTGGTCGATCAGCACGTCGCCGGTGGCACGGATGTCGCCCGTGAAGCCGAGGCGGCGGCGCAGCAGGAAGGCCTGGCTGTAGGCGCGGCCGTCGGTGAACTTCGGGAAGACGAGGTCGATGCGTTCGATGTCGGCCAGGCACACCTCGATGGCCAACGGGTCGGCGTCGTTGGCGAGCTGCAGCACCTTCGGGTCGCCGTCGTCGATGTGCTCTTCGGCAGCGAGGATCTTCAGCGTCTTGTTCATGCGGTGGCCTCCACCTTGAAGCGCGCGCCGTTGGCCGCGACCTTGAACGGGTCGTGGCCGACGCGGCGCAGCGTGTCGATGAAGGTCTCGCCGGTCGAGCGCGTGTCGCGGTAGACGGTGAGCACGGCTTCGATCACCTCGGGCACTTCGGCTGCGGTGAACGAAGGGCCGACCACCTTGCCGGCCTGAGCGTTGCCGCTCAGGCTGGAGCCGTCCGAGCCCGCCAGCGTGACCTGGTACCACTCCTTGCCGTCCTTGTCGACGCCCAGGATGCCGATGTGGCCGCTGTGGTGGTGGCCGCAGCTGTTGATGCAGCCGCTGATGTGCAGGTCGATTTCGCCCAGGTCGTCGAGCTCGTCGAGATCCTGATAACGCTCGGTGATGGCTTCGGCGATCGGGATCGAGCGGGCGTTCGCCAGGTCGCAGAAGTCGCCGCCGGGGCAGGCGATCATGTCGGTCAGCAGGCGCACGTTCGCGCTGGCAAAGCCGGCTTCGCGCGCGGCCAGCCACAGGGCGTGCAGGTCTTCGGCATGCACCCAGGGCAGCAGCAGGTTCTGGTCGTGCGTCACGCGCGCTTCGCCGGCGCTGAAGCGGTCGGCCAGGCGCGCGGCAATGTCGAGCTGGTCGGCCGATGCGTCGCCGGGCGCCTGCTTCAGGCGTTTGAACGACAGCGTGACGGCGCGCAGCGCGGGGTTCTTGTGCGGCGCGACGTTGCGCGACAGCCAGCGCGCGAACATCACGTCGTCGGCCGCATGGGCCTGCAGATCGCGCTCGGTTTGCTCGGCGCTCTGCAGCACGCGGCTGGCCAGGGCGGGCGGCACGAAGGAGGCGGCCACGCGGTCGTACTCGGCCTGCGTGATGGTGTGCGGGGCGCCGTCGTGCTCGACGATCTGCTTGTACTCGGCCTCGACATCGTCGATGTAGCGCTGGCCTTCGGCTTTCACCAGGATCTTGATGCGCGCCTTGTAGATGTTGTCGCGCCGGCCGTAGCGGTTGTAGACCCGAACCACCGCTTCAAGGTAATTCATGATCTGGTTCCAAGGCAAAAACTCGCGCAGCACGGTGCCGATGATCGGCGTGCGGCCCATGCCGCCACCGACCTGCACGCGGAAACCCAGTTCGCCCGCGTCGTTCTTGATGAGGTGCAGGCCCACGTCGTGCCAGCCGGTCGCGGCGCGGTCTTCGGTGGCGCCGGTGATCGCAATCTTGAACTTGCGCGGCAGGAACGCGAACTCCGGGTGCAGCGTGCTCCACTGCCGCATGATTTCTGCGAAGGGGCGCGGATCGGCGATCTCGTCGTGCGCCACGCCGGCGCGCTCGTCGCTCGTGATGTTGCGGATGCAGTTACCGCTGGTCTGGATGCCGTGCATGTCGACCGTGGCCAGCAAGTCCATCACGTCGGCGCTTTTGGCGAGCGGAATCCAGTTGAACTGGACGTTCTGGCGCGTGGTGAAGTGCCCGTAGTGCGTGGGCAGGTGTTTGGTGCCCATCGCGCCTTGCTTCTGGGTCGCGAGTTGGTACACGGCCGCTTCGGGTTCGTCGTATTCGCGGGCGATGCGGGCCAGCACGCGCAACTGCGCGCTCGACAACTCGCCGTAAGGCACGGCCACGCGCAGCATCGGCGCATAGCGTTGCACATACCAGCCGTTCTGCAGGCGAAGCGGCTTGAATTCGTCTTCGGCGAGCGTGCCCGCTTGCCAGCGCTCGAGCTGGTCGCGGAACTGCGCGGCGCGTTGGCGCACGAACTGGCGGTCGAAATCTGTGTATTGGTACATCGTGAAATGAAAGTTCTGAAGGCAGCGCGTCCGTCGCCAATCCAGGGACCGGCACTGTAAAAGCTCGCCTTATGGAAGCAAACGATTTTCTGGTGCGCGCCTTATGCGGATAAGCATATTCGCCAGTGCCCATGCGGGTTGCGAGGCGTTGGAAGGCCGATTTCGGATAAGGGCGCGGCCGAAGTCGGTCGAGTCCGAAGCGGGAATTCTAGAAAGACTGGGCGGGCGGTGCCGCGGGGGCGTCTGCCGCCGCCGTTCGGGCTAGGTCTTTTGAAGGGATGGAGATGGCCCGTGTCGCGATACGGTCGGCACTCTTTTCGCCGAGGAGCCCCCATGCCGAAGTTCGCCACGCTGATCGTTGCCCTGAGTTGCGCCGTCGCGCCGGTGTGGGCCGCAGAGCCTGCACCGTCGAAGGTGCAGGGCACCCTGCAGCTGAACGGCAAGCCGATTGCCGTGACCCATGTGTACGCGCACCAGACCGACAACGCCGAGGGCTTTGCCGAGGCGCCGGAGCTTCGCATCGCGCTGGTTGACCGGGCATTGCCTGCCGGGTCGCTCGCCGGCGTGGGCTTTCCGCCGGTCTGGGGCCTGGCGATGCAGGGCGAGGTGCGCGGCGTGATGCTGTCGATGACGCCCGGCAAGCCGGACACCGTGCGGGCGATCTGGTTCAGCGGTGAGCCCGGCGAGTCGCCGGCCTCGGTGTCGGGCGGCGACAAGTGGAAGAAGGTGAGCATGAGCGCCGAGCGCGTCAGCGGCGAGGTGGAGCGCCAGGACACGAAACCCTCGGGCGGCTTCGACCGCCCCTGGGGGGTGTACGCGTTGTCCTTCGACACACCGATCGTGCACGACGCGGCCGTGACAGCGGACCTGAAGGGCAAGGCGGCCGCGCAAGGCAGCCCTCAAATCAAGGTGCTTCGCCAGCTCGCCGCGGCGATGAAGGCCGGCGACATGGCCGGCGTCAAGCAGCTCACCACCGCACGCTCGTTTGCGCAACGTGATGCGCAACGCCGCGCGGCATCGATCTCCGACGCCGACTTCAAGCGCGGCATGCAGAAGATGGGCGCGCAGATGACGGCCGAAATCGGCAAGTTCGACCGCGTGATCGTGCGGAGCGACCGTGCCGCCGCGGTGCTCAAGGAGAAGGACGGCGCGTTGGTGATGGAGCTGGCCCAGGTCGATGGGCAGTGGAAAGCCGACTGAGCGTCGTGTCCTGGCGCCGCGCCGCTCAACGGCAGAGCGAGAAGCCGCCCGTCTCGAAATGAAAGTGATCCCGGTGCACGGCGTTGTAGTCGGGCCCGAGCGCGCCGCCGAAGTAGCTGCAGCCACCCCGCTGCAGGTCGCGCAACAGGGCCGCCGCCGGCCCGGGCTCGGCGCCCTGTGGCACCGGCCAGTCTTTCAGCACCGTGATCCGCTGGCCGCCGCGCAGCGTCAGCCCAGCCACGTCGAGCGCGTCGGCCGTGGCGTGGCGGCTGCGCACGCCGAGCGCGGTCGTGCCGCCGTCGCCCCGGTTGATGTTGCGGCAGGCGTAGCTGCCCAGGTGGTCGATGCTCGCCACCGACTGACCGAAGTGCTGCGCCGCGGCCGGCTGCAACGCGTGTCGCTCCCACATGAAGAACGACAGCGCCATCGGGCAGCTCAGCGTGAGCGGCGCGCCGAAGCGCACATTGGCCTGGCGCAGGCGCACGGCGTTCTCGAAGCCGCAACCCGGGCCGGTCACCCGGTCGGGCACCAGGTCAAACTGCATGCCGGTCTGCGACAGGGCTTGCAGGCAGCGCGTGGCATCGTCGCGCGCGTGCGCCAGCTTGAAGCCGGTGAGCGCGTTGGGCGGTGCCTTCACGTCGAGCGGCGCCCACGGATTGAAGCGCTCGGGCACGGCGATGGCGCCGCTGTAGACGGCGAAGCCGAGGCCCCCCAGCGTAGCCAACACGCCCCAGGCGATGGCCCGGCTCCAGCTGATGTTCATGTGTGGAAGTGGTCGTAGCCCCGTGACTCGGGTGGCCCGAAGCTATTAAAAAGTGGTGACAAGGCAGGTGAGGCCGGCGTCCGGCAACCGCGTCCGTCTTCGACCGACGACGTGGCACCGCGTTCCGCAGACGATCACAACCATGAAACATAGCGCATGGCTCATTGCCGCCGGCTTGCTGGCGACGTCGCTCCCCACCACCGCTTCCGACAGCAACCCGCTCGTGGCCGAACGCTGGAAGACGCGGCCGGTCATCGTGGTGGTGCCGACGCGCGACGACGCCTTGCTGCGGCGAGTCGAATCCGCGCTCGCCCGAACGGCGACGCGCGAGGCGTTCATCGATCGGGAGATGGTGCTCTACACGGTGGCGGGCGGCGAGGGGCGGCGCAACGCGGCGCCGCTGGCACCGGCCGAAACCCGCGCAATGTTGAGTGCACTGCGGCTCGACGCTGCCGGCCCGCCCACCTTCGTTCTGGTGGGCAAGGACGGTGGGGTGAAGATGACGGAGGGGCCGGGCGTCGACCTCGACGCGGTGTTCGCCGAGATCGACCGCATGCCGATGCGGCGGCGCTGAGGCGCCGCCCCGCGCCTGTCAGGTCGCTGGTGCCACGCAGGGGCGTGCGAGGTCGGCGCCCGGCCGCGTGTTCGCCGCCGCTTGCCCTGTGTCGTCGATGGTGAGCGCGCTGTTGCTGAACTTGCAGCCGTAACTCGGGGCCGCCACCACCGCAGGCGTCACCACGTCGTCGCCTTCGGGCTTGATGCCATCGCGCTCCCACTTGAGCATGGCGTCGAGTGCAGCGCTTTGCTCCGCCGTCGTGAAATCGCAATGCGTGATGCCACGGATCGCGCGCTGCACCAGCCAGTTGCTGTTGCCCTTTGCGGCCACGCGCTGGTTGAAGATCTGCTCCATGCTGAACGGCACGAAGAGGTCGCCCAGCGTGTGCAGCGTGACGACCGGGACGCTGAACTGCCCGTTGGTCTTCGGAATCCAGCGCAGGCCGTCGGTGCGCGGCCGGTTGGCGTCCGCGTCGGCCGTCAGCTTCTGCGCGGCGGTGTTCAGCGCGGTGGAAGCTGCCGTGTCGCCATCGATCTGGTAGACGAAGCGGTTGGTGTCGACCACGCTCTTGTTGAGGATGCCGTTAACCGTGCCGTCGCTGCCGAACAGGCCCAGCGGCGCGTAGAACGACTGGCCCTTCAGGAACCCAAGGTCGTACATCGGCCGTGTGCCGCCGGTCAGGTTCTGGATCACCGAGTAGTAGGCCAAGCCTGCCCCCTCCTTGGGTGCCAGCGTGGACGGATCGGTCATGTCGAACAGGGTGCCGAGCACCTGGTTCGAAATGGTGCTCCAGTCGGCGAACGGGTGATTGGCCTGTCCGGCCAGTGCCTGCGCCGTCACTTGCGCGGCGGCGAAATAGTCGAACAGCTCGGTGTCGCCCACCACGCCGCACATCGGCAGTGCGCCGGCGTACTTCACTTTGTGATTGGCTGCGGCGTAAGTCTCGTCGTCGATGGCCGCTGCCGTGATGTGACCGCCCATCGAATGCCCGGCGATGTAGATCTTTGTCGGCACCTCGAGCGCGCGCCCGTTGGCAGCGGCAATCTTGTTGAACTCGAGCGCCAGTGCATTGGTGTCCTCGACGCCGGCGCGCACGTCGTAGAAGTTCTTGCTATAGCTCGAAGCGGCCCACGCGTACCCCTGCTGGATGAGGTAGCGGCGCAGACCGGGCGCGTCGTCGACGTAGAGCAGGTTGCCTTCGCCGCGATAACCGTGGGCGTACATGACGAGCTTGCCGTTCCAGGTTTCCGGCACTTCGACGTGGTACAGCGCGCCGCCCAGGACGCCGGACCAGCGGCTGGTCTTGCTGTTGTCGGTCACGTCGTCCGATGCTGTTGCCAAGGCAGGGAATGTGGTGGCTGCAGCGTCGGCCGCCGAGGGCGCGAAGGCCTGGCGGCTGTCCTGCACCCGCGTCTCCTCGGGCGTGGGTGCTGGCGGCGGAGGCGGGGG
>SEGS01000138.1 GCA_004210915.1 Variovorax sp. | reverse complement strand
TTCGCGCCCTTCGATTTCGATCTCGTAGTCGAGGAGCTTTTGCCCGTCGACGATGGCCAGGCGGCGCTCTTCCGGCTGCGTGGCGTTGATCAACATCCGCTTCATGATGCGTTGTCCTTCTATGTATCGTTCTACCGGTTCATGACGAACCAACGATGCACGAACGACGCCTGCGAAACGAAGGAATTGCCGCTTGGCCCGGATGCTGTGGACGCGTGCGCTGAACGCACGCAGTCGTGTTGAGCGTCAGCTCAACAGCAGGCGGGGTGGGGGCGCGTGGATGGGCGCGAGCCAGATGCGGTGTCGATTTGCTATCTTTTTGATAGCTGGTTGCGCAATGGTGGCGCGCGCTGCGGGCGATTTCATGCCTGAATTCGCGGGCCGCGACCAGAAGGTCAGCCAGCGCAGGCACATTGAAATCAGCAGCATCAACACAAGGGACTCGCTTCGATCCGCAGACAGCTGGAGGCTGCCTGCTGGGTATTCCGTATCGGTGTTTCGTGGGCGTCGGCTTGACTCGGGTGTCTTGCCTGCCACTTTGCGCAATTGCGCGGGGTTTGCGGGCTCAACGCCAAAGCGGCATCGACCTCACAGCGCGGGTGTACGTGCTCTAAACTTCTGTCTAATCAAGCACTTACATGACCGCGCTGGTGAAAAACATTATAGGCCAGGCTCCCCCCCAGGTCGCGCTCACTTCGTGTAGCGCTCCGCACCCCCTACCGGGAGCAACACCAGCGGCCCGGCGAAGCCGGTTCCGCGGTGTTTCTGGCTTATGAGCGCGCCGCAAAGCGCCGTTCAATTCATCACGGTCGACGCCGAATCGGCCGGCCAGCGGCTCGACAACTTTCTCTTTCGCCACCTCAAGGGCGTCCCCAAGACCCACGTCTACCGGATCATCCGGTCGGGCGAGGTGCGCATCAACAAGGGGCGGGTGCAGGCCGAAACGCGGGTCGAAGTCGGCGACGTGCTGCGTCTGCCACCGGTCCGCGTGGCCGCGCGATCCGAAGAGGGCGCCACACCGCCTGCGCCGCCGCGCGAGTTCCCCGTGCTGCTCGAAGACGACGCGCTGATCGCCATCGACAAGCCCGCCGGCACGGCGGTGCACGGCGGAAGCGGTGTGAGCTTCGGGGTGATCGAGCAGCTGCGCACCGCGCGCCCGGCCGCCAAATTCCTGGAGCTGGTGCACCGGCTCGATCGCGAAACCTCCGGCATCCTGCTGGTCGCCAAGAAACGCAGCGCGTTGCTCGCGCTGCAAGACCAGTTCCGCGAGCGCGAAACCGGCAAGACCTACCTGGCGCTGGTCGAAGGCGCCTGGCCCGCGAACAAGAAGGTGCTCGACGCGCCGCTCGCCAAATACCTGTTGCCGAGCCAGGAGGGCTCCTCCGGACCCGGCGAGCGCCGCGTGCGCGTGGTCGCCAAGGACCATCCGGACGCGATGCGCGCGATCACGCTGGTGCGTGTGCTGGCGCGCGTCACGCTGCCCGGCGAGGCTGCGCCGCTCTCGCTGCTGGCGGTGACGATCAAGACCGGCCGCACCCA
>SEGS01000105.1 GCA_004210915.1 Variovorax sp. | reverse complement strand
GCGGCGCGCTGCTCGCTTACCTGGCCATCACGCACATGGTCCCGGTCGAGCGCGCGGTCGATCCGAACCAGATGTACCTGGCGGCCTACGAGTACGTCTTTCCGAACTACGGCTGGGCCGTCGCGGCCACGGCGCTGTTCGTGGTGATCTCGCAGCTCAAGATCAACGTGACCAACGCCTACGCAGGCTCGCTCGCGTGGAGCAACTTCTTCTCGCGCGTCACGCACAGCCACCCGGGCCGCGTGGTGTGGGTGGTATTCAACGCGCTCATCGCCTTCATGCTGATGGAGATGAACGTGTTCGAGGCATTGGGCGACGTGCTCGGCCTCTACGCGAACATCGCCATCGCCTGGATGATGGCCGTGGTAGCCGACCTGGTCATCAACAAGCCGTTGGGCCTCTCGCCGCCGGGCATCGAGTTCAAGCGCGCGCACCTGTGGGACATCAACCCCGTAGGCGTCGGCGCGATGGCGCTGGCCTCGGTGCTGTCGATCACGGCGCACCTGGGCTTCTTCGGGCCGATGGCGCAGGCCTTCTCCGCCGTCATTGCGCTGGGCACCGCACTTGTCACTTCGCCGCTGATCGCCTGGGCGACGGGCGGCAAGTACTACCTGGCGCGCGTCTCGAACGAAAGCGGCGCAGCGATGTTCGCGCCGGCCGCCGGCAACCGCACGGTGCGCTGGGCGCGCGTCGAGGCGGGTGCCGGGCAGTACCAGCGCCTCGCCGTGCAACGCTGCGTGATTTGCGAGCGCGACTACGAAGGACCGGACATGGCGCATTGCCCCGCCTACCAGGGCGCGATCTGTTCGCTGTGCTGCACGCTCGACGCGCGCTGCGGCGACCTGTGCAAGCCGCAGGCGAGCCTGTCGGCGCAATGGTCGGGCGCGCTGCGCTGGCTGCTGCCACGGCGCATCTGGCCGTACCTCGACACGGGGCTCGGCCACTTCCTGCTGCTCACGCTGATCATCGTGCCGCTGCTGGCCGCGGTGTTCGGCGTGCTCTACCAGCAGGAGCTGAGCGCCGCGGCCGAAGCCGCTTCGCAGAGCGCGCTGCGCTCGGGCTTCATGAAGGCGTACATGGCGCTCCTGCTCATTGCCGGCATCGTCGCTTGGTGGCTGGTGCTCGCGCACCAGAGCCGCAAGGTGGCGCAGGAAGAGTCGAACCGGCAAACCCACCTGCTGATGCGCGAGATCGAATTGCACCGGGAGACCGACCGCGCGCTGCAGGCCTCGCGCCAGAGCGCCGACGAGGCGCGGCAGATCGCCGAGCAGGCGCGCCGCATCGCCGACCAGGCCAACCAGGCCAAGAGCCGCTACATCAGCGCCATCAGCCACGAGCTTCGCACGCCGCTCAACTCCATCCTCGGCTATGCGCAGCTGATGGGCGAAGACGCGTCGGTGCCACCGCACCGGCAGCAGGCGGTGGCCGTCATCAAGCGCGGCGGCGAGCATCTGCTGTCGCTCATCGAAGGCACGCTGGACATCGCGCACATCGAGGCCGGCAAGCTCACGCTGCACGCCAGGCCGATGCGCTTTGCCGATGCGCTGCGCGAGCTGGCCGACATGTTCGAGCTGCAGGCCGAAGAGAAAGGCCTGGCCTTCCATTTCGAGCCGGCCGACGCATTGCCCGAGCTCGTGCGCGCCGACGAGAAGCGCGTGCGGCAGATCCTCATCAACCTGCTGGGCAACGCGATCAAGTTCACCGCCTCGGGCCGCGTCACGCTGCGGCTGGCCTACGCGCGCGAGTTCGCGACCCTCGAGATCGAGGACACCGGCCCGGGCATGTCGGCCGAAGACATCGAGCGCATCTTCGAGCCCTTCACGCGGGGCGCGCTGCCGGGTGCCGCGGCGCCGGGTGCAGGCCTTGGCCTCACCATCGCGAAGATGCTCACCGACCTGATGGGCGGCGAGATGCGGGTGCAGAGCACGCCGGGCGAAGGGTCGCTGTTCCGCGTGCGGCTGTTCCTGCCGCGCGTGCACGACACCACGACAGGCGCACGCACCGCCGCCCCCGCAACGCGCGTGCGGCGGGGCTACGAAGGTCCGCGACGCCGTTTGCTGGTGGTCGACAACGAGGAGGCCGACCGCGACATGCTCGATCAAGTGCTGGCCCCGCTGGGCTTCGAGCTGCGCACGGCCGCCAGCGGCCATGACGCGCTCGACCTGGTCGCCGCGGGCTACCGACCCGACGCCTTGTTCATCGACCTGGCGATGCCCGGCATCGACGGCTGGGAAACGATTCGCCGCGCGCGCAAGCTGGGTCTGGTGGACGCGGCCGTCGCCATCGTCTCGGCCAACGCCTTCGACAAGGGGCTGGACAACGACGTCGGCGTCGCGCCGGAAGATTTTTTCGTGAAGCCGGTGCGGCATACCGAGCTGCTCGACTGGCTCGAGCGGCGGCTCGCCTTGCGGTGGACCGAGGCGCGCGCAGCGCTGCCGGTCGAGCGCGCGCCCGCCGCGATGCAGGCGCCTTCGCGCGAGCGCCTGCATGCGCTCGACGACGCCGTGAACCTGGGCTACTTTCGCGGCATCATGAACCAGCTCGACCGCATCGACGCCGAAGAACCCGGGTGCCGCGCGTGGACCGACGCACAACGCGGCCTGGCGCGACGCTTCCAGTTCGATGCCATGAGCGTGGCGCTGGCCGCTGCGACGGAGGCCCCGTGATGGCAACGACACCTTCCTCAACGCCCCCCTCTGCCCCCTCTCTGCTGGCCCGCTCGCTGCGGGAGGAGGGCGTCAACAGCGATCTGGTGCTAATCGTCGACGACGTGCCCGACAACCTCGCGGTGCTGCACGATGCGCTCGACGAATCGGGCTACACGGTGCTCATCGCGACGCACGGCGAGCAGGCGCTGCAGCGCGCCGCGCAAGCGCGCCCCGACATCGTGCTGCTCGACGCAATGATGCCGGGCATCGACGGCTTCGAGGTGGCGCGCCGGCTCAAGGCCGATCCCGCGACGGCGCACATCCCGATCGTGTTCATGACCGGGCTCACGGAAACCGAGCACCTGGTGGCCGCGCTCGAGGCCGGTGGCGTGGACTACGTCACCAAGCCGATCAAGCCCAAGGAAGTGCTGGCGCGGATGAACGTGCACCTGCAGGGCGCTCGCCGTGCCCGGCAGGACGCGCGGCAGGCCGGGCAGGCGCGCAACGCGCTCGACGCTTTCGGCTACGCGAGCATCACCGTGCGCCTGCCTGAAGGCCGCCTGATCTGGCAGACCGCGCTGGCCCGCGACCTGCTCGAGCGCTATTGCGAGACGCGCGCGCCCGAGACGCCGGCCGCGGTGCTCGAGTGGCTGCTGCGGTACACGCCCGATGCGCGGCAGCACGGCGTTGAGCCGCCGCCGTTGCTGATCGCGCAGGGCGCCAGCAGCATCACGTTGCGTCTGCACCAGCAGACCGGCCAGGACGACGAGGGCGACGAGTGGATGATCATCATGCGCGAGATGTCCGGCACGGCGGTCATCGAGGCCATGAGCCTGAGCCTGAAGCTCACGGCGCGCGAGGCCGAGGTGCTGTACTGGGTGGTCAAGGGGAAGACGAACAAGGACATCGGCGAGATTCTCGGCAGCAGCCCGGCAACAGCCAAGAAGCATTTGGAGCGCGTGTACGTCAAGCTCGGCGTGGAGACGCGGACCGCGGCGGCGGGCGTGGCGATCAAGCGCATCCGCGAGCTGCAGCCGCATGTCGAGATCTAAATTCCCCGCACCATAAAAAAAGCCCGACACCGCAAGGTGCCGGGCTTTTGTTTGCCTTCAGGCCTTGTCGACTCAGGGCTTGCCGCCGGTCGGGAAGGGCCAGGCTGCCTGCGGATTCAGCGTCGTTTGCGCTGCAGGGGCAGGCGCTACGGCCGCGGCCTTGGGGGCAGGCTTGGCAGCGGGCTTCTTCGCTGCTTTCTTGGCGGGCGCCTTTTTGGCAGCAGCCTTTTTCGCGGGAGCCTTCTTGGCAGGCGCCTTTTTGGCGGCGGCCTTTTTGGCCGGGGCCTTCTTGGCTACAGCCTTCTTCGCGGGGGCCTTCTTGGCGGCAGCTTTCTTGGCCGGGGCCTTCTTCGCTACAACCTTCTTCGCCGGTGCCTTCTTGGCTGCAGCTTTTTTGGCCGGAGCCTTCTTTGCTGCGACCTTCTTCGCCGGGGCCTTCTTTGCTACGACCTTTTTGGCCGGTGCCTTCTTGGCAGCGACCTTCTTTGCCGGAGCCTTCTTAGCAGCCACGACCTTCTTTGCCGGAGCCTTCTTTGCAGCGGCTTTCTTGGCCGGCGCTTTCTTTGCAGTTGCCATTTCTATTTCTCCTTGATCAAGTTGAAAAATCAACCTCTTGAAGCACTCCACGCACGTTGGTCAGCGTGAAGCGATTCATGGCGTTGGAATCTTTGCCCCAGCACCATGAACACCTGCGCTTTTGCCAAGCCGCGCTCTGTGACGCAGTCGATGGAAAAAGCAATCTTTGAACCCATTGGATTGTGATCGAAAAAATATTCAGTCCCAAGAGAGCGCGCCACCCGATTGATATTCGATCACGCGGGTTTCGAAGAAATTGCGCTCTTTCTTCAGGTCAATCATTTCGCTCATCCACGGGAACGGGTTTTCCTCGTTCGGGAACAGCGCTTCGAGGCCGATCTGCTGTGCACGCCGATTGGCGATATAGCGCAGGTAGCCCTTGAACATGGAGGCGTTCATGCCGAGCACGCCACGCGGCATGGTGTCTTCGGCGTACTTGTATTCGAGCTCGACGGCCTTGAGGAACAGGTCCTTGATCTCGGCCTTGAATTCCGCAGTCCAAAGGCCGGGGTTCTCGAGCTTCAACTGGTTGATCAGGTCGATGCCGAAATTGCAGTGCATCGACTCGTCGCGCAGGATGTACTGGTATTGCTCGGCAGCGCCGGTCATCTTGTTCTGCCGGCCGAGCGCGAGGATCTGCGTGAAGCCGACATAGAAGAACAGCCCTTCCATCAGGCAGGCAAACACGATCAGCGACTTGAGCAGCGTTTGATCGGTCTCGTGCGTGCCGGTGTGGAAGTGCGGGTCGCTGATCGCGTCGATGAACGGAATCAGGAACTGATCTTTCTCGCGGATCGAAGGCACTTCGTTGTACGCGTTGAAGATCTCGCTCTCGTCCAGGCCGAGCGACTCGACGATGTACTGGTAGGCGTGCGTGTGGATCGCTTCTTCGAAGGCCTGACGCAACAGGAACTGGCGGCACTCGGGCGCCGTGATGTGGCGGTAGGTGCCCAGCACGATGTTGTTGGCTGCCAGCGAGTCGGCGGTCACGAAGAAGCCGAGGTTGCGCTTGACGATGCGGCGCTCGTCTTCTGTCAGGCCGTTCGGGTCTTTCCACAACGCGATGTCACGCGTCATGTTCACTTCCTGCGGCATCCAGTGGTTGGCGCAGGTGGCGAGGTATTTTTCCCAGGCCCATTTGTACTTGAACGGCACCAGCTGGTTGACGTCGGTCTGGCCGTTGATGATGCGCTTGTCGGCTGCATTCACGCGGCGTGCGACGGTCGGTGTCGCTTGCGCGGTGGCTTGTGCAAATGCGTGGGCTTGTTGGCGCACAGCAGCAGGTGCTGTTGGCGAAGTCGGTGCATCCATCGAGCGGCCGGCAGGCGATCCGCTGTGTGATGAGTGATGCAATCCTTGTTGCATGTCCTTTGGCAAGGAGGGCTTGACTTCTTCGTCCCAGGTCAACATAGAAAAATCCAATGCTCAATTATGTGAGCAACGTTGTGAGTTGCAAAGTGCTCCTTCACATCGTGCTCCTGTTATCTCGTCGTGATGTTGCTCGCAGGCATCGCCACAATCGCGTCGCGATGTCAGGCGATGCCGCAAACGATCACTGGCAGGCTTCGCACGTCGGGTCGTCGACACCGCAGAACGCGATGTCGGTCGCAGGCATCGCGCTCAACTGCGCTTGCGCCGCGAGTGCCGCCGCTTCGAGTGCATTCATCTTTGCGCCATCGACGTTGTGGCTGTTGCTGCCACCCGATGCCACGGCATTGAGGCGGCCCGATTGCACCGTCGACTTCTCGGCGTGCGTCGCGCTCTGCGTGCGGAGGTAGTAAGTCGTCTTCAAGCCGCGCAGCCAGGCCAGCTTGTAGGTGTCGTCGAGCTTCTTGCCCGAGGCGCCGGCCATGTAGATGTTGAGCGACTGCGCCTGGTCGATCCATTTCTGGCGACGCGATGCGGCTTCGACCAGCCAAGTCGTCTCGACCTCGAAGGCCGTGGCGTAGAGCGCCTTGATGTCTTGCGGCACGCGATCGATCGGACGCAGCGAACCGTCGAAGTGCTTCAGGTCCATGACCATCACGTCGTCCCACAGACCCAGGCGCTTGAGGTCGCGCACCAGGTAGTGGTTGATGACCGTGAACTCGCCCGACAGGTTGGACTTGACCGAGAGGTTGCCGAAGCAGGGCTCGATCGAGGCGTCGACGCCGATGATGTTCGAGATGGTCGCGGTCGGTGCGATGGCGGTGCAGTTCGAATTGCGCATGCCGTCGGCCTTGATCTTCTGGCGCAGCGCGTCCCAGTCGAGCGTGGCCGAGCGGTCCACCTCGACGTAGCCGCCGCGGGCCTTCTCGAGCAGGTCGAGCGTGTCGATCGGGAGGATCCCCTTGTCCCACAGCGAGCCCTTGTAGCTCGAGTAGCGGCCGCGTTCCTTCGCCAACTCGGTCGATGCCCAATAGGCGTGGTAGCAGATCGCTTCCATCGACTCGTCCGCGAACTGCACGGCTTCCTGCGAGGCGTAGGGAATGCGCAGTTCGTACAGCGCGTCCTGGAAGCCCATCAGGCCCAGGCCAACCGGGCGGTGGCGCAGGTTCGAATCGCGCGCCTTCTTGACTGCGTAGTAGTTGATGTCGATCACGTTGTCGAGCATGCGCATCGCGGTCGAGATCGTCTTCTGCAGCTTGGCCTGATCAAGGACCTTGCCGCCGTCACCGTTCTTCAGGTGATTGATCAGGTTCACCGAGCCGAGGTTGCAGACCGCGGTTTCGGTGTCGCTGGTGTTCAGCGTGATTTCGGTGCACAGGTTCGACGAGTGAACCACGCCGGCGTGCTGCTGTGGCGAGCGCACGTTGCAGGCGTCCTTGAACGTGATCCATGGATGCCCGGTTTCGAACAGCATCGTGAGCATCTTGCGCCACAGGTCGCTGGCCGGGATCGTGCGGCTGGGCTTGATCTCGCCGCGCTGCGCCTTCTCTTCGTAGGCCACGTAGGCGCGCTCGAAGTCGGCGCCGAACAGGTCGTGCAGGTCGGGCACGTTCGACGGCGAGAACAGCGTCCAGTTGCCCTTTTCCATCACGCGGCGCATGAACAGGTCGGGAATCCAGTTGGCCGTGTTCATGTCGTGCGTGCGGCGGCGGTCGTCGCCGGTGTTCTTGCG
>SEGS01000045.1 GCA_004210915.1 Variovorax sp. | reverse complement strand
GGACGTTCAGCGCGTTGCCAAAGCCCGTGTCAGCGTCGACGATCAGTGGCACGCTGACGGCATCGCGAATACGCGCAGTGTGGTCCGCGATCTCGTGAAGACCCAGGAATCCCTGGTCAGGCATGCCCAACCACATGTTGGTGACACCGGCGCCAGTGACATAAATTGCCTCATAGCCCAAGTCTTCGATGACCTTGGCCGAAAGTGCGTTGAATGCGCCTGGAACGATCACGCCACGGCGCGCTTCGGCGAGGTTTCGGAGTTTTTTACGACTGGACAATTGAGTGTTCCTCGTTAACGCAAACGCCGCGGTCCGCTTGCAGAAATTCGAGCATGGCGCGCCTATTAGAGCCTCCTGACGCGGTCGTCTCGATTGTTCGGCAAGATGGCAGGCACAGGAAGTGTGCCTGCCAGCGCCGCCGAGGTGCTGAAGCTTGACGGGCGTGCCAGCTTCGTTCAGAACGCGATGCGGACCACGCTCTCCGGCCCACCTTTTTCGTCGCCGCCGCCGTTCTTCACGCTCACGTACAGCACGTTGTTCGTGCTGTCGAGCGCGAGGCTGTTGGGATGCGAGGGCAGGGCGATGGTCTGGAGCAAGCGGTAGCTGCTGCTGTCGAACACGCTCACGCTGCCGCCGCCGCGGTTGGTGACGTAGAGGCGCTGGCGCGGCAGGTCGAGCAGGGGCGCGACGGGGCCGGCGCCGGTCGGCAGGCTCGCTGTGATGCGCGCGGTGTCCGGATCGAACACGACCACCCGGTTGCCCGGCGTGGCCTTGAAGCCTGGCTCGGCCTTCTCGCGGCGCTCGTTGATGCTGGCCAGGCCCTGGTCCGTCGCGAACAGGCGCTTGCCCTGGGCGTCGTACGCCAGGTTCAGCAGCTGGTCGGCGCCCACGGCATGGCTGCGCGTGATCGCCAGCTTGCGCGTGTCGAACTCGTGCAGGCCGCCGCGCAGGTTGGACACGAACAGGCGCTGGTTGGCGGCATCGAGCGCCACGCCGGCAGCGACCTGGCCGAAGCCGGGCACGACCTTCTCGAGCGCGAGCGCGCGGGTGTCCACCACGTAGAGCGAACTGCCGGCCGAGCTCAGGCCGGGCGCGTAGAGGCGGTGGTTGGCCGTGTCCAGCACCAGCTCGCGGAAGTGGTGCGGGTACGACTCCTTGCCATCGGCGCCCTTCGTCTTTTCCGCGAGCTGGATGGTCTTGATGACCTTGTTCGTCGCCGTGTCGACCACGGTGATCGACGCATCGACCGTGTTGCCGATGTAGACGCGGTTGGCCGCATCGTCGAGCGTCAGCCCGAAGCCCTTGCGCGCGAGCGGAATCTCGGCCTGCACGGCCAGCGTCCGCGGGTCGAGCTTGACGAGCTTGCTCGCCGGCGCGCCGGGACCGAAGCCGCCGGCCGACGCGACGAACACGGCGTTCTGGCGTGCCGAGTAGGCCAGCTCATACAGCGCCGGGGCGATGGCCACGCGATGGATCTGCGCGGCTTGCACTGCGGTGTAGGCCGCGGGCTGCGTGCCCGAGGCGGCTTGCGGTGTGCCGGTCGATGTGACGCCGCAGGCGGTGAGGGCGGCAGCCGCCAGCAGGGCGAGCGGCAGAACGAGATTTTTCTTCATGCTTGTTGGTTTCATGGTTGATGTCGGATGGGGCAGGGCGCAGCTGCGCCTGTCACGGGTGGACGGTCACGGTCACCTTGCCGAGTTCCTTCGTGCCTTCGGCGTGGGCCGCGTTGGCGGCGCCGCGCCATTCGAAGGGCACGCGCAGCAGCTCGCGGTCGCCCTGTTCGCGCGCCGCTTCGATGGCGATCTGGTAGCGGCCGGGCGGCAACTGGGCCAGGGCGCCCTTGCCTTCGGCCAACTGCAGCGTGTGCGTGCCCGCAGGGCGTGTGGCGCCGCTGACGCCGTCGACCGGCAGGGCGAGCTGGTCGCCGCCGTTGCGCCACCAGGTGCGCAACTGGCGCAGCCAGCTCTTGCCCAGGCCGTCGCGCAGCTGCGTGTCATACCAGACGGCCACCGTGCCGACGACCGATTTTTCCTCGGCCTTCTCCACCCACGCAGCCACGTACGGGCGGTAGTAGGACGCGGTGTGGATCTCCGGCAGCGTGAGCTGCAAGGTCAGCGAGCCGGCCGTGGCAGGCACTGCCGCGAGCGCCAGCGCGGCGGTGCCGAGCCAGCGTTGAACGGCGATACCTTCAGACATGCGCGGCTCCTGCCACACGGTCAGTTGGCGTCATTGCGGCGTTGCTCCGGCGTGCGTTCCGGGTCGGCGGTCGACACCACGCCATCGCCGTTGGTGTCCAGGCCCTTGAAGGTCTTGTCGGCGATCGCCTGGTCTTCGGCCAGCGTGAACTTGCCGTCGCGCGCGCGGTTCACGATGGCGAAGCGCACGTGCGCCTGCTTGATGCCGTTCTCGTACGCCTTGTCTGGCTGGCGGCCCTCGTCGAAGTACTGGCGCTTGAGGCGGCCTTCGAATTCGGCGACGTACTCCGCCTCGTTCAGCACGCCGTCGCCATTGGTGTCGGCCGTGCGAAAACGCTGCAGGCGGATCGCATCGAACTCGGCGCGCGGCACGGCGCCATCGCGGTTCGCGTCGTAGCTGCCGAGAAAGGCCTTCAGGCCATGGCCGCCCGCGGGGCGGGCCGGCTGGTTCTGTGCGGTGCCGGTGGCTTGCGGTCCGGCGCAGGCCGACAGGATGAGGGCGGCGGTAACGGCGGCGAGCGTGGGCGTGTGACGGTGTGTCATGGGTTCTTTCAAAAGAGGTTGAGAAAAATCAGAAGTCCACATTCAGAGCGACCGCATAAGTGCGGCCCGGCGCGGTCGAGAGCTCGATCTGGCGGCGGTCCTGCGCCGATTGCGGCTGCAGGCTGCGCGTGGCGCTGTAGGCCCAGTACTTCTTGTCGGCCAGGTTGTAGATGCCGGCGTTCAGGCGCACGTTCTTGCTGATGCGCCAGTAGCCGCTCAGATCGAAGCGGGCGAAGCCGGGCACGCGGAACAGCTCGACCTTCGAATCCGGCAGCGTGGCGCCGGGGTTGTTGGTGAATGCCAGGCGTTCGGTGGCCACGGCCTGCTTGCCCTTCACGAAGACACCGGTCAGGTTCACGCCCCATTTCTTTTGTGGTGCGTCGTAGCCCACGCCGACGATGGCCTTTGCCGGTTGCACGGAGTCGAGATCGACGTTCCTGTCGCCCGCGAAGTTCGACTTCGAGCTGCCCTTGCTGTAGCCCAGCGCCCAGGTGCTGTAGAGCCCGCGGACCGACGGCGCCCAGGTGCCGTGGTCCAGCCGTGCGCTCAGCTCGGTGCCGTAGATGCTGGCTTCGTCCTGGTTGCTGGCCTGGTACAGGATGCTCAGGTTGCGCTGGATGTTGACGAACTTCTCGGGGTTGTTGGCCCGCGTGTAGCGGGTGTACGAGATGAAGTCCTTGTAGCGCGTGTAGAACACCGAGCCGTTGAAGACCACGCCGTCCGCGAGCTTGCCCTTCAGGCCGACGTCGAACGCGTTGCTGGTCTCCTTCTTCAAGTCGCGGTCGCCCAGCAGCGCGTAGGTGCCGCCACCGCCGTTCCAGTAGCCGAAGATTTCGCTGTTGGTGGGCGCGCGTCCGCCGCGCTTCCATTGCGCGTAAGCCGTGAGCGATGGCTGGATGTCGTAGAGCACCGCGAAGCTCGGGCTCACGATGGTGTTGGTGGGCGCGTTGCCGTACATCCGTTCCAGCTCGGCCGCCGTGATGCGCTCGTTGCCGAAGCTCGCGGCATTGCGGATGCTGGGCTTGATTCGGTCGACCCGCAAGCCCGGCACCAGCGCCAGGCGCTTGCCGCCCACGTCGAAGTCGATGGTGTCTTCGACGAACGCGCCGGTGCGGTCGGTCGTCGTGTCGGGGAAGGGTTGGCGCGACGCGAACGGGTCGGTCGACAGGAACGGATGTTCGTTCTTGGTCCGCGAGTAGTTCAGCCCGAACTTCAGGTGATGGTTGGCGATGCGCTTGTCGGCCACGCTCGACAGGCCGATCTGCCGCGTCGTGTTCTGCGAGATGTCTTGCGCGAGCGACCGCGGCCGGAAGGTGAGCGTGTCGGTCACGTCGTCCATCTCCGTTTCCTGCACGTAGACGCGGGTGTTCAGCTGGTCGACGAAACCGCCGCCGATCGGCGTCCAGGTGTGCGACGCGGAGAAGGTGTCGCGCTTGGTGCGGGCGCTTTGCGTGGACAGGCCGGTGACGGCGGTGGCCGCGGTGTTCCACGCCTCGAACTGCGAGTCGTTCTGCTTGCGGTACAGATCGGCCGCAAACTCCAGCTTGTGCGCGTTGTTCAGGCGCAGTTGGCCCTTGAGCAGCAGCGCATCGGTATGCCACGCTTCCGGGTAGCTGGCGACGGTGTCGCTGTTGTTCTGCGTTTCCTTGCCATCGCGGCGCACATAGCTGATGAGCGCACCGAAGTCGCCGGTCAGGCCGGCGGCGGTGAAGGCCTTGGTCCAGGCCTTGTTGGCCTCGCTGTAGCCGAGCTTGCCGCCCAGGTAGAGCGGCTTGGCGGCGTTGACATAGTCCTCGGGCGACTTGCTGCGAAAGCTCACCGCGCCGCCGATGCCACCAGCCGTGCGCTGCGAATTGGTCGTCCCCGACAGAATCTCGACCGACGAATAGATGTCCGGGTCGATGAAGTCGCGGCCCATGCCGAAGGTCGCGTCCTGCGCGCGGTTGGTCAGTGGCGCGCGGCTGATGGCGTCGGGCATCTCGATGCCGTCGGCATCCAGCCCCACGCGGTTGCCTTCGAGGCCGCGGATGTTGTAGCCGGTGGTGCCGCTGCGGTCGTAGCGGCTGGCACCGCGCGTCGCGCCCTGCACCGTGCCCGGTGCCTCGACGAGCGGCTGGTAGCGGATCACATCGGCCAAGCCGGTGGCGCCGGTTTTCTCGATGTCCTCGTGCGTGATGACCGCCTTGCTGCCGGCCTCCTGCCGCACGGCGTCGGCGCTCACGTCGACTTGCGGCAGCGTGAGTTGCGCGACTTGGCCTTCGGTCGATGCCGGTGTGCTTGGAGCCGGGGTCTGTGCAAAAACGGGCGCTGAGAAAAGCAGTGCGCCGTGAACTGCCAGGGCAATCAGGCGGGGACGTGGCAGAGGGGAGAGGGAAGAAGACGCACGCGGTGCGCCGAGCTTGCGCCTGGCAGCGCGTGCTGCCAGAGGGCCAGACTGAGTCATGAAAGTTGCCTTTGAATCGAAGTGTCTTGCTGGACCTCCTCGACAAAGGAAACATCTGGCTACCTCGGCTAGTCTAAACCGCGCATTTGGCGAGGGTCAAGACGCGAGGCTTGGCGCCGCCCGCGCGGCGCATGCTGCAGGACTTATTTCCAGGGCGTCGGCGCGGGGATGTCGCACACCGGGTCGACGTCGATGCTCTTGAAGTCCGCCGGCGAAACGATCTCCAGGTATTCCATGTCCGGCGAATAGTCGAACAGGAAATGCCGGATGCCCGGGCGCTGATGCACGACGTCGCCGGCCTCGACCAGCGTCTCCTTGTCCTCGTACATGAACTTCGCCCAGCCCTTGACCATGATCACGATCTGGAAGTCCGCTTCATGGCGGTGCCAGCCGGTGCCCGTTTCCGGTGCCATGTTGGCCTTCACCAGATGGGCGATCACCTTGCCGTGCGTGGCCTCGGCGATGCCCAGATCGCGGTAGAGGAAGAAATCGCGCAGGCCGCCCGAGACGAATGCGGTATCGGCGGGTTTGACATGGGAGAACTGTGTCGCGGTGCGGTCCAGCATGGCCTTGCTCCTTCGGGTTGGGGATGCTGCGCCGCAGCATGCATAAAGCGTTCCCGCTCGCGACGGCAGCGCCGCGCCTTTGTGGGGATAATTCCCGCCCATGAGCGGCAACACCTTCGGCACCCTATTCGCAGTCACCAACTTCGGTGAATCCCACGGCCCTGCGATCGGTTGCGTGATCGACGGCTGCCCACCCGGCATGGCCTTGAGCGAAGCCGACATTCAGGGTGACCTGGACCGGCGCCGCCCGGGCACCAGCCGTCACGTCACGCAGCGCAACGAGCCCGACGCGGTGCAGATCCTCAGCGGTGTGTACGAGGGCAAGACCACCGGCACGCCGATCGCGCTGCTGATTCAGAACACCGACCAGCGCAGCAAGGACTACGGCCAGATCGCGCAGCAGTTCCGCCCCGGTCACGCCGACTTCACCTATTTCAAGAAATACGGCATTCGCGATCCGCGCGGTGGTGGCCGGTCGTCGGCCCGCCTGACTGCACCGATGGTGGCGGCCGGCGCCGTCGCCAAGAAGTGGTTGTTCGAAAAATACGGCACCGTGTTCCGCGGCTGCATGGTGGAGATCGGCGAGAAGGTCATCCCCTTCGAGAACTGGACGTACGTGCCGAACAATCCCTTCTTCGCGCCCAAGGCCGATGTGAGCGATCTCGAGGCCTACATGGACGCCCTGCGCAAGGCCGGCGACTCCTGTGGCGCCCGCATCCGCGTGACCGCTTCGAAGGTGCCCGTGGGCCTCGGCGAACCGCTGTTCGACAAGATGGATGCCGAAATCGCCTACGCGATGATGGGCATCAACGCCGTCAAGGGCGTGGAGATCGGCGCGGGCTTCGCCAGCGTTTCGCAGCGCGGCACCACGCACGGTGACTCGATCACGCCGAGCGGCTTCGTCACGAACAACGCAGGCGGCACGCTCGGCGGCATCACGAGCGGACAAGACCTCGAAGTGAGCATCGCGATCAAGCCGACCAGTTCCATCATCAGCCCGCGCCAGTCGATCGACGTCAACAACCAGGCGGTCGAAGTAATCACCAAGGGTCGCCACGACCCCTGCGTCGGCATCCGCGCGACACCCATTGCCGAAGCCATGCTCGCGCTGGTCGTGATGGAACACGCGCTGCGCAACCGCGCGCAGAACGGCGACGTGCACCGCAGCCGGCGCTACGCCGACGACGGCGGCACTTCCAGCGAAGCCGAAGGCCCGCAGTCCTCCTTCCTGTGAAGCCGCCGCCGCCTTCCGCCGGCGGCGGGCGCAGCCACCTGCTGGCCTTTGCCGTCCTGTCGGCCAGCTACTTCGCGCACATCGGCTTCTTCAATCCGTACCTGCCGCTCTGGCTCAAGGATCTCGGGCTGCCGATCTTCACGATCAGTCTGCTGACCTCGGTGCAATCGGTCACGCGCGTGTTCGCGCCCTATGCCTGGGGCGCGCTCAGCGATCACACAGGGCAGCGCGTCAAGCTGCTGCGCTTCAGCGCGGCGGTTGCGCTGGCCAGCTCCTTCGGGCTCTGGTGGGTCGGCGGGCCGTGGTGGCTGGGGTTGGTGCTGCTGGTGATGTTCACGCACACGAGCTCGATGATGTCGCTCACCGAGGCTGCAATGGCGCATCTGGTCGCCGGCGACTGGGGCCGCTACGGACGCATTCGGCTGTGGGGCTCGGCGGGCTTCCTGGTCACCGTGTTCGCGGCCGGCGAGTGGTTCGAGCGCTTCGGCATGAAGCACTTTCCCATGTGGGCCGCGGGCACGCTCGCCCTGGTGCTGATCGCCACGCTGCGCCTGCCCGATGTGCGCGAGCCGGTCGCGGCGCACGATGCGGTCAAGGAGCCCGTCGGCCCGGTGTTGCGCATCCCGGCTGTGCGCTGGTTCTTCGCGGCGCTGTTCTTTCACATCACGGCGCACTTCGCGGTCTACGGTTTCCTTTCGCTCTATCTCGACGCGCTGGGCTACGGCAAGGGCACCATCGGGCTCTTGTGGGCGCTGTCGGTGGTGGCCGAGATCGTCTGGTTCTTCCTGCAGGGCCGGCTGATCGGCCTGACGACGATGCCGCGCTGGATGCTGATCTGCGGGGTGGCTGCAGTGGCGCGCCTGGGGATCACGGCGGAGATGGGGCACTGGATCCTGGCGCTGGTGGTCGCGCAGTTGCTGCACGCATTGAGCTTCGCCGCGCATCACACCACCTGCATCGCCGTCGTCTCGCGCCGCTTCCCGGGCCGCCTGCGCGGCCGCGGTCAGGCGCTCTTCACGGTGATCGGCTATGGCGTCGGCGGGGTGCTCGGCGTGCTGGCCGGCGGCGCGATCGCGCAGGCGGTCGGCTACCGCGTCATGTTCGACGTGGCGACCGCCATGGCGGTGATCGGCTGCTTTTGCGCTTGGCGCGCCGTGCGTTGCGAACGCGCGGACGCTACCGCCGCAGCGGCTTGAACCGCATGCAGCAACTGCCGATCCACAAGACGACACGGGATGCCTTTGCGGCGTATCTCGCGCGCCATCTGCAGGAAGCTGCGCGCCTGCATGCGCTGCGCGATCAGCTGGCGCACGACGCCGCGGTGTTCGACCGGTCGAACATGGCCGGGCACATCACGTCGAGCGTGCTGGTCTTCGATCCGCCCCACCGCCGCGTGCTGTTGATTCATCACAAGGTCTACCGGATGTGGATGCAACCCGGCGGCCATGTCGAACGCGACGCCGCCAACCTGTTGGCCTCGGGTTTGCGTGAGGTGGAAGAAGAGACCGGGCTGCCTGCCACCAGCGTGCAGCCGCTGCTGCACGGCAAGGCGCTGGACATTGACACCCACGCCATCGCGGCGCGCCCCGCCAAGGGCGAAGGGCCGCACTGGCACCACGACTTTCTTTTCCTGGCGGTCGCCGCGCAGCCGTTCGACCCCGTGCCGCAGGTGGAAGAGGTCAACGGTGTCGAGTGGCTGCCGATCGATGACTTCCTCGGCATCCCCGGAGCGCGCATGCAGCACCTTGCGCCGAAGCTGCGGCAGTTTCTGGCCGCTAGGACATGAGGCGACGACCCTGCGGTCCGGGCGCGTGGCTGGCCGCCGAGGGCCGGATCGCCGTCACCGCCGTGCCTGCGCGAACCCGGCGCCGCGTCGGCGGCACTGCCGTCATGCGCCGCAGCGCCGAGGGGCCCGAGGCCAGCTGAAAGCCGTGCGGCACCACCAGCACATCGACCGTCGAAGCGGCCAGCGCGCGCAGGGCCGTGCTGCCGAGCAGCAGATCGCCGAGCGCTGAAGCCGGCGGCTTGCCGACGACCACCAGATCGGCGCCCGAATGCTGCTGTTGCACGCCGATCTGCCGCGCCGGATCACCGCGGCCGATGGCCGCGTACACGCGGTTGCGCCGGGCCGATGACGAATCGGTGAGCCAGAACATGCGCTCGCCGGCACGGCGGGCGCTTTCCTGATGGATGGCCTTGATGGCGTGCTCGGAAAGGTCGGCGCTGCGCAACTTGCCTGCGGGCAGGGTGTGCAGCGCATGGAACAGCTCGACCTCCGATTTCGTGCCCAGCGCACTGGCCAATGCGACCAGGCGGCGAGAGGCGTCGTCCAGATCCACGGCCACCAGCAGCCGCTGGTAAGGCGCGCTGGCCGGCCGGCGGACGACGAGCACCGGGCGCTGGCAGGCGCGCAGCAGCTGCGCGAGCGGCGGCCCGCGCCATAGCGCCTGCACGCGGCGATCAGTGCGGTCGCTGGTGACGATCAGGTCGACACCCCGGCCACGCGCGACGAGGTCCGCCTGCGTGCGTGCGGTTGTCGTGTGCACGTGGATCCCGTGGCGTTGGCCCAGTTGCAGCGCCTGGTGTGCGAGCCGGCAACCGCTGGCTTCGCACGGCGGGTTGCCGGGCGCGGGCAAATACAGGATATCGAGTCTGGCGCTGTGTTCGAGCGCGAGGAGCGCCGCGCGTTCGAGTACATGGTGACCGCGTACGGAGAGATCGGTCACGGCGAGAAGGGTCTGGATATTCATGAAAGAGTCCTTGCTGAAGGCGAGCGTCTTCCTCCGGAGCCATGCCGGTGGGCGGAAGACGGGGCGCGATGGAAAAAAGCGGAGGGAGCGCGGGCGCTACGTCAGGTAGTCGCCGCTGGCCTCAGGCTGGAACAGGATGTCGACGATTTCCGCCGCTCCTTCCTCGCCGGTCGGCGTCGACCAGCGCGCCACCTGGCCGAGCTTCAGGCCAATGAGGCCGCTGCCGACGGGCGATAGCACCGAGATGAAGCCTGCGGCCGGCGCCGCGTCGGCCGGGTAGCAGAGCGTGAGCACCTGCCGTCGACGCGTATGCACGTCGACGAGCTCGACCCGCGAATACATCGTGACGACGTTGGCCGGCACCGCGCGCGAGGCCGTGACGTCGGCGCTGTCGAGCAGTGCCTCGAGTTCCGAGGGCAGCTGCCTCCCGGCAAGGCTGCTCAGGCGGGCGAAATCAAGCTCCGTGAGCGTGCGCTCGGCTTGAAGGATCGGGGTTGGCATGAACGCACTCCATCGATGCGACCCGCCCGGGAAAGAGGGTGGCCGCTGTCCGCGCGAGAGGCTGGTGCCCGGCGGTGGAAGGTTGCGCTAAAGGGTGAGAGCGGACCGCCGGGCAGAGGAATGTGCGGGCGTGAGCTGTCGACGTCCCGCCAGTGCCTGACGCACACGTGCACCCACCGCTGCGGAGGGCAGCAGGGCTTGAGCGGCGTGGTGCGCGGAGAGCAGGGCGGAAAGCATGGCCCGAGTTTAGGCCGCATGGTGAACCCCCGCAAACCGGCCGCTCAATGGCCCCAGGGGTCATGCCAGATTGCCCGCGCCTGCGCAGGCTTCGCAGACCTCAGGAAGTCGCCGCGACGGCGCCCCGGCGCCCGCTGCCCAGCGCATACACCGCTGACCGATCATCGTCACGCGCCGGTCCGGTGGGTGTGCCCGTTCCGCGGTCGCCGCGGTACATCTCGTTCTCCAGGCGCCTGCAGCGTTCAGCGTACATCTTGGCCAGCGCCGCATGATGCTCGGCTGCCGCCTGGTGTTCGATGCGTGCAAGCTGGGCCTCGTGCAGCAACCCGGCGGCACGTTTGAGACACGCATTCGATCCGGAATGGAAGAGGTCGAAGAACATGGCGGCTCCTTGGATGTCTTTCAGTGCAAAGAGATATCGCACCGGTGTGCCGATGTCGTTGTCATCCGTTGCCGCAACGGGCTGTAAACCTCTCCGAAGGTGGGCCGCCGCTGTCGAATATCGGTGGGTGCACGAGCGTCCAGTCCGACATGCCCACATGCGTGCGCAATCTACCTTGGGGCGTTTCAACTGCAGAGGTACAGCCATGCCCGCACTCAAGCGAAAGGACGACGACCGGGACAGCAAACGGGTGTTCCGCTTTGCCGCCGTGGTCGCCGCACTTCTCATCGTGCTCGCACTCGCCTTCAACGCGCTGTGGCCGCGGGGTGAACCCCGGACCATCGATGTGTCGGTCGGGGTGCCATCGGAAGCGCCGGCACGCTGACCCCCGGCACCGGCCGAAGGGCCACCGCGCTGACCGGGCTGCGCCCGGCGCGCACGGTTCAGGCGCGAGGCGGATCGTTCTCGCGCTCGTAGTGGCGGTGAGCGGCCATCGCGTCGATGAAATCGCCGATGGCCGTCTCGACGTCGCCACTGTCCGCCAGGATCAGCCCGGCGTCGGGATTGCCGTCCGGCAAGGTCAGCGGAATCTGTGCGTCGGCAAGCAGTGCCTGCGACGCGCCGAGCGCCAGCAGGGCCTTGCAATGCCAGTAGGTGTTGCGAACGAACTCGAGCGTGTGCGCGTCCGCCGCCAGCGACTCCACACCCACCGCGCCATCGGGCAGCACCAGCGCGTCGAAGAGAAAGCCCGGCGAGTTTTCCATCGTCGCGTCAGCTTCGAACCTCTCGCCGCCTGCGGCGATGTAAGTGCCGAGCCGCGCGCCGACCAGCCTCGGCTGCGCACCTGCAGCCACCAGGGCCGAGACGACAGCACCCAGGCTGGCGCCCTCGATGCCCTGCGCCACCAGAATGGCCACCTTACGCGAGCGAATGCCGCCATCGCCCGGGCGCGCCGTCAGCGACAGTGCCGGCGAGAGCTCCACCTCCGGCGGCGCAGGATTTTCCATCGCGCGCGGTGAAGGTGCGGGCGTTTCCATCCCGAGATCCTGGGCAAGCCGCGCCGCGAGTTCAGGCGAAGCATTCATCAGGTTCGCGACCACGCGCTCGCGGATCGCAGGCACCGTGACCTTCGACAACTCGAAGCGGAAGGCGTTGCCGATGTGGGCCTGCTCGACCTCCGTCTGGCTCTCGAAGAACAGCCGCGCCTGCGTGTAGTGGTCCGCAAACTTTTCAGGATGGATTCGCACCTTGTCCGCGCGCTCCTTCGCATCGATGCGCCGCGCCACGCTGGCGAAGCCTTGGGCGGCGCCGGCCTGGAACGGGCAGCCACCGGCGAGCGAGTTCGGCTCGTAGCTCACGCGCCCGCGGTGAATCGCCTGGCGATGCATGCCGTCGCGCTGGTTGTTGTGCACCTGCGCGATCGGCGCGTTGATCGGCAACTCGTGGAAGTTGGGCCCGCCCAGCCGGCTGATTTGCGTATCGACATACGAATGGATTCGACCGGCCAGCAACGGGTCGTTCGTGAAGTCGATGCCCGGAACGATGTGCGCCGTGCAGAAAGCCACCTGTTCGGTTTCGGCGAAGAAGTTGTCCGGATTGCGGTTGAGCACCATGCGGCCGACCACCTGGATCGGCACCAGCTCCTCGGGGATCAGCTTGGTCGCATCGAGGATATCGAAGCTGAAGGTCTCGGCCTGTTCCTCGGTGAAGATCTGCAAGCCCAGCTCCCACTCGGGGTACTCGCCGGCCTCGATGGCTTCCCACAGATCGCGGCGATGGAAATCCGGGTCGGCGCCCGAGATCTTGACTGCTTCTTCCCACACCAGGGAATGCGTGCCCAGCTTGGGCTGCCAATGGAACTTGACCAGCACCGACTCGCCCGCCTCGTTGACCAAGCGGAACGTGTGTACGCCGAAGCCCTGCATCATCCGGTAGCTGCGCGGGATGGCGCGGTCCGACATCTGCCACATCAGCATGTGTGTGGATTCGGGCATCAGCGAAACGAAATCCCAGAAGGTGTCGTGCGCGCTGGCCGCCTGGGGCATCTGGTGATGCGGCTCGGGCTTGACCGCGTGGACTAGGTCGGGGAACTTCATCGCGTCCTGGATGAAGAACACCGGCATGTTGTTGCCGACCAGGTCCCAATTGCCTTCGTCGGTATAGAACTTCACGGCGAAGCCGCGCACGTCGCGCGCGGTGTCCTTCGAACCGCGCTCGCCGGCGACGGTCGAGAAGCGAACGAAGACCGGTGTGATCTTGCCTTCTTCGGCGAACGGTGCGGCCCGCGTGTACTGCGTGAGCGGCGCGTAGCACTCGAAGAAGCCGTGCGCGCCCGACCCGCGCGCATGCACGATCCGCTCTGGGATGCGTTCATGGTCGAAATGGGTGATTTTTTCGCGGAGGATGAAGTCTTCGAGCAAGGCCGGCCCACGGGCGCCGGCCTTGAGGGAGTGCTGGTTGTCGGCGATCGGCACGCCCTGGTTGGTGGTGAGCACCTGGCCGCTGGAGTCGACGCGGACGCGGTCAAGCGTGTCGATCGTTGCATTGACGCCCTCGCTCGCCATCGTGCCTGCCTTGCCCGAAAAATTCTCTTCGCTCAGGGTGCTGGCACCGGGCAGGCGGGACGGCGGGCTGCTCTGCATGCCCGGCGGCGTCATCGCCGCATTCGCTTCGCCGTACTCCAGGGGCTTGTTCGTGTTCGAAGGCAACGCGCTCGCGAGCGCTTGCGTTTCGATCATCTTGCGTGTGGGCGCATCACCTTCGCCTGCGGCAGGCGGTGCGGGTTGTGCGGGGCCGCTGTCGGTATTACGCGCGGCGGCGTGCGCGGCGTCCATTTCGGCGGGGGACAGCGGGGGTGTCTTCTTGGGCATGCAGATCTCCGTGGGGGTGGGTCGAGGTGAAAAGAACGGTCGAAGGCGCGCGGCGTCACGGCTGGTGCCGGTGAATGCGCACGGGGATGGACTTGGCGGCCGGAACCTGACTGCGCTCTGCGTGATGCTGGAGCGGAATCAGCGGCGTGCACTCAGGGAAGTAGCCGCCGACGCAGCCGGCGGGAATGTCGTAGGCCGTGACACGCAGTCCGGCCACTTCACGGTGATGGCCGTCGTCGATCGCGGACGTGGCCGTCACCAGATCGCCATCTTTCATTCCGAAGCGCGCGATGTCGGCGGTGTTCATCAGCAGGACGTGGCGCGTTCCGTAGATGCCGCGGAAACGATCGTCCAGGCTGTACACGGTGGTGTTGAACTGGTCGTCGCTGCGCACAGTCATCAGGTGAAGCACGTCGGCCTCGCCGCCCGCGGGCCCGAAATCCGGCGCCACGGTATCGGGGACGATGAAATTGGCCTTGCCGTTTTCTGTTTTCCAGACCCGTTGCCGCGCGGGGATCGGACGGTGAAAGCCGCCCGGTGTGCGGATGCGCGCGTTGAAATCGCCGAAGACATCGGGCCAGGTGGCCTCGATGGCGTCGCGAATGGTGGCGTAGTCGCCGACCCAACGGTCCCACGGAACATGCGGATTGGGGTCCAGCGCGGCCATGGCAATGCCCGCCACGATGGCGGCTTCCGAACGCAGCGACGGCTCCGCCGGTTCGGCGACACCCTGCGAAGCGTGCATGAAACCGGTGGAATCCTCGACCGAAACCGTCTGCGGGCCGGTCGCCTGGCGGTCGATCTCGATGCGTCCGAGGCATGGCAACAGGTAGCTGATCTCACCGGGCACCAGGTGCGTGTGGTTCAGCTTGGTCGCCACATGCACGGTAAGCCGGAGGCACCGCCAAGCCGATTCCAGACGCTGCGTGTCCGGCGCGGCGCGAAGGAAGTTGCCGCCGAGGCCGACAAAGGCGCGCACGCTCCCGTCCAGCACGCCCTCGCAAGTCTCCACGGTACTGAGGCCCTTCTCGCGCGGCGGCTCGAAGTGATAGAGCCGCGCGAACGTGTCGAGCGGCACCAGTTCCGGCTTCTCGCTGATGCCGACCGTGCGTTGCCCCTGGACGTTGGAGTGCCCGCGAACCGGGCAGATGCCCGCGCCTGGCCGCCCGATGTGCCCGCCCATCAACAGCAGGTTGCTGAGCATCTGCACGTTGTGGACGCCGCGCCGGTGCTGCGTGAGCCCCATGCCGTAGACACCGATGACGGCCCGCGCATTGGCGAAGGTGGTGGCCGCCGATTCCAGGTCGGCCCGCGCGAGCCCTGTCACCGCTTCGATCTCGCGCCATGAGACCGTGCGCAACCAGTCGGCGAAAGCCTGGTAGCCGTGCGTGTGCGTGGCGATGAAGTCGTGGTCGACAACCCCGCGCAGGCCGGTCGCCCGGGCTTCGTCGTCCATTGCGAGCAGGTGTTTGCCCATGCCGGCGATCGCGGCGATGTCGCTGCCGACCCGCAGTTGCAGGTACTGGGTGCTCACCGTCGTTTCGGCGGGCGTCAGCATCTCACGTGGCGACTGCGGATTCGCGAACGCCACGAGGCCGCTCTCGCGCAGTGGGTTGAAGGTAACGATCGGGACGCCGCGCGCGCGGGCTTCGCTGAGTTGGTGCAGCATGCGCGGGCTGTTGACGCCAACGTTCTGCCCGAAGAAAAAGATGGCGTCGGCCTCTTTGAAGTCATCGAGCGTCACGGTGCCTACCGGGACGCCGATGGTTTCGGGCAGCGCCACCGACGTGCTTTCGTGGCACATGTTGGAGCTGTCGGGCAGGTTGTTGTTGCCATAGAGCCGGGCCAGCAACTGGTACAGGTAGCTGGTCTCCAGCGAGGCGCGACCCGACGCGTAGAAGACGGCAGACCGGGGGTCTTCGGCACGCAGCGCACGCAGCGCGGCGCCTATGCCCTGAAATGCTTCGTCCCAACCCACTTCGACATAGCGATCGAGCGCGGCATCCCAGCGTAAGGGCACGGTCAGGCGGCCGCCGGCTTCGAGCGCGTGATCGGTCCATTGCGCCAGCTCACTCACGCGGTGCGTGTCGAAGAAGGCCGCGGGCAGCCGCTTCGATGTCAATTCCCACGCGGTCGCCTTCGCGCCGTTCTCACAGAACTCGGCAACATGCGGGTCGGCGGGTTTGGCCCATGCGCAACTCACACACGCGAAGCCGCCGGGCTTGTTCTGGACCGAGAGCGCGCGCGGGCCGGCAATAGGTATTCCTTCGCGAAGGATGTAGCTCGACACTGCCTTGAGTGAACCCCACCCACCTGCCAGTTCGGCGGGTGGCTCGATACGGACGTTAGCATCCGGGGAATCTGCGCGTGCGTTCATGGCTTCACAAGCTAGCGCGCCGGGCGGGCCGGCCTGTGAGTGCGTTGGCGCGAAGGATGTGGGACTGCGGCTCGCCGTCGCTCAAGAAAAGACTGGCGGCCTTCGGACCGCCAGCGCCAAATGCGAACGCGCTCAGTGCGCGTCGCGATCCCGACGCCGCACCATGTCCATCCAAGTGCGATGCAGCGCATCGATCTCGCCGGTCTTCTGCGTCATGCGCTCCGCGTCCAGCGGTTCACCCCGCGTCACGGCGCGCATGAGGTCCACGTGGCTGTCCACAGCGCGGTGCCACATCTCGAAAGCTTCGTTGATCTTGTCGGGTGTCGGCATGGCGCTTTTCCTTTGTCCCGGTCGGCCAATGATCTGCCCCGCTCAGCTTTTGGCGGCGGCGTTGCGCTTGCGTGTGGCTGCGGCCTTTTTTGCAGACGCCGACCGCTCGGCAGCGCTGCGCTGCGCGCTGGCGCTGCCGCCCGCGTGCCCGCCTTTGCGCGAAGCTGCGTGGCTTTCAGGCTTGCCACGCCCCGAGCCGCTCTTGTTCCCGCCACCGGATTCCTTGTTCACCGTGGCCCACGCCCGTCGCTCGGCCTCCTCGGATGGGGTGCCGCGCGCCTCATAGCCCTCTTCGATGTGGGCGGCCTTGCGTTTCTGCTTGTCGGTGTACGAAGATTTGTCGCCTTTGGGCATGACTGCTCCTTGTTGCACGGACGATGGTCGAAATACATCCGTGCGGCCGCGGTCGGCCACCGCCCATTCGCTTGTAGGTCAGGGCGCACGTGCAACGGTGCACGCGGTCATGGCGGTGCACGGCCGTGGCAGCGCAGGGCCCCTGCGCCCCTGCGCGCTCGCGTGCGTCAGATCAGGTTGCGCATGGCTTGCGCGGTCTCGCGCAGCACCGGCAGCACGCGCGCCACGGCGTCCTCGCTGCTTTCGTGACCCATCGGCATGGTGATGTTGAGCGCGCCGACCAGCACGCCGTGCCGGTCGCGCAGCGGGACGGCGATGCCCCGCGAGTTGAGGTCGAGCTGCTGCTCCGACAGCGCCCATCCCTGCGCACGCACGCGGGCCAGCTCGAGCTTCATGCGCTCCTTGCTCGCGATGGTGTGCGAGGTGAATACGGTCAGCGCGTGCGTGGCCAGCCAGTCTGCCAACTCCGGCTCGGGCCGCAGCGCCAGCATCAGCATGCCGGCCGCCGTGACCTGCGCGGGCACGCGCGCGCCGAGCACATAGCCGGTGCTCATGCTGCGGTTGGGGCCGTTGCGCGCGATGTAGACCACCTCGTCGACGTCCATCACGCTCAGGTAGGCGATCTCGTGCGTGCCCGCGGCGACGCGCTGCAGGAAGGGCTGAACGATCCGCGGCAGCCGCGCCGAACTCAGGTACGACTGGCCGAGCCGCAGCACGCGCGGCGTGAGCCAGAACAGCTTGCCGTCGCATGCGACATAGCCCATGTGCTGCAGCGTGAGCAGGTAGCGCCGCGCGGCGGTCCGCGTCATGCCGGTGCGCTCGCCGGCCTGGCTGGCCGTCAGGCGCGGGTGTGCATCGTCGAAGGCCTCGATGATGCTCACGCCGCGTTCCAGGCCCGCGATCCAGTCGCGCTTGTCGAGGCCCGGCGGAACGGGCGACAGGTCAGTGCTCATGGCCCGAGTGTGCCGCGCGGGTTGCTGGCGTACCGCGGTCAGCCCTCAGGATTAACCCGGTAAATGAT
Organism: Variovorax sp.; assembly: GCA_004210915.1. Lineage (GTDB taxonomy): Bacteria > Pseudomonadota > Gammaproteobacteria > Burkholderiales > Burkholderiaceae_C > Variovorax. Next base: position 11,394 of record SEGS01000045.1, on the reverse strand, counting down.
CGATAAGCGAACGAGCTAGTTCGATAAGCGACCGATGCAACATGTTCTGAGGGACACTGCGGTTGCAAGCCCGCTAAAGTCCCTGCTGGCCGTCGCCGCGTGGGCGATTGCCGAACAGCAGCACAACGCGAGCGTTCATGACCACCTCCATCACCGGCAGCACCCTGGCTTACCTGATTCCCGGCGACCCGGTGCGCAACGTGCGCCTGCCGCGGATGTTCAACGCGGTGTTCTCGCACTTCGGCATCGATGCCGTGCTGCTGCCCATGCAGGTGCCGGTGCGCGACTTCGCGCTGTTTTTCCGCTCGGCCTTTCTGGCGCGCAACGTGCGCGGCATGGTGATCGCGCCGCCGCACAAGCCGCTGGTGGTCGACCTGCTCGATGGCTGCGGCTTGTTCGGCCGCGTGGCGGGGTCCGCCAACATCGTGCGCCGGCTGGACAACGGCGAACTCGAAGGCGACCTGTTCGATGGCGAGGGCCTGCTGGGCGCGCTCGACCACTTCAACATTCCCTTTCGCGGCAAGCGCGTGCTGATCCTGGGCGCCGGCGTCAGCGCGGCAGCCATTGGCGTCGCGCTGGCCGAGGGCGGCACCACCGATGGCGCCGAGCACATTGCCTTGTTCGACACCTCCTCGGGCCGTGCCGCCGGCGTGGCGGCCAAGCTGGACGCTTTCTTCGACGCCACGGTCGTGGCGGTCGACAGCAACGCGCCCGAGGGCTACGACCTCGTCATCAACGCCACTTCGCAAGGCCTGGACGAGAGCGATCCGCTGCCCGTGGATGTGGCGCGCATGGACAGCCATGCGGCGCTGTTCGACATCCTGCTGCGCAACCAGCCCACGCCGCTGGTGCGCGCGGCGCGCGCCCGCGGCCTGTACGCCCAGGCGGGCTTCGAGATGCTGATCCAGCAGATGCCGCATTACTTCGATTACTTCGGCCACGCCGAAGCGGCACAGGGCCTGCGCAAGGACGCGAATTTCCTGCGCGAAATCGTCTACCCCGCGGCCCTGCAGGGCGAGATTCGCAACCCGCCGCGCTACCACTCCGACAGCGTCGCATGACGTGCACACAGACCCATGATTTCCGGCAAGACCACCCTCATCGCGCACATCGGTTTCCCGACCGAAAGCTTCAAGGCGCCGATGATCTACAACCCCTGGTTCGAGAAGCAGGGCATCGACGCGGTCGTGGTGCCGACCGGTGCCAAAGCCGAGGACTACCCGGCCGTGCTCAAGGCGCTTTTCATGCTGACCAACCTGCGCGGCGCGCTGGTGACGATGCCGCACAAGATCGCCACCATGGGGCTGGTCGACGAGGTGACGCCGACCGCGCGCATCGCCGGCGCCTGCAACGCGGTACTGAAGCGCGCAGACGGCAGCCTGTTGGGTGACCAGTTCGACGGCGCCGGTTTCGTGCGGGGCGTGCAGCGCAAGGGGCGCAGCTTCGAGGGCGCGCGCGTGCTGATCTCGGGCGCCGGCGGTGTGGGCTCGGCCATCGCCGCCTCTGTGGCGGCGGCGGGCGCGGGCGAGATGATGTTGTTCGATGCCAGCGACGCCGCGGCCGACGCGCTGGCCGGACGCTTGCGGGCGCACTACCCGCAGTTGCGCGTCGGCACCGGCAGCAAGGACCCGGCCGGCTTCGACATCGTCGTCAACGCTACGCCGCTGGGCATGAAGGAAGGCGACCCGCTGCCTTTCGACATCGCGCGCATCGCGCCTTCGACCTTCGTCGGCGAGGTGGTCATGAAGAGCGAATACACGCCGCTGTTGCAGGCCGCGCGCGACAAGGGCTGCGCCGTGCAGGTCGGCACCGACATGCTCTTCGAAATGATTCCCGCCTACCTCGAGTTCTTCGGCTTCGGCACCGCGACCGCGGATGAACTGCGTGCCACGGCGCGCCTGCAGTACTGATTTCAATGGCACACCGATGAGCATCTTCGAAGGATTCCTTTCCACCTCCGAAGCGCTGGGCGCCTTCAGCGACCGCAACTTCGTCGATGCGATGCTGCGCTTCGAGGCGGCGCTCACGCGTGCGCAGGCCGCTGTCGGGCTCGTGCCCGAGTCGGCCGCGCAGTCGATCCTCAGCAGCTGCAAGGTCGAGTTGTTCGACGTGGCGAAGATCGTGCGCGACAGCGGCCGCGCCGGCAGCGTCGCGATCCCGCTGGTGAAGGCTTTGAAGGATGCAGTGGGCGTCTTCAATGTCGAGGCCGTGCCCTTCGTGCATTTCGGCAGCACCAGCCAGGACGTCATCGACACCGCGATGGCGCTGGTCACACGCGAAGGCCTGTCGCTGGTTGAGGCCGACCTCGACCGCGCCATCGAGGCGCTGCTGCAGCACGCCACGCGGCACGCGGCCACGCCGGTGCTGGCGCGCACGCTGATGCAGCCGGCCTCGGTCACCAGCTTCGGGCTCAAGTGCGCGGGCTGGGCGGCGCCGCTGGTGCGCAGCCGCACGCGCCTGCGCCGCGCCGCGCGCCACGCTTTGACCGTGCAACTCGGCGGTGCCGTCGGCACGCTGGCGCAGATGAAAGGGCAGGGGCCCGAGGTGGTGCAGCGCGTGGCCGACACGCTGGGCCTGGGCAACGCCGGCGCCACCTGGCACACACAGCGCGACGAGTGGGTCGCGCTGGGGTGCGAGCTGGGGCTTCTGGTCGGCAGCCTGGGCAAGATTGCGCGCGACATCGCGCTGATGGGCCAGTACGAAGTCGGCGAGGTGGCCGAACCCACCGAGCCCGGGCGCGGCGGCTCTTCTGCCATGCCGCACAAACGCAACCCGGTCGCGGCCATGGTTGCGCTCGCGGCTGCGCAGCGCGCACCGCAGCGCGTGGCCGCCTTGCTGGCCGCCATGCCGCAGGAGCACGAGCGCGCGCTCGGCGGCTGGCAGGCCGAGCTGGCCGAATGGCCGCAACTGCTGATGTCGGCCCACGGCAGCGTGCGCGCCATGGCCGGCGCTTTGCCCGGCCTGCAGATCGATGTAGCCCGCATGCGCGCCAACATCGATGCCCTTCGCGCCGAACTGCCGCGCGAGGCCGCGGACGAATGGTTCGACCCGGCACTGGCCACGGCCGCCGGCGACATCGCACTGCGCCAGGTGCAGACCTTGCGCGCCCACCTCACCGCCGACGACACCAGCCCATGACCGATACCGCCGCCGCACCCCCGACATCCGCCGACAGCTACGAAGACGGGCTCGTGAACCGCCGCCGCGTGCTGGGCGATGCCTGGGTCGACAAGTCGCTGGCGAACCGCAACGACTTCAACGCCGAGTTCCAGGAACTGATCACGCGCCACGCCTGGAACGACATCTGGGGCCGCCCCGCGCTCGGCGACAAGACGCGCCGCTACATGGTGCTGTCGATGATGCTCGGCATCCACGCGTACGAGGAATTCGCGATGCACGTGCGCGCCGCGCTCGACGGGCCGCCCGAGTCGCGCCTGACCCCTGACGACATCAAGGAAGTGATCATGATGGCCGCCATCTACTGCGGCGTGCCGGTGGCCAACCATGCCTTCGGCATCGCCACCGGCATCCTGCGCGAGAAGGGCTTGCTGCCGGCGCCGACCGCGCAGTGAGCCACCCGGGCGCCGGTCGCGGCGGCTTCGGCGTCAGCTTCGCGCTGCTGTTGCCGCTGCTCCTGGCAGCGCAGCCGGTGGCGACCGACAGCTACCTGCCCGCGCTGCCCGACATCGCGCGCGACCTCGGTTCGGCCAGCAGCAGCCTGACCTTCTTCGTGCTGGCCTTCGGCTTCGCGCAGTTGCTGTGCGGGCCGCTGGCCGACCGCCTCGGGCGCCGGCCGGTGCTGCTGACCGGGCTCGTTTGCTATGCGCTGGCGGCCATCGGCTGCGCCTTCGCCGAAAGCGTGCTCGCGCTGGCCATCTGGCGTGCTCTGCAGGGCTTTGCGATGGCGGCGATCCTGGTGTGCGCGCGCGCCGCCGTGCGCGACCTGTACCCGGCGCACGAAGGTCCGCACGTGATGGCGCGCGGGCTCACCGGCCTCGGTGCGGTCGCGCTGGTCTCGCCAATACTTGGCGCCTGGTTGGTGCAAGGCCTCGGCTGGCGCTGGGTGCTGGGCGCGATGGCGGTCTACGCGCTGGTGCTGCTCGCGCTGTGCTGGCGCTTCTTCGGCGAGACGCTGAAGCCGTCGCAAGATGAAGGCGATCCTGCCGGGCGAGCACCGCAAGGCGGCACGCGCGCGGTGTTCGCGAGCGCCGCGTTCCGTGCATGGTCCTCGCTGGCCGCCACCACCTACGGCGGTGTGTTCTGTTTCCTGCTGTTTTCGCCGATGGTCTACATCGGCTACCTGGGACTTTCGCCGGCGATGTACGGCTGGATTCCGGCGGGCGGCTCGCTGGTCTACATCGTCAGCACCACGGTCTGCCGGCGCCTGCTGCGGCGCCACGGCGCGGTGCGGGCCGTGCAGTACGGTGCCATCCTGAGCATCACCGGTGCGATGGTGCAGGCGCTCGGCTGCTGGCTCGCGCCACACAGTTTGCTGCCGCTGCTGGTGGGCCATGCGATCTACCAGATGGGCCATGGCATCCACCAGCCCTGCGGGCAGGCCGGGGCGGTGGGCGACCTGCCGCAGCAGGCTGGCCGCGCCGTCTCGTGGTCGGGCTTCGGCATGATGATGGTCGCGTTCTGCGTGGGCCAGATCGCCGCGCAGTTCGTCGACAACCGCTTCACGCACGGCGCCTGGCCGATGGTCGTGCCCATGCTCCTGGCCGGCGCCGTGCTGGTCATCATCGCGTTCTTCTGGTTGCCGCGTCTCGCGCGGCTGCCTCTTGCTGCAAAGGAATCCCCATGACCCGTTTGAATGTCGTTCGCGAGGGCCAAGGCCCGTTCGTCGTGCTCAGCCACGCGCTGGGCTGCGATCTGCACATGTGGGACGGCGTCGCCGCGCTGCTGGCGCGCGCGCACACCGTGCTGCGATACGACCACCGCAACCATGGCGGCTCAGCCGTCGAGAGCGGCCCCCTGCGCATCGAGCAACTGGCCGAGGACGCGGCAGAACTGATCGCGCGCGAGGCCGGCGGCGAGCCGGTGCATTTCGTCGGCCTGTCGATGGGCGGGATGACCGCGCAGGCCTTGGCGGTACGGCGGCCCGAGCTGCTGCGCAGCGTCGTCATCGCCAACTCGGCGGCCCACTATCCCGACCAGTCCCCGTGGCGCGCGCGCACGGAAACCGTGGCCGGGCAAGGCGTGGCGGCCATCGCGCCCGGCGCGGTCGCGCGCTGGCTCACGCCGGCCTTCGCAGCGACGGCCGAAGGTCGCGTGGCAGCGCAGGCATTGCACGACACGCTGGTCGCCACCGACCCCGAGGGCTACATCGCGAGCTGCCAGGCCGTGGCTGCGATCGACTTCCGCGACAGCAACCGCCGCATCGCCGTGCCGACGCTCGTCATCGCCGGCACGCAGGACGAGGCCACGCCGCCAGCCATGTCCGAGGCCATGGTCGCGGCCATTCCCGGCGCGCGACTCGCCACCATCGAGGGAGCGCACCTGAGCGCCGTCGAGCGGCCCGCGGAGTTCACCGAAAAGCTGATCGATTTCTGGCGCAACCTGCCGCCGGTGGACTTTCCGACGCCAGCGGCAGCGCGCTGAGGCCGCGGCGGAAGCGCCGTGCAGTCACTTGGGCCGAGGCCGTTTCAACGCGCGGTCCGGCGCAGTGAGCTTGCCAGCGCGCAGCTCACCAACGGCGCGTGCCACCGCGCGCGCGACATTGCGCGTCTCCTCCTGCATGTCGGTGTCGGCATCGAGCGCGTCGTGGCTGGTGGCATAGGGCGCGTAGTAGCCGATGTAGCGGTCGAGCCGCGCCTGGGCGCCGGCGTCCACCAGCCCGATCCAGTCGAGCCAATCGCACAGGTTGCGGCGCAGGCTCTCGACGCCGGCCACATCGCCGTGGACCAGCACGCCGTACACCCGGCCTTCGAGGTGCTTCGGGTAGTTCCAGCCGTCGCCGTCGAGTTCGAGGGCCTTCGCTTCATCCGCCTTCTTGCCGTGGGTGCTAGTCGGGTCGGGGTTGCCGCCGTCGGCGCACACCAGCCGATCGATCATGAGCTTGAGCGGACTGGTCGCCTGGTACCAATGGGTCGGCGTGACGAGGATCACGCCGTGTGCGGCCACCCAGCGCTCGTAGATCTCGTTCATCCAGTCGCCGGTCTGGCGCATCGCATGGTTGGGGTAGCAGCTGCAGGGCCAATGGCACAGCGGCATGGCGGTCGAGACGCAGCTCTTGCACGGATGGATCTGGCGGCCGTAGTCCGACGTGACGAGGCTGAGGTCGAGCACATCGACGTTGATGCCGTCCGCCACCAGCACCTCGCGCGCCAGTTCCGTCAGGCGCCACGACTTCGACATTTCGCCCGGGCAGGTGCCGTCATTGCGCGGCGAGCCGTTGACGAGCAGGACCCGCGCGCGCGTCCGCGGATCCTTCCACGCGTCTTGTGCCGCATCGATGCGCGCCTTGGCCGCCAGCCAGTCGACGGAGAGCTCATAGTCCGGGTCGGCATAGCCCGGGCCGGCCTTGCGCGTGACCGGCGCCTTGCGCCCCTCGTCGTACGCCTCCCACGCGACGATCTCTATGCGCTGCAGCGACTCGGCGACGGCTTCGAATGCAGGGTCCTGGTAGGCCTGCATGAAACGCGCATGGAATTCGGCACGCTGCAGTTTTTCGGGCGCTTGTCCGGTGCGGATCGTGGGGGTCATGGACCGCACCTTAGTGCGGGCGAGAGCAGCTGACGGCCCGGCGGGCAGGCTGTTATGCGGTAGGCCCTCAACTACCGCCGACGACGAGACCAAGGGGTTACCCGCATTTCGAGCGAAAGATGAACGTACGCGTTCGATCATCGATCGGACATGGGTGGCTGTTGTTGTTTGCCACGGTGAGCCTTCCTAAAGTTGCCCGATGAACTTCCCAGTCCCATCGCGCATCCCGGAACCGGCCCGCCCGCCCGCCGCGATGCACCGGTCGATTGCCACCGTCTCGCTTAGCGGCACCCTGCGCCAGAAGCTCGAAGCCATCGCGGCTGCGGGCTTCGATGGCTTCGAGTTGTTCGAGGCGGACTTCATCAACTTCAACGGCAGCGCGGTGGAGCTGAGCCGCATCGCGAAGGACCTGGGCCTGTCAGTCGACCTGTACCAGCCCTTCCGCGATTTCGAGGGCATGCCGGAAGCGCAGTTCCGCCGCAGCCTCGATCGCGCCGAGCGCAAGTTCGACCTGATGCAGCAGATGGGCGCCACCCTGATGCTCTGCTGCTCGAACACCTCGCCGAGGGTCATCGACGACCGCGACCTCGCGGCCTCGCAGCTGCGCGAACTGGCCGGACGTGCCGCGGCGCGGGAATTGCGGGTCGGATTCGAGGCGCTGGCCTGGGGCCGCGTGACTTCGCTCTACGGCCAGGCCTGGGACATCGTGCGCCGCGCCGACCACCCGGCGCTCGGCCTGATCCTCGACAGCTTCCACACGCTTTCGCTGAAGGACGACCCGGCGGGCATCGCCGACATTCCCGGCGAGAAGATCTTCTTTCTGCAGATGGCCGATGCGCCGCTGCTCGACATGAGCGTGCTGCAGTGGGCTCGCCACCACCGCTCGTTCCCTGCGCAGGGAGATTTCGATGTCGTCAACTTTTTCGAGCAGACGCTGCGCGCCGGTTATGCCGGGCCGCTGTCGCTCGAGATCTTCAACGATGTCTTCCGCGAAACACCGAACCGCCGCACCGCGGTCGACGCGATGCGCTCGTTGCTGTACCTCGAAAGCCAGGTGCAGGCGAAGGGCGGGGCGCTTGCCGCAGCGAACGCCGACGCTGCCGCAAGGCCCGCGGTCCCGTTGTTCAGCCCGCCCGCGATGCCCAGGCTCGATGGCATCCGCTTCATCGAATTTGCGGCCGATGCCACCTCGGCCGGCCCGCTCGGGACGGTGCTTGGCCAACTGGGCTTCAGCCGCGTCGGCACGCACCGCTCCAAGGCCGTGACGCTGTACCGACAGGGTGACATTCATTTGATCGTCAACGCGCAGCCGGAGTCCTTCGCGCGCCAGCGCTTCGATGCGCACGGCACGTCGGTGTGCGCGCTGGGCATCCGGACCGACGATGCGCAGGCCGCCGTCGCGCGCGCCACCGCCATGTGCTCGCAGCGGCACGACAGCCCGCTCGGTCCCGATGAAGCCGTGGTGCCGGCTATCGTCGCACCCGGCGGCAACCTGGTGCACTTCGTGCCTGCCTCGCTCGGCGCGAACGGCTTGTACGAAGCCGACTTCATCCTCGATGACGCAGTGGAAGTGCAGGGCGCGGGCCTGCACGCCATCGACCATGTCGCGCTCGGCCTGGCGGTCGACCAGCTCGACACCTGGGTGCTGTTCTCGCGCGCCGTGCTCGGGCTGGAGCCGGGCGAAAGCCTTGAGTTGGCCGACCCCTTCGGCCTCATTCGCAGCCGCGGCGTGGCCAATGCCGACCGGAACGTGCGCTTCGTGCTCAACGTGTCGCTGAGCCAGCGCACGCGCACGGCGCAAACACTGCGCGCCACGGGCGGCGGCGCGGTGCACCACATTGCGCTGCGCTGCGACGACATCTTCGCGACGGTCGACGCGCTGCGTGCCAGGGGCACGCGCTTCGTGCCGATCTCGGACAACTACTACGACGACCTGCCCACGCGCATCGACCTCGATGCGGCGCTGGTGCAACGCATGCGCGCTGCCGGGGTTCTGTTCGACCGCTCGACAGCGGGCGACTACCTGCACATCTACACAGAGAGTTTCGAACAGGGCATTTTTTTCGAGGTCGTGCAGCGCGTGGGCGCGTACGACGGCTACGGCGCCAGCAATGCACCCGCGCGCATGGCGGCGCAAGCACAGGCACAGCAAGGCTGACGCCACGTCCATTTCATCCGCCGCAGACCCAACGCAGTTCCAACGCAAAAACCAACTGAGACCAACGGAGACACCATGGCGACCACCCTCACCAACGAGCCGCAAGGCAAGCGCCAGTCGAAGAAAGCCACCGCCAGTGGCTGGATCGGCTCGGCCCTCGAGTACTACGACTTCTTCATCTACGCCACCGCAGCGGCGTTGATCTTTCCGCAGATCTTCTTTCCCAAGGGCGACCCGCAGATCGCCATCATTGCCTCGCTCGCCACCTATGGCGTGGGCTATGTCGCACGCCCCATCGGCGCGGTGCTGCTGGGCCACTGGGGCGACACCCACGGCCGCAAGCACGTGCTCATCGTCTGCATGTTCCTCATGGGTTTTTCGACCGTGGCCGTGGGCCTGTTGCCGACCTACGACCAGGTGGGCCTGTGGGCACCGGCGCTGCTGGTGCTGATGCGCCTGATCCAGGGCTTCGCGGTCGCCGGTGAAATCTCGGGCGCCAGCTCGATGATCCTGGAGCACGCACCGTTCGGGCGCCGCGGCTTCTTCGCAAGCTTCACGCTGCAGGGCGTGCAGGCCGGCCAGATCATGGCCGCGGCGGTGTTCTTGCCGCTCGCGCACTACATGCCCACCGAACAGTTCAACAGCTGGGGCTGGCGTATTCCCTTCCTGCTGAGCTTCATCGTCATCGTGGCGGGCTACATCATCCGCCGCGAGGTGGACGAAACCCCGGCCTTCGCCGAAGTCGACAAGGGCGGCAAGGTGCAGAAGGCGCCTGTCATCCAAGCCGTCACCGAAAGCTGGGGCGACATGCTGCGCGTGCTGCTGTGCTCGCTGATGAACGTGATCCCGGTCGTTGCCACCATCTTCGGCGCCGCCTACGCGGTGCAGCCCGGCTACGGCATCCGGTTCGAGAAGGACGTGTACCTGTGGATTCCGGTGCTGGGCAACATCGTCGCGGTGATCGTGATTCCGTTCGTCGGCAACCTGTCCGACAAGATCGGCCGCCGCATCCCCATCGTCGTCGGCGCATTGGGCTCGGGCCTGCTGTCCTTCGGGTACCTGTATGCGATCAGCATTCACAACGTGCCGCTCGCCATCGTGATGTCGCTCCTGATGTGGGGCGTGGTCTACCAGGGCTACAACGCGGTCTTCCCGAGCTTTTACCCGGAGATGTTCCCGACGCGCACCCGCGTCTCGGGCATGGCGATCTCGCAGAACGTCGGCACGGCGATTACCGCGATGCTGCCCGCCTTGTTCGTGGCCGTCGCGCCACCCGGCGCCGCCAACATCCCGCTGACGGTGGGCTCCATCGCGTTGGGCATCTGCGCCATCGCCGCGGTCTCCGCATGGTCAGCGCGCGAAACCTCCCGTGTGCAGATGAACGACCTGGGCAACCCGAACGCCGTGCCCGTTCCAGAGGCCGAGTACTTGCGACTGCGCGCGTTGGCCATGGACGTGGCACCCAAAGACCCTGAACGCGCGCACGCATGAACCCGTGAGCAAGCTCTAGAGGTTCTGAAGCCCCGGTTTTAGAGCACTGGCTGCCGCCGGGCAGGGCACCTCGCCGCCAGCGGTAGCGACCGCCGGCGGCGACTTACTTTTCCTGCTTGAGATCAACGACGCGGGCCGAGAAGGCCACCTGTCAGGCCACCCACGGCCTGGGTCAGGCCGTTCACGGTGTTGCTGACAACGGTCGTCGAGCCGGTGCCGCCGGTCAGCGCGCCCGTGGTGCTGTTCAGCACGCCGCCCAGCGCGTGGGTGGTGCCGGTGAGCAGGCCTCCCACCGGTCCGCCCTGCGCGCCGTTCACTGCGCCGACCTGGACACCGCCAGCCGCGCCGGCACCTGCGCCCGCGGTAACGCCGTTGACGCCGCCTGCATTGACGACGGCGCCCGCACCGGCGCCTGCGCCGACCGTCAAGCCGTGGCCCAGCAGGTTGCCGATGCCACCACCCGCGTTGCCATCGGGCGCATGAACCAGTCCACCCACGGCCGTGACCGTGTTGCCCAAACCTGCCCGTAGGCCCGTGGTCTGGTCGCCGCGGATACCGGTGCCAAGACGGTCCGTCAGGCCCGCCACGGGGGTGCCGAGGCCCGTCCCGTCGCCGACTTTCTGCGTCAAGGTCGTGACCGTGCGATCGATCGGAACGATGGTCTGCGTCAGCTTGCCGGTCACCTGGCGCACGCTGCCGTTGTCGGTCACGTGGCCCAGCTTCCCGGCGAGACCGCTCACGCCGTCACCCACTTTGTCGACCAGACCGCCTGCGACCGTCGTGACGGGTTTGAGCGGGGTTGGCGCGCCCACTGCCGTCACCAGTTCACCTGCGCTGGAGACGGTCTTGCCGGCGCCGTCGATTACCGGCGGAAGTCCGCCGACCGTCAGGCCGACAGCGTCCTTGCCCGTGCCCAACTGACCGAGTCCGCCACTGATCGCGGTGCCCGCGCTGTCAACGGTCTGGCCGGCATTGCCCAGGACGCCGCCCACGGGCGTCGTCTGGCCCGCGCCTGCCACGGTGCTGCCGATGCCGCTCAC
>SEGS01000044.1 GCA_004210915.1 Variovorax sp. | reverse complement strand
TCGAGCGTGTAGGGGCGCTCCGGATGCCGGGCGATCTTGGTGATCTGCCAGGGCGTCAGGTCGCTGTAGATGTCTTTGGTGAGTTGCTGGCTCTTCTTGCCGAGCTGATCGATTTCTTCCGAGATGTCCACCGCCGATTCGGTCTGGACATAACGCAGTTCTTCGATCTTGCCTTCGAGTTCCGCGATGGGCTGTTCGAAGTCGAGAAAGGTTCGTTTCGCCAACGTCTTCTCCTGTTGTTCTGCTGTCAGTATGCGACCGGGACAGGGTCGAGCGAGCGCCAAATATACCAAGTCGCCACACTGCAATAAGGGGCCCAGGCCACCGCCACGTCGCGCGCATCGCTGCGGCTCACGGGGTCGCCCGAGAAGTAGTTCTGGCTGATGCCGCTGAGCAAACCCGCATCGTCGAGCGGCAGCACATTGGGCCGCATCAGGTGGAAGATGAGGAACATCTCGGCGGTCCAGCGGCCGATGCCGCGGATGGCCACGAGCTCTTCGATGATCAGTTCGTCCGCCATGTCCTTCCAGGCGTCGACGTGCACAACACCGGAGTCGAAGTGGATCGCCAGATCGACCAGGTACTCCACCTTGCGCGCCGAAAGACCGGCCCCGCGCATGTCGTCGACCTTGAGCTTGAGCACCTGGGCCGGCGCCATCTTGCGCGGCAGCGCGGCAAAGCGATCCCACACCGATTGAGCCGCCTTCACCGAGATCTGCTGGCCGACGATGCTGCGCGCCAAGGTCGTGAAAGCATCACCGCGCGATTCGAGGCAAGCATCACCGAAGCGCGGAATCAGCCGCTTCATCACGCGATCCTTCTTCGCCAGGTGCTTGCACGCCTCTTCCCAGTAGTCTGGCGTGAAGATCTGGACGGCCGGGGTCTTGGCAGCAGACATGGGCGCTTTTCCGGGAACCGTGCTCACTGGGCCGCGGCCCAGGTGGTGCCCGACGGGCTGTCCTTGAGCGCGATGCCCTGCGCGAGCAGGTCTTGGCGAATCCGGTCGGCTTCTGCGAAATCCTTCGCCGCCTTGGCTGCCGCGCGTTGCGCAATCAAGACCTGGATGGCCGCATCGTCGAGCGCACTGCCCGCCTGCAGAAAACCGCGGGGATCGCCCTGCAGCAGGCCGAGCACACCACCGAGCGCACGCAGCAGCCCGGCGAGTTGCGGCGAACGCGTGCGGTTGAGCTCGCCGGCCAGATCGAACAGCACCGCCACCGCTTCGGGCGTGCCGAAGTCTTCGTCCATCGCAGCCTTGAAGCGCGAAGCGTAGGGCTCGCTCCAGTCAATCACGGCATTGGCCGGAACCACGCCGTCGAGTGCCGTGTACAGTCGGCGCAGCGAATTGCGCGCGTCGTCCAGATGAGCGTCGCTGTAGTTCAAGGCGCTGCGGTAGTGTGTGCGCACGAGGAAAAAACGCAGGCTCTCGGCATCGTATTTCTGCAGCACCTCACGGATCGTGAAGAAGTTGCCGAGGCTCTTGGACATCTTCTCGTTGTCGACGCGCACGAAGCCGTTGTGCACCCAGAAGCGGGCCAACTGCTTGTCATGGGCGCCTTCGCTTTGCGCAATCTCGTTCTCGTGATGCGGAAACTGCAGATCGGCGCCACCACCGTGAATGTCGAAGGTCTCGCCGAGCGTCGCGCAGCTCATCGCAGAGCACTCGATGTGCCATCCGGGCCGGCCCACCCCGAAAGCGCTGTCCCACTTGGCGTCATCGGGCTCGGTCGGCTTGGCCGCCTTCCACAAGACGAAGTCGAGCGGGTCTTCCTTGCCATCGAGCACGGCGACGCGTTCGCCAGCGTGCAGTTCGTCCAGCGACTTGCCTGACAACTTGCCGTAGCCCGGAAACTTGCGCACCGCGTAGTTCACATCGCCGCCCTCGGAGCGATAGGCCAGCCCCTTCTGTTCAAGCGTGCGGATGATGTCCAGCATCTGTGGCACGTAGTCGGTGGCGCGCGGTTCGATCGTCGGCGATTCGATCCCGAGGGCGCCCACGTCCTGGCGCATGGCTGCGACGGTCTCTTCAGTCAGCGCGCGAATCGTGATGCCACGCTCCAGCGCCCGGCGGATGATTTTGTCGTCGATGTCGGTGATGTTGCGCACGTAGATGACCGCATAGCCGCTCGCCCGCAACCAGCGCTGCACCACGTCGAACGCCATCATCATCCGCGCGTGCCCGATGTGGCAGAGGTCGTACACGGTCATGCCGCACACGTACATGCGCACCTGGCCAGGTTGCAAAGGAGAAAACTCCTCCAGTTCACGCGACAGCGTGTTGTAGATGCGCAGGCTCATGAGGCTCGGAAAGCATCGCTTCGCGCACGCGGATCACGGGCGAACGACAGTGTGTTTTCAGGGGTGGCGGGGCGGTGGCGACAAGGGGTTGGACGCGGCCCCTCCGCTACAATCGCCCGCAGTATAAACGGCCAGTGCCGCACATTTTCCGGGTGTTTTTCGAACCCCGCGTTGTCCCACTTCCTCCCCGAGGCTTCATGACGCACGCCGTGTTTTCCAGACTCTCCTTCACCCTCGCGCTGCTGCTGACGTTGCTCGCAGGACCGGCGCGCGCCGACGACTACAGCGACGTGAACCAGTTGCTGCGCTCGGGCAAGGCGTCGGAAGCGCTGGCCAAGGCCGATGCGTACATCGCCGGCAAACCACGCGACCCCCAGATGCGTTTCCTGCGCGGCGTGATCCTCACCGAGCAGGGTCGCCAGGCCGACGCGACCATGGTCTTCACCCAGCTGACGCAGGACTTCCCCGAACTGCCCGAGCCCTACAACAACCTCGCTGCCCTTTATGCGGCGCAGAGTCAGTTCGACAAGGCCCGCGCCGCGCTCGAGATGGCCATCAAGCTCAATCCCGGCTACGCGACCGCGCACGAAAACCTGGGTGACATCTACGCGCGCCTGGCCGGTCAGGCCTACACCCGCGCGCAGCAGTTGCAGCCGGCCACCCCGGGCATCACGCCGAAACTCGGTGCGATCCGCCAGATCTTCTCGCCCGAGAACGAGCGCGCAGCCGCCACGCTGCCCGGCGCGCCGGACACGATTCGCAAAGCCGTGGGACGCACCAGCAAGTAGCCATCGGGTCGCGGGCGTCAAGACGCCGGGCCCGTCGCGCCGCCGCGTTCGCAGCGGCTCAATCCCTCCCCTTCTTCTCTTCGCACATCGATCATGACCCTCCACGCATTCACTCGCCGCCACGCCCTCACTCTTGCCGCCGCGCTGGCCCTGGCAGGCCCGGCGCTGGCGCAGACCGCGCCCCGCGTGAAGCTCGCCACCTCCGCGGGTGACATCGTGGTCGAACTCGATGCCGCGAAGGCGCCGAAGACGGTCGAGAATTTCCTTCAGTACGTCAAGGACAAGCACTACGACGCCACGGTGTTCCATCGCGTGATCGACGGCTTCATGGTGCAAGGCGGCGGCTTCACGGCCGACCTGAAGCAGAAGCCCACGCGCCCGCCCATCGCGCTCGAGGCGTCGAACGGCCTGAAGAACGACAAGTACACGATCGCCATGGCGCGCACCGGCAACCCGAACTCCGCGACCTCGCAGTTCTTCATCAACGTGAAGGACAACGCGATGCTCAACGCGCCGAATCCCGATGGCCACGGCTACACCGTGTTCGGCAAGGTGGTTGCGGGTACTGACGTGGTCGACAAGATCCGTGCTGCGCGCACCGGCATCAAGGGCGGCATGCAGGACGTGCCGGTCGACACCATCACCATCCAGTCCGCCACCGTCGTGGCGAAGTAACTTTGTCAAAGGAGAACCTCATGAGCAACCCCCAGATCGAACTGCACATCAAGAACCACGGCGTCATCACGCTCGAGCTCGACGCCGCCAAGGCTCCCAAGTCGGCCGCCAACTTCGTCGCGTACGCCAAGAAGGGCCACTACGACAACACGGTGTTCCACCGCGTGATCCCCGGCTTCATGGTGCAAGGCGGGGGCTTCGAGCCCGGCATGACGCAGAAGCCGACCGGCGCCGAGATCGAGAACGAAGCCAACAACGGCCTGAAGAACGACAAGTACACGGTCGCGATGGCGCGCACCAATGCCCCCCATTCAGCCACCGCGCAGTTCTTCATCAACGCGTCGAACAACGGCTTCCTGAACCACACCGCGCCGTCGGCGCAGGGCTGGGGCTACGCCGTTTTCGGCAAGGTCATTTCGGGCACCGACGTGGTCGACAAGATCGAAGGCGTGAAGACCGGCCGCAAGGGCTTCCACGACGACGTGCCGCTCGAAGACGTGGTGATCGAGAAGGCTGTCGTCATCGCTGAATGACGCGTTTCGCCGAGCTGGTCGCGCCAGCCTCCTGGCGCACGGTGGACCTGATATCCGACCTGCATTTGCAGGCCGGCGAGCCAGCGACTTTTGACGCCTGGCAGGGCTATCTGCAAACCACCCCGGCCGACGCCCTCTTCATATTGGGCGACCTCTTCGAAGTCTGGGTCGGCGATGACGCCGCGACGCAGCCTGGCTTCGAGGCGCAGTGCGCCGAAGTCCTGCGCCAGACCGCAGAGCGCGTGCCGGTGTACCTGATGCACGGCAACCGCGATTTTCTCGTCGGCCCGGCCTTCGCCGCGCAATGCGGCCTCACTTTGCTGGAAGACCCCACCGTGCTGGTGCTGCATGGCGAGCGTTGGCTGCTGAGCCACGGCGACATGCTGTGCCTGGCCGACGTCGACTACCTCCGCTTTCGCGAGCAGGTGCGCACGCCCGAATGGCGCGACGCCTTTCTCGCCAAGCCCCTGGAAGAGCGCCGTGCGCTCGCACGGGCCATGCGCGAGCAAAGCGAAAACCACAAGCGCAGCCCCGGCATGGTCTGGGCCGATGTGGATGGTCCCGCCGCCCGCGCATGGCTGCAGGCCGCCGATGCGCGCACGTTGGTCCACGGCCATACGCATCGCCCGGCCGACCATGACCTGGGCGACGGCCTGCAACGAACGGTGTTGAGCGATTGGGACGTCAGCGCGCAACCGCCGCGCGCCCAAGTGCTGTGCCTCACGCCCGCGGGCGCGCAACGCGTCGACCTGCGCTGACGCGGCGCCGATGTTCAAGTGGCTGCGCGGTCTTCGCGCCCTCCCCGACATCCCTGATGCGCACTGGCAGGCGACGCTGGCGCGCTACCCCTTTCTCGCCGAGCGCCCCACCGCCGAGATCGCGCGCTTGCGCACCCTGGCAGCCGAATTCCTGCGGGACAAGGAATTTCACGGCGCGCGCGGCTTCGCGATCACCGACGAGGTGGCGCTGGCGATTGCCGCGCAGGCGGTGCTGCCTGTGCTGCAACTGAAAGGGGGGCTCGACTGGTACGACGATTTTGTGGGTGTCGTGGTCCACCCGTCCGAAGTGGTCGCTCGGCGCAAGACCACCGACGAGGCCGGCGTCGTGCACGAGTACGACGAAGTGGTGGCGGGCGAGGCCATGGACCGCGGGCCGGTCATGCTCAGTTGGCAGGACGTGTTGGCCAGCAGCGTGACGCAGGCCGATGGCTACAACGTGGTGATCCACGAGTTCGCGCACAAGATCGACATGCGCGCCGGCGACGCCGATGGTTGCCCGCCGCTGCCCCCGGGTTTTGCAGGGAAACGCAGCGCACGAGAAGCCCGCGCCGCCTGGCTCGCGGTGCTGCAGCCGGCTTACGAAGGCTTTCGCGAACAGACCATCGTGGCCGAGCGTTTCGGCGGCGACGTGCCGTGGCTCGATGACTACGGCGCGGAATCGATCAGCGAGTTCTTCGCGGTGGCGTGCGAGGCCTACTTCGTGAACCGGCCGCGCTTCCAGGCCGAGTTCCCGCCGCTCAAGGCCCTGTTCGACGCGTTCTTCGAACCTGGCCCCGGCGGCGACTGAAACTCCGGCGCTTACTTGCGCAGCAGCGCCTTGAGCGCGTTCTGCAGGCGCCGTGCGGCGGCCGGCTCGTGCGCGGCGGCCAGCACCTTGCCGGCATCCTGACCCCAGGTCTGCGCAGGGGCCGGGTCACCTCGCTTTGTCAGCAGCTTGAGCTGCAGCGCGCGACGCGCATCCAGCTGATCGGCGGGCGTCGGCACCTCTGCGGCCATCTCGAGGCGCAACAGCGCTTCGGCCGCATCGCCGGTTGCCGCCGCAGGGGCCGCACCGAGCGACTGCGACCAGGCTGTCCGTACGGCGGGCGAGACCGCGCGGCCCAGTTCCTGCACGCTCGGCAACCGGGAAGCATCACGCGCTTCCCATGCACCCAGCACCTGGCTCAGCGCCTCGCCATGCGCCTGGGCTGCGGCCTTGCGCAGTTGCAGCTCGGCGCGTTCCAACGCTTCACGCTGCGCGCGGAATGCCGCATCGCCGAGCCGGGGGCCGCGGTCTTCGAAGCGCGGCGGGCGATCGCCGAAGCGGTCGCCACCACGCGCATCGGGGCGCGGTCCGCCGCGGTCACCCGGACGACCCGGACCACCAGGGCCCGGACGGCCGTCTCGGCGATCACCGAACTTGCCACCGCCGCGCGGCGCGGGTGCAGCCTCGTTGCGCTTGCTGCTCGGGCGGTCATCGCCCCGCATGGCAACCACCGGCTTCGGGGCCGGCTTGGGTGCGGCCGCTGGCGCTGGGGCCGCCGCCTGGTCCGCGGGCATATCGGCATTGGCACCGGCGTCTGCAGTGCCTTCGGGCGCCACCAGGTCGTGGGGCGCAGGCGCGTCGGTCGCGCCTGCGCCGGCTTCGTCGGCGGCTGGCAGCGTGCTCGGCTGTGCACTTTCGGCAAATTCGTTGGCGGCCTGACCAGGCGCGACGATCTCCGTCGCGCCGACCGCGGGACCTTCGGCCGCAGCGACCGGCACGGCGGCTGCTGCCGGCGTGGGCGCAGGTGGCGGCGCCTCGCCGCGCAACGCGCCTTCGAGGCGCGCGACGGCGGCGCGAATCTTCTGCACATCGCCGCTCGCGTTGGCGGCATCGAGCGCCTTGGACGCATCGAGCACATGGCGATCGTGCTCGCTCATGGCGGACGCGGCTTTCTCGCGCTCGACCGTCTTGCGGTTGAACGCTTCATCGATGGGCGCGCGGAAAGCGTCCCACATCTTCTGTTCCTGCCGGCGGTCGAGCGGCACGCTCTGCGCCTCGGCCTGCCAGCGCTGCTGCAGCGCCTTGACGGCGTCGATGCGCAGCATTGGCTGTGCGCCCAGTTCGGTTGCCTCGGCGATCATGGCTTGGCGGCGCTCCACGCTCTGCTGTTGCGCGGCCTCGAAAGGCGCACGCGCGGCGCCGAAGGCCTCGTTCCACGCGGGCATCAGCTCGGCCATCACCTTGTCGCCGACATGGCCGGCGTCACGCCAGCGATCGGCGAACTGGTGCAGCGCACGGTGATGCGCCTTCAGGTCGGAGGCGGATGCGTGTTCGACGGCCCACGCCTTGACCTCGTCGATCAGCGCCAGCCGCTGGGCACGGTGCTCGGCGGCGTCGGCGCGCACCTTGTCGAGCCATGCTTCGACGACCTTGTGCGCCTCGTTGCAGGCTTCGTCGAAGCGCTTCCAGAGCGCATGGTTGGGCGCACCGCCCTGATCGGCCTGCTTCCACTGGTCGCGCAGCGCACGCAGGGTCTCCTGCATCTTGCGGCCGCCGAGGGCCTGGCCCTCGGGGCGCTTGAGCAAGCCTTCGGCTTTGGCGACCAGGTCTTCGCGCACCTTGTCGGCGCTCCAGCGCTGCCAGCCCTCGAGCTCACCGGCCGCCACGAGCGCCGCGTGAACGCGGGCTTCGAGTTCGGATTCGACCAGCTTGCCATGCTGCTTGAGCACGGCGCGCAGCGCCGCCGCGGCACCGGCGCTGGCCTTGCCGTGGCCTTCGGCGGTTTCCTGCTCGAGCTTGACCAATGCGGCGGTGACCGCCTCCTGCGCCGCAGCGCGCACAGTGGGGTCGACCGCCGGGCGGGCCGGCTTGGCCGGCGCGGCCTTGGGCGCAACCGCTTCGCCACGCGCGGCGCGCAGTTCGTCGGCCCACACCGGCACGGGCGGCAACGGCGCTGCCGCGTCTGCGGCGGCCGCCTGCGTCTGGGTCAGCGCGCTGTGGAAAGCATCGGACACCACCAGCAGTTGCGCTTTCGACGCTTCGAGTTGCGGCGCGAACTTGGCGTCGAGGCTGGTCCAGTTCGCGTCCTGCGTGATCTCTTCGGCTTGCTGCTGCCAATGCGCGACATCGCCGCGCAGCGCCTCCTCGGCAGCCTGCGCATCTTTCCAGCCCTTGGTCGACAGGACCTCGAAGCGCTGCGCCAGCAGCACGGCGGCTTCGCGATGGACCTGCGCGCGATGCTGGAGGTCTTCGATGCCCTTCACGCGCTCGGCCAGCTGGCTCTTGAAGCCCGCAAGCGGCTCGCGCGACAAGGGCGCGCCGGCCTTGGCCGCGTCACGTTGCCACGCCAGCGCATCGGCGATGTTGAGCTTGGTTTGCGCAAGCAGGGTCTGGGCCTTCTGCGCCCACTCGGCGGCAATCGCCTCCTGGCCCTTGGCGCGCTTGAGCTCGTCGAGCTTCTCGCGCAGCACGCGCGCAGCACCCTTGTCGCGGCCACTGAGCTCTTTGAAAACCTCCTGCATCAGCTCGGGCGTCGGCTGGCTCGCGAGCCAATCGCGGATGCGCCCGGCGCGTTCGCCGGAAGTGGACGCGGTGAAGGCGCCGCCGGTCAGCGTGTCGAGGGCCTGGATGTCGTGGGGCTTGGATGAAGTGGAAGTCACTGCGCGAAGGACCGTGGTCTTGTAGGGAGAAGGAAAAGCGAAGGCGCCGGCAAACGCCGGCGCAGGATGACATTTTCACCGACTTGGCGGCGCGCGCCCAGTCGGGCTGTCGCGGGGGTTATCGCGTCGCGAGTTTGAGCTCTGCGCCGGGCTTCCAGTCGGCGTCGCCCGGCCCAGTGCGGACCGCGCCGAGAAAGATTCTCTCGCTCGGTAGCTTCTGCGCGAGCAGGTAATCGCGCACGGCAGCGCCGCGCTCGACCGCCAGCCGCCGGATGGACTCCTCATCCACCGGCACGCTGGCCAGCAGCAGATCTTCCATCTCCTTCGTCGGCAGGTCTTTCGCAAGCCCGACGAGGTTGCGCGGCTTGGTGATCTCGGCGCGCTTGTACACGGCAGTGAGCAACGCGGGGTATTCGGCATCGGTGACTGGCGCGACAGTCGCTGCGTCGCCGCCGGCGCGCGCGGCGACGCGCCGCTTCTCGGCCTGCGTCAGTTGCCGCAGGCGCTGGCGTTGGTAGGCATCCTTTTCCTTCTCGAGGCTGGCCAGGCCAACCACCGTCATCTGCAAGCCCGGCCGGTCGGTCAGCGCCTTCGCAACCTTGTCGAGGCTCTCTTTCGCACTGGCGGTCAATGTCACGCTCCCGGGGTCGAAGCCGATGGTGCTCGACTCGCCGCTGCCTCCGCCGCCGAGGCCGCCTGTGAGGAGCGAGAACGGCGCCGTCGCGGCCTTGACGATCAGGTTCACGATGGCCTTGAAGATCAGCGGCCCGACGCTGAACTGCGGATCGTTGAGCGAGCCGCGCAGCGGCAGATCGACATCGATCACCCCGTTGCGGTCGGCCAGCAGCGCGACGGCGAGGCGTACCGGAAGGCTGTTGGGCGCGCCCTCGACCGCGTCACCGAACTGGAGTTGGTTGAGGACCAGCTTGTTGGTGGCGGTCAGCTGTCCGTCGGGCGCGACCTTGTAGTTCACGTCCATGCTCATCTTTCCGCGCTCGATCCCGTGGCCTGCGTAGCGCACCGAGTAAGGCGTCAGCGGCGCCAGATCGAGGTCGGTCATTTTCGCGGTGATGTCGAGTTCGAGCGGCTTGGCCAACGGGTTGAGCTTGCCCGTGATCTCGAGCGCGGCCGTCTGCTGGGCCTTCCCGCGCAGCTCCAGATCGGCCAGCGCCGGACGGCCGCCTTCGGCCGCCTTGGGTTGGGACGAGAAGGCGCTGAGCTTGCCGGTGAGTTCGCTCAGATCGGCCGAGTAGTTGGGCTTGACGAAGAGGTCGGTGAAATCGATCTTGCCGTTGACCAGGTTGATCGGTCCGAAATTGATCACGGGCGCGGGCCCGGCATCGACCGGCGCGGCGGGTGCCGCTGCGACGGCGGCCGGTGCCGAATCGGCTCCGCCCACCATGGCCTCGGCCGGGACCGGTGGCCCGCCGCTGGCCGCAGCCGCTGTGCCGCCGCGTGTCGTGGTGGTCGTGCCTCCCAGGCCGCGCCGGCTCGCGGCCTCGCCGGCGACCTGCGCCTTGGCGGCACCCTCCTCCGCGCCCTTCTTGGTCAGGTTCTGCAGGTTCAGACGGCCATTGGTATCGACGATGGCGCGCGCGAAGAAGTCCGTCAGCGTGGTTTCGCGCACGTCGACCGCGAGCGGCGCCTTGGGCACCATCGCCACTTGCAGGCCGCGCAGGCTCAAGGTTTTCCAGCTCAGCAATTGGCTGTTGCCCCGGTCGAAGCCCGGCGACTGGGTCAACTCACTGCTGTTGGCCCGGAAATCATCGATCGCCGTGTCGCCCGCGAGTGCGAGACTGATGCCCGCCGGGGCCTGGGCAAAGCGCACAGTGCCGCGGTAACTGGCAAACGCGCGGCGCAAGTCGATGTTCAGCACGTCGCCGTAGTAGGTCTTGAAGGCGTGCGCCGGGAAAGAGGCAACCTCGAGGCGCCCTTCGGCAGCCACCGGCGCCAGAACGATATTGCCCTTGTAGCTGAAGGTGCCCGGCTCGCCGCGACGTCCTGCCCCGATGCGCCCGGACACCTGCAGCGGCGAGCTGGTCGCCGTGTTGGGCGCGATTTTCTGGGCGCTGACCTTCAACGCCGTGATCTCGACAGCGACCGGGGTCTCGCTCGCCTTGTCAGCGTAGCTGATGCTGCCGTTGTCGACCGCCACCGTGCCGATCGTCAGCGCCCAGGGCTGGGCGTTCGCGGCGCTGGCAGGCGCTGCGGCGCCGGATGCAGCGGCTTTCGGCGCGGCCACCTTGGCGTCGGGCGCGGCCGGGCTGGCCGAGGTCTTGAGCCACCGCTCGAACGTCCACCGCTTTTCGCTGTCGCGCTCGATGGCAATCTTGGGGTTGGTGGCCGAGAAGGAAGCGATCGCCAGCGTGTGCTTCGTCATGTCGACCTCGGCATCGACCAGTTCGAACCGTCCGACGCTGGCCAGTGCGGCCTTCGCCTGCGTCAAAGCGAGATTCTCGGCCGTGAGGCGACGCGCCTTGAATTTGAGCGCTGGTTGCGCCCAGGCGATATCGATCTGGCCGCTGAGCTTGCCGTCCAGCGTCGGCTCCAGGCTGCTCGCCAGATAGGGCGCGGCCAGCGACAGCGGCAGGCCCTCGACCTCGGTCTGCACGTTGGCCACCTTGTCGGTTGCTTCGCCCTTGAAGCGGAGCGCCGCGCCGGCGAGGGACGTGGAGCCGGCGAACTGCGCGGGCCGCGCCATCGGCCAGGTGATGCCGCTGGCTTCGATGGCGAGTTGCTCCACCGCGACGGCGGCGGCCGGCTGCAAGGTCTCGTCGCGCCAGCCGATGCGGCCACCGGTGAGCATCACCTTGTCGACCTGCACACGCAACGGTTGCTTTGCGGGCGCCTTGGCGGCATCGCTGGCCGGGGCCGCGGGCGCTGCCACCTTCTCGGTCGCGCCGGTGCTCGGGTCGGTGGCCAGCAGGTTCAAGCGGCCGGCCGCATCGCGCGCCACGGCCAGCTGCGGCGCAGCGAGCGAGACTTCCGCCAGATGAACGACCCCTTCTAGCGGGCGGACATCGGCCAGTTGCAACTTGAGCGAGTCAAAGCCCAGCAGGTCTCGGCCCCTGGCATCCGCGACCTTGGCCCGATGGGCCTCGATGCTGCCCGTGATCTTGAGGCCGGCCGATGCGGCACGTTCGAAATCGATCTTGAGGTCGGCATCCAGCAACCCGGCTTGCAGTTTGGCCGGCAGGCCGCCCGGGATGTAGCCGAGGAAGGGCGCGAGGTCGAGCCCCTTGAATTGAAGATGCGCGTCGGTCTTCCGGCTGTCCGCGAAGGGGGTGGTGAACGCGGTGGAGTCGAACTGGCTGCCGTTGAGCACAAAGGCAAGCTTGGGTTCGGTCTTCACTTCGCGCTGCGAATCGAGGTTGCTCAGGAAGGGAACGTTGAGCACCAGGTCGCGCAGCGTGTGCTTGCGCGCCACCGTCTGGTCATCGAAATCGATCGACCCGTTGCTGATGGCGATGTTGTAGATGGCGAAGCGCGCCGGTTCGCCGGGCGGTGCCTGGGGCCCGCTGGCGAGCCTGGCCAGAATGTCGTCGATATCGTATTTGCCGTCCGCCAGATGAGCCAGCCGGACGGCCGGCGCCTCGACCGTGACCGCATCGACCACGGGAGCCAGTCGCAGGAGGGATTGCAGCTCCGCGTCGGCGTAGATCCGCGCGATGGCCAACTGCGCGGCGCTGCCGTCGGCCGTGGCAATCCGGAGATCGTTGATAGCGACTTCCAGCGTCCATGGCTTGAATTCGATGCCACCTACCGTGACCTGCCGGCCCAGCTTTTCGGAGGCGATTTTCTGAATCTGGCTTTTGGCGATCGGCGGCACCGCTAGCCAGGCCAACGCCCAAAGTACAAGCACCGCCAGCAACGCGACCACCCCGCGCCGCGCCCATTTGTTTTGTTTCAGCGAAGCAGCATTCATCGGCCGTGAGTGTGCCCCAATTGGGTTGGCGTTCCCTCAACACAGCTTGCCTTGCTGCGCTCTGACGGCAATGTGTCCCGATTGCCATCGACAGGGCGGCCGAAAGCAAGAAAGCCCGGCGACTCGACATATGTCGGGTCGCCGGGCTTGATGGCGAGCCCGAAGCCCATGCCATCGACGCGCCCGCCAGGAAGTTCAATGTTCCCACCGGGCTGGCAGCAAGAGATTGCCGCCGGGGTTTTCCGCAACCTGCGCTTTGGACGAATGCCGCAGCTGTCAGGCCTTGGAGAGCGCCTGCAAGACAGGCCCAGCCAGCGTAGGCGCCTGCGCAGAGCTTGGCAATTTCACTTTTCCAATCACTCGCGATCGGCCGATTGTGGAATTTTTCACGCCTCCTTTATGCCGTTTTTAGGCTTGCAACCCAATTCATTATTCTTGACCGGGTATTTAGGCGCTCCTAGAATCCGCGTTGCCCGACTTGCACAGCGCAGCCGGGCCTCCCCCGAATCCGCTGCCGAACTGTCGTTCGGCTTGATCAGGCTGCCGCGCTCCCCCTTACCCTTCTTCGCGCGGGACCTGATTCGTACCAATCCAATCGCCGTTGCCTTCCTGCGCGCCTCTGTGGCGCTGCGAGCAGGCGCCGCACTGAAAGGAAGAGCGATGAATGAGGCGCTAGCAGCCGCAGCCCGTGGGCTCAGAACCTTCGGGTCCGACGTGGCAGACGGTTTTTTCGAGATCACGCACAACGGCTTTGCGCTGGTGGGACTGGCGATCGTGTTCGCCGCCCTCGCACTGGTGGCGCGGCCGGACCTTCGGCAGACCGGCGAGGAGCAGCTGATCGGCTGGCTCCAGTCACGCAAGCCGGCAGCCGAACCGACCGACCTGGAGCCCACGGCCCTTGACCGCACGACCGCGGCCAGCCCGCACGACCTGCCCAAGCAGCAAGCCGCCGTCGCCTACTGGCTCAGCAAGAAATACCGCGTGGCCGCCGAGCCACTGAGCGTGCTCGTGGCCGAGGCCTACCAACTGGGCAAGCACACCAAGCTCGACCCGACCTTGATCCTGGCGATCATGGCCGTCGAATCCAGCTTCAACCCCTTCGCACAGAGCCATGTGGGCGCGCAGGGGCTGATGCAGGTCATGACACGGGTGCATGGCGACAAGTACGAGAGCGCCGGTGGCACGTTGGCTGCCTTCGACCCCGTGACCAACATGCGGGTCGGCGTGAAGGTGCTGCAGGAGTGCATCTCGCGCGCGGGGTCGCTCGAAGGCGGCCTGCGCTATTACGTCGGCGCCGCGAACCTGGCGGACGATGGCGGCTATGCCAAAAAGGTGCTTGCCGAGCACGATCGCCTGCGCGCCGTCGCGGGCGGCAGCCCCCGCGCCGTGACGCCACCGGGCCTGCGCGCGGGTGAGCCACTGCCTTCGACCCCAGGGCTTGACCTCACGGTGCCTGGCGATGCGGGCGCGGTCCAGAAGGTTGCCCTGCTGTCTGCGTCATAAACGCAGGGCTGCGGGTCGTCGGATACACTCGAACGGCACGCGACTGGCGATAGGCGCACCCCTTTTCAGGGCCTTGCGCTGACGTGGACTACCACTGGGAAGCGTGCCGCCCGCGGCTCCTGCGGGCGTTCAGCCGTTCGCCTGGGCAGCCCTTGTTTGGTTGAAAACAAGGCCCTCGTCTTCAAAGGACTGCCATGTACCCGCGCAACATTCTGGTTGAACAAACCGATCCTGAAATCTGGGCCGCCATCCAGGCCGAGAACGCCCGCCAGGAACACCACATCGAGCTGATCGCGAGCGAGAACTACGCCTCGCCAGCCGTCATGCAGGCCCAGGGCTCGCAACTCACCAACAAGTACGCCGAGGGCTACCCCGGCAAGCGCTACTACGGCGGCTGCGAGCACGTCGACATGGCCGAGCAGTTGGCCATCGACCGCATCAAGCAGATCTTCGGCGCCGATGCGGCCAACGTGCAGCCGCATTGCGGCGCCTCGGCGAACGAAGCCGTCATGCTCGCGTTCCTCAAGCCCGGCGACACCATCATGGGCATGAGCTTGGCCGAAGGCGGCCACCTGACGCACGGCATGCCGCTGAACATGAGTGGCAAGTGGTTCAACGTGGTGAGCTACGGCCTGGACGCCAACGAAGCGATCGACTACGACGCGATGGAGCGCAAGGCGCACGAGCACTTGCCCAAGCTCATCATCGCGGGGGCCTCGGCCTACTCGCTGCGCATCGATTTCGAACGCTTCGCCAAGGTGGCGAAGGACGTCGGCGCGATCTTCATGGTCGACATCGCGCACTACGCCGGCCTGGTTGCCGCGGGCGTGTACCCCAACCCGGTGCCCCATGCCGACGTGGTGACCTCCACCACCCACAAGAGCCTGCGTGGCCCGCGCGGCGGCATCATCCTGATGAAGTCGCAGCACGAGAAAGCGATCAACAGCGCGATTTTCCCCGGCCTGCAAGGCGGCCCGCTGATGCACGTGATCGCCGCCAAGGCAGTGGCGTTCAAGGAAGCCATGGCGCCGGAATTCAAGACGTACCAGCAGCAGGTCGTGAAGAACGCGCAGATCGTCGCCGAAACGCTGACCCAGCGCGGCCTGCGCATCGTGAGCGGCCGCACCGAGAGCCATGTCATGCTGGTCGACCTGCGCGCCAAGGGCATCACCGGCAAAGAAGCTGAGGCGGTACTGGGCAACGCCCACATGACCATCAACAAGAACGCGATTCCGAACGATCCGGAAAAGCCGATGGTCACCAGCGGCGTGCGCATCGGCACCCCGGCGATGACCACGCGCGGCTTCAAGGACGAAGAAGCGCGCCTGACCGCCAACCTGGTGGCCGATGTGCTCGAGAATCCGCGCGACGCGGCGAACATCGAGGCGGTACGCGCCAAGGTGCACGCGCTGACCAGCCGCTTCCCGGTGTACCGCTGAGCCCCGAATGGCCGCAGAAATCCGATGAAGTGCCCTTTCTGCGGCCACCTCGAAACGCAGGTGGTCGAGACGCGGGTGTCCGAAGACGCCGACTTTGTGCGCCGGCGGCGCCAGTGCGGCGCATGTGACAAACGCTTCACCACCTACGAGCGTCCCGACGTCAATTTCCCCGTCGTCGTCAAAAAAGATGGCAGCCGGGCCGATTTCGACACCCGCAAGGTCAGGGCTTCCATGATGCTGGCGCTGCGCAAGCGCCCCGTGAGCATCGAGCAGATCGACGGCGCGCTGCTGCGCATCGAGCAGAAGCTACTGGCCAGCGCGCTCCGTGAAATCGACTCCACCAAGGTCGGTGAGTTGGTGATGCGTGAGCTCAAGAAGCTGGACAAGGTCGCTTATGTCCGGTTTGCATCGGTGTACCGGAGCTTCGAAGATGTGGATGAATTCCGTCAGTTGCTGAGAGACATCTGAGGCTTATTCAGCCTCCGGATTCCAGGCTTTTTTGTGTCTTAGCTAGACACAATAATGCGAAAATGTGTCTTCTGCCGCTAAATGTGCCGTTCGTCACCTAAACCGCGCCGTTGAGCATGTAACACTTTACGTTCGATGTTGCCGTCCGTAGCATTCGGACGCAATGCAAAACGTCCTGACTTCGACCACTGCGCGGCCTCCTGGCAGGCGCGCTGCCACAGGGTTCACTGCCATCGAACTGATGGTGGTTGTCTCCATCCTGGCAATCCTTGCAGCCATGGCGCTGCCCAGCTTCCGCGGCGTGATCGAGAGGTATCGCGTGGCGCGGGCAGCAGAAGATCTGACCGCCACCATCTACCTGGCGCGCGCGGAAGCCATCCGCCGGGGCGCCCCGGTGATCTTGCGGCGTGCCACGCCCGCTGATTGTTCCGGTGACGTCAGCGCCAACGGAAGCTGGAGCTGCGGCTGGATTCTGTTTCAGGACGGCAACGGCAATGGCAATCAGGATGACGGCGAATTGATCCAGCTCTCGCCTCCGCCGGTTGGGGTGACCGTCACCCGATTGACAGCGGTCAATCAGTTCTCCATCAATCAATGGGGCGATCTTGCCAACTGGAGCTTCGGCTTCAAGGCAACTGGATCCGATGCCACGGACAGCCAGCGCGCACTTTGCGCCGCGGGCGGTGGCCGCCTGAACACCGTGAAAGGGAGCACCGCATGCGGCGCCTGAACTCGCCCTTGGCGAACTCTCGGCTGCCTTCAAAACGGCAGCAACGCGGCATTAGCTTGCTGGAATCCTTGGTCGCGCTCGTCGTGCTAGCGATCGCCGTGCTGGGCATGCTGGTCATTCAGCTGCGCACGTTGGCCGAAACGCAGACCGGTGTGTATCGCTCCCAAGCTGTCCGCACGATCGAGGATTTGGCCGAGCGCATCAAATCGAATCCAGCCGGTTTCGCTCAACTATCGAACTACGTCGCCGACTGGGCGACCGCCGCACCCGCCGGCGCCCCCGACTGTGTGGCCGCTGCCTGCACCAATGAGCAACTGGCGCAGTGGGACCTCGTTCAGTGGCGCGAATCAGTAGCGCAAAAGCTGCCAAACGGCCAAGCCAACACATTTCTGTCGACCAGCGAAACCGGAGGTCTCCAGCGCCAGTTGGGCGTGATGCTGGCGTGGCGCGTCAACGAGGCCAACAACACCGAAGACAAATATTTCTCGCCTTTTCAGATCGAAACCAATCTGCCTGCGGGCGTCACCTGCCCGGACGGCCTCATCTGTCACCTCGTCTATGTCCAACCCTGAATCCTCTCTCCATGCACGCCGTGGGAGGCGCCGTCAGCGGGGCGTCTCGCTGGTCGAGTTGCTCGTCGGCATCTTTCTCGGCTTGCTGGTCATTGGTGCGGCCATCAGCACGCTGATGGTCTCGCGGGCCACCTCCGGCACCATCGGCGACATCACCCAACTGCAGCAGCAGGGCTCGTACGCGATGCGCGTGATGGGGATGCAATTTCGGCAGGCGGGATCGATCGACATCGCGGACGACGACACCCCCGAGTTGTACCTGTTCAAGAACAATTACACGGGCCTGGCCACCACAGACCGGCTCAACATCACCGGATCGGACGGCACAGGAACCGCCGCGGACATCGTCTCCGTCAGCAATCAGCCCGCGAGCGGATTGCCCACCCAAAGGCGCAACTGCCTGGGCGACGAGTTATTTGTCAGCGTGGCTGACTCGATGGACAGCAGGTTCACCGTCGACGCGTCCAAAAAGGCGCTGACCTGCAGATCGAGAGGTGGGTCTGACAACGCCGTGCAAACGCAACAGGTGATCGGCAACGTGGCCGACTTTCAGGCGCGCTATCGCGTTGTGAACGCGAGCGGCACACAAAGCCTGACCGCAACGCAAGTCAGCGCCGCCAACCTGTGGAGCAATGTGAAGGCAGTCGAAGTCTGCCTTCACCTCGAGGGAGACACCACCGGAGATGCCTCAGTAGATGGGGATTACGTCAACTGTCAGGGCGCCGCTACCGCACGCGCCGGAAAACTGCACATCGTGCTGCGCAATGTGTTCGACCTCCGCCCCCAAGGAGCCTGAGATGCGCCGCGACTTCTCCTCTTCCCGCCAGCGCGGCGCCACGATCTTCGTTGTGATGGTCATGGTGCTGCTGACCACATTGATGCTGCTCTGGGCATCGCGCAGTGCCCGCTTCAACGAACTCATCACCGGCAACGACAGCGACTACCAGCGCGCGCTCGAAGCTGCGCAGGCCATGGTGCGCGACGCCGAATTTGATGTTCGAGGCACCGGCCCCAACGACCAGCCGTGTGCAGCCGCCGCACCGGCCGTGTGTCGGGGTGCGACGGTCAGCGCGTCGACCTCTACCGCCTACTACCCGATGGCCGAAGAAGCGGAGCTCAATGCCACGCTTGAAGAGACGCTCAACGCAGAGACGCCCTCGTGCATCTCCGGCATCTGCACTCCCACCAATGTCACACCCGAATTCTGGAACACCAAGAGCACCCTGGATGCGATGAAGGCCAAGGCGGCAACCTACGGAAGCTTTACGGGCACCAAGGTTGCAGCCATCGGCAACCCGCTGCTGGTCCACAGCGACACGCAGCCGGCCAGCGCATGGTATTGGGTCGAACTGCTGCCCTACAACGTGTACCTCGCGGCCACCGGAGACGCCGGCTATGCCAAGGACCTGAGTCCCGATCTCGATTCACCGTACGTCTACCGCATCACAGCCGTAGCCGAAGGGCGCAAGCCCGGCACGCAAGCCGTCGTGCAAACCGTGTTCGTGAGGCGCAAGGCCAAGTCCTGAGGCCGTCGTCCACATCAAAAAAAGACAGGGAGTTCACACATGACAAAAAACCCGCAACGTTTGCGCTCGCGCCACGCCAGTTGGTGCAGCCCCCCAGGCCTGCTTCGCCGCTCGGTGGTCTACACCGCGATGGCATTGACCGCCCTGCCCCCAGCGGCCCTGGCCGCGCCCTTGAATCTGAGTACGGCACCGGCGGGCACCGCATTCAAACTGCCGGCGCCGAACGTCATCATCTCAGTGGACGACTCGGGCAGTATGGGTGCCGCCGGCATGCAAACCCTGCGCGAT
Organism: Variovorax sp.; assembly: GCA_004210915.1. Taxonomy (GTDB): domain Bacteria; phylum Pseudomonadota; class Gammaproteobacteria; order Burkholderiales; family Burkholderiaceae_C; genus Variovorax. The sequence goes on along the minus strand of SEGS01000044.1, from coordinate 10,459 downwards.
GCGCTGCACGATACGTTCTCGGCGACCAATGTCCCGGACGGTTCTATCCGCCTGGGGTGGCAAGCGATGAGCGGCTGCTACACCATTCCAAGTGGAGGAAACTGCAACAACCAGAATGCAGTTCGGGTGCTCGACGACACACACCGCAGCCACTTCACAGCCTGGGTCAATACGCTCGCAGTCCAGGGCGGCACACCGTCTCACCGCATGCTGTTCAACGCAGGCGAATACCTGCGTACGCCGCCAAGCGCCAACAGCCCTTGGGCCAGTGTTCCAGGGACAACCCAGGAGCCGATGCTCACTTGCCGCAAGTCCTACAACCTTTTCATGACCGACGGTGGGTGGAACACCACGGGTGGATGGAATGCTTCCAACCCAGCCAATGCGGCGTTGATCGGCAATGCCGACGGCACCAACCGGCCGCTTGGTGACGGCACCACCACATACGACGTCAGCAACCCGCAAACAAGGATCTACCGGGATGGTTTCGGGTCCGCCAGTCTGCCCACGTTCGCTGACCTCGCCTTCCACTACTGGGCCACCGACTTGCAGCCCAGCATGCCCAACACGGCGACCCCACGAATCAAACACGAGGGCACACAGACGTTCGGCACCGGCAGTGGCGCGTTCACGCTGAACGAATACTGGAACCCGCGCAACGATCCCGCCACCTGGCAGCACATGACCATGTACACGGTGGGCTTCCTCAATGCGGCCAACTGGAACACGACCTCTGCTCGCCCCCTGTTCGGTGCCAACACGTGGAGCGGGGCGTCTTACGACGAACTGATGCTGGGAACGACGAACTGGACGGACCCGATCTCCGGGAACGAGACCACCCGCATGCCTGAACTCTGGCACGCCGCGCTGAATGGCCGTGGCAAGTTCATTCCTGCGCCGACCGCGGCGTCGCTGGCCCCGGCCTTCAAGGACATCCTGAACGACATCGCGACCGACAACAGCCATCCGGTCACCTCAATGGCCGGGAGCGCAAAGACCACCCGCGCCGCGTCGATGGGCTACTCGGCGTCCTACAAAGGCGCCGACTGGAGCGGCGCAATCGAGGCCTTCGGTATCGCTGCAGGCGGCGTCCCTGCAACCACGATCAGCTGGAGCACAGCGGCCCTCATGGATGCATCGACCTTCCTGCCCGCAAGCCGAATGGTGCTGTCGCAAAAGACCGTTGCGGGTACACGAACCGGCATCGAGTGGACGTGGGCCAACCTGTCCGCCGACCAGCAGACGCTGATGAACACCGTAGGCCTCACTGCCGACGCGCTGGGCGAAGACCGGGTCAACTTCCTGCGTGGCGATCGGAGCAAGGAAGGCTCTGGACAACCCTTCAGGGTACGCGGTTCGCGCCACGGCGACATCGTCAATTCGAAGCTCTGGTTCACGCCGGGCAAGCCGGCAAGTGGCTACGCGAAAGACAACTACGCCGCGTTCCGCTCCACGCAGGCGACGCGCACACCCATGATCTACGTGGGCGCCAACGCCGGCATGCTGCACGGCTTCGACGCGACAAATGGCGCCGAGCGGGTGGCCTATGTGCCCGAGGGTCTGCACACCAAGCTCCCTGCACTGACCGACAAGGACTACCAACACAAGTACTACGTCGACGGGTCTCCATTCACAGCGGACCTCTACCACACCGCTGACGGCAGTGGCACGGGCGCAGGCGGTGCGTGGAAAACCTACCTCGCTGGATTCACCGGCGCCGGCAGCAAAGGCTACTTTGTCCTCGACGCCACCAATCCGACAGGATTTGCTGCGAGTTCCGTGATCCTTGATACCACCGCTTCGGCAGATGCCGACATCGGCCACATCGTCAGCGAGCCGACCACCGACCCTACCAACTCGTCGAACGCGCAGCAGATGACCCAGTTGAACAATGGCCGGTGGGCGCTGGTGATGGGCAACGGCTACAACAGCACTGACGAGAAGGCCGTGCTGCTGATCCAGTACCTGGACGGCGCGCGGGAACTTCTCAAGATCACCGCCGATGCGACGGTGGGTGGCGGCAACGGCTTGTCCACGCCACGCCTGCTCGATTTGAACGGGGACCGCAAGGCCGATGTCGTCTACGCCGGAGACCTGAAGGGCAATCTTTGGAAATTCGACCTCAGCAAGACCACTGCCGCCAACTGGAACGTGGCGCTCGGTGGCAACCCGCTGTTCACGGCCACCACGGGCGTGAGTGGCGCCCCTCGCCAGCCGATCACCAGCGCACCGGTGTGGCAAGCGCACCCCAACGGTGGCGTGGTCGTGGTCTTTGGTACTGGACGCAACGTGACCGATGCAGACCGCACCGACGTCGCCACGCAGTCTGTCTACGGCATCCACGACAAAAGCGTGGCCACCTTCGGCACGGGCGGTGTGATCACGTCCATTTCCAACGGCGGCCTCGTCTCGGGCCGCAGTGTTCTGCAACAGCAGACCTTCAGCGCCGCGTCGACTGCCGAGACATCAACAGGTCAATCGTTGTGGACGCTCAGTTCCAACGCCGTGTCTGACACCCAGCGGGGCTGGTACGTCGATCTCACCAAATTCAGTGGAGAGCGCGTTCTGGACAACCCCTCCTGGTACCAGGGCAACCTGATCGACGTCAAAACCGTGATCCCAGCACGCGCCAGCAACCTGCTGGAGGAAAGCTGCGAGCCTGCATCCTCGGGCGAACAGGGCTACATGCTCACCGTCGATGCGACCAACGGCAACGCGCCGAAATCGCAGGTCTATGGATACAGCGCCACCGGCTCGCCGACACCCGGCGGCACGGGCTCGCCTTCATATACCTCCGCCGGGGAGAGGATCGTGCTTCGCGACCCCACGGGCAAAGAGGTGTGCGTTGCGCCCCCTGGTCAACCACCTGGCACCTGCAAAGAAGGGTTAGGTACCGTTCAACTACGCGCCTCGTGGCGCCAACTCCGATGACCCGCCGCTCTCTCTCCGCCCGCGCCATCGGGCGCACCGCGCGTCACATCCGCGGCTTCACGCTGATCGAGCTGATGATCGTCGTGGCAGTCATCGGCATCCTGACCGCCATCGCGCTGCCCAGCTACAGCGAGTACGTGCGCCGTGGCCACCGTGCCGAGGCCCGCGTCGGGTTGACAACGGCGGCTCAGTGGCTCGAGCGTGTAGCCACGTCCAGCGGCACCTACCCAGGCACCGCCGCTTTTCCCGATTACTTGAAGAAGGTCGAGTCCGGCGGCTATGACGTGAGCTACGCTTCCACCGACGGCAATATCTACGCGCTGACCGCCACACCCAAAGCGGCCGGCACGATGGCGGGCGACAAGTGCGGTGCCTTCACGCTGACGCAAGCGGGTGAGCGCGGTCTGACGGGGGCGACCAGCACTGTGGCGGATTGCTGGGGCCGCTGAGCCACAGAGCTTCAAGGGCCGACGAGGCGTACGCCGCGTCAACCATCTCCCAACGGCACGCGCGCTATGCTTCCGGCGCATGACGTCCAGCCCCATGCAACTGGCCCTCGCGCAAGCGCTTCTTGCGCAGCGCCTGGCCTCCCCCAACCCCGCGGTCGGCTGTGTGCTCGTCGCTGCCGACGGCAGCGTCATCGGCACTGGCCACACCCAGCGCGTTGGCGGTGCACACGCGGAAATCATGGCGTTGCGCGATGCGCAGGCACAAGGCCATTCCGTTGCAGGCGCCACGGCCTATGTCACGCTGGAGCCTTGCGCGCACCACGGCCGAACCGGACCATGTTGTGACGCGCTGATCGCCGCGGGCGTCGCCAAGGTGGTCGCCTCGATGGCCGATCCCAACCCGCTCGTGGCGGGTCAGGGCTTCGAACGGTTGCGAGCCGCGGGTGTGCAGGTCGAGATCGGGCCCGGCGCTGTCGTAGCGAGTGAACTCAACATCGGCTTCTGCAGCCGGATGGTGCGCGGGATGCCCTGGGTGCGCCTCAAGGTCGCCGCCTCGCTCGACGGCAAGACCGCATTGGAGAACGGCGTCAGCCAGTGGATCACCTCCGAGCCCGCACGTGCCGATGGCCACGCCTGGCGCGCCCGCGCCAGCGCGATCCTGACCGGTGTCGGCACGGTCCTCGAAGACGATCCGCGGCTGGATGTCCGCTTGGTCGAGACCCTTCGGCAGCCGCATCTGGTGGTCATCGACAGCCATCTGCAGACACCGCCCGGCGCCCGGCTCTTCGTCGAGGGCCGCGAGGTCTGGATCTATGCGGCATCACAGGACAAGCCGGACAAGGAAGCCGCGCTGCGAGCCCGCGGCGCCAGCATCACCTACCTGCCCAATGCCGATGGCAAGGTGGATCTGGCCGCGATGCTCGCCGATCTCGCGCGCCGCGAAATCAACGAGTTGCACGTCGAGGCCGGCCACAAGCTCAATGGCTCGCTGATGCGCGAGGGCCTGGTCGATGAGCTCCTGCTGTACGTGGCGCCCAAGTTCATCGGCAACGGCATGGGCATCGCGAGCCAGCCGCACGCGGGCGGGCCGCTCACAGAACTGGCAGGCGCGTTGCCGCTGGTGTTCCGCTCGGTCGATCGCATCGGGCCGGACCTGCGCATCGTCGCGCGCGTCGACGGCCGCGATGCCTTTCAGGGTTTGCCCGGGGCTGCGTGAAATAGTCTGCGAAAATGCGCCGATGTTCACCGGAATCATCACCGGCGTGGGGCGCATCGCCGCCATTCACGACCTCGGCAGCTCTTCCTCCCACGGCAAGCGCCTTCACATCGCTGCGCCTGACGGCTATCTCGACGACGTGGGCCTGGGCGACAGCATTGCGCTCAACGGCGCCTGCATGACGGTCACCACCCTCGACGCCGCCGCCCGCCAGTTCACCATCGACATTTCGGCCGAGTCGCTCGACAAGACGGCCGGCCTGATTGAGCCCGAAGCGCGCATCAATCTCGAGAAGGCGCTTCGTGCGAACGACCGCCTCGGCGGCCACATCGTCTCGGGCCACGTCGACGGCATCGGCACTGTGAGCCGCTTTACACCGGTCGGTGAAAGCTGGGAGTTGCGCGTCCTGGCCCCGCCGGCGCTGGCGCGCTTTCTGGCCTACAAGGGCTCGATCACCATCAACGGCGTGAGCCTGACGGTGAACAGCGTCAACGATGTGAGCGCCGGCGCGGAGATCAGCATCAACCTGATCCCTCACACCGTCGAGAACACCTCGCTGGGCGGCCTGGTCGAAGGCAGCCGCGTCAACCTCGAAATCGACACGGTGGCGCGCTACGTCGAACGCATGCTGCAAGCCGGCGCCCTTCCCCCTCCTACCCCCAACCCTCACACCCCATGAATGCATCTGTCACACCGATCGGCGCGCCGCGCAGCGGTCAGCCGCCGGCCCCCATTTCTCCGGTCGAGGAGATCGTGGCCGAACTGCGCGCCGGCCGCATGGTGATCCTGGTCGACGAGGAAGACCGCGAGAACGAGGGTGACATCGTGATCGCCGCCGATCACATCACCGCCGAGTCGATCAACTTCATGGCGCGGCACGCGCGCGGCCTGATCTGCCTCACGCTGTCGCGCGAGATGTGCGAACGCCTGCAGCTGCCGCCGATGGTCTCGCGCAACGGCGCCAAGCATTCGACGGCCTTCACGGTGTCGATCGAGGCGGCCGAAGGCGTCACGACCGGCATCTCGGCCGCTGACCGCGCGCGCACGGTGCAGGCTGCCGTGGCGCGCGACGCTGTCGCCGCCGACCTGGTGCAGCCCGGCCACATCTTCCCGCTGCAGGCGGTCGATGGCGGCGTGCTGATGCGCGCCGGCCACACCGAAGCCGGCTGCGACCTGGCCGCGATGGCCGGCTGTTCGCCGGCCTCGGTGATTTGCGAAGTGATGAACGAGGACGGGACGATGGCGCGCCTGCCCGACCTGCAGGTGTTCGCCGCCGAGCACGGGCTGAAGATCGGCACCATCGCCGCACTGATCGAGCACCGCAGCCGCACCGAATCGCTGGTCGAGAAGGTCGGGTCACGCGAGTTGCACACCGCGGCAGGCTGGTTCACTGCCCACGCCTTCGTCGACAAGCCGAGCCGGGGCGTGCACCTGGCGCTGGTGCGCGGCGCCTGGGCGCCGGAAGACACGGTGGCCGTGCGCGTGCACGAGCCCTTGTCGGTGTTCGATGCGCTGGAGGTCAACCGCTCGCTGCATTCCTGGAGCCTCGATGCCAGCCTGGCGCACATTGCCAAAGAAGGCAAAGGCGTCGCCGTGCTGCTGAACTGCGGCGAATCGGGTGCCGAGTTGCTGGCCCAGTTCGACGGCACCGCGCGACCGGCCCAGGCCCCGGAACGCGGGCGCATGGACTTGCGCAGCTACGGCATCGGCGCGCAGATCCTGCGCGAATGCGGCGTCCAGAAGATGAACCTGCTCGGCACGCCGCGCCGCATGCCCAGCATGGCGGCAGGCTACGGCCTCGAGATCGCCGGCTACCTCACGAAAGACTGATTCATGCAAGGCTCCAATCAAGGCGCGGCCTTGCCGCTCGACGGCAGCGGCTTGCGCATCGGCATCGTTCAGGCACGCTTCAATGCCGACATCACAGACGCGCTGGCCTCAGCTTGCCTCGCGGAGCTGGCGGCGGTGGGCGTGGCGGCCGACGCCATCGACCATGTGCAAGTGCCCGGCGCGCTCGAGGTGCCGGTGGCACTGCAGGCGCTGGCGCACCGCGGCGGCTACCACGCACTGATTGCGCTGGGCTGCATCATCCGCGGCGAGACCTACCACTTCGAGCTGGTCGCCAACGAATCCGGCGCCAGCGTGAGCCGCATCGCGCTCGACCATCGCATCCCGATCGCGAACGCGATCATCACCACCGAAAACCTCGAACAAGCCATCGCACGACAGACCGACAAAGGCCGCGATGCGGCGCGCGTCGCCGTCGAGATGGCGCAACTGCTGGCCCGCCTTTCATGACCGATCATCCGCAAGACAGCCAGGCACCCGCCGCGACGCCGCGCCCTTCGCGCAGTGGCTTGACCAGCACCGGGGCGCGCAAGGCCTCGGCCAAATCGACCCGCAGCCGGGCGCGCGAGTTCGCGCTGCAGGCGCTGTACCAGCACCTCGTGGGCGGTAACGATGCCGCCGCCATCGACGCCTTCACGCGCGATCTGGCCGGCTTTCACAAGGCGGACGCGGCGCATTACGACGCCCTGCTGCATGGGTGCATCGAGGGCGCGTCGGGCCTGGACGCGCTGATCCTCCCCTTGCTCGACCGCAAGATGGAAGAGATCTCGCCCGTCGAGCACGCGGTCATGTGGATCGGCGTGTACGAGTTCCAGCATTGCCTCGATGTGCCCTGGCGCGTGGTCCTCAACGAATGCATCGAGCTCGCCAAGGAGTTCGGCGGCACCGACGGCCACAAGTACGTGAATGGCGTGCTCAACGGTCTGGCACCGCAACTGCGCGCCGCCGAGGTCGAGAGCGACCGCGCCAGCGGCAAATCGCGTCCATGAGGATCTCCGCGCGTGCAGAGCGCATCGAGCCCTTCTATGTGATGGAGGTGGCGAAGGCGGCCGGCACGCTGGCCCGCGAGGTCGCGCACACCGACCGGCCGATGATCTTCCTCAACATCGGCGAGCCCGACTTCACGGCGCCGCCGCTGGTGCAGGAAGCCGCGGCACGGGCGATGCGCGCTGGTGCCACGCAGTACACGCAAGCGACCGGCCTCGACGCGCTGCGCGAGCGCATCAGCGGCTGGTATGCGCAACGCTTTGGCGTCGATGTGTCGGCGCGGCGCATCGTGGTCACGGCCGGCGCCTCGGCGGCGCTGCAGTTGGCCTGCCTTGCGCTGATCGAAGCCGGCGACGAGGTACTGATGCCCGATCCCAGCTACCCCTGCAACCGCCATTTCGTGAGCGCGGCCGACGGCAAGGCGGTTCTGGTGCCGACCACCGCGGAAGAGCGCTTCCAGCTCACCGCGGCCAAGGTCGAGGCGCACTGGACAGCGAAGACGCGCGGCGTGTTGCTCGCCTCGCCCTCCAACCCGACCGGCACCTCGATCGCCCCGGACGAGCTGCGCCGCATCCACGAGGTGGTGTCGCAGCGCGGCGGCGTGACGCTGATCGACGAGATCTACCTCGGCCTCTCGCACGACGACGCCTTCGGCCAGACCGCGCTGGCCATCGACGACAACGTCATCAGCATCAACAGCTTCAGCAAGTACTTCAACATGACGGGCTGGCGCCTGGGCTGGCTGGTCGTGCCCGAAGCGCTGGTGCCGGTGATCGAGCGGCTGGCGCAGAACCTGTTCATCTGCGCAAGCACGATCTCGCAGTACGCCGCCCTCGCCTGCTTCGAGGCCGAAAGCATCGTCGAATACGAGCGGCGCCGCGCTGAGTTCAAGGCGCGCCGCGACTGGTTCATTCCCGAACTGAACGCGCTCGGGTTGACGGTGCCTGTGCTGCCCGATGGTGCCTTCTATGCCTGGGCCGACTGCAGCGATTTCGCACGCCGTCTTGGCGTTGACGGCAGCTGGGACTTCGCCTTCGAGACCATGAAGCGGGCGCACGTCGCCGTCACGCCGGGTCGGGACTTCGGCACCGCCGAGACGGGTCGTTTCATCCGTTTCTCGACCGCGAGTTCGATGGCGCAATTGCAGGAAGCGATTGCACGCCTGAAGGTCATGGCGGCATGAGCTTCAGCTTCGCCATCCGCGTCTACTGGGAAGACACCGATGCCGGCGGCATCGTGTTCTATGCGAACTACCTGAAATTCATGGAGCGCGCCCGCACCGAGTGGCTGCGCTCGCTGGGCATCGGGCAGCGCGAACTGCGCGAAACGACCGGCGGCCAGTTCGTGGTGAGCGAAACCCAACTCAAGTACCACCGCCCGGCGCGCCTGGACGACGAACTGCTGGTTACAGCCGATGTGGAGCAGATCGGCTCTGCGTCCTTGATAATCGGCCAGCGCGTGCTATCGAAAACAGAGCAAGGCATTCTGCTTTGCGATGGCACCATCCGCATCGGATGGGTGGATGCCGCCACGTTGCGCCCCGCGCGCATCCCCGCACAAGTTTCGGGAACCCTCGGACGCCCTGCCGGCTCCATCTGAGAACCTTTCAAGCCATGAACCAAGATTTATCCATCATCAATCTCCTGCTGCAAGCCAGTTTCGTGGTGCAGTTCGTGGTGGCGCTGCTGGTGATCGTGTCGATCGCTAGCTGGGCCGCCATCTTCCGGAAATTCTTCGCGCTCAAGCGAATGCGCGCGCTCAACGACGAGTTCGAGCGCGAGTTCTGGTCGGGCACCAGCCTGAACGAACTCTTCGCATCGGCCGCGCAGAACGCCAAGTTCGCGGGCCCGATGGAACGCATCTTCGCGTCCGGCATGCGCGAGTACCAGAAGCTGCGCGAGCGCCACGTGACCGATGCCGGCACGCTGCTCGACGGTGCGCGACGCGCGATGCGGGCGAGCTTCCAGCGCGAGCTCGATGCGGCCGAACAAAACCTGTCGTTCCTGGCCACCGTCGGCTCGGTCTCGCCCTATGTCGGCCTGTTCGGCACGGTGTGGGGGATCATGCACGCCTTCACCGGCCTCGCCAGCCTGACGCAAGTGACGCTGGCCACGGTGGCCCCCGGCATCGCCGAAGCGCTGGTGGCCACGGCCATCGGCCTGTTCGCCGCCATCCCGGCCGTCGTCGGCTACAACCGCTTCGCCCGCGAGATCGACAAGATCGCCATCGCCCTGGAGACCTACATCGAGGAGTTCTCCAACATCCTTCAACGCAACCTGTCGGCCAACGTGAACCCGGCGTCGCCCGGCGCCACCACCACGTCCGGCCACTGAGCGACAGCACCCCGAAAAGGACAGCGCATGCCCGCCATGTCATCACGCGGCCGCGGCCGCCGGACGATCAACGAGATCAACATGGTCCCGTTTATCGACGTAATGCTGGTGCTGCTGATCATCTTCATGGTCACCGCACCGCTCATCACGCCGAGCGTCATCAACCTGCCCACGGTCGACCGCGCCAACAAGCAACCCGACAAGCCGATCGAGATCGTCATCAAGAGCGATGACGAATTCCAGATCAAGCGCGACCCGTCCACGGGCAGCGGCGGCACCTCGATTCCCATGACGCAGATCGGCTCGGCCGCGAAGAGCGCGCAGGGCGGCGATGCGGAGCGGCCGGTCGTCATCAGCGCCGACAAATCGGTCAAGTACGAGACCGTGGTCAAGGCGATGAACCAGCTGAAAACCAACGGCATCGAGCGCGTGGGCCTGTCGGTGACCACGTCGGGCGGCAAGTAAGGCATGTCGCTCGCCGCCGACCGCCCCGAGTTCGCGCCGCCCGCCCAGGAGGGCACGCCGCGCGCGGTGGTGCTCGCGCTCGTTGCGCACGCCGTGTTGATCGCAGCGCTCACGTGGGGCGTCAGCTGGAAGCGCGAGTCCGAGAATGACGCGGTCGAAGCCGAGCTCTGGTCGACGACCGTTCAACAGGCCGCGCCGCGGCTGACCGCGCCGCCGGCGCCAGTGCCGCC
>SEGS01000137.1 GCA_004210915.1 Variovorax sp. | reverse complement strand
GTGTTCAGCGCGCGGCCGGGCCGCATCAAGACCGAGATCGCGGTCGACTTTCCGCACCCGCGCCACTACACGATCAAGACCTCGCCCGAGTTCATGGAGATCAAGGCGCGGCTGACCGAAGAGATTCGCGCGGAGTCGATGGCGGCCGCCGAACACTGACGCCATGAAACGCGACGACCTGCCTTCGCTCGCGCTCTACGCGCAGGTGAAAGACCACATCACCCGCAAGATCCAGGACGGCTCCTGGCCGGCCGGGCACCGGCTGCCGTCGGAGCACGAGCTGGTCGCGCAGTTCGGCATCTCGCGCATGACGGTGAACCGCGCGCTGCGCGAACTGGTGGAGCAGGGGCGCGTCACGCGCATCGCGGGCGTGGGCAGCTTCGTGGCCGAAGACAAGCCGCAGTCGACCTTGCTGCAGATCGCCAACATCGCGAGCGAGATCCGCGCGCGGGGCCACGACTACGGCTACCAGCTCGTCGCGGCCGAGCGCATCGCGGCCTCGACCGACGTGGCGGCCTGGCTCGACCTGCGCGCGGGCGAGTCGGTGTTCCACACGGTGTGCCTGCACCTGGAGGACGGCGTGCCGGTGCAGTTGGAAGACCGTTACGTCAACCCGCGCGTGGTGCCCGATTTCCTGGAGCAGGACCTGGCCGGCACGCCGCCCAGCGAATTCCTCGTGCGCCACGTGCCCTTCGACCAGATCGAGCACCTTGTCGACGCGGTGCTGCCGACGGTGGAACAGGCGCAGCGCCTGTCGATGCCGTCCGCCGAGCCGTGTCTCCTGCTCACGCGCCGCACCTGGACGCGCACCGTGCCCGTCACGCTGGTGCGCTGCCTGCACCCGTCCACGCGTTATCGGCTCGGCAGCCGGTTCCGCGTGGACGGCAACCCGACGCATTGAACGCCAAAGCTGGCACGCCGTTCGCTCGCCCCCACTTGTATAGACAACTGAAATGACCCCCACACTCATCCTCACGCCCGGCCAGGTCGACCTCGCGCTGCTGCGCCGCATCCATGCGGGCGGCGTGCGCCTCGCGCTCGACGCGTCGGTCCAGGCCGGCATGCGCGCCTCGCAGGCGGCGGTGCAGCACATCGTCGACAACGACGAGGTCGTCTACGGCATCAACACCGGCTTCGGCAAGCTCGCGAGCACGCGCATCGGCAACGACCATCTGGCCGAGCTGCAGCGCAACCTCGTGCTGTCGCACAGCGTGGGCACGGGCGAGCCGCTGTCGCCCGCCGTCGTGCGCCTCGTGCTCGCGACGAAGGCGTCACGGCAGACGGCACGACGATGAGCGGCGCCGAAGCGATGCAGAGCATCGGCCTCGCACCTTTCGTGCTCGGCCCCAAGGAAGGGCTGGCCCTGCTGAACGGCACCCAGGTCTCCACCGCGCTCGCGCTCACCGGCCTGTTCGGCGCCGAGAACGTGTTCGCTTCGTCGCTCATGTCGGGTGCACTGTCGCTCGAAGCGATCCAGGGCTCGATCAAGCCCTTCGACGCACGCATTCACGCGGCACGCGGCCAGCCGGGGCAGATGGCCGTGGCGGGCGCGGTGCGCGCGCTGCTCGAGGGCAGCGAGATCATTCCCTCGCACCCCGACTGCGGCCGCGTGCAGGACCCGTATTCGATCCGCTGCATCCCGCAAGTGATGGGCGCGTGCCTCGACAACATGACACACGCGGCGCGCGTGCTGGTCATCGAAGCCAACGCCGCATCGGACAACCCGCTGGTCTTCACCGACACGGGCGAGGTGATCTCGGGTGGCAACTTCCACGCCGAGCCGGTCGCCTTCGCGGCCGACATCCTGGCGCTCGCCATCTCCGAAATCGGTGCCATCGCCGAGCGCCGCATCGCGCTGCTGCTCGACACCGGCCTCTCGGGCCTGCCGCCGTTCCTCGTGCACGACGGCGGCCTCAACTCCGGTTTCATGATCGCGCAGGTCACGGCCGCCGCGCTCGCGTCGGAGAACAAGTCGCTCGCGCACCCGGCCAGCGTCGACAGCCTGCCGACCTCTGCGAACCAGGAAGACCACGTGTCGATGGCGACCTTCGGCGCGCGGCGCCTGGGCGACATGGTCAACAACACCGCGGTGGTCGTCGGCATCGAGGCGATGTGCGCCGCGCAGGGCATCGAGCTGAAAAGAGGCTTGAAAAGCTCACCGCTCGTCGAAGCCGAGTTCGCGAAGATCCGCACGCAGGTCGCGTACCTTGAGCGCGACCGCTACCTGGCGCCCGACATCGAAGCCGTGCGGCAGTGGGCCCTTGCGGCCGACCTGCCCGCCGTCCTCACGAACATCCTCCCCAGCCACCTTCAAGGAGCCACGCCATGAACGCACCCGACAAATTCATCCCTCCTGCCGCCCCGGCCGCCGACCCGCGCCACGACCCCACGCGCGTGGTCCGCGCACCGCGCGGCAGCGAACTGAGCTGCAAGAGCTGGCTCACCGAAGCGCCGTTTCGCATGCTGCAGAACAACCTCGACCCCGAGGTGGCCGAACGCCCGCAGGACCTCGTGGTCTACGGCGGCATCGGCCGCGCCGCGCGCAACTGGGAATGCTTCGACCAGATCCTCGCCTCGCTGAAAGAGTTGAACGACGACGAGACCTTGCTCGTGCAGTCGGGCAAGCCGGTCGGCGTGTTCAAGACGCACGCCAACGCGCCGCGCGTGCTCATTGCCAACTCGAACCTCGTGCCCAAGTGGGCGACCTGGGAGAAGTTCAACGAGCTCGACCGCGCGGGCCTCTTCATGTACGGCCAGATGACGGCCGGCAGCTGGATCTACATCGGCAGCCAGGGCATCGTGCAGGGCACCTTCGAGACCTTCGTCGAAGCCGGCCGCCAGCACTACAACAACAG
>SEGS01000136.1 GCA_004210915.1 Variovorax sp. | reverse complement strand
GCGCTTGTGCGTGATCTCGGACAGCGGGTTCGTCTGGTCCATGAACTGCGACAGCTGCGAGGCGCCGAAGAATTCCTTCAGCGCGGCCGAGATCGGCTTGCTGTTGATCAGGTCGTGCGGCATCAGCGGCTCTTGCTCGGCCTGACCCAGACGTTCTTTCACGGCCTTCTCGATGCGTGCCAGGCCGGTGCGGTACTGGTTCTCGGCCAGTTCGCCGACGCAACGCACGCGGCGGTTGCCCAGATGGTCGATGTCATCGACCTCGCCGTTGCCGTTGCGCAGGTCCACGAGGATCTTGACGACAGCCAGGATGTCTTCGTTAGTCAGCACCATCGGGCCGGTCGACTCGTCGCGCCCGACCTTGGCGTTGAACTTCATGCGGCCCACGCGCGACAGGTCGTACGTGTCCGGGTTATAGAACAGGCGCTGGAACAGGGCCTGCACCGCGTCTTCCGTCGGCGGCTCGCCGGGACGCATCATGCGGTAGATGGCCACGCGCGCGGCGAATTCGTCGACCGTTTCGTCGATGCGCAGGGTTTGCGAGATGTACGCGCCCTGGTCCAGTTCGTTGGTGTAGATCACCTGAACGTCCTGCACGCCAGCGGTGCGCAGCTTCTTGAGCAACGCTTCGGTCAGCTCGTCGTTGGCCTTGGCCAGGATCTCGCCCGTGTCGGTGTCGACGATGTTGCGCGCGATCACACGGCCGACCAGGAAGTCTTCCGGCACGCTGATGTGCGTGGTGTTCGATTGCTCGAGCTCGCGCGTGTGGCGCGCGGTCACGCGCTTGTCCTTGGCGACCACGACCTTGCCAGACTTGTCGGTGATGTCGAAACGGGCGACTTCACCGCGCAGGCGTTCGGCGACGAATTCCATCTGCGCGCCGCTGTCCATTAGGCGGAAGTTGTCGTTCACGAAGAAGTTCGCGAGGATCGATTCCGGGTTCAGGCCGATGGCCTTCAACAGGATCGTGACCGGCATCTTGCGGCGGCGGTCGACGCGGAAGTACAGCATGTCCTTCGGGTCGAATTCGAAGTCGAGCCACGAACCGCGGTAGGGAATCACGCGTGCCGAAAACAACAGCTTGCCCGAGCTGTGGGTCTTGCCCTTGTCGTGCTCGAAGAACACGCCCGGCGAACGGTGCAGCTGCGACACGATCACTCGTTCGGTGCCGTTGATGATGAAAGAACCCTTGTTGGTCATGAGCGGCACTTCGCCCATGTAGACCTCTTGCTCCTTCACTTCCTTGACCACCTTCGACTGCGAGGTCGACGACTCACGGTCATAGATGATCAGTTGCACCTTGGCGCGCACGGCCGAGGCGAAGGTCAGACCCCGGGTCTGGCATTCACGCACGTCGAAGGCCGGCTTGGCCAGGTTGTACTCGAGGAACTTCATCTCGACAAAACCGTTGTGCGAGACGATCGGGAAAGCGGCGTCGAACGCGGCCTGCAGGCCCTCGATGGTGCGCTGCTTGGGGGCGATGCCCGCTTGCAGGAACGCGGTGTACGCGTCTTTCTGCATTTGCAGCAGGTAGGGGATTTCGACGACGCTGTCGCGGTTACCGAAACTTTTTCGGATGCGCTTGCGTTCTGTGTAGCTGTACGC
>SEGS01000135.1 GCA_004210915.1 Variovorax sp. | reverse complement strand
CACGCCCTTGCCGAGCGTGCTGGTGACGAAGGCTTCGAGCTGGTCGAGGACCAACGGCTCGGTGGTCGGCGTGTTGATCAGCTCCACCAGCTTCATGTAGCGCGGTGGGTTGAAGAAATGGATGCCGCAGAAGCGCGGCTTCAACTGCTCGGGCAGCGCGTCGCTGAGCTTCGTGATCGACAGGCCCGAGGTGTTCGAGGCCAGAATCGCGTGCTTGGCGACGTGCGGTGCGATCTTCTTGTAGAGATCGAGCTTCCAGTCCATGCGCTCGGCGATCGCTTCGATCACCAGGTCGCAGTCGCCCAGCTTTGCGAGATCGTCCTCGTAGTTCGCGACCTCGATCAAGCCGGCATCGGCCACGTCGCCCAGCGGGGCGGGCTTGAGCTTCTTGAGGTTGTCGATGGCGCGCAGCACGATGCCGTTCTTCGGCCCTTCTTTGGCGGCCAGATCGAACAGCACCACCGGCACGCGCACGTTGACCAGGTGCGCAGCAATCTGCGCGCCCATCACGCCGGCGCCGAGCACGGCGACTTTCTTCACATTGAATCGGGACATGGAGTTTCTGTCGGGAAGGGGTTACTGGACGCGGACCCAGGTCTGGGTGCGGCCGATGCCGAAGACCGAGCCGCGCACTTCGAGTTTCTTGCCGCCCTCAATGGGCGTGAGGCGCAGCGCGTAGTTTTTGCCGTTCTCGGGGTCGAGGACCTTGCCGTCTTCCCAGACGTCCTTGCCCTCGGCCTTCTTCGCGCCGCGGATAATTTCAAGACCGATCAGCGCCTTGCCCTTGCGGTCGTCGGTGCACTCGTCGCACACCGCGTCCTGCCTGGCTTCCTTGCGCAGGAGCTTTTCGATGCGGCCGTTGAGAACGCCGCCGGACTCGGCGATGCGGATCTGCGACTTGGCCTCGCCGGTCTTGTCGTCGACGCTTTGCCAGGTGCCGACGGGCGTCATCTGGGCCAGTGCCGATGTGGCCGATGCGGCGAAGAGGATGGCTGCGACTGCACGTTTCATGAGCATCTCCGGAACTGGGTCGAGGAATTCAAGCGAGAGCCGCATCGGTGTCCATCAACACCTTGCTGCCGGCGCGCGCGGTGCGCATCAGCGTCTCGGTCTCGGGGAACAGCTTGGCGAAGTAGAAGCGCGCGGTCTGCAGCTTGGCGACATAGAACGGGTCGGTGTTGCCGGCGGCGATCTCGCGCAGTGCGACCTGCGCCATGCGGGCGAACAGGTAGCCGAACACGAAATGGCCGGCCACGCGCAGGTAGTCCACTGCGGCAGCGCCCACTTCGTCAGGGTTCTGGAAACCCTTGAAGCCGATCTCGGTGGTGAACTTGGTCAGCTGATCGCCCAGCACCGCGATGGGCGTGATGAACTCGCTCATCTTCTCGTTCACGCCTTCCTCGGCCACCAGCGCACCGACCAGCTTGCCGAATTTCTTGAGCGACGCGCCGTTGTTGCCCAGCACCTTGCGGCCCAGCAGGTCCAGCGACTGGATCGTGTTGGTGCCCTCGTAGATCATGTTGATGCGGTTGTCGCGCGTGAACTGCTCCATGCCCCATTCCTTGATGAAGCCGTGGCCGCCGAACACCTGCATGCACGCGTTGGTCGCGATGTGGCCG
>SEGS01000043.1 GCA_004210915.1 Variovorax sp. | reverse complement strand
TTGCCGGCCAGCATGCTGAGGTTGACCAGACTCAACTGCTGCTCGCTCAGAATGCCGCGGGCCCAGGTCCGCCCGAAGATCTGGTTCGTGATGTAGAGCTGGTACTCGCGGTCCAGGCCGGTCGTGTTCTTGAGCATCGCCTCGTACGTGTCGTCGCCCAGCAGACGGCGGCGGACGGCCTCCCCCACGGGCGACACAGGGCTTTGGGCGGTGGTGGGATCGGTGGGTTTCATGGGCTTGGACATGTCTCTGTGGTTCTCGTTGAAGGAAATGGGAAACAGCTGAAAAGGCAACTTTGATGCCAACCGGCGTCGCTGGAAGAAAGAGGCCGCCAGCCGCTTTTTTGTACGCGCGAGAGACAACTTGCACGGCGGCATGTGTATCAGCGCCAGACAGTTGCCCCCCTCTTGCTTCCGGCTTTCCTCGCGCTCCCGAGGGAAACGGCAGGCCCGGGCCTGTGGCATCAATTTTGCGGACAACGCTGCTCCGTCAGACGGCTGCCGAGTGTGCAGCCATGACACCAGAAGCAAGGACAACCATGCTGGGACTGATGCAGGATTGGCCGCTGTTGTGCCAACGCGTGATCGAGCACGCAGCGCGCGAGCACGGCGGGCGGCGCGTCGTGAGCCGCCAGGGCGACGGCACGCTGCGCATCACCGACTACGCCCGCATCCACCAGCGGGCGATGCAGGTTTCGCGCAAGCTCAAGGCCGAGGGGATCGCCGGTTGCGACCGCATCGGCACGGTGGCCTACAGCACCGCCAGCCACATGGAGTGCTGGTACGGCATCGCCGGCATCGGGGCGGTGTACCACCCCATCAACCCTCGCCTGTTTTCCGAACAGATCGTCTTCATCGTCAACGACGCCAAAGACCGCATCCTGTTCATCGAGCCGGCTTTCATCGCATTGCTGGAATCCCTGGCCGACCAGTTGCCGACCGTCGAGCGTTACGTGGTCATGGCAGACGGCCATGACTGTCCGCCCACCTCCCTGCGCAACGCCATCGCCTATGAAGCCTGGGTGGCAGAGGGCGGCGGCGAGCACAGCCCTTGGACGGACTTCGACGAGAACACCGCAGCGAGTCTGGCCTACACCTCGGGCACGACCGGCAACCCGAAGGGCGTGCTGCTGTCGCACCGGTCGATCGTGCTGATGTCTCTCACCGCCAGCTCGCCCGACATGTACGGCTTTTCGGCCCGCGACCGCGTGCTGCAGATCGTGCCGATGTGCCATGCGAACGGATGGACCTGGCCGTTCTCCGCGCCGATGATGGGGGCCGGCCTGGTCTTCCCGGGCGGTCAGCTGGATGCTGCGTCGATCGCCGAACTCCTCGTGAGCGAGCGCATCACCATCACGGGCGGCGTGCCCACGGTGTTCCAGGCGATCCTCCCGCAGCTCGAAAAATCCGGCATCGCCCTGACTCACCTGCAGCGGGTCTACGTGGGCGGCTCACCGTGTCCGCGGCCGACCATCGAAGCCTTTGCCGAGCGCCATGGCGCCGAGGTTCGATCGTCGTACGGCATGACCGAGATGGGGCCGCTCGGATCGGTGTGCACGCTGTCCCCCGAGACCGAAGCGCTGGATGGCGATGCGCTGATCGCCTTGCGCCAGACGCAGGGCCGCGCGCCTTTCGGCGTGGAGTACCGGACGGTGGGCGACGACGGAACGATCCAGCCTCGCGACGGCCAGAGCCCCGGCCATCTGCAAGCGCGCGGGCCCTGCGTCATCAGCGCGTACTACGGCCAGCCGGCCGGCAGCGCGCTGGACGAGGACGGCTACATGGACAGCGGCGACATCGCAGTGATCGCCCCCACGGGCTTCGTGCGCCTGACGGACCGCGCCAAGGATTTGGTGAAGTCGGGCGGCGAATGGATCTCGTCGATCGATCTGGAAAACGCCGCAATGACACACCCCGGTGTGCTCGAGGCCGCCGTGATCGGCGCCACCCATCCGAAGTGGGACGAGCGGCCATTGCTCATCGTTGTGGCCAAGCCGGGCTGCACGCCGGACAGGGCCAGCATCGAAGCCCACCTGCAGAGCCGCATCGCCAAGTGGTGGATGCCGGACGACATCCTGTTCGTGGACACACTGCCGCACACAGCCACGGGCAAGCTCAACAAACTGACGCTGCGCAAGACCTACGGCGGGCACCTGCTCGCGCAACTGGAAGCCGACCCCCGATGAATAGCGCTATGACAGCCACCCATTCCCCCGAGAGTGAACACCTGCAACGGGCCACACAGGATGCCGCCCACATTCCGGGCCTTCCCGCTGGACTGGCCCTGCGACCGCTGCGCACCGTCGGCGTGGTCGGCGCCGGCACCATGGGCGGGGGTATTGCGATGAATTTCGCCAACGCCGGCATGCCGACCGTGATCCTCGAGACGTCACAGGCAGCGCTGGACCGGGGCTTTGCCACCATCCGGCGCAACTACGAAGCCACGGCCGCCAAGGGGCGCATCACCGCCCAACAGGTCGAGGAACGCATGGCGCTCCTCACCGGCACGCTCGACGGCGCTGCCCTGACCGATCGCGACCTGGTGATCGAAGCAGTGTTCGAGCGAATGGACGTGAAGCGCGAAGTGATGGCCATGCTGGGCCAGCGCTGCAAGCCGGGCGCGATCATCGCCACCAACACCTCCACGCTGGACGTCGATGCGCTGGCCGCGGCAACCGGGCGACCCGCTGACGTGCTGGGCATGCACTTCTTCAGTCCGGCCAACGTGATGCGGCTGCTCGAGGTCGTGCGCGGCGCCGCGACGGCGCCGGATGTTCTGGCGACAGTGATGGCGCTCGCGCCCGCCATCGGCAAGGTGGCCGTGGTGTCCGGCGTCTGCTACGGCTTCATCGGCAACCGCATGCTCGAGCCCTACTTGCGAGAGGCCGACTTCCTGCTCATGGAAGGGGCGACACCGCAGCAGATCGACCGTGCGATCGAGGCGCAGGGCCTGGCCATGGGCCCGTGCCGGATGCTCGACATGACAGGAACCGATGTAGCGGCCAGCGTGGTGATCGAAGGGGTGAAGTCCGGCGCGCTGCCCACCGACCCGTCGTACCGCGCGCCCGTGCGCCGGCTGAGCGAACTGGGCCGCAAGGGCCAGAAGAGCGGCAGCGGTTACTACCGGTACGACGGCCGAAAGCACCTGCCGGACGACGCCGTGACGCAGCTATGCCGAAAACTCGCCACGGCGCACGGCATTGCGCAGCGCTCGGACATCACCGACGAGGAGATCGTCGCGCGTTGCCTCTACCCGCTAATCAACGAAGCGGCTTCCATCCTGCAGGAAGGTATGGCTTACCGACCCGGCGACATCGACGTGGTGTGGGTGAATGGCTATGGCTTTCCCGCGCAGCGCGGCGGGCCGGTGTGGATGGCCGATGCCATCGGCCTGACCGGCATCGTGACGTCGCTCAAGGCCTACGGCGATGCACGTGGCAACACGCACGGTTACTGGAACGTGTCGAAGCTGCTCGAACGCACCGCCGCAGGCGGTAGCCGGCTCTCGGACGCCGGGGCCTGAGCTCTCAGCCATTGCTGCCTCTTTAAGTTTTTATCTCTCGAAAGTTGCTCCCATGAAAGAAGCCGTCATCGTTTCCACCGCCCGCACGCCGATCGGCAAGGCATTTCGCGGCGCCCTCAACGACATCAAGTCACCGACTCTCATGGGCCATGCGATCCGCCACGCGGTGCAGCGCGCCGGCGTGGAAGGCGCGGAAGTCGACGATGTCGTGATCGGCACCGTGCTCACGGCCGGCACAGCGGGCATGAACATCGCACGCCACGCGAGCCTGGTGGGTGGACTGCCCGTCACCGTGGCCGGGCAGACCATCGAGCGCCAGTGCGCCTCGGGCCTGATGGCGATCGCCACGGCAGCCAAGCAGATCATCGTGGACGGCATGCGCGTGGTCGTGGCCGGCGGCCAGGAGAACATCTCCGCAGTCCAGGGCCCGTACTTCAAGTGGGCGCACGAGAACAAGGACCCGAATGCGGTCGCGGCCGCACAGCACATCTACATGCCGATGCTGCAAACGTCCGAGTTCATCTCCGCCAAATACGGCATCGGCCGCGAGGCGCAAGACCGCTACGCCCTGCTGTCGCAGCAGCGCACCGCCGCCGCGCAGGCCGCCGGCCGACTGGACGCCGAGATCGTGCCGATCAACGCGCGCATGGCGGTGGTCGACAAGGAGACCGGTGCCATCACGCACAAGGACGTGACGCTCGCGAGAGACGAAGGCAACCGCCCCTCCACGACGTACGAATCGCTCGCGGCCTTGTCTCCCGTGCTGGATGGCGGTGTGGTGACGGCCGGCAACGCCAGCCAGCTGTCCGACGGTGCGTCGGCCTGCGTGGTGATGGACCGCCAACTGGCCGAGCAGCGCGGCCTCCAGCCGCTGGGCATCTACCGCGGCATGGCGGTGGCGGGTTGCGCGCCCGAAGAAATGGGTATCGGGCCCGTCTACGCCGTGCCAAAGCTGTTGGCGCAACACGGCCTCAAGGTTGGGGACATCGGCCTGTGGGAATTGAATGAAGCCTTCGCATGCCAGGCACTGTATTGCCGCGACCATCTGGGCATCGACCCCGCGATTTACAACGTCGACGGAGGCGGCATCTCCATCGGTCACCCATACGGGATGACCGGCGCGCGCCTGGCGGGCCACGCATTGATCGAAGGCAAGCGCCGCGGCGTGAAGTACGTGGTAGTCACCATGTGCATCGGGGGCGGCATGGGCGCCGCCGGTCTCTTCGAGGTCGCCTGAGCCCCATGCCTGCCACGGGCGTCGAGGCTCCGGTCGACATGCGCGGAGCCGGGCTTGCGCCGGATGTACTGGTGTGCTTCAGCGAGATCGCAGCAGGAGGCGATACCGGCGTCGACCTCTGGCACCAGCATGAGCAGCGGCACGCGCCGCCGGCCGCGTCGGGTTGCAGGACGGCGCGGCGCTATCGAATGATGGGCAGCGAGGGAGCATTCATGGTGGTGCACCGCGGTTGCTTGCGCAATCTCCCGCTGTCGGTCCTGCCCCGGGACGCCACGCCGGGCGCCGCCAATGGCCTGACCGAAGGCGTGCACGACACGGTGCAGTGGGCCTGCAGCGAGACATGGTCGGCCGGCCAGGGCTTCGGTGGTGGGGTCATCGTGGTTCACTGCAAGCCCATGCAGGGCCGCGAGCGCGCCGCACGCGACCACATCAAGCACAACTTTGGCCCCGGGAACGTGCCGGCGATGGTGCGAACGTCACTCTGGGAAACGGCCAGCGAGAGCGGCACACCCCGATCGCTGCCAACCGCCGCAGGACTCCACTGGGTCCTGCTGCTCGAGAGCTACGACGTGGCCCGCATGGCCCTGGCGCTGCACGAGAGCCTGCTGCATTGCGACAGCGACCGCACGGGCCTGCTGGTCGGGTCCTGGCGGCGCTACCAGCTCATCAGCGCGGACGAGCACTGCGCGGCCTGATCCTCGACTGACAACTTGCACCGGAAACCCTCATGCCCATGAACCTGAACCCCTGGACACGCCCCGCGCGCTTTCTCGCGGTATGCGCCTTCGCATTCGCCGCCGTCACGGCCCACGCGGCCGATCTACGCCGCGTGACGGTAGAGGACGGCGTCGAACTCGCAGTGCGGCGCACCGAGGGAGGCCGCATTCCGGTTTTCTTCCTGCATGGTTACAGCCTGTCGATGGACACCTGGGAGAAGGTGTTGCCGATGTTCCCGGCCCGCCGGTACACGACCATCGCCTACGACCTGCGCGGCTTCGGCGATTCGTCCAAGCCGCCCACGGGCTACACGATGGCGCAGCACGTGAAGGACCTCGTCGGGCTGATGGACCGCATGAACATCCGGCGCGCCGTGCTGGTCGGTCATTCGCTGGGCGGCGCCATCGGGCAGGAGTTCGCCACATCGCATCCCGAGCGCACGCTGGCGCTGGTCACGTCCGATGCCTTCGCCCGCTTCACGGTCGCGCCGCCGGTGACCGAACCCATCCGCAAGCGCGCCGAGAGCTTCGGCAGCATGGAGCAGAACCGGACCCTGCTCGAGGGCGCGGTGCCGCGCTACTTCGACGTGCGCAATCAGAACAGCGCCGACATCGAGCGCTTCATCGGCGTCACGCTCAAGGCGTCGACGCCCGCGCTGCGGGAGCAACTGCTCGATGCGTACGCCTTCCCGCAGATCGACATTGCGAAATACAAGGCGCTCACGGTGCCGGTGCTTGCGGCAACCGGTGCCGTCGACAAGGTCGTGCCCGCGGAGAATGCCATCCTGATCTCGGACGTCGTGCCCGACAGCGAGATCCTCCTGGTACCGCGCGCCGGGCACACCCCGATGTGGGAGCGCCCTGAAGCCTGGGCGCGACCGGTGGTGGACTTCCTCGATCGCCGCGTGAAGTGAGCGGTCAGCCCAGGTCGGGCAGCTTCTTGTAGAGATAGGCGCGGGAGATGCCGAGCTCCTCGGCCACCTTTTTCTTGTTGCCCTTGTGCCGCAGCAAGGCCTCGCGAATCATCACGCGCTCGACGTCCGCCACCGCGTCCTGCAAGGTACCTCCGGGCGGCGCGCTGATGCGGGGTGGCACCGGCGCATCGGGCATGCCGCTCTGCATCGGATGGGGGCGAAAGTTCTCGACCGTGATCTCCGGGCCTTCGCAGAAAATCGCGGCCTTTTCCACCTCGTGCAGCAGCTGCCGCACGTTGCCTGGCCAGGGCAGCTCGCGCAGGTAACCGTGGACGCGGCGGTCCACGCCCTTCGTTGCCATGCCATGGCGTGCGGCGAACGCGGAAAGGAATTTCTCGACGAGTTCGGGGATGTCTTCGAGCCGCTCGCGCAGGCTGGGCATGCGGATGGTCACGCCGCTGATGCGGTAGTACAGATCCAGCCGGAAATCGCCGGCGGTGATCATCTGCTGGAAGTTGCGGTTGCTCGCGCAAATCAGGCGGAAATCCGAGTGCCGCGCGCGATCGCCACCGACGCGCTCGAAAACACCATCCTGCAGCACGCGCAGAAGCTTGACCTGGATCTCCGGTGGCATGTCGCCGATCTCGTCGAAGAACAGCGAGCTGCGGTCGGCCAGCTCGAACTTGCCTTTGCGACCCTTCTTCTCGGCGCCGGTGAAGGCACCGGCTTCGTAGCCGAAGAGCTCGCTCTCCACCAGTCCGGACGGCAGCGCCGCGGCGTTGACGAACACCATCGGACTCTCGTGACGCGGGCTGAGCGAATGCAAGGCGTGGGAGGCCAACTCCTTACCCGTCCCGCTCTCCCCGACGATCAGCACCGGAACGTTCAACGGCGCAACCTTGATGATGTCGGCCTTGAGCTGCTGGATGGCCTCGCTCTTGCCGACCATTTGCTCCAGGCCAAAGCTGCGGCGCTTCATCCCCGAAAGTTCGTTGCGATAGAACGTGACTTCGGAGCGCAGTTTGGTGACCTCCTTGCTGAGGTCGTGCACCGTCTCCGGCTCCTTGAACATGACCTGGCCGATGGCTCCCACGGTATGGCCGGCATGCAGGATCGGGATGCGCGAGACGACCCGCGTGACGCCGCCCATCGTCTGGAGCTTGCCGATCTCGGCCTTGGACGTGCGCACCACCTCGTGCAGGTTGGTGTTCTCGATCACCCGCGTCACCGGCTTGCCCACGGCCTCCCCGTGCCGGATGCCGAAGAAGGCTTCGTGCACGGGCGGGATGTAGCGCACGCGCGCTTCACGATCGACCACCACCATCGCGGCGTACGGGCTGTTGAGCAGGTAGGTGAAGATCGCGAAGGCGAAGTCGACGCTCGCGACGAACTCGAACAGCGTCGGTTCATCTTCCGTCGACTGCAGAAAGAAAACCGTCGCGTCGTCTGCCGCCCGGAAGATGGCGATCAGCTTTTCCTCGCTCTCCAGCGCCATCATTCCGGTGCCGTCGGTGCGATGCGTCGGCAGATCCTTGAGCAACTGGCGCTGGATTTCCAGCCGGTTCGCCACGCCAGTGGCACACGACACCCGACCGTGAAGGTCGACGATCAGCACGCCGAAGGCGCTCATGTTCTTTCGTTTCATTTGTCTCCGCGATGCACAGCGCTCTGAATCCACATTGTCTTTCGAGGAGACACTTTAAGCGTCGCGCGTCATGAGCAGTGTCGCGAACCGGAAAGACCCCATGGGCGCCGGCTTTCGTCGAGCCTTCGCATTTTCTTCAATGATGGTGCAGGTTTGCAGCGCGCTGCGGCGAGCAGACCGACGCGCGCGTCCACATCACAGTGTCGGTGGCATGGACGTTGCGAAACAAGCGCATGCAAACGGTTGAACATCTGCCGCCGCCCGCCTCGGGGCCCACACTGCGCCTGCTCGAGGGGGTGCGCGTGCTGGACCTCACGACGTCGATCGCCGGTCCCTATTGCACCCTGCTACTCGCCGATCTCGGCGCCCAGGTGGTCAAGATCGAGCGGCCCGGCCGGGGCGACGACGCGCGCGCCTGGGGCCCGCCCTTCCTTGACGGCGAATCGCTGTGGTTCCTTTCTGTCAATCGAAACAAGCAGAGCGTCGCCCTCGACTACACCCAGCCGGCCGGACGGGAAACGCTGCACGCGCTCATTGCGCATGCGGACGTTGTGGTTGTGAACCAGGTGCTGCCAAGCCAGAAGAAGCTGGGCGTCGACAGCGTCACGCTGCGGGCGCTCAATCCCCGACTCATCCACGTGTCCATCACCGGCTTCGGTCTGACCGGCGATGCCAGCGAAAGGCCGTGCTACGACCTGATCGCCGAGGGCTACAGCGGCGTGATGGACCTGACCGGCCCTGCCGGCCTCGACCCACAGAAGGTCGGCACCCCGGCGGCCGATCTGCTGTCGGGCACCGATGCGTCGCTCGCGGTGGCGGCAGCGCTGTTCCAGCGCCATCGCACAGGCATCGGGCAGGACATCGACGTGTCGATGGTCGAAAGCATGACGCGCTTCATGACGCCGCGCATCGTGACGTATCTCGGATCCGGTGAGCTGCCGCGCCGGTCTGGGGGAAAGGACAGCGTGATCGCCATCTACCAGACCTTCGAGACCGCCGACGACCCGCTCACGCTGGGCCTGGGCAACGATGCGATTTGGCAGCGCTTCTGCACTGCGTGCGGGCTGGACGATCTGGCTGCCGACAAGCGCTACGCCGACAACAGCGGCCGGCGCGAGTTCAGGGACCAGATCGTGCAACGTATCCAGGCAACGCTCTTGACCAGGCCTTGCGCGCACTGGCTGGAACTCTTCACGGCGCACCGCATTCCCGCCGGGCCGATCAACCGGCTCGACCAGGTGGTGCGAGATCCGACGCTGCGCGATCGCGGCATGTTCTTCGCGGCGCCGCGCG
The DNA here is from genome assembly GCA_004210915.1 of Variovorax sp. Lineage (GTDB taxonomy): Bacteria > Pseudomonadota > Gammaproteobacteria > Burkholderiales > Burkholderiaceae_C > Variovorax. Next base: position 21,104 of record SEGS01000043.1, on the reverse strand, counting down.
GCGAAACGAGCGTGCCGCAGGTGAGCCTCGGCATCAAGTTCGACGGCAGCAGCCACACCTACCAGAAGCCCCCGCCCTTGCTGGGCGAGGACAATCGACAGGTGCTGCAGGCGTGGCTCGGTTGGGACGACGCCAGGATCGACGCCATGCAGCAGCACGGCGCCTGCTGATCACTCCGCCAGCATCATCGGCGCAGCGCATCGCGATCGCGCCATCCACACACATTCATCGGAAGACAACCGCCATGACCTCCAGTTTCCAGACCATCCTCTACGTCGAAGACGGTCCGATCGGCACCATCACGCTGAACCGTCCGGACAACGGCAACATGTTCACGGAACGCATGTGTCATGAGATTCGCGATTGCATCGAGGCGATCCGCCGCGAGACGCGCACGCGCGTGGTCGTCATCACTGGCGCGGGCGACAAGTTCTTCTGCATCGGCGGCGAGAAGACCGGCATGGAAGACACGCTGCTCTACGCCGGCGTGCTGCCCACGCTGGAGATGTACGAGGCCATCGACAAGCTGCAGAAGCCGGTGATTGCGTCCGTCAACGGCTTCGCCGTCGGCGGCGGCAACGTGCTGCAGGTGGTGTGCGACCTGACCATCGCCAAGGAAAGCGCCGTGTTCCGGCAGGTCGGTCCGATGATGGGCAGCTTCGACGCCGGCTACGGCACCTGGTACCTGGAGGACTTGATTGGCAAGAAGCGCGCCAAGGAGATGTGGTACCTGAACCCGCGCATCACCGCGCACGATGCAAAGGAAATGGGGCTCATCAACAAGGTCGTGCCCGATGCGGACCTCATGGCCGAGACGCGCAAGATGGCGCTGGAGGTGGCCGACCGTGGCGCCTTCGCGCTGGCATCGATCAAGGGCGCCTTCAATGCGCGGCACGGCGGTGTGAGCGGCCTGTCGCGGGTGACGCACGACCTGCTGTTGCGCGGCTACCTCGACACCAACGAGCATCACGAGCTCTCGGAGGCCTTCAAGGCCAAACGCAAGCCGGACAGCAGCAAGTTCGGCCAGTGAGGACGGCACCATGACCATCGTCCTGAGCCGGCACGACGAGTTCGCCGTCATTACCATCGATCGACCCGAAGCGCTCAATGCCTTGTCGATGTCGCTGATCCGCGACCTGGACCGATGCATCGACGAGGTGGCTGCGTCTGACGCGCGCGCCTTGCTTTTCCGCGGGGCCGGCGATCGCGCCTTCTGCGCCGGTGCCGACATCCCCGAGTTGCTCGACCGCACACTGCGCCAGCAGCAGGAAGGTGCCGAACTGGGCCAGCGTGTCTTCGCCAGGCTCGACGCGCTGCCCATCCCCTCGGTCGCACTGATCCACGGCTTCGCTTTCGGTGGCGGTCTGGAACTGGCACTGGCGTGCACGTTCCGTCTCGTGACGGAGAAGGCACGCGTCGGGCTCCCCGAGATCAAGCTGGGCCTGATTCCGGGGTACGGCGGCACGCAGCGATTGCCGCGCGCCATCGGCGAGGCACGGGCCATGGAGATGATTCTTACCGGGCGCACGGTAAAGGCGGACGAGGCCCTGGCCATCGGCCTGGCGAACCGCATGGTGGGGCAGGACGGTGGCGATGCCTTCGCCGCGATGCTCGCATTCGCGCGCGAGTTCTCCGGCCACGGGCTGCTCGCGCAACAGTTCGCGCGGCGCGCCGTGCAGCGTGCGCTCGACACGCCGCTGCACGAAGGCCTGCGCATCGAGTCGGACCTGTCGACACTTGCTTACCGCACCACCGACGCCGACGAAGGCATGCGCGCTTTCACGCAAAAGCGGCCCGCGAAATTCACCGATCAATAACCGGCATGACCATGAACGACAGAACCCCCAACGACACCATCATCGTCACCGGCGGCAGCCGGGGCATCGGCGCGGCCGTCTCGCTGTCGCTGGCCCGGGCCGGCTACCAGGTGGCCTGCCTTTCACGCAGCGGCGACCTGCCCGACGCCGGCAAGGACAGCGCGCCGCCGGAGGCGGACACGTTGGCGCGCTGCTTTGCGCTGCCCTGCGACGTGACCAGCGAGTCGGGCGTGAAAGCCGCCTTCGCGCGCGCGGCCGAGGGCCGCCGCATCGTCGGCTTGGTCAACAACGCAGGCATCCACCTCGAAGGCGCCAGCCGCGAATTCGCGCTCGCCGACTTCGAGCGGGTCATGGCGACCAACGCCACCTCGGTCTTCGTGGGTTGCCAGCAGGCGTACCCGCACCTGCTCGCGGCAGGCGGTGGCGTGATCGTCAACATCGGGTCGTTCTTCGATCGCCTGGGCGTCAAGCAGAACCTGGCGTACTGCGCCTCGAAGGCCGCGGTCGGTGCCATCACGCGTTGCCTTGGTGTCGAGTGGGCCAACAAGAACATCCGCGTGATCGACGTTGCCCCTGGCTACATCGTGACCGACCTGAATCGCGATTCGCTGGGCCAGGGCAGCCCGCTGCTCGACTACCTGGAGAAGCGCATTCCCGGCAAGGCGCCGGGGCGTCCCGAGGATGTGGCCGAGCTCGTCGCGGCCATGTTCACGCCGGCCTCCAGGTTCCTGACCGGCGAGACCATTTACGTGGACGGCGCCCAGGGCATTGCGCACTGAGCGCCAACAACGAACAGGCATCCAGATGAAAGTTTTCGAACGGATCGATGCGGCCATTGCGCTGAACGATGACGAACGCATGCTGCTTGACAGCCTGCGCAACGTCTGCCGGGACACGGTCGCCGCGCAGGCGGCGGAGAACGATCGCACCGGCCACTTTCCGTGGGCCAGCGTCAAGGCTCTGAACGCACTGGGACTGAACGCCATGTTCGTGCCCGAGGCGTACGGCGGGGCGCCGCAGTCTTATACGGCCTACCTCGCCTGCATGCGCGAGATCGCCAAGGCCGACGCTTCCACCGGCATCGTCTGGGGCACGAACTTCCACGCGATGAAGCCGCTGATCGATTTCGGCAACGAAGAGCAGAAGGCGCGCCTGCTGCCGCGCATCGCCGAAGGCGGCCTCGCTTCACTGGCCATCACCGAGCCGAACGCCGGCTCTGACGCCACCGGCATGCGCACCCGCTTCACGGAGGACGGCGACCACATCATCGTCAACGGCGGCAAGACCTTCATCACGAACGGCGATGTCGCCGACCTGTTTCTGGTGTTCGGGAAATGGGAAGGCATCGACGATGCCCGCAAGGCGATCTCGGCGCTGGTGCTCGAGAAGGGCATGCCGGGCCTGTCGGTTGTGCGCACCGAGGAGAAGATGGGCCACCGTGCATCGAGCACGGCCACCATTGCCTTTGACAACGTGCGGGTGCCGCGCGCCAACCTGCTTTGCAACCCCGGTGACGGGCTGAACATCCTCTTCGCCTCGCTCAACAAATCGCGCCCGAGCATTGCAGCCCATGCGCTGGGCATCGCCCGTGCGGCGTTCGAGGACAGCGTGGCCTACCTGAATGAGCGTCGCCAGTCGGGTCGCAAGATCGCGGAGTTCCAGGGCATCCAGTTCATGCTGGCCGACCTGGCCACCGACCTCGCCGGCTGCGAGTCGTGGCTGTGGACGCTCGCCGCGCGCATCGATGCAGGCGACACCGACTTCGGCACGGAGGCCTCCATGCTGAAGATGCGCGCGAGCGACATTGCCATGCGCCTGACGACCGACGCAGTCCAGTTCTTCGGCGGCTACGGCTACACGCAGGACTTTCGCGTCGAACGCCTGATGCGCGACGCCAAGATCACGCAGATCTGGGAAGGCACGAACCAGGTCCACCGGCAACTGATCGGCCGCAGCTTCCTCGTCAAATAGACCCCGGGACAGACATGAGCAACATCAAGACGGTGGGTGTCGCAGGCAGCGGCACCATGGGCACCGGCATCGCCATCGTGGCCGCCCGTGCAGGGATGGACACGCTCGTGTACGACACGCAACAGGCGGCGCTCGAGCGCGCGCGACGTCAGATCGAGGGCTTCTTCGGCAAGTCGGTCGAGCGCGGAAAGATGACGGCGGAGGTGAAGGCCGCCGCCATGGCCCGCATCCGCTTCACCACCACGCTGGACGACATGCAACCCTGCGATCTGGTGATCGACGCGGTGTTCGAGGACCTGAAGGTCAAACACAGTCTGTTCGGCACGCTCGACAAGGTCTGCCCGGCCCACACCATCTTCGCGTCGAACACGTCCACGCTTTCGATCACCGAGATCGCCGCGGGCTCCGGCCGGGACGACCGCTTCGTCGGCATGCACTTCTGCCTGCCGGCGCAATTGATGAAGCTGGTCGAGATGTCGCCCGGCCTCAACACCTCGGACGCCACCTTCGCCGCCGCATGGTCGGCCTGTGAAGCGCTGGGGCAGCGCCCGGTGAAGACCAAGGACAACCCCGGCTTCATCCTCAACTACTTCCTGGTGCCCTACAACAACGACGCGATTCGCCTGGTCGAGGCGGGCGTCGCAGAGCCGGCCGACATCGATCGCGCGATCAAGGTGGGACTGGGCTACCCCATGGGCCCACTGGAACTGCTGGACCTGATCGGCCTGGACACCCAGTTGCTGCTGTGCGATGCGCTGTACGGCGTCACCCACGAGCCGCGCGCGGCTTGCCCGCCCCTCGTGCGCCGGATGATTGCCGCCGGGCACCTGGGTCGCAAATCAGGCCGGGGCTTCTACACCTACAACAACGACGCCACCTTCGGAGGATGACAAACATGGCCGACATCCCGAACTATGCGGTGATCGACAGCGGCGGCGGCCGCTCATTCCCCGCGCCCCACGCGCTCCTCGAAGGGCAGTCGCACGATGTCGGTGCCGCCGAGGTGGTGGTGCTCATCGGTAGCGATGCCGGTGCGGCGCTCGCGGCGCTGCGCAATGCGTCGGCCCGGCGGGCGGTACTGGTCGAGCTGCACGGCGACTGCCTGGGCGAGCACACCGGCGAGTCGGCTGGCCGGGAAGGCTCGAACGTGCTGGGCTTCGCGCGCTTTCGCCTGGGCGACGGTGTTCCTTCAGACCTGGTTGAGCTCGTGCGGCAGCCGCATACGACGCCGGATGCGCTGGCCGCGGCACGGCAAGTGCTCGAAGGGTCCGGCCTGCAGGTCGCGGTGTGCCTGGACTTTCAGGGGCGCATCATCGACAAGCTGGTTCGCCCCTACTACAACGCGGCGCTGCGCCGACTCGACGAAGGCCTTGCCACCGCAGCGGACATGGACCTGACCCTGGAACTCGGCCTCGGCTATCCCAAGGGCCCGATCGCGCTGCTGGAAGCGACCGGACTGGCTCACCATTGCGACGTGACGCAGAACCTGTTCGAGCGGCTGGGCGATCCGGCCTTCGCACCGGCCCGCCGCGCGCAGGTGGCCAAGCGCCGGGGCCACTGACCATGCGTCCACTCCAGGGAATCCGCGTGCTGGATTTCAGCACCCTCCTGCCGGGCCCGATGGCCACGCTGGTGCTGGCCGAAGCGGGGGCCGAGGTGCTCAAGATAGAGCGGCCTGGCCGTGGTGACGAGATGCGAAGCTATGAACCGAAGTTCAGCGCAGACAGCGTGAACTTCGCGCTGCTCAACCGCGGCAAGCGCAGCATCGCGTGCGACATGAAGGATCCGGACGTCGTGCGCCAGCTGCTGGCGCTCGCGCGCGAGGCCGACATCGTGATCGAGCAATTTCGCCCCGGCGTGATGGACCGGCTCGGCCTGGGCTACGACGCCATGAAGGCCGCCAATCCGAAGATCATCTACTGCGCCATCACAGGGTGGGGCCAGGACGGCCCGAACCGCGACCTGGCGGCGCACGACCTCAACTACGTGGCCGAAACAGGCATGCTGGGCTTGAGCGCCGGCGCCGACGGTGCACCCGTGGTCCCGCCTGCACTGATCGCGGACATCGCCGGCGGCACCTACCCGGCGCTTGTGAACATCCTGCTCGCACTTCGCCAGCGCGATCAGACGGGTGAGGGCTGCAAGCTGGACATTGCGATGGCCGACAACCTGTTCCCCTTCATGTACTGGGCGATCGGCAATGCACGTGCGGCGGCGCAATGGCCGGCGCCCGGTGGCGAACTGGTCACGGGTGGCTCGCCGCGCTACCAGATCTACCGCACAGCCGACGGCAGGTTCCTGGCAGCCGCGCCACTGGAGGACAAGTTCTGGGGCCAGTTTCTGCAGGCGATCGGCGCGCGCGCGACGCTGGAGCGGGAGAGCGGCAGCGCGGCAGCCACGCGCGCGGCCGTGCAGGAATTGATCGGCGCGAAAACAGCCGCGCACTGGGCGCAGGCATTCCAGGGCCTTGACGTGTGCTGCACCGTCGTGCCCACGCTGGAGGAGGCCCTCGCCAATCCGCACTTCGCGGCGCGCCGGCTTTTCGACCATGGCTTGCGGGACGACGACGGACAGCGCATCGATGCCTTGCCTGTGCCGGTGGATGCCCGATTCCGCGCGTCGCCAGCCGATGCGCCCTATCCGGGCCTGGGCGAAGCCAACGCGGACTGGGGCTTCGCGCCCACCGACCACCCCCGATAAGGAGACATGCCATGAACACACCCCCATCCGCTCGCATCGGCTATATCGGCCTGGGCGACATGGGCATGCCCCTGGCGCTCAAGTTGCTGGCCGCCGGCTTCGACCTCACGGTTTGCGACCGCAACCCGGAGGTGGCACGCGCCATGGCCGAACGCGGCGCGCGCGTGCGGTCTACACCGACCGAGGTGGCCGACGATGCCGAGATCGTTTTTGCCTGCCTGCCGGCGCCCGTCGTCAGCCAGGAGGTGGCCTTGGGCGCGCAGGGCATCGTCCACGGCAGCAAGATCCGTGTCTACATCGAGAATTCGACGATCGGCGGCGAAGCGATGCGCGGGATCGCGCAGGCCTTGGCGGCCCGGGAGATCGGCCTCCTCGACGCCCCGGTCAGCGGCGGTCCTACCGGTGTGGCCGCGGGACGCTTGTCGTGCTTCGTCTCGGGCGCGGATGCGCACTTCCGGCAGGCCGAAGCCGCACTCACGGGCATGTGCGACCGGCTGTTCCACATCGGGCAGACGCCGGGGCAGTCGCAGGTGCTCAAGCTGGCCAACAACCTGATCAACGCGGCCAGTCTCACGATCTCCAGCGAGATGCTGGCCATGACCAGCCGTGCCGGCATCGACCTGGCCGTCGCGATCGACGTGATCAACGCGAGCACAGGTCGCAATCGCGCGACCGAGCAGACCATCAAGGAACAGATACTCACCGGCAAGTACGCGGTCGGCGCGCGCCTGGACATTCTTGCCAAGGACGTGAGCCTGGCCATCGCCGAGGCCGACAGCCTGGGTGCGTCGCACATGGCGGCCGATGGCGTCGAGGCCGTGTGGCGTGCAGCCATGGCCGACGGCCGGGCCAAGGACGACCTCACGCGCATCCAGCAGTTCATCGTGTCCCAGGGCCGGGAGGCGAACTGATGCACACCGACACCGCGGAATTCGCAGGCCAGGTTGTGCTCGTCACAGGCGGGGCCAAGGGCATCGGCCACGCCATTGCAATGGCGTTCGCTCAGGCCGGAGCCGACCTTCTGATCGTCGGACGCGACGCGGACGCGCTCGCGCACGCCGTGCGGCAGATCGAGGCGACAGGGCGCAGGGCCGTCGCCGTGCAGGCCGATGTCACGAACGAGGCGGAGGTCGCGAAGATCCCCGAGGCGCTTCAGAGCGAGTACGGCGGCCGGGTTGACGTCGTCGTTACCGCGGCGGGCACACGGGACCACGCCAACAAGCCGGTCTCGGCGCTGGACATCGGGCAGTTCGACGAGGTGATGCGCGGCAACTTGCACGGCACGGTGCTGCCGGTTCGCGCGGTGTTGCCGCTCATGATGGCGCGGCGCAGCGGCAAGGTGGTGGCGATCTCCGGCGTCTTCGGCTTGCGCGGTCGCGTGAACCATGCGGGCGGCTGTGCGTCGAAGTGGGCGCTCGAGGGCCTGATGCGGGTGATGGCGATCGAGCTGGGGCCTCACAACATCAACGTCAACGCGGTGTGCCCCGGCTATGTCGAAGGCCCTCGCTCAGGGGCCGGCATCGCCAGGATCGCTGCTGCGCGCGGCATCACGCCGGAGGCGGCGCGTGCCGAACTCGAAAACGTCACGGCGCTCAAGCGCCTGTCTGCCCCGGAAGACATCGCCCACGCGGCGCTGTTCCTGGCCAGCGAGCGCGCCCGGAACATCACCGGCCAGGATCTGGTGGTGGACGCTGGATGGACGCTGTCGTGACGGCCCGGCAGACAGCGGCCACCCCGCAGACAGCGCGAGTGTCTGCGCCGCAGGCAAAGCCTGCGCGTGGAGCGCCACGCCGGGGGTGAATGCCTGCAGTTTGGCCACTGCGGCCGATGGCATTGAATTTGCCTTGAAGACCACGTGACCCGAAGCACACGGCTCGCCGATTTCACTCAACATGACAGGAGACACACCATGAAAAACCCGTACTCGATTCCACGTCGCGCAGTGCTTGCCGGCTTCGGCGCGGCCGCCCTCGCCGCCAGCGGGGTCCATGCCCAGGCGCCCTTCCCGACCCGGCCGGTGACCCTCGTGTCGCCTTACCAGGCGGGGGGCAGCGCAGACGGCATTGCGCGCGCCATCGCCGAGGCGGCGAGCAAGGAACTGGGGCAGCCGATCGTTGTCGAGAGCAAGCCCGGCGCAGAAGGCCTCGTCGGCGCGGCGGACGTGCAGAAGGCACCGCCGGACGGCTACCGGGTGCTTTGGGGCGGCGCCGGCTCACTCATGATCGTGCCCGCGCTGCGCAAGGCGCCGCCGTTCGACCCGGTGACCGCTTTCACCCCGATCGCCGCGTCGGTCGACTTCTCGTTCTTCCTGTACGTGCACCCGAGCTTCCCCGCGAAGGACATGAAGGAGTTCATTGCCTACGCCAAAGCCAATCCCGGGAAGATCGCCTACGCCACGGGCAACAACCAGGGGCTGCTAACGATGGCCGACCTCGCGCTCAAGCACAACTTGAACATGGTGAAGGTCCAGTACAAGGGAGAGACGGGCGCGGCAACCGATCTCCTGAGCAACCGTGTCCAGGCGATGTGGGGCACGACCTCCGTGCTCCCGTTTGCCAAGGAAGGCAAGCTGCGTGTGCTGGCGACAACGCTGCCAGCACGCAGCCCGTTGTTGCCGGAGGTACCCACCATGAAGGAGCTGGGCATCGCCGGCGGGGAGTTCGGCGGCGGCTGGCTCGGCATTTACGGCCCCGCTGGCATGCAAAAGCCCGTGATCGAGCGGCTGAACAAGGCCTTCGTGAGCGCGTTCGGCAGTGCGGACGTGCAAGCCAAGATGTACAACGCAGGCTTGGTGTACACGCCGGTCAACAGCCCGGAAGCGCTCGTCAAGTACACCAAAGACCAGCGCGACCTGTACGTGAAGATGGTGAAGGACCTGGGCATCGAGCAGGAGTGACCGCAGCCGCGCGGCGCGCTCCACGCAGCGCGTTCGCGAACGTCCCTGAAGGTGACCCTGCGATGCCCGACCGCGGATAATTCCGTTTGTCATCACTCGCGCGAATCCCCTGAATGGACAAAGAAGTCGACCCCGCCGTCCTGGCTGTCATCAACGAAAAGCGCCTGATGGGCGAGAAGCGCACGCCCGTCGACATCATTGCGCGCATGGGCGTGTTCGAAGCGCGCGACAAGGCGTCCGATCACGCCTGGCTGGCGACGGGTGACAACGTCATCGCAACGATCTGGGCCGAGTTCGTGACGCTCGGCGCCAGCGGGCAGTGGATTTACCTCGAATCGCTCAATCCGATGCTGCGGCCGGGCGGCGGCGAGCGGTCCGCCTTGCAGGCGCAACGCGCCAAGGACCGCCTCCAATTGCTCAAGCGCGCGTTCGATGCAGGCACGGGATTCCGTGCGGTGCTGCAGACCAACCGGGTCCCGATCGCCGACATGGAGACCGACAAGGCGGCCAAGGTGTCGACGCGCGTGCCTGACGACATCGAGTGGCATGTCGCCTCATGGGACGACGAGCAGAAGCTCGCGGTGCTCGTGCGCGGCCCACGTGACTCGCTGCCAACAGAGTCCGACATCCTGGCCGCACGTGCGCGAATGAATCTGCCGACCGCGGCGGCCGAAGTGGCGGCAGCGCCCGCCTCCCCGCAAGAGGCGAAGGCCGCTGCGATGGACTATCTCACCCGCCACTTTGCAGGCTACGGCTACAAGGCGGAACACGTCAACAGCGACGACCTGGGTTACGACATCGAGGTGTCGGACAAGAAGGGCAAGACCTTGCTGCAGCTTGCGGTGAAAGGCACGGCGCCCGGCGTGACTGCGTTCCATCTGACCGCTACGGAGCGCGCCCGCGCCGAGCGCGGCGATCCCTGGCGCCTGGTGGTGGTGACCGATGCCACCGGCCCGGCTGCGCAGCACAAGCTCTACAAGCCGGCCGAGATCAACCAGGCGCCGGGGCTCGAAGCGCTGCCGGATTAGCGCGCGGCGCTAGGCCGCGTGACGCGTCGCTTCGCGCGCCGACCCAGCCGGTCGTTCAAGTGGTCGCCGTCGCGCGCTGCGATGCCGCAGGCGTCTTCGCGTTCGTTGGCAAATGCTGCGACCACTCGATGATTTCAAGCGTGCCGTCGGCCTGCTCCGCGAGCGCGGTCAGGCTCTCAACCCAGTCCCCGTCGTTGCAATACAGAATGCCGTCGATGTCGCGCATTTCAGCGTGGTGGATGTGGCCGCACACCACGCCTTGCACCCCACGCTTGCGGGCTTCGCGCGCCACGGCCACCTCGAAGTCGCCCACATAACTCACGGCGCGCTTGACCTTCTGCTTGAGGTACTTGGAGAGCGACCAGTAAGGCAGGCCCATGCGTGCGCGCATCGAGTTCAGATGCCGATTCAGCCGCAGCGTGAACTCGTAGAGCGAATCGCCCACGTGCGCCAACCATTTGGCGCACTGGATCACGCCATCGAACAGGTCGCCGTGCATCACCCACAGCTTGCGGCCGTCGGCCGTCTCGTGGATCCACTCGTCGGCGACGTCGATGCCGCCGAAGTTGTGGTTCAGGTACTTGCGGGCGAACTCGTCGTGGTTGCCGGGGATGAAGATCACCCGCGTGCCCTTGCGCGCCTTGCGCAGCAGCTTCTGGATCACGTCGTTGTGCGCTTGCGGCCAGTACCAATGCCGCTGCAGTTGCCAGCCGTCGATGATGTCGCCGACCAGGAACAGCGTCTCGCATTCGGTGTGCTTCAGAAAATCGAGCAGCGCCCGCGCCTGGCACCCGGGCGTGCCCAGGTGCAGGTCGGAGATCCACAGCGTGCGGTAGCGCTGGACGGGGCGGTCCAGGTCATCGTCCTCCGGGGCGGAAGGTCGGGCGGCGGTGTCGCGCCATGCGCGGAGGAAAGCATCATCACGTTGCATGGCTGCATAGGCTCGCAGCAGCCCATGACACCCGCGCGACGGCGCGATGACGCACCCATGACAAGGGCTCCGCGCGTGCGGGCCGTTTCGGGCTTCAGCCCGTAAAGAGGTCGGCGTCGCCCGCGCGGTGGCTCGGCGGCAGCACGCCCAGATGCCGGTAGGCCGCCAGCGTCGCGATGCGCCCGCGCGGCGTGCGCTGCAGATAGCCCTGCTGGATCAGGTAGGGCTCGATCACGTCCTCGATGGTGTCGCGCTCCTCGCCGATGCTGGCAGCCACGTTGTCCAGGCCGACCGGCCCGCCGTCAAAACGGTGGATCACCGCTTCGAGCAGCTTGCGGTCCATCAGGTCGAAGCCTTGCGGGTCGACATCGAGCATGGCGAGCGCCTTGTGCGCGATGCTTTCATCGATGCGACCGCTGCCCTTGACTTCGGCGTAGTCGCGCACGCGCCGCAGCAACCGGTTGGCGATGCGCGGCGTGCCACGCGAACGCCGCGCGATCTCGAAGCCGCCGGCCTCGTCCATCGGCGCGTTGAGCAGGCCGGCGCTGCGCTTGACGATGCGCGCCAGTTCCTCGGGCGTGTAGAACTCCAGCCGCGCCACGATGCCGAAGCGGTCGCGCAGCGGGTTGGTCAACATGCCGGCGCGGGTCGTGGCGCCGACCAGCGTGAAGGGTTGCAGATCCAGCTTGATGCTGCGCGCGGCCGGCCCCTCGCCGATCATGATGTCGATCTGGTAGTCCTCCAGCGCGGGGTACAGGATTTCCTCGACGACCGGGCTGAGCCGGTGAATCTCGTCGATGAAGAGCACGTCGTTGGGCTCGAGGTTGGTCAACAGCGCGGCCAGGTCCTTGGGCTTTTCCAGCACCGGGCCGCTGGTCTGGCGCAGGTTCACACCCAACTCGGCGGCAATGATGTGCGAGAGCGTCGTCTTGCCCAGGCCGGGCGGGCCGAATAGCAAGACGTGGTCGAGCGCCTCGCCGCGCTTTTTCGCGGCGCCGATGAAGATCTCGAGTTGCTCGCGCACCTTGGCCTGGCCGACGTACTCGTCGAGCAGCTTGGGGCGCAGCGCGCGCTCGATTGCCTCTTCCTTCGGAGAAGCCGGGGCGGCGGACACCACGCGTGGAGGTGCAGGGGCAAAGTCGTCGGTCTGGATGGCCATGCCCTGATGCTAGCGGGACGGCGCGGGGCCGCACGCGCTCACTTGGCCAGCGCGCGCAATGCCAGCTTGATGCCGTCGCTCACGCCCACGCCCTGCGGCAGCGCCTTGAGCGAGGCGCCCGCTTCCTTATCGCTGTAGCCCAGCGCGATCAGCGCCTGCAGGATGTCGGCCTGCGCGTCGGTCGAGGCGTGCGCCGGCAGTGCGATGTCGGCGCCGAGCTTGCCCTTCAACTCGAGCAGCAAGCGCTCGGCGGTCTTCTTGCCGATGCCGGGAATCTTCACCAGCCGCCCGGTGTCCTGCAGCGTGACGACCTGCGCGAGCTCGCCCACGCTCAATCCCGACAGCACACCCAGCGCCATGCGCGGGCCGATACCGGAGATCTTGATGAGTTGCCGGAAAGCGGCGCGCTCCTGCGCCGTGCCAAAGCCATAGAGGATTTGCGCGTCCTCCCGCACCACGAAGTGTGTGAGCAGCGACACACGCTCGCCGGTCTGTGGCAGGTTGTAGAAAGTGCTCATCGGCACATCGACTTCGTAGCCGACGCCGTTGCAGTCGACCACCACCTGCGGTGGATTGCGTTCGGCGAGGATGCCGGTCAACTTGCCTATCATGGGTGCCCTGCTTCCAGTCTTTTCGAGCCGGAATTATCCTTTGATCATTCGCCACACTTTCAAGCCTCTGAATAACGCACGCCTTGGGCATCTGTGCGGTCCGCTCGACGAGCACCTGCGGCGCATCGAAGAAGCGCTGGACGTGAAGGTCGCACACCGGCACGAGCAATTCAAGGTCGAAGGGCCGAAGGCGAAGGCCGAACAGGCGATGGAGGTGCTGCAGGCGCTGTACGAGATCGCCGACCATCCCATCGATCCCGCGGTGGTGCAACTCACACTGGCCAGCGATTCGGGCATGACTGATGATGGCGAAGCCGGGCCGATGCTGGTCACGCGCCGTGCCGACTTGCGCGCGCGCACCGCGATGCAGGGCACTTACCTCGAGAACATCGCCAATCACGACATCACCTTTGGCATCGGTCCGGCCGGAACCGGCAAGACCTACCTGGCCGTGGCCTGTGCGGTTGACGCGCTGGAGCGCAGCGCGGTGCAGCGCATCGTGTTGACGCGACCGGCGGTCGAGGCGGGCGAGCGGCTGGGCTTCCTGCCGGGCAACCTCAGCGAAAAAGTCGATCCCTACCTGCGCCCGCTCTACGACGCGCTCTACGACCTGATGGGCTTCGACAAGGTGCAAAAGGCGTTCGAGCGCAATGCGCTGGAAATCGCTCCACTCGCGTTCATGCGCGGACGCACCTTGAACAACGCCTTCGTGATCCTGGACGAAGCGCAGAACACCACGCCCGAACAAATGAAGATGTTCCTCACGCGCATCGGCTTTGGCGCCAAGGCTGTGGTGACCGGTGACGTGAGCCAGATCGATCTGCCCAAGAGCCAGCTCAGCGGCCTGATCGACGCCGAGCGCGTGCTCAAGCGCGTCAAGGGCATCGCGATCACGCGCTTCACCACGGTCGACGTGGTGCGACACCCGCTGGTGGCGCGCATTGTCGATGCCTACGACGGACAACGCAAACGCGCGGGTGCGGCCTGATGGCCTTGCCCGCCTTGTCGCTCTCCCTGCAGTTCGGCCGCTTCGGCGATGCGGCGCGGCACCGCGCGGTGCTTCCGCGCCACAGTGTCACGCGGTGGATTCGCCACGCGCTCAAGACCGACGGCGAAATCACCGTGCGGATCGTCGATGCCGACGAAGGCCAGCGCCTGAACCGCGAGTTCCGCGGCAAGGATTACGCGACCAACGTGCTGACCTTCGACTACGCGCAGTCGCCGCTGGTCATGGCCGACCTGGTGCTGTGCGCACCCGTGATCGCAGAAGAGGCGAAAGCGCAGCGCAAGACGCTCGCGGCGCACTATGCGCACATGGTCGTGCACGGCACGCTGCACGCTCAGGGCTGGGACCACGAGACCGGCGAGGAAGATGCCGAGGCCATGGAAGCCGAGGAGATCGCCATCCTGGCGCGCTTGGGCATTCGCAACCCCTATGGCCGCTGACAGGCTTCAGCTGCCCGGCGCCGCGCCGCCGGTGGGCGCTCGCATCTGGATGGGTATGGTCACAGGCCCGTCGTTGACCAGGTGAACCTGCATGTCGGCTGCGAAGACCCCAGTCGCCACCACCGAATGCGCCGCGCGGGCCCTGGCGACGAACAGGTCATACAGCCGGCGCCCCTCGTCCGGGGCCGCCGCGCCCGTGAAGCTCGGCCGGTTGCCGCCGCCCACATCCGCCGCGAGCGTGAACTGGCTCACGATGAGCAAGCCGCCCGCCGTGTCCTGCACGCTGCGGTTCATCTTGCCGGCATCGTCCGCGAACACACGCAGCCGAAGAATCTTGCCAAGCATGCGATCGACCAGGGCATCGTCATCGCCGCGCTCGGCGCAGAACAGCACCAGCAAACCGGCGGCAATCGAACCCACGGGTTTGCTTGCAACCTCGACGCGCGCCTGTGCAACACGCTGCAACAGCGCTCTCATGAACACGCGGCCTTGGTTGTGATGGGGAGCACGCCTGTGACCCACGATGGTTGCGACTTCAGGACTTTGGGGTACACACAACATCCATGTTGGTTGCCTTGTTCACAGAACGTTGCGCCTTTTTGGCGCGCGGCACGGCGGGCTCGCTTACCATGCAGGCTGTTGTAACCAATGATTTCGAGAGTGGAATGATCAAACACTTGTCCACGATGTTAGCGGGGCTCTTCCTGACGGGCGGCATGGTCATGGCCCAGGCGCCGGCGCCCGTGTCGGCGGCGCCGCAGGCAGGCTTTCTGAAGTCGGTGCGCGGCGATGTGCAATTGCTCAGCGCGGACGGGAGCGCACGACCCGCAGCCGCGGGCGACCCGGTGGCTGCTGTCGACCGCATCGTCACGGGCGCGGATGCTGCTGCAAGCGTCGTGTTGCGCGATGGCACCGCGCTCATGGTCGGACCCTCGTCGCGCCTGGACGTCAAGGAATTCCATTTCGACGCCACCACGCAGGACGGGGGCATGCTCGTGTCGCTGCTGCGCGGGTCGCTCCGCATGATCACCGGGCTGATCGGCAAGACCAACCCCGATGCAGTTCGCATCGAAACGCAAACCGCGACCATCGGCATCCGCGGGACTGACTTCATCGTGCAAGCCGACGGCAAGCCGTGACGGCGCGGACACCGCTTCTCCTTTCTGTTGCGCTGCTGACGGCCCTGCTCGCTGCCTGCTCAACGCCGGGCACCCGAGTCATCTTGCTGCCGCAAGCCGACGGTCGGCCGTCGGCCGTGGTCGTCCGCGCCAAGGACGGGGAAGAAATCCTCACGTCGCCTTACCAGCGGGCCACGGCTGCGGCCGGCGCCTTGGGCGCGCCGCGGGTCGACCAGGCCGATCCGGCGAAGGTGCAGGCAGAAAACAAAGTCTTATTTGACTTGGCGCCACCTGCCTTCCTGCGCTACACGATCTATTTTGACGCGGGTGGCACCGTCCTTACGCCGGCATCGGAACCTGTGCTGGCGGAAGCCCTCGGCGCCGCTCTCTCCCGCGGCGGGGGCGACATCGTCGTGACCGGCCATACCGACACCACAGGAACGGGCCCCGCCAACGATGCGCTTTCCCAGCGTCGGGCCCAGCAGGTGCGCGAGATGTTCGTGGAACGCGCGTTTCCGGCGAACCGCATCGAGGCCGTCGGCCGCGGCGAGAGGGATCTGGCCGTCCCGATCGCGGACGACGTGGACGAAGCGCGCAACCGGCGCGTCACCATCGAAGTGCGATAGCGCGGGCGTGCCGGACGCACCGGCGTCCGAGCCGCTCAGCTCAGCTCAGCTCAGCGTGACGCGCGCAAACTTGCGCTTGCCGACCTGCAGCACGTAGGTTCCGGCTGGCAGCTTCAGTCCCTTCTCACTCACAACGACCGAATCAATCCGAACGCCGCCACCGTCGATCAGGCGATTGCCCTCGCCCCCCGACTCCGCTAACCCGGCTTGCTTGAGCAACTGGCCGATCCCCAGCGGCGCGCCGCTGAGGGCGCGCTCGGGAATCTCATCGGGCACACCACCTTTGCTCCGATTGATGAAATCCTGCTCGGCCGCGTCGGCCGCCGCCGCGTTGTGGAAGCGCGCGGTGATTTCCTTGGCAAGCGCGACCTTGGCGTCCTTGGGATTGCGCCCCGCCTCAACTTCGGCCTTCAGCGCCGCGATCTGCGCCAGCGACTGGAAGCTCAGGAGCGTGTACCACTTCCACATCAGCGTGTCGGAGACCGAGAGCACCTTGGCGAACATGGTGTTGGCGTCTTCGCTGATGCCGATGTAGTTGTTCTTGCTCTTGGACATCTTCTCGACACCATCGAGCCCTTCGAGCAACGGCATAGTGAGTATGCACTGCGGCTCTTGCCCATATTCTTGCTGAAGGTGCCGACCTACGAGCAGGTTGAACTTCTGATCGGTGCCGCCCAGCTCCAGGTCACTCTTGAGCGCCACGGAGTCGTAACCCTGCATCAGCGGATAAAGGAACTCGTGCACCGAGATCGATTGCCCGGATTTGAAACGTTTGGTGAAGTCGTCGCGCTCCATCATCCGCGCCACCGTGTACTTGGCGGCCAACTGGATCATGCCGCGCGCGCCCAGCGGATCGCTCCACTCGGAGTTGTAACGAATCTCCGTCCTCGCCGGGTCCAGTACCAGGCTGGCTTGCTTGTAATACGTCTGGGCGTTCGCCTCGATCTGCTCCCGCGTCAAGGGTGGGCGGGTGGAGTTGCGCCCGGACGGGTCGCCAATCGTCGTCGTGAAATCACCGATCAGGAAGATGACCGTGTGCCCCAGGTCCTGCAACTGGCGCATCTTGTTGAGCACCACGGTGTGGCCGATGTGAATGTCCGGCGCTGTCGGGTCGAGTCCCAGCTTGATGCGCAGGGGCTGGCCGGTGGCCTCCGAGCGCTGGAGCTTTCGGACCCAATCCTCCTGCGGGAGCAGCTCGTCAGCGCCCCGGAGGGAGATTTCAAGGGCTCGTCCTACGCTGTCGGGCAAGGTCTGGGATGTAACAAACTCGGCATTCATTGGGCTTTTTGGCTGGTTTTTCTGCGGCCGACGCTATACTGGCCCGACTTTCAAGCGCCGGATTCTAAGCGGCGCTTTTCTTCGCACCGCGCTGCCGCCTCCGTCATGAGGCCCTCTGCAGCATGGATTCGCTGAACTTGAGCTGGAATTCGAAGTTTGATCAACGGCATTCTTGCCGCCGAGGAGCTGATTGCTTCCCGTGTGGCCCATACATTCCGGTCTTACCCCAAGCAGATCACGACGGCCATTGCCGCCCTGTTGCTCTGCGCAGGCGGTGGTGCCTTTGCCGTCGCCTCGCTTGGCCCGGATGCGGCCGACCTTCCGGTCCAGCAGGTACTGGAAGCCGTGACGCCGCTCTCCTTCGCTACACAGACCGAGGCGCTCGACAACCACAATTTCACGCTGTTCCGCACCGACGTTACGCGGGCCAGCGATACCGCTGACGCGCTGCTCAAGCGCCTGGGCATCGAAGACGCTGTGGCGTCGGCCTTCATACGCTCCCATGCGGAGGCGCGCGGCGCCCTGTTCAATCGCGTCGGCCGCACCGTGACCGCCGAGGCCACGCAGGAAAACCGGCTTGAGCGTCTGAGCGCTCGCTGGATGCCTGACGGCGACGGCGGCTTCAAGCGGATGGTGGTCGAAAGCACTCCCGCCGGTTTTGTGGTTCGCACAGAAAACGACGCCCTGACGCCGAGCAGCCGTCTCGCCAGCGGCGTGGTGCGCAGTTCGCTTTTCGCCGCCACCGACGCCGCACGCATCCCGGACTCGGTCGCCAGCCAATTGGCAGACATTTTTGCCGGCGACGTGGATTTCCGGGCGCTGCGCAAGGGCGATCGATTCGCCGTGGTTTACGAGACTTTCGAGGCCGATGGCCAATCGCTGCGCAGCGGTCGGGTGCTTTCGGCCGAGTTCGAGAGCAACGGCAAGCTGCATCAGGCGCTGTGGTTCCAGCCGCCCGGCCAGAAGGGCAGCTACTACCGCCCCAACGGTGACAGCCTGCGCCGTGCGTACCTGAGCTCGCCGGTTGAGTTCTCACGCGTGTCGAGCGGCTTCGCCATGCGCATGCATCCGATCCTCAACAGCTGGCGCCAGCACAACGGCATCGACTTTGCGGCCCCCACGGGCACCGCCGTGCGCACGGTCGGCGATGGCACAGTGTCCTTTGCAGGCACCCAGAGTGGCTACGGCAACATCGTCATCATCAATCACCGCGACAACCAGCAGACGGCCTATGCGCACTTGAGCCGCATCGACGTCAAGGTCGGTCAGGCTGTGAGCCAGGGCGACAGCGTCGGCGCCGTGGGCTCGACGGGGTGGGCCACCGGGCCGCATCTGCATTTCGAGTTCCGCGTCGACGGCGAGTACCGCGACCCAACCACGCTGGCCCAGCAAGACGGCGGCGTCCCGCTGTCGCCTGCTGCGCGCCCGGCATTCGACCGCATGGCGCTCGCTGCGCGTGCTGAACTGGCTGCCGCGTTCTCGGTGGTGCAGGCCAGCGCCGACTGATCGCCTCCAACGCCCTCGCCGCCTTTTCTGCGCGTGGCTGATCTCTATATCGGCCTGATGTCCGGCACCTCGCTGGACGGCGTCGACGGTGTGCTGGCCGATTTTTCAGGCGATCGCATGGCGATCAGGAGCCACGCGAGCGCATCGTTTCCGGCCGCGCTGCGCGCCGAACTCCTCGCACTCAATACGCCGGGCGACAACGAGCTGCATCGTGCAGCCCTGGCCAGCAATGGCCTGGCGCGAAGCTACAACGACGTCGTGCAAGCGCTGCTGTCGGCCGCCGCCTTGCCGCCTTCGGCTGTGGCCGCCATCGGCGCGCATGGCCAGACCGTCCGGCATCGGCCCGGTGAGTTCGACGACACCGGTTACACGCTGCAGATCAACAACGCCGCGCTGCTGGCCGAGCTGAGCCAGATGGCCGTTGTAGCCGACTTTCGCAGCCGCGATGTCGCTGCCGGTGGCCAGGGTGCGCCCTTGGTGCCGGCGTTCCATCGCGCGCTGTTCGGGCGCGACGACATGTCCGTTGCCGTACTGAACATCGGCGGCATCTCCAACTTGAGCGTGCTCCCGCCTGCGGAAGCAACGGACGCGAAGATCCTCGGCTTCGATTGCGGCCCGGGCAACGCGCTGATGGACCATTGGTGCCAGCGCCACCGGGGCCAGCCTTTCGACGACGCCGGCCAATGGGCGGCGAGCGGGAACATCCTGGCCGAGTTGCTGCAGCGCCTGCGAGCCGACACGTTTTTCACCCGGACACCGCCCAAGAGCACGGGACGAGATCTGTTCAATCCTGAGTGGCTGGCTGCGCAGTTGGGAGAGGCAGCCTACGCGCCAGCTGACGTGCAAAGCACTTTGGCCGAGCTGACCGCTGCGAGCTGCGCCGCAGACTTTCACCGATACGCCGCCGGAAGCCGGCTGCTGATCGTGTGCGGCGGCGGCGCGTTCAACACACACTTGCTGAACCGGCTGCGTGCGCTGCTGCCGGGCATTGCGGTCTCGCCTTCGAGCGAGCATGGGCTGCCTCCGCAGCAAGTCGAAGCAGCGGCCTTCGCATGGCTGGCGCGCTGCGCGATACGCCGCGAGTCCGGCAATCTGGCGAGCGTGACCGGTGCGCGTGGCGGGCGTGTGCTGGGCGCGGTGTATCCGGCCTGACGGCGGCCGCAGACAACAAAAAGCCGCCCGAAGGCGGCTTCGCTTTGAACGCGCTGCTCTCTATGCAGAGAAGCTCGAGCCGCAACCGCAGGTGCTCGTGGCGTTCGGGTTTTTGATGACGAACTGCGCACCCTGCAAATCTTCCTTGTAGTCGATCTCCGCGCCGACGAGGTACTGGTAGCTCATGGCATCGATCAACAACGAGACACCGTTCTTGGTCATCGTGGTGTCGTCTTCGTTGGTGATCTCGTCAAAGGTGAAACCGTACGAAAAACCCGAGCATCCGCCGCCCTGCACGAACACACGCAACTTGAGATCCGGATTGCCTTCTTCGGCAATCAGATCCGCCACTTTCATTGCAGCGCTGTCAGTGAACAGAATCGGCTCCGGCATCTGCGCGGGCATTTCGGACTGGATGTTTTCGGCTACGGCGCTCATTGAGAAGACTCCTGTGGGTGGGCCGCAAGAACGGCCGAGTGGGGGATGCTACTGCACCCAGCAAAAAGCCGCCCGAAGGCGGCTTTTTGGCAATGCAGGCAGTAAGCCCAAAAGCGGTTTAACGCTTGGAGAACTGCTTGCGGCGGCGTGCGGAGTGCAGACCGACCTTCTTGCGCTCGACTTCACGCGCGTCACGCGTCACGAAACCGGCCTGGCTCAGCACCGGCTTGAGCGTCGCGTCGTAGTCGATCAGCGCGCGGGTGATGCCGTGGCGGGCTGCACCAGCCTGGCCCGATTCACCGCCGCCGGCGACGTTGATCATGATGTCGAAAGCTTCGACGTTGTTCGTCAGAAACAGCGGTTGCTTCGCGATCATGATGGAGGTTTCCCGGCCGAAATAAGCCTGGATGTCCTTGCCATTGACCGT
>SEGS01000042.1 GCA_004210915.1 Variovorax sp. | reverse complement strand
CTCCGGCCTGTCGATCACCAAGCTCAGCGAAGCGCTGCCCGAGGCATTGAAGCCGCGCTTCTGCGGCATTCACTTCTTCAACCCGCCGCGCTACATGAAGCTGGTCGAGTTGATCAACACGCCGACCACCGAGCCCGTGGTGCTCGACCAGCTCGAAGCCTTCGTCACCAGCACGCTCGGCAAGGGCGTGGTGCGCGCGCACGACACGCCCAACTTCATCGCGAATCGCGTCGGCATCGCCGGCATGCTGGCGACGTTGAAGGAAGTCGAGAAGTTCGGCCTCACGCCCGACGTGGTCGACGATCTCACCGGCAAGAAGCTGGGCCGCGCGAGCTCGGGCACCTTCCGCACGGCCGACGTGGTGGGCCTCGACACGATGGCTCACGTCGTCAAGACGCTGCAGGACAACCTGAACGCCGAAAGCGATCCGTTCTACGCCAACTTCGCGACGCCGCCAGTGCTCGCCAAGCTGCTGGAACTCGGCAATCTCGGCAACAAGACGAAGGCCGGTTTCTACAAGAAGGCCGGCCGCGACATCCTTCGCTTCGACCTGAAGAGCGGCGACTACGTGCCGGCGGGCGCCAAGGCCGACGAGGTGTATGGCCGCATGCTGAAGAAGCCGGCGGGCGAACGCCTGAAGCTGCTGCGCGAGAGCGAAGGCGCGCAGGGCCAGTTCCTATGGGCGATCCTGCGCGACAGCTTCCACTACGCCGCGGTCCATCTGGCGTCCATCGCCGAGAGCGCCCGCGATGTGGACTTCGCGATGCGCTGGGGCTTCGGCATGCAGCAGGGTCCGTTCGAGCTCTGGCAGGAAGCCGGCTGGGCGCAGGTGGCCACCTGGATCCAGGAAGACATCGACGCGGGCAAGGCGCTCAGCACCGTGCCGCTGCCCCGGTGGGTGTTCGAAGGCGCGGTCGCCAAGGCGGGCGGCGTGCACACGCCCGAAGGCTCCTGGAGCGCGGCGCAAGGTCAGTTCGTGCCGCAACGCAAGCTGCCCGTGCATGAGCGCCAGCTGTTCCCCGAAAGCGTGCTTGGCGCCAACGCGCCCGCGGCGACCGAGGCCGGCACGACGATCAGCGACGAAGGCGACGTGCGCGTCTGGACGCTGGACGGTGAAGTGCTCATCGCCAGCCTCCAGTCAAAGATGAACGCGATCAGCCCCGATGTCGCCGAGGCGCTCGGCGCCGCAGTCGAACTCGCCGAGGCCGAATACAAGGGCCTGGTGATCTGGTCGCCCGACGACAAGTTCTCGGTGGGCGCCGACCTGCAGGCGATGCTGCCGGCCTTCGTGGTCGCAGGCATCGGCGCGGTCGAAGGCGCGGAGCAAGAGCTGCAGAACGTGATGCTCAAGCTGCGCTACGCGAGCGTGCCGGTGGTCTCGGCCGTCAAGGGTCTGGCGCTCGGTGGCGGTTGCGAGCTGGCCGTGTACTCGGCGAAGCGCGTCGCCGCGATGGAAAGCTACATCGGCCTGGTTGAAGTCGGCGTCGGCCTCGTGCCGGGCGCGGGTGGCCTCACCTACATCGCGCGCCGCGCGGCCGAGAACGCGGCGGCATCGACCGGCAGCGACCTGCTGCCCTTCCTCACCGAGGGCTTCACGGCCGCCGCGATGGCGAAGGTCGGCACCGGCGCGCTCGACTCGAAGAAGCTGGGCTACCTGATCGACAGCGACGTGATCGTGCCGAACAAGGACGAGGTGCTCTACGTGGCGCTGCAGCAAGCGAAGGCGATGGCCGACGCCGGCTACCGCGCCCCGTTGCGCCGCACCTTCCGCGTGGCCGGCCGCAGCGGTGCCGCGACCATCAAGGGCCAGCTGGTCAACATGCGCGACGGCGGGTTCATCAGTGCGCACGACTTCCACATCGCGAGCCTGATCGCCGGCGTGGTGACCGGCGGCGACATCGACGCGGGCTCGCTCGTGACCGAGGAATACCTGATGGCGCTCGAGCGCAAGGCCTTCTGCTCGCTCATCGTGCACCCCAAATCGCAAGAGCGAATCATGGGGATGCTCAGCACCGGCAAGCCCGTGCGCAACTAAGGACACTGACATGAGCAAGCAAGTTCAAGACGCCTACATCGTCTCCGCCACGCGCACGCCGATCGGCAAATCGCACCGCGGTTACTTCCGCAACTACCGGCCCGACGATCTGCTCGCGACCACACTGCGTGCCGCGCTGGCGGCCGTGCCCAGCCTCGATCCAAAGGCCATTGAAGACATCATCTGCGGCTGCGCGATCCCCGAATCGCAGCAGGGCCTCAACGTGGCGCGCATCGGCGCGGTGCTCGCGGGGCTGCCGAACAGCATCGGCGGCATCACGGTGAACCGTTTTTGCGCCTCGGGCCTCTCGGCTGTGCAAATGGCGGCGGACCGCATCCGCGTCGGCGAGGCCGACGTGATGATCGCGGCCGGCGTCGAGAGCATGAGCATGGTGCCGATGATGGGCAACGCGCCCTCGCTGTCGCCCTCCATCTTCGTGCGCGAGGGTGACGTGGGCATCGCCTACGGCATGGGCCTCACGGCCGAGAAGGTCGCGCAGCAATGGAAGGTGAGCCGCGAGGCGCAGGACGCGTTTGCACTCGCATCG
This sequence comes from Variovorax sp., assembly GCA_004210915.1. Taxonomy (GTDB): domain Bacteria; phylum Pseudomonadota; class Gammaproteobacteria; order Burkholderiales; family Burkholderiaceae_C; genus Variovorax. Next base: position 28,822 of record SEGS01000042.1, on the reverse strand, counting down.
CACCAGAAGGCGCTGGCGGCGCAGAAGGCCGGCGAGTTCGCCGACGAGATCACGCCCATCGAAGTGACCGACCGCACGCCGGACCTCGAGACGGGCGAGTCGATCGCGAAGAGCCGCATCGTGAGCCTCGACGAAGGCGCGCGGCCCGACACGAGCCTCGAAGGCCTTGCCAGACTGCGCACCGTGTTTGCCGCGCGCGGCACCGTGACGGCCGGCAACAGCTCGCAAACGTCCGACGGCGCCGGCGCGCTGATCCTTGCGAGCGAGAAGGCGGTCAAGCAGTACGGCCTGACGCCGTTGGCGCGTTTCGTCAGCTTCGCGAGCAAGGGCGTCTCGCCGCACATCATGGGCATCGGCCCGATCGAGGCGATCCCGGCCGCGCTGCGCTATGCGGGCCTCAAGCACGAAGACATCGACTGGTTCGAACTGAACGAGGCTTTTGCAGCGCAATCGCTCGCCGTCATCAACACCCTGGGGCTCGACCCGTTGAAGGTGAATCCGATGGGTGGTGCGATCGCGTTGGGTCACCCGCTCGGCGCCACGGGCGCTATCCGTTCCGCGACAGTGGTTCATGCGCTGCGGCGCAAGAATCTGAAGTACGGCATGGTCACGATGTGCGTGGGCATGGGCCAGGGCGCCGCGGGAATCTTCGAACGCGTTTGAGTTCTGCCTGGCACCGACAAAACATCGACAACGGAAGACATCAGTGACGGCGCACCTATTCGACAAGGCCCTCGCGCTCCGGCGCAGCGACACGCAGACCGGTCGCTTCGAGGGCACGACCAGCCCGGATTACTGGAACATGGTGGGCCCCTACGGCGGCACGACGGCGGCCATCATCCTGCAGGCGGTGCTGTCGCACCCGGCTTTGCTCGGGACGCCGATCGCACTCACCGTGAACTACGCCGCCGCCATGGCTGACGGCCCGTTCGAGATCCAGGCCGTCGCGGCACGCACCAATCGGTCCACACAGCACTGGACGGTGCAGATCACGCAGGCTGCAGAGGGCGGAGCGCCGCAAGTCAACACCACAGCCACCGTGGTCACGGCTGCGCGACGTGAGACTTGGGGCGCCACCGACCTGCCGATGCCTGCGGTGCCGAAACCGGGCGAGGTCGAACGGTTCAGCATCGGGCCGATGGGCGCCGCCTGGATGAACCAGTACGAGATGCGGCCGGTGAGCGGCGTGCTCCCGGGGGCATGGGACGGCAGCAGCCATCACAGCGAGTCCATCGTGTGGCTGCGGGACGCCCCGGCGCGGTCGCTCGATTTCGCGTCACTTGCGTCGATGAGCGACATGTTCTACCCGCGCGTCTGGCTGCGCCGCGCCAAGCACGTCCCGGCAGGCACTGTTTCGATCACCACCTACTTCCACGCGGGCGCTGCCGACTTGGCGGAGGTAGGCACCGGCTATCTCTTGGGCCGCGCCGTCGGGCAGCAGTTCCGCAATGGCTTTTTCGACCAGGCCGCGCAGTTGTGGAGCGAAGCCGGCGTGCTGCTTGCCACAAGCAACCAGATCGTCTACTTCAAGGAGTGAACGCGATGACCAAAACTGCCCTGATCGTTGGCGCCGGTGATGCCACGGGCGGCGCCATCGCGCGCCGCTTCGCACGCGAAGGCTATGTGGCCTGCGTCACGCGGCGAAGCCTCGACAAGCTGCAGCCGCTGGTGGCCCAGATCGAGGCAGAGGGCGGAACGGCCCGCGCCTTTGCCTGCGACGCGCGCAAGGAAGAGGAGGTTGTCGCGCTCATCGAGGAGATCGAGTCGACGATCGGACCGATCGAGGTCATGGTGTTCAACATCGGTGCCAACGTGCCCGAAAGCATCCTTACCGAAACCGCACGCAAGTACTTCAAGGTGTGGGAGATGGCCTGCTTCTCAGGCTTCCTCAACGGCCGCGAAGTCGCCAAACGCATGGTGGCGCGCGAGGCGCCAAAAGGAGCGCACAAAGGCACCATCATCTTCACCGGCGCGACGGCTTCGCTGCGCGGTGCGGCCAACTTCGGCGCGTTCTCCGGTGCCAAGATGGCGTTGCGTGCGCTGGCGCAGGCCATGGCGCGCGAACTGGGTCCGCAAGGCATTCACGTGGCGCATGTGGTGGTCGACGGCGCGATCGACACCGAGTTCATCCGCAGCAACTTCCCCGAGCGCTACGCGCTGAAGTCGGAAGACGGCATCCTCAACCCCGAGCACATCGCCGATGCCTACTGGATGCTGCACAGCCAGCCGCGCGACGCCTGGACGCACGAGCTGGACTTGCGGCCCTGGTCCGAAAAATTCTGAAGGAGACACACGCCTTGACGCAAACCATCGACTTCTACTTCGACTTCGGCAGCCCCGCCGCCTACCTGGCCGCGACGCAGCTGCCGCACATCGCGGCCGACACGGGCGCCACGCTGGTTTGGAAGCCGATGCTGCTGGGCGGCGTGTTTCAGGCGACCGGCAACCATTCGCCGGCCGACATCAAACCCAAGGGCCCGTACATGACGGTAGACCTGCAGCGCTTCGCGAAGCGCTATGCGGTGCCCTTCGTGCACAACCCGCACTTCCCGATCAACACCTTGCTGTTGATGCGCGGCGCGATCGGCGTGCAGAGCCAGATGCCCGATCGCTTCGCCGACTATGTGAAGGCCGTGTTCACGGCGATGTGGGTCGATGGCCTGAACCTGAACGATGCGGCCACCGTCGGCAGCGTGTTGCAGACGGCGGGCTTCGATGCGGCCGCGATCCTGGCGCTGGCCAATGCGCAAGCCACCAAGGACCAACTCAAGGCGACCACCGCGGAGGCTGTGGAACGGGGCGTGTTCGGGGCACCGACCATGTTCGTCGGCGACCAGATGTTCTGGGGGCAGGATCGGCTCGACTTCGTCAGGGATGCGCTGGCAGCCTGACACTTCATTCTTCTTCAAGGAAATTTCATGAGTGACATCCTCGTCCATGCCGAAGCCGGCGTGATGACCCTGACCTTCAACCGTGTCGAGCGCAAGAACTCGATCACCGGCGCGATGTACGACGCACTGTCCGATGCACTGGACGGCGCCGCCAACGACGCAACCGTGCGCGCGGTGCTGTTCCAGGGCGATCCGACGATCTTCAGCGCCGGCAACGACATCGGCGACTTCATGGCCGCGGCCGCCGCACCGGTTCAGAAGGAAATGGCCGAGTCGCCGGCCATCCGTTTCCTGCGCACCATCGCCGCCTTTCCGAAGCCCATCGTCGCCAGCGTCTGCGGGCCGGCGGTCGGCATCGGCACCACCTTGCTGTTCCATTGCGACCTGGTCTACGCGGGCGACAACGCGGTGTTCTCGATGCCCTTCGTCAACCTCGGCCTGGTGCCCGAAGCCGCGTCGAGCATGCTGGCGCCCGCGATGTTCGGCTACCACCGTGCGGCCGAAGCGCTGTTGCTGGGCGAACCTTTCATGGCCGAGGCGGCGATGGAAGTGGGCCTCGTCAACCGCGTCGTCCCCCCGACCGAAGCCAATGGCATCGCGCAGACACAGGCGCGCAAGCTGGCGACCAAGCCCTTGTCCGCGCTGGTCGAGACCAAGCGTTTGATGAAGCTGGCGCAGCAGCCTGCAGTCCTTGAGCGCATCGGCGTCGAAAGCGTGAGCTTCGGCAACGCCATGCGCTCGCCGGCAGCCAAGGAGGCTTTCACCGCCTTCATGGAGAAGCGCAAGCCCGACTTCAGCCAGGTCTGACGTCGCCTGCCGGCGCTATTCCACGCCCAGCAGGTCGTAGACGCGCCGCACGTAGTCGCCGAATTCGGCGCTGGTCTTGATGTGCAGGCGGCGCGGTTCCGGCAATGCGATGGGAAAGAAATCCGCCATCCGTGCCGGGCCGGCCGTGAGCACGGCGCAATGCGTGCCGAGGAACACGGCCTCCTGGATGCTGTGCGTGACCACCACGAAAGTCTTGCGCGTCTCTTCCCAGATGCGCAGCATTTCGAGATTCATCTTTTCCCGCGTGAGCGCATCGAGCGCGCCGAAGGGCTCGTCCATCAGCACCAGCTTGGGGTCATGGATCAGGGCACGCGCGATGGCCGCACGCTGCTGCATGCCGCCCGAGAGCTCGTAGGGCATCTTGTCGGCGAAGCCGGTGAGTCCGACCATGTCCAGCAGCTCGTGCGCGCGGACTTTCGCCGCCTTGCGGTTCAGACCCAGGATGTCCGCGGGCAGCAGCACGTTCTCAAGCACGGTGCGCCACTTGAGCAGCACCGGCTGCTGGAACACCATGCCCACATCGCGGCCGACGTTGAACCCGGCACCGCCTTCGCCGCCGATCTCCAGCGTGCCGCCATCGTGGCCGTGCAGGCCAGCGAGGATTTTCAGCAGCGTCGACTTGCCGCAGCCCGAGGGCCCGACCAGCGACACCATGTCGCCCGCATGGATGTCCATCGAGACATCCGAGACGGCGAGGAACTCCTCGTTCTTCTTGCGGTACACCTTGCGCAACTGGCGCATGCGGATGAGCGGCTGCGTCATGCGAGCCACCGGTCCAGATTCGCCTTGACGAAAGCGTCGTCGCCCAGGTCGCCGTGCAGTCGGTACACGCGGTCGATCTCGTCGGCCTGCCCGCGGCCGAGACCTTCTTCTGGGTCCAGACACCAGATGCCTTCGAGCAGGCCCTGGCGCCGGAGCACCTCGTGGCAGCCTGCGATGCAGCCGTGGAAGTTGTTGGCCACATCGAAGAACGCCGCATTGCAGTCGGTCACGCGGGAGTCGAGTGCGAGCAGCGCTGGACTCAGCGCGCCGCCGTTCGCGGCCAGCTCGGCCTTGATCTGCGCAAGTTGCTCGACCGCCTTCGACGTCCAGACCGACCAGTGGCCAAGCAGCCCGCCGCGAAAACGCACGGTCACGGCTTCGCCGCCCCGCATCGCGGTGAAGGGCAGGGCAAGGTCGAGCACGATGTGGTCGTCATTGCCGGTGTAGAGGAATACACGCTCCTCGGCGCGCGCATCGACCAGCCCGCGCACGACATCGATGGTGCGGTAGCGGTTGAAAGGCGCGACCTTGATGGCCAGCACGTTCGGCAGGCTGGCGAAGCGGCGCCAGAAATCGCTCGAAAGGATCGGGCCTCCCACCACGGTCTGCAGGTAGAAGCCGATCAGCGGAATCTCCTCGCTCACGGCCTGGCAGTGCGCGATGAGCTCGTCTTCCGAGGCGGACGCCACGGCCGCGAGGCTCAACAAACCCGCGTGGTAGCCGAGCGCGACCGCGGTCTGCGCTTCGGCGCGCGCCTGTGCGGTGGGGCCGCAAAGGCCCGCGACCATCGCCATTGGCCGCGGGGTCCAGGCGGCGCGATCTTCGATGGCCGCGCGCAGCACCGTCTCGTACAGGCCGCGTTCGCGGATGCTGAACTGCGTGGTGTGCACGCCCACCGCAAGGCCGCCGGCTCCGGCGTCGACGTAGTAGCGCGTCAAGGCGCGCTGGCGGCGGCGGTCGAACCGGCGCTGCGCATCGAGTGCGAGCGGATGCGCCGGAATCACGGTGCCCGCCGCAAGCAGCGCGAGCACGTCGGTGGGGAGATCGGAACGAAGCAATGGCACGGGGCAACTCCTGGGGAGGGCGACCTATCCGAATTCCGGACCGGCGATGGCGTGAATGAAGCTGCGCTGGCCTTCTGGCGCGTCGGCACCCGCGGCCATGCGCGCAAAGCTGCGCTGCGTGGTGAAGCCGGCGCCCGCGAGCCATTCGCGCAGCGCAGGCCGGTCGTCCGGCACGTCGACGAACACCGGACCGGCCAGTCGCGCGGCGGCATCGCCGAGCAGGGCGGCCGCGGCGGCTTCGCTGGTGGCCAAAAGCGGCCCGATCTGATGGGCGATGCGGCCTGCGCGCACGATGGCAAATCCGTTGGCCCGGCGCAGCAAGCGCGAGCCTTCGCGATCCGCCAGGTCCTCAAGCACAGCGCGGCGCGCAAAGCCCAAGGCGTCGGCATCAAGCGCGGCCAGGGCGTCGAGATCGATGCTCTCGCGATGCAACGCGGGCGAGGTGGCTGGTTGCGCGGCGCGCTGCCAGCGCGTCAGTCGCCACAACGGTGAGAAATCGAACTGCCGGTACAGCGCTTCACCAGCAGGCGTGGCATCGAGCATGGCGGTGCGGCCACTCTGGCGCACGACCTCGAGGCAGTGCGCGAACACCTGCCGGCCGACGCCCTGGCCGCGCGCACCGGGCGTGACCAGGACCATGCTGATCCAGGCGGCCTTGGCGCCCATGGGCAGCACGGCGCCGCTCGCGACGATGCGCCGGTCGGCGTCGCGCACGACGTAGATCGAGCCCTGCGTGGCGAACAGCGCCCAGTCGTCGGCGGTCTGGTTCCAGCCGCTGTCAGCGACAAGCTGGCCGAGCGTCGCCAGGTCGACATCGCCCAGCGCGTTCAGCGCTTCGACCTGCCGGGCGACGTGTTCAGTACTTGCCATCGCGCGATTCGAACTTCGTCGGCTTGCCGTAGAGGCGCTGTTCGCGCGCGATCCAGTCGGCCACCCAGCCGATCTGTTGCGACAGCGGCACCGTGGGGTACCCGAACAGGCGCTCCGCCTCGCCGGTGTTCATGAGCCAGGCGGTCGGCGCCTCGGTGCCGGTGATCTGCGCCGGCTTGCCAAAGCGGCGGCCGAACTCTTCGGCCAGCCAGCGGATCGACGTGGTCTCGGGGCCGCTCACGTTCAGGGGCGAGGTCGGCACGGTGGCAGCGGCCAGGCAGCGCAACGCCTGCGCATTCGCATCGCCCTGCCAGATCACGTTGACATGGCCCATGGTCACGTCGACCGGCTCGCCGCGCCAGACCTTTTGCGCCACATCCGCCAGCACGCCATAGCGCAGGTCGATCGCATAGCTGAGCCGGAACAGCCGGCCCGGTGTGCCGTGCACCTGCGAGAAGTACTCGAACATGCGCTCGCGGCCCACGCAGGAATTCGCGTACTCGCCCGGGGGGCTCGGCGCCAGGTCTTCCGCGGCGCCCTGGCCCGTGACGGGCACGAACGGATACACGCACGCGGTCGAGAACGCGACGATGCGCGATGTCCGAAACGCCTCGGCCACCAGCGCCGGCACATGCGTGTTCATCGCCCAGGTCAGCGGATTGTTGGCATCGGCGCCGAACTTGCGCCCGGCCATGAACACCACGTTCGGGCACTTGGGAAGCGCGTTCAGCGCCGCTGCGTCGAGCAGGTCGCAGGCGATGGTTTCGATGCCATGCGCTTCGAGCTGGGCACGCACCTCGGGTTCGCTGAAGCGCGCGACCGCGATCACGCGGCGGCCGGCGGGCATCGCATTGCGCGCCAGCCGCGCCAGCGTCGGGCCCATCTTGCCGCCGACGCCGAGGATGAGCAGGTCGCCGTCGACCTTCGCCATGTCGTCGATCAGCGCCTGCGTCGGCAGGGCCAAAAAGTCTTCCAGCGCGGCTTCGGTTTCGAAGTGCGAAGGGAATGCGGCGGGCATCATCGTGGTGGCGGTCATTGGATGCGTGCGTCCTGGGTGATGAAGAGGCGCTCGAGCAGCAGCACGAGCAGGTACAGCAGCACGCCGAGGCCGGTGATGAGCAGCACCGCCATGAAGACGGCGGGCGTGTCGAGCGAGGCTTGCACCTGGATCATCAGGTAGCCCAGGCCCTTGTCGGAGGCGATGAATTCGCCCACCACAGCGCCGGCGACCGCGAGGATGGTGGCGACCTTCATGCCCGAGAACACATAGGGCAGCGAGCCCGGAAGCTGGATGTAGCGGAACAGTTGCCAGCGCGAGCCTTTGAGGGCGCGCACGAGGTTCAACAGGTCAGGCTCGGTCTCGTTCAGGCCGCGGATGGTGGTCAGCAGAATCGGGAAGAAGCACAGGCTGAAAGTGATCAGGATGTTGGGCCCGATGCCATAGCTGAACCATACGATGATCAGCGGCCCGAGCGCCACTTTCGGGATCATGTTGAGCGTGACCAGCAACGGGAAAGCCAGCAGCATCAGTCGCTTGCTGGTGATGAACAACAGCGCGCAGAGGATGCCCAGCACCAGCCCGAGCGCGTAGCCACCGAACACCTCGATGGCCGTCACGCCGGTGTTGCTCAGCCAGCGGTAGTTGCTGTTGCCGAGCGTGGCCAGCACCTTCGACGGCGCCGGCAGGATGAACGACTGGATCTCGAACACCCGGACGGCGACTTCCCACAACACGACGAACACCACGTGCACGGCGGCCACGGCTGTCCAGCGGTGCCAGGCGGGTTGCTCGCCGGACGTCGGCGGGGCGCCGGCCGGCGCGGTGTCGGAAGACGTCATGCAGTGACTTTCTCAAGGAACTGCGGGAAATCATAGGAGCCGCATACCCCGCTGTCAACCAACCGGTTGATAAAAATCAGAGCCGCAGTGCGTTGAGCGCGAACTCGATGACGTGCCGCCGGCGCTGCAGCAAGGCGCCGCGCGAGCCGAGCGCCTTGCCGAATATGGCCGAGAGCGTGTGATTGTTCGAAAAGAAAAAGTACGAGATGCCGGCGATGGAGATGTAGAGGTTGATGGCGTCGTAGTCCTTGCGGAACACGCCTTCCGCGACGCCGCGCGCCAGCGTCTCCTCGAGCATGCCGATGAAGGGCGAGTGCATCTTCCGCAGGCGCTCCGATTCCAGGATGTGCGCGCCCTGGCTGCGGTTCTCATCGGTCAGCAGCGCCAGAAATTCGGGGTGCTCCGCCAGGTAATCGAAGGAGAACGCGACCAGTTGGGCCATCGCCTCGAGCGGCGCGAGCGCGCCGAGCGACAGGCTCTTTTCCTTCTCCCGGATCTCCGCGTACACCGACTCCAGCGCGACCAGGTACAGCCCCTGCTTGTTCTCGAAGTAGTGGTACACGAGCTGCTTGTTGACGCCGGCCACGCGCGCGATCTCGTCGACCCGGGCGCCCGCGAATCCGTTGCGCGAGAACTCATGGACGGCGGCGCTGGTCAGTGCTTTGCGGGTGGCGGCGGCGTCCCGTCGCGGGGCCGCGCTCACCGGGGAGCGCTTCAGCGGGCTGGATGTGGTGGCCATGGGTGTCCCTGTTGCTTGTCAACCAAACAGTTGGTAATATAAATTCTAGCCCGATCGATTCCTTCCATTCTGGAGTGACGCCATGCGCCAACGACTCTTCGCCTTGTTGCTTGCCACCGTGGGTTCTGCCGCGCTGGCGGCCGACCCGATGAACCTGATGCTCAACTGGACGCCGACGGCCGACCACGCGCCGATCTACTTCGCCAAGTCCAAGGGCTGGTACACCGAGGCCGGCATCGACCTCACGATCGAGGCGGGTCGCGGCTCGGCGCTGTCGGCGCAGCGCGTGGGCTCGGGCGGCGCCAACATCGGCATCGCCGATCTGCCGACCGCCATGCAGGCGGTGGGCAAGGGCGCCGACCTGAAGGCGATCATGGTGATCTACGCGAACAGCCCGCAGGGCTTCTACTGGCTCAAATCGTCGGGCATCAACGGTCCGAAAGACTTTGCAGGCCGCAAGATCGGCAACCCGCCCGGCGACGCGGCGCGCCTGATGTGGCCGGCCTTCGCGAAGAAGACGGGCATCGACGCGGGCGCCGTCAACTTCGTCAACCTCAGTCCGCAGGCCAAGGTCGGTGCGCTCAAGAGCAAGTCGGTCGACATCATCAGCGACTTCTACAACGAGCATGACCTCAAGATGAAGGAGTTCGGCGCCGACCTCGGCTTCGTGCCATGGCGCAGCGTGGGCGTGAACGTCTACGGCAATTCACTGGTGGCCAACGGCGCCTACCTGGCGGCCAATCCCGAGCGCGTGAAGAAGTTCGCGGCCGTCACGCAGCGCGCCTACGCGGCCTGCGTGAAAGACTTCGCGCCGTGCCTGGACGCGCTCACTGCCAGCGTCAGCGGCCTGAGCCCCGACAACCAGCGCGACCAGTGGGAACGCATCAAGCAGCTGATGCGTGACGACACCACGACCAAGGTGGCGCTTGGCGCGTTTGACGGCGCGCGCGTGAAGGGCGACTACGAGCTGGTGCAGAGCCTGATCGGCCTCGAGAAGCCCTTCGAGCCCGCCACGCTGTTCACCAACGATTACCTGGACAAAAGCGTCCGCATGACCGCACAGTGATCGCGCAGGCCGGGTCGCAGCAACCTCAGGGCTGCGCGACCGGCCGCGGCCGGCCGTTCTCGTCGATGGCGACATAGGTGAATGTCGCCTGCGTCACCTTCAGGTACTCACCCTGCGAGCGGAAGCGCTCGGCGAAAACCTCGACGGTGACGGTGATCGAGGTGCGCCCGATCTTCACCAGCTTGGAATAGAACGACAGGATGTCGCCCAGCCGCACCGGCTGCTTGAAGATGAACTCGTTGACTGCCACGGTGGCCATCCGCCCCTTGGCGTGACGCGCAGGAATCACCGAGCCGGCCAGATCGCACTGCGCCATGACCCAGCCGCCAAAGATGTCGCCATTCGCGTTGACGTCGGCCGGCATCGGGATGACCTTCAGCACCAGTTCCATGTCGGCGGGCAGGCTGCGGAGGGTGAGGGCGGCCACTTGGGCACTTGGAGAATCGGACATCGGCACAATCCCGGGCTGAAACTTTCCGATTGTCAGCCATGCGCCCCGCCAGTGTTCCCCATGTTTTGTATTGCCTGCCTGGCGGGAGAGCGGCCGCAATGCGGCGCGCCTCTGTGCTTCTGGGCGCTGCCGCCTTGCTTGCGGGCTGCGCCGCCCCATCGCCGCCTGGCGATCCAGTCCGCGATGCTGCGGCCGCGGTAACGACCCTCTCGCCTGCGCAGGTGGTGGCGCAAAAGGCGAAGGGCGTCCTTGTGCGGTGGGCCGGCGGTATTGCGCGCGTCGAGGCGCAAGAAGGCGGGCGGGACTGCTTCGTTTTGCGTTATGGCCGCCTCGACGCCGAAGGCACCGTGCATTGGCCACAGGACTACAAGGACTGGCAGCCATTCGTCGCGTGCGGCAAGGGAAGGTACGACCGGGAACTGGTCGAGGAGTTCACAGTGCTGACCTTCGAGGGCCGCGTGGTGGACTGGCGTTCGGTGTCCGGCCGATCGGCGCCTGTCATCGAGATCAGCTCGGTGTTCAGACACTCGGACTGCGTGCAAACAACTGAAACGAATGTGCCTCCCCGATGCCGCCCGAGCTTTCTGCTTCCCCGGTGACCGACGTCACTCCCCGCTCCGACTGGGCCACGCTCCGTCGCCTCTTCCCGTACCTCTGGCGATACAAGTGGCGCGTGATCGCGGCACTGCTCTTCATGGTAGGCGCCAAGGTCGCCAACGTGGGCGTGCCGGTGCTGTTGAAAAACCTCGTCGACACGATGACGCCGACGCCGAACATGGCGCAGGCGTTGCTCGTGGTGCCGATCACATTGCTGGTGGCTTACGGACTGCTGCGCTTTTCCACCGCACTCTTCACCGAACTGCGCGAGCTCGTCTTCGCCAAGGCGACGGAAGGCGCGGCGCGCAGCATCTCGCTCGAGGTGTTTCGGCACCTGCACGCGCTGAGCCTGCGCTTTCACCTCGAGCGCCAGACCGGCGGCATGACGCGCGACATCGAGCGCGGCACGCGCGGCGTGCATTCGCTGATCTCGATGTCGCTCTACAGCATCGTGCCGACCATCATCGAACTGGTGCTGGTGCTCACGATCCTGGGCGTCAAGTTCGATTCGCTCTTCGTGTGGATCACCGGCGCAGCACTGGTGCTCTACATCTTCTTCACAGTAACGGTGACCGAGTGGCGCACGCAGTTCCGCAAGACGATGAACGAGCTCGACTCGACGGCGCAGAGCCGTGCAGTCGATTCGCTGCTGAACTACGAAACAGTCAAGTACTTCAACAACGAGGAATTCGAAGCACAGCGCTATGACGCGAGCCTTGACCGCTATCGCAAGGCGGCCATCAAGAGCCAGCGCACGCTGTCGATGCTGAACGTCGGCCAGCAGATGCTGATCGCGGTCAGCCTGGTGCTGATGCTGTGGCGTGCCACTGCGGGCGTTGTCGAAGGCCGCATGACACTGGGCGACCTCGTGATGGTCAACGCCTTCATGATCCAGCTGTACATCCCGCTCAACTTCCTGGGTGTGATCTACCGCGAGATCAAGCAGAGCCTGACCGATCTCGACAAGATGTTCGTGCTGATGGAGAAGGAGCGCGAGGTGCGCGATGCGCCTGACGCCGAACCATTGCGTGGCGTGGATTCAACGATCCGCTTCGACGACGTGAGCTTCGCCTACGAGGCAGCGCGCCCGATCCTGAAACACGTGAGCTTCGAGATCCCTGCCGGCAAGACGGTGGCGGTGGTCGGTCCGTCAGGCTCGGGCAAGTCGACGCTCGCGCGTTTGCTCTACCGCTTCTACGACGTGCAGCAAGGCCGCATCACCATCGGCGGAGAAGACATCCGCGAAGTGACGCAAGCCAGCGTGCGCCAGGCCATCGGCATCGTGCCGCAGGACACGGTGCTCTTCAACGACACGGTCGAATACAACATCGCCTATGGACGGCCAGAGTCGTCACGCGAGGAGGTCGAGGCCGCCGCCAGGGCCGCGCGCATCCATGACTTCATTGCCGCGACGCCCAAGGGCTACGACACGCCGGTGGGCGAGCGCGGGCTCAAGCTCTCGGGCGGCGAGAAGCAGCGCGTGGCGATTGCGCGCACCCTGCTCAAGAACCCGCCGATCGTGATCTTCGACGAAGCGACCTCGGCGCTCGACTCGGCCAACGAACGCGCGATCCAGGCTGAACTGAAAAGCGCGGCGCAGAACAAGACGACGCTGGTCATCGCGCACCGCCTGTCGACGGTGGTCGATGCGCACGAAATCCTGGTGCTGGAGGCCGGCGTGATCGTCGAACGCGGCACGCACGCCGAGCTGCTGGCGCGCCAGGGCCGCTACGCACAGATGTGGACTTTGCAGAAGGTCGAGGCCACGCCCGTCGTGCTCTAGCAGAATCTTCAATGAACGGACTCGCGCTGCAGCGCCAGGCCCGTCGTCCCCTACGCCATCGAGTCTGGAGTGAATGCGAATGTCAGTGAAGATCCCCCTGCTGGTGCTCAGCAACCTGTCGGCCGAGCATCAGACGCGGCTGGCCGCGCAGTACGACCTGACCTACGCGGTCACCCCGGCCGAGCGCGAAGCGGCGATTGCCGCGAACGGCGCCCGCTACCGTGTGGTGCTGACCATCGGCGTGATCGGCCTCACGGCCGCCGAGATGGATGCGATGCCTGCGCTCGAGCTCGTGTGCTGCATGGGCGCCGGCTACGAGATGGTCGACCTGGAAGCGGCCCGCGCGCGCGGCATCGCGTTGGCGAACGGGCAAGGCACCAACGACGACTGCGTGGCCGACCATGCGTTCGGCCTCGTCATCAGCGCGGTGCGCGGATTCCGGACGCTCGACCGGCTGTGCCGCGAGGGCGTGTGGCGCCTCGCGATCCCGCAGCCGCCCAATGTGTCGGGCAAGCGGCTCGGCATCCTTGGCATGGGCACGATCGGCGAGAAGATTGCCAGGCGCGCGGGCGGCTTCGAGATGGAGATCGGCTATCACAACCGCAAGCCGAAAGAGGCATCGCCGCACCGCTTCTTTGACAGCCTGAAGGCGCTGGCCGAATGGAGCGACGTGCTGGTGTGTGCCGCGCCCGGCGGCGCTGCGACGAAGCACATCGTCAACGCCGAGGTGCTCGACGCACTGGGGCCGCAAGGCTTTCTGGTGAACATCGGTCGCGGCAGCGTGGTCGACACCGACGCGCTGGCGGCCGCGCTTCGCAGCGGCCGGCTCGCAGGCGCGGGGATCGACGTGTACGAGAGCGAGCCGAAGCGGCCCGAACAGCTCATCGACATCGACAACCTCATCATCACGCCGCATCTGGCGGGCTGGTCGCCGGAGGCCACCGAGGCTTCATTCAAGCGCTTTCTGGCCAACGCCGACGGGCACTTTGCCGGCACGGGGGTCGTCACAGCGATCTGACCGGCGGGCCCATGCCGCAGGCACATAATCGGCCGCCATGGAAACCAAGTGGTTGGAAGACTTCATTAGCCTCGCGGAAACGCGCAGCTTCAGCCGGTCGGCCCAGCTGCGCCACGTCACGCAGCCGGCGTTCTCGCGACGCATCCAGGCGCTCGAGGGATGGGCCGGCACCGATCTGGTCGACCGCAGCTCTTATCCGACACGGCTGACGCCGGCCGGGCAGACACTCTACGGCCAGGCCATCGAGATGCTGCAGGGCCTGCAGAGCACCCGCGCCATGCTGCGCGGGCACTCGGCCGCCGGCCAGGACGTGATCGAGTTCGCGGTGCCGCACACGCTGGCCTTTACTTTCTTTCCCGCCTGGGTCACGGGTCTGCGCGAGCACTTCGGGCCGATGAAGAGCCGGCTGATCGCGCTCAACGTGCACGATGCGGTCCTTCGCCTGGTCGAGGGGAGCTGTGACCTGCTGATCGCCTACCAGCACCCATCGCAGCCGCTACAGCTCGACGCCACCAAGTACGAAATGGTGAGCCTTGGCGAAGAGGTGATCGCGCCTTGGGTGCGGGCCGATGCCGACGGCGCGCCGCGCTACCGTCTGCCCGGGCGTCCGGGCCAGCCCTTGCCCTATCTGGGCTATGCGCCCGGTGCGTACCTGAGCCGCCTTGTCGATCAGTTGATCAAGGAATCGGAGACGGCCATTCACCTGGACCGCGTCTATGAGACCGACATGGCCGAGGGGTTGAAAGCCATGGCGCTCGAAGGACACGGCATCGCATTCCTGCCGCAGAGCGCGGTGCGCAAGGAGGTCAAGGCACGCAAGCTGGTGAGCGCCTTGCCACCCGAGATCGATCGGTTGGAGGCGACCATGGAAATTCGCGCCTACCGTGAACGCCCCTCGACATCGGCAGCTACCAAAGGGACAAGCCGCGCGGCCCGTGCGACCGAGGGCGCCCAGACCAAGCGCGCCGCCGACGCCTTGTGGTCGTACCTGGTGGGCAATCAGCCGGCAGTCTGAGACAACATTGGTGCACTGCACAATCTATGACGCTGGTGCATGAACGTCGCTGCAAACGGCATTGGCAGCGGCCCGGCGATGTCCTTACAGTCGCACCCAGTTTCAGCTGTCACGCATCAACCTTCGCACGCATTCGCGTGCTTTTTTTTAAACGCGACTTTTGTGCATAACTGCACATGCCGCGCCGTTCGGGGAGTCACTCAGGCACAAACACTGCTTAGTCCTTTGTGGATGAGATGCACGGACGCCGCACTTTGGCGCACACTGCATCGAACTCACCGATGAATGGTGCACGACGCACGACATTGGCGCGGGTTATCCCGATAACGTGAATGTCTAGAATTTCGTTGTATCTCTCTCAGTCACCCTCAGGAGTTTTTCGTATGAAGAAGCAAGTATTGGTTCTGGCAATTGCCGCCCTCGCCGCCGGTGGCGCACTGGCACAAGCCAACGACACGTTGGCCAAGATCAAGGCCAGCGGCAACATAAGCCTGGGCGTGCGTGACTCGTCTGCACTGTCGTACACACTGGGCAACGGCAAGTACGTCGGCTTCCATACCGAGATGGGCGAGCGCATCGTGGCCGACCTTGGCAAGCAGGCCGGCAAGGAAATCAAGATTGCCTACACGCCTGTGACGTCGCAGAACCGCATCCCGCTGGTGCAAAACGGCACCGTCGATCTGGAATGCGGCTCGACCACCAACAACGCCACCCGGCAGAAGGACGTCGCGTTCGCCATCACCACGTATGTGGAAGAAGTGCGCATCCTGACCAAGGCCAACTCGGGCATCAACGGCATCGAAGGCCTGAAGGGCAAGACCGTTGCCACGACGACCGGCACGACCTCGGTGCAAACCTTGCGCCGCAACAAGCGCGCCGAAGGCCTGGACTTCAAGGAAATCATGGGCAAGGACCACGCCGACAGCTTCCTGCTGCTCGAGTCGGGCCGCGCCGATGCCTTCGTGATGGACGGTTCCATCCTGGCAGCCAACGCTTCCAAGTCCAAGACCCCCAACGACTACAAGATGGTCGGCGAAGTGCTGTCGGTGGAACCCATCGCCTGCATGATCCGCAAGGACGATCCCGCGTTCAAGAAGGCGGTGGACGACAGCATCAAGCGCCAGATCGCCGATGGCTCGCTGGCCAAGCTGTATGACAAGTGGTTCCTGCAGCCGATCCCGCCGACCAATTCGAAGATTGGTCTGCCGATGTCCGCCGCGACCAAGGACGCATGGGCGAACCCGAACGACAAGCCGATGGAAGACTACGCCCAGAAGTAATCCAGCGCTGGACGGTACGCAAACGCCCGCCTCGAAGGCGGGCGTTTTGTGTATGGAAGAGGATTCATACAGAGAAACGGCGAGGAGCTTCCGATGGGAAACTGGGATTGGCAGGTGTTCTGCAAGGACACCATCGACGGCAATGTCGTCAAAGGTTGTTTCGGAACAGGTGGGGACATGACCTATCTGAACTGGATGCTTTCAGCGTGGGGATGGACCGTGTCGGTGGCGCTGTGCGCCCTGGTGTTGGCTCTGTCGTTCGGCTCGCTGATTGGTGTGCTGCGCACGCTGCCCGACAGCCCCTGGCTGGTGCGTTTCGGCAACGCCTGGGTCGAGCTGTTCCGCAACATCCCGCTGCTCGTCCAGATTTTTCTCTGGTACTACGTGGTGCCGGCGCTGGTGCCGCCAATGAGGGCGTTCCCGCCCTTCCTTCTGGTGGTGATCGCGCTGGGCCTCTTCACTTCGGCGCGGATTGCCGAACAACTGCGGTCGGGCATTCAGGCGCTTCCGCGCGGGCAGCGCTATGCCGGCATGGCCGTCGGCTTCACGACCGTTCAGTACTACCGCTATGTCATCCTGCCGATGGCTTACCGCATCATCATTCCGCCGCTCACCAGCGAGTCGATGAACATTTTCAAGAATTCGTCGGTGGCCTTCGCGGTGTCCATTGCCGAACTGACGCAGTTCTATCTGCAGGCCGGTGAGGAAACCGGGCGCCAGATGGAAATCTTCGTGGGCGTCGTGGCGCTTTACGTGATCTCGGCCATGGCCATCAACCGCATCATGGCTTTCGTCGAGAAGAAGGTTCGCGTGCCGGGCTTCGTGGTCGCCGGTGGAACGGGAGGGCATTGAGCCATGAATCTCGATTTCAGCTTCTACAACTGGGACGTCATCGGCAACTTCGTCCTCAAGGGCTTCTACTTCAGCATCTTCCTGACGGTCGTCGCGACCCTGGGCGGCGTGCTGTTCGGCACGGTGCTGGCGCTCATGCGGCTGTCCGGCAAGAAATGGCTGGACCTGCCTGCCGCCTTCTACGTCAACGGCATGCGCAGCGTGCCGCTGGTGATGGTGATTCTGGGCTTCTTCCTGCTGGTGCCCTTCCTGATCGGGCGGCCCATCGGTGCCGAGACTTCCGCGATCATCACGTTCATCGCGTTCGAGGCGGCGTACTTCAGCGAGATCATGCGCGCCGGTATCCAGTCGATCCCGCGCGGCCAGGTGCATGCCGGTCAGGCGGTCGGCATGAGCTACGGGCAGAACATGCGCCTGGTCATCCTGCCGCAGGCCTTTCGCAACATGCTGCCGGTGCTGCTGACGCAGACCATCATCCTGTTCCAGGACACTTCGCTGGTCTACGCCATCGGCGCCTACGACATGCTCAAGGGCTTCGAGACGGCGGGCAAGAACTTCGGCCGTCCGACCGAGGCTTATCTGCTGGCCGCAGTTGTCTACTTCGTCATGTGCTACGCGCTCTCGTACCTGGTGAAGCGCCTGCACAAGAAGATCGCCATCATTCGTTGATCGGAGAGTTAGAAAATGATTGAAATCAAGAACGTTTCCAAGTGGTACGGCCCGGTCCAGGTGCTCAACGAGTGCTCCGTCAACATCGCCAAGGGCGATGTGGTGGTGGTGTGCGGCCCGTCGGGGTCCGGCAAGTCGACGCTCATCAAGACTGTCAACGCGCTCGAACCTTTCCAGAAGGGCGAGATCACGGTCAACGGCATCGCGCTGCACGACCCCAAGACCGACCTGCCGAAACTGCGCTCGAAGGTCGGCATGGTGTTCCAGCATTTCGAGCTGTTCCCGCACCTGTCGGTCACCGAGAACCTAACGATCGCACAGATCAAGGTGCTCGGCCGCAGCGCCGACGAAGCGAAGACGCGTGGCCTCAAGATGCTTGACCGTGTGGGCCTGATGGCGCACAAGGACAAGTTCCCCGGCCAGCTCTCGGGCGGCCAGCAACAGCGCGTCGCGATTGCCCGCGCGCTCAGCATGGACCCGATCGTCATGCTGTTCGACGAGCCGACCTCCGCACTCGATCCTGAAATGGTGGGCGAAGTGCTCGACGTGATGGTGGCGCTGGCCAAGGAAGGCATGACCATGATGGTGGTCACCCACGAAATGGGCTTTGCCCGCAAGGTGGCCAGCCGTGTGATCTTCATCGACGTGGGCGGCAAGATCCTGGAAGACTGCTCGAAAGACGAGTTCTTCAATCACCCCGAGAACCGTCAGGCGCGGACCAAGGATTTCCTCAACAAGATCCTGCAGCACTAACACGCCAGCGCGCACGAACAAGCCCCGCACTGCGGGGCTTTTTTCATCGTTGCTGGAGCTGCGGGTTCTTCGCAAAAAGATCGGCGGCCCAGTCCACGAAGGCGCGCACTTTCGCGCTCAGGTGGCGATTGGGCGGATAGACGACGTGCATCGGAATGGGCGGACAGTGCCAATCGGGCAGCACTTCGACGAGCTCGCCGCTGGCCAGATGCGGCTCGACGATTGAGCGCACGCACTGAGAAATGCCGAAACCGTCCAGCACGGCGGCCAGATGGGCATTGCCATCGTTGACGGCGACGCGGTACGGGCCGGTCAGGTCGATGATTTCCTCGCCCTTATGGAACTCGTGCGGATAGGAGCGCCGCGTGCTGCCCGAGAAAAACCCGACAAGGTGATGTCGCTTCCCGATGTCGTTCGGATGCTGGGGCATGCCGTAGCGCTTGATGTAGGCCGGCGAGGCCACGGTCACGAATGCCAGGCTGCCGATGCGGCGCGCCACCAGCGACTGGTCGGTGAGCGGGCCGCCACGGATCACGCAGTCGACGTTGTCGCTGATGAGGTCGATCGCGCGGTCGCTCACGCCCAGATCGACCTGGATGTCCGGGTAGCGGTCCATGAAGGTCGAGAGCGCGGGCAGGATGATGTAGCGCGCGGTCTGCGTACCCACGTCGATGCGCAGGCGCCCGCTCGGGCTGGCCTGCGCGTTGACCATGCTGCCCTCGAGATCGTCGAAGTCGTTGATCAGGCGCGCGGCGCGCTCGAAGTACGCTGCGCCGTCGGGCGTCACGGTCACCCGCCGCGTGGTGCGGTTGAGCAGCTTGACGCGAAGGCGTGCCTCCAGCGCCTGGATCTGCTTGGTGACCGTGCCCTTGGGCAGGTCGAGCGAATCGGCAGCGCGGGTGAAGGTTCCGGCTTCGACAACGCGGACAAAGACCCGCATCGCCTGTATCTGATCCATGGGTGAAGTGCTCCTCGCGAGCCCGACGGGTGCCGGGCGAGCGAATTCTCACACGCGTGATCGGGCCGATTGTTCGTCGATTCGAAACAGAGTGGGGGTCGAAGCCCTGTTTTTCTTCTTGTGCTGCGGGCCTATATTCCATCCATCGACGATCCAACACAGGCCCGCACCATGTCTCCCCGCTCCCCGCTCCGCACTGCCGACGCCGCTGCTGCCGCTCCGGGATCGACCGTGCCCGAAGCCGACATCACGATCGAACTTCCTGGCCGCGAGCCGGTCCAGGCCCGCACCTATGGCCAGCGTGTCGCCGGCGCCCAGGGCACGCCGCTGGTGCTGCACTTTCATGGCGGCACCTTCGTTTGCGGCGGCCTGGAGAACGGCCGCAATGTGGGCCGCATGCTGGCCCGCGCCGGCGCGGTCGCGGTGTCGCTGGCCTACCCGCTGACGCCGTTTCCGGAGCCGGTCGAGGTCGGCTACGCGGTGCTCGAATGGCTCTACAAGCAGCGCGTCAAGCTGGCGGGCAAGGGCGCCCGGATCTACCTGGCCGGTGAAGAGGCCGGCGGCAACCTGGCCGCAGCGTTAACGCTGATCGCCCGCGACCGCGCCCATCCGCCGCTGGCCGGCCAGATCCTGCTCTCGCCGATGCTCGACCCCTGCACCGGCACGCAGTCCCTGCGCGAGGCCACCGGCGACGCGACCGAGTGCCGCTGGGCCAGCGGCTGGCAGGACTACCTGCGCTCGCCGGGCGACGCCGTGCACCCGTACGCGGTGCCGGGCGCCTCGATGCGGCTGGCCGAACTGGCGCCGACGCTGGTGCTGGTCGGCGCCGCCGATCCGATGCGGGACGAGGCACTGGCCTTCGCCGAACGCCTGCGCAAGGCCGGCATCCCGGTCGTGAGCAGTGTGTTGCAAAGCGCGGCCAACTGGCCCGAGGCGCTCTACGACACCGACAACAGTTGTTGCGCCTGCGAAGCGGCTGTCGATCAGCAACTGCGCGACTTCTTCGGCCAGCCACCCGCCGCCTAGCCGCGAGGCGCCGACCGCGGCGCCACCCACCCCCTCCCGTCCACCGGCGCCGCGATGCGCCGCGGGGACTTCTGCATCCCGAATATCGCTTTCTGAAGGAATCCATCATGTCGAACAAGCCCTTGCCACCCCACCAAAAATCCGCGCGACGGGGCCTCTGGCCCACGCTGACCGGTCTCACGGCCGTCGCCGCCGTGGTTGCCGCCATCTTTGGCCAGCCGCTCTCGAATGCGGAAAGCAAGGCTGCGCCGGCCGCGCCACCCGCCACGCCGGTCTCTGTCGCCACTGTGGCGACGACCGACATCACGGCCTGGGACGAGTTCTCGGGCCGGCTCGAAGCGGTGGAGCGCGTCGACGTGCGCTCGCGCGTGGCCGGTGCCGTGCAGGCCGTGCACTTCAAGGAAGGCGCGCTGGTCAAGCCCGGCGAGCTGCTGATCACCATCGATCCGGCCCCCTACACCGCGGACGTCGACCGTGCCGAGGCGCAGGTCGCCGCCGCGCAGGCCCGCGTATCCCAAGCGCAGAGCGAGCATGAACGCGCACGCCGCCTGTGGGACGAGCAGGCGATCGCCCAGCGCGAGCTCGACGAGCGCAGCAACGGCCAGCGCGAAGCCGAGGCCAACCTGCGCGCCGCCCGCGCTGCACTGCAGACCGCGCGCCTGAGCCTTGGGTACACGCAGGTGCGGGCGCCGGTGGCGGGCCGCATCGGCAAGCTCGAGGTCACGGTGGGCAACCTGGTCGCGGCCGGCCCCGGTGCGCCCGTGCTGACCACGCTGGTGTCGGTGAGCCCGATCTACGCGAGCTTCGACGCCGACGAGCAGGTGATCGGCAAGGCGCTGAAAGACCTGCCCGGCGGCGCCAGCGCCCGCACGCTGATCGGCCAGATTCCTGTGCAGATGGGCACCGCGGCCAGCGCCGGCACGCCCTTCGAAGGCAAGCTGCAACTGATCGACAACCAGGTCGATGCGAAGAGCGGCACGGTGCGCGTGCGCGCCGCCTTCGACAACAAGGACGGCGCGCTGATCCCGGGTCAGTTCGCGCGCATCCGCATGGGCCAGGCGCGCAGCAGCAAGGTGATGCTGGTGAGCGAGCGCGCGATCGGCACTGACCAAAGCAAGAAGTTCGTGATGGTCGTCAACGGCGACAACAAGGCCGAATACCGCGAGGTCACGCTCGGCGCGCCGGCCAACGGCTTGCGCGTCGTGGCCAGCGGCCTCCGGAGCGGCGAGCGCGTGATCGTGAACGGGCTGCAGCACGTTCGGCCCGGTGCGCTCGTCGCGCCCGAAGCCGTGCCGATGGACGCCACGGCGCAGGCGCCGGCCGCGCGCAAGCTGGCATCGAACTCCTGAGCGGGACGCAGGCGCCTGCGCGCCTGCGATCCCGAGAAAGCACACCATGAATCTCTCCAAGTTCTTCATCGACCGGCCGATCTTTGCCGGCGTCCTGTCGGTGCTGATGCTGATCGCGGGGCTGATCGCCCTGCGCAGCCTGCCGATCTCCGAATACCCCGACGTCGCGCCGCCTTCGGTGGTGGTGCGCGCGCAGTACCCGGGCGCCAACCCGAAGGTGATCGCCGAAACCGTGGCCACGCCGCTCGAGGAATCGATCAACGGCGTGGAAGGCATGCTCTACATGGGCAGCCAGGCCACGACCGACGGCGTGATGACGCTCACCGTGACCTTCGCGCTGGGCACCGATCCCGACAAGGCGCAGCAGCTGGTGCAGAACCGCGTCTCGCAGGCCGAGCCGCGCTTGCCCGAAGAAGTGCGGCGCCTGGGCATCACGACCGTCAAGAGCGCGCCCGACCTCACGATGGTGGTGCACCTCGTGTCGCCGAACGACCGCTACGACATCAATTACCTCCGCAACTACGCGGTGCTGAACGTGAAGGACCGGCTCGCGCGCATCCAGGGCGTGGGCCAGGTGCAGATCTTCGGCGGCGGCGAGTATTCGATGCGGGTCTGGCTCGACCCGCAGAAGGTCGCGCAGCGCGGCCTGTCGGCGAGTGACGTGGTGGCCGCGATCCGCAGCCAGAACATCCAGGCCGCGGCCGGCGTGGTCGGCGCATCGCCGGGCCTCTCGGGCGTGGACATGCAGCTCTCGATCAATGCGCAAGGGCGCCTCCAGAGCGAGGAAGAGTTCGGCGACATCATCGTCAAGAGCGGCACCGACGGCGCGGTGACCCGGCTGCGCGACATTGGCCGGCTGGAGATGGGCGCGGCCGACTATTCGCTGCGCTCTCTGCTCAACAACGACGCGGCGGTCGGCATGGGCGTGTTCCAGGCGCCGGGCTCCAACGCGCTCGACATCTCGGCCAACGTGCGCAAGACGATGGACGACATCGCGAGCGCCATGCCCGAAGGCGTCGAATACCGCATCGCCTACGACCCGACGCAGTTCGTGCGCGCCTCGATCGAATCGGTGATCCACACGCTGCTCGAAGCGATCGCGCTGGTGGTGCTGGTGGTGATTCTTTTCCTGCAGACCTGGCGCGCGTCGATCATTCCGCTGCTGGCCGTGCCCGTGTCGGTGATCGGCACCTTCGCGGCCCTGCATGTGCTGGGTTTCTCGATCAACGCACTGAGCCTGTTCGGCCTGGTGCTGGCGATCGGCATCGTGGTCGACGATGCGATCGTGGTGGTCGAGAACGTCGAGCGCAACATCGAATCCGGGCTGAGCCCGCGCGAGGCCACCTACAAGGCGATGCGCGAGGTGTCGGGGCCCATCATCGCGATCGCGCTGGTGCTGGTCGCGGTGTTCGTGCCGTTGGCCTTCATCAGCGGGCTCACCGGGCAGTTCTACCGACAGTTCGCGGTCACCATCGCGATCTCGACCGTGATCTCGGCGATCAACTCGCTCACGCTGTCGCCGGCGCTCGCTGCCTTGCTGCTGCGCGGTCACGACCAGCCGAAGGATGCGCTCACGCGCGGCATGGACCGCTGGCTCGGCTGGCTGTTCCGCGGGTTCAACAAGTTCTTCCACCGCGGCAGCGAGGCCTACGGCCGCGGCGTGACGAACGTGATCTCGCGCAAGACGCTGATGCTGGTGATCTACCTGGCGCTGGTGGGCGTGACCTTCGGCCTCTTCAAGGCGGTGCCCAGCGGCTTCGTGCCCGCGCAGGACAAGCAGTACCTGATCGGCTTTGCGCAACTGCCCGATGGCGCCACGCTCGACCGCACCGAGGACGTGATCCACCGCATGGGCGAGATCGTCAAGAAGAACCCGAACGTCGAAGACGCGATCGCGTTCCCGGGCCTGTCGATCAACGGCTTCACCAACAGCTCGAACTCGGGTGTGGTGTTCGTCACGCTCAAGCCCTTTGCCGAGCGCAAACGGGCCGAGCAGAGCGGCGGCGCCATCGCCGGCCAGCTCAACCAGCAGTTCGCTGGCATCCAGGACGCCTTCATCGTGATGTTCCCGCCGCCGCCGGTGGCCGGGCTCGGCACCACGGGCGGCTTCAAGATGCAGATCGAAGACCGCGCCTCGCTTGGCTACGACGAGATGGACAAGGCCGTCAAAGCCTTTATGGCAAAGGCCTACCAGGCGCCCGAACTGGCCGGCATGTTCACCAGCTGGCAGGTCAACGTGCCGCAGCTCTATGCCGACATCGACCGCACCAAGGCGCGCCAGCTTGGCGTGCCGGTGACCGACATCTTCGACACGATGCAGATCTACCTGGGCAGCCTGTACGCGAACGACTTCAACAAGTTCGGCCGCACGTACAGCGTTCGGGTGCAGGCCGATGCGCCGTACCGCGCGCGCGCCGAAGACGTGGGCCTTTTGAAGGTGCGTTCGAACACGGGCGAAATGGTGCCGCTCTCCGCGTTGATGAAGGTCAATTCGAGCTTCGGCCCCGAGCGTGCGATGCGCTACAACGGCTACCTCGCGGCCGACATCAACGGTGGTCCCGCGCCCGGCTTTTCGTCGGGCCAGGCACAGGACACCGTCGCGCGCATCGCGGCCGAGACGCTGCCCAAGGGCATCAGCTTCGAGTGGACCGAGCTGACGTACCAGGAAATCCTGGCGGGCAACTCCGCCTTCCTCGTGTTCCCGCTGGCGATCCTGCTGGTGTTTCTGGTGCTCGCCGCGCAGTACGAAAGCCTGACGCTGCCGATCGCGATCATCCTGATCGTGCCGATGGGTCTGCTCGCCGCGATGACGGGCGTGTGGCTCTCGGGGGGTGACAACAACGTCTTCACGCAGATCGGGCTGATCGTGCTGGTGGGGCTGAGTGCGAAGAACGCGATCCTGATCGTGGAGTTCGCACGCGAGCTGGAGTTCGCGGGGCGCACGCCGGTCCAGGCCGCGATCGAAGCCAGCCGCCTGCGCCTGCGTCCGATTCTGATGACCTCGCTCGCCTTCGTGATGGGTGTGCTGCCGCTGGTGCTGGCCACGGGCGCCGGCGCCGAGATGCGCAGCGCGATGGGCGTGGCGGTGTTCGCCGGAATGATCGGCGTGACGGCCTTTGGTCTGTTCCTGACGCCGGTGTTCTACGTGGTGCTGCGTCGCCTGGCGGGCAACCGGCCGCTGCGGCTGCATGGCGACGTGCCGCATGCGATCGAGGCTTTCTCCGGTGGCGGTGGCGCGCCTTCCGCGCTGCATGCGCAGCCAGCGGCGCCGCACCGGTCGCACGAATGAACGAACAAAGAGCCCAAGGAATTTCGATCATGACAAGCACAACCCACACGCGTCTTTCCTCTTCGCTGCGCGCCGCGCTGCTGCCCTTGGTGGCCGCCCTGGTGCTGGCGGGCTGCGCCTCCACCGCTGAACTGTCGAGCGGCGTGAGCACACCGGCACAGTTCAAAGCGCAGGCCTCTGCGACGACCGCAGCGACAGCGACACCCGTGCAAGCAGGCGGCAACTGGTGGCGCGCCTTCAACGATCCCGCGCTCGACGCGCTGGTCGGACGCGCCGCCGCCCACAACACCAGCATCCAGCAGGCGGCGGCGCGCCTGGCCGAGGCGCGCGCATTGGCGCGCACCGTTGATGCCGATCGCTCGGTGCAGGTCGGCCTTGGCGCCGGCGCCAGTCGCGGTGCCGGGCGGGACCGCGGCGACGGCAGCGGCGTGCCCGGCACGCTGATCACGGCCGGTGCCAACGTGTCGTGGGAGCTCGACCTGTTCGGCAAGCTCTCGGGCGCCAGCAATGCGGCCGCGCTCGATGCCGCCGCGCGCGAGGCGTTGCTGCAAAGCGCGAAACTGGCCGTGCAGGCGGAGGTGGCGCAGCGCTACCTGCAACTGCGCGCGCTCGACAACGAGCGGGCGCTGATGCGCGAAACCGTCGACGCCTACCGCGACACGCTGAACCTGAGCGAGCGGCGCCTTCGCGCCGGTGACCTGGCCGAGCTCGACGTGGCGCGCGTGCAGACGGAACTGGCAGCCACCGAGTCGGACGCGCTCGCGCTCGATCGCCAGCGCGCGCAGCTCGAACATGCGCTGGCCGTGCTGACCGGCGAGGTGGCCTCGCAGTTCGGCCTGCGCGATGCCGAGTGGACGACCGCGCTGCCGGCCATCCCGGCCGGCCTGCCATCCGCGGTGCTGGCGCGCCGGCCCGATGTGGCCGCCGCGCAGCGCAGCGCGCAGGCGGCCCAGGCGCGGCTCGGCGTGGCGCAGAACGCCTGGCTGCCCAACATCGCGCTGACCGGCGCGGGCGGCTACGCGTCGCCCGAACTCGGCGACCTGTTCAAGTGGTCGGCGCGTTCCTGGGGCATCGGCGCGCTGTTGTCGCTGCCGCTCTTCGATGGCGGCCGGCGCGAGGCCGGCGTGCAGGGCGCGTCGGCGCAACTCGATGGCGCGCTCGCCAGCTACCGCGAGCAGGTGCTGGTCGCCTTCCGGGATGTCGAGGACCAGCTTTCGGCCTTGCGCCTGCTCCAGGACCAGTCGGCGGTGCAGGCCCGCGCCGTCGCGTCGGCGCGCCGCGCCACGGTGCTGAGCGATGCGCGCTACCGCAACGGCTACGTGAGCCAGCTCGACCTGCTCGACGCGCGCCGCAGCGAACTGCGCAACCGCCGCCAGGCGCTGGCCGTCAAGTCGGCGCAGTACCAGGCGACGGTGGGGTTGATCCGGGCGCTGGGAGGAGGCTGGGAAGCGCCACAGCCGCAGACGGCCGTCGCGGCCGTGGCAGCGGCGACGCCAGCGGCCTCGCCATGAAAAAAGCCCCGCATCGCGGGGCTTTTCCGGAACGGCGTCGCCGCCTTATTGCTTGCGCGCCGCGATCGCCTTCTCGGCCTTCTCGACCAGCGCGTTGCCCACGGTCGGCTTCCACTTGGTGTACACGGGGCGCGTGATCTTCACGAAGGCTTCGCGCTCCGCGGGTGTCAGTTGCGTCACGGTCACGCCCATGCCTTCGATTTCCTTGAGCACCGGCTTGCCGGCTTCGACCAGGCCCTTGCGCGCCAGGGCGATTTCCTGCTTGCCGGCGTCGAGCGCGGCCTGACGCACGATGGCCTGGTCGGCCGGCGTCCACGATGCCCAGATCTCCTTGTTGACCACGAAGATCAACGGATCGGCCACATAGCCCCAGGTGGTCACGAACTTCTGGCCCACGTTCTGCATCTTCAGCACGGTGAACAGGAACAGCGGGTTCTCCTGGCCGTCGACCGCGCCGCTGGCCAGCGCGGGCTGGGCGTCGGCCCAGCTCATCTGCGTCGGGTTGGCGCCCATGGCGCTGAACATGTCCGAATAGATCGGCGAGCCGACCACGCGAAGCTTCATGCCCTTGAGGTCGTCCGGCGTGCGGATCGCGCGCTTCGAGTTGGTCACCTCGCGGTAGCCGTTCTCGCCCCACGCCAGCGGCACGACGCCGGCCTTGTCCAGGCGCGCGAAGATGTCCTTGCCGACTTCGCCCTGCGTCAGCGCATCGATGGCGGCGTAGTCGGGCATCAGGAAGGGCATCGAGAACAGGTTCAGTTCCTTGACCTGTGGCGACCAGTTGATCGTCGAGCCCACGGCCATGTCGATCACGCCCTGGCGCAGCGCGCTGAATTCGCGCGTCTGGTCGCCCTGGATCAGCGACACACCCGGGTACAGCTTGATGTTGATGCGGCCCTGCGTGCGCTCCTTCACCAGGTCGGACCAGATCTTGCCGGCCATGCCCCAGGGCGTCGGCGGGCCGAGCACCAGCGACATCTTGTACTCGGGCTTGTAGGCCGCCTGCGCCATGGCGCCGGTGCTGAAAGCCAGGGCGGTGGCGGCCATGGCGAGGCCGAGCAGGGTGCGACGGAATTTCATGAGAGGTGTCTCCTTGTTGTGAACGAAAGAAAAAAGCGGGGGAAAGGGCTCAGTAGCCCAGCTTGCGCGGCAGCCAGAGCGCGAGTTCCGGGAAGGCGATCACGGCCACCATCACCAGGAACATCGAGACCAGCATCCAGCCGACCCAGCGCACGGTCTCTTCCATGCGCACGTTGGCGATGCGGCACGACACCATGAGGTTGACGGCCAGTGGCGGCGTGAACTGACCCAGCGCGACCTTGAGCGTGAGCACCACGCCGAACCACACCGGGTCCCATTTGTAGTGCTGCATGATCGGCCAGAGCAGCGGCACGAAGATCAGGAAGATCGAGACACCGTCCAGGAACATGCCGACCGTGATGAGCAGCAGGATGAGCAAGGCGAGCACGCCGTACTCGCCCAGGCCCGAGTTGACGATGGCATCGGCCACCGGGTCGATCACGCCCAGCGTCGAGAGCGAATAGGCAAAGATGCCCGCGAGCGACACCACCAGCAGGATCACGGCCGACAGCTCGCCCGATTCCCGCAGGATCACGAACAGGTCTTTCACCTTGATCGTGCGGTAGATCACCATGCCGACGAACAGCCCGTAGAACACCGCGACCACCGCCGCTTCGGTCGGCGTGAACCAGCCGGCGCGCATGCCGCCCAGGATGAGCACCGGCGCGGCGAGCCCCCAGGTGGCTTCGACGAAGCTCTTCCACAGCGGCGGGCGCGGCAGCGTGGCCTCGAGCGCGCCCATCTTGTGCTTGCGCGCCAGCCAGACGGCTGGGACGATCAGTGCCAGACCGGCCAAAACGCCCGGGATCATGCCGGCCGCGAACAGCGCCGGCACCGAGGCGCCCGGCACCAGCACCGAGTACACGATGAACGCGACCGAGGGCGGGATCAGGATGTCGGTGGCCGCCGCGGCGCCCACCACACTGGCCGAAAAGGCCGGTGGATAGCCGGCGCGCGACATGGCCGCGATCATCACGGCGCCCACCGCCGCGGCATTGGCCGGGCCGGAGCCGGAGATGCCGCCCAGGAACATCGCCACCATGATCGCCACCAGCGGCAGCATGCCCGGGCCGCGGCCGACCAGCGCGATCGCGAAGTTCACGAGGCGCAGCGCCACGCCGGAGCGGTCGAA
>SEGS01000041.1 GCA_004210915.1 Variovorax sp. | reverse complement strand
GAAACGACCGGCGCCACGCCAGAGCAGAGCTAGCGCGTCGCGGCGCGCACCCGCGCCACGTCGTCGGCCAGCGCCGGCCACGGCGCGGCCTGCGGCGCGAAGCGCGCGCGCATGTAGCCAGCGAGTTCGACGATCTGCGCATCGTCCAGCGCCTCGCGGAACGCGGGCATGAAGCCGATGTCCTTCGTCGCCGGTTCGCGCACGCCTTCGAGGATCGTGCGCAGCAGGTTGTCCGGCCGGTCGCTCGTCAGGTTGCTGTTGAGCGCGAGCGGCGTGTTCACGCCGAGCAGCGTCGGGCCGTCGCCATCGTGGTGGCAGGCGGCGCAGGCGTTGTCGAACAGGCGCTGCGGCGCGCCGAGCAAGCGGCTCTTGTTGGCTGCAGCCGACTGCACCGCCTGCACGGCCAGCGCCTGCGGATCGGGCACCACGGGATTGAAGGACGCGAGGTAGGTGCTCATCGCGCGGATGTCGTCGTCGGGGACCTGCTGCAGTTCGCGCACCACCTCGGCCATCGGCCCACCGGCCGTGCCGTGGGTCGGTGCGTGGCCGTGGCGCAGGTAACCGTACAGCGATTCGGCATTCCACGGCACCGCCGCCTTCGACCGGCCGGTGATCGCGGGCGCCTCCCAGCCGTCGGCCATCGCGCCTGACAGAAACGCCGACCCGCCCTGCTCTGCGCCCAGCGCGTTGCGCGGCGTGTGGCAGGCGCCGCAATGACCGAGGCCGTTCACCAGGTAGGCGCCGCGGTTCCATTCGGCGCTCTGCGTGGCGACGGGCGTGTAGGGCGTCGGGTCGTGGAACAGCGCGTTCCAGCCGGCCATCAATGGCCGCACGCTGTACGGAAATTTCAGCTCGGCCCTGGGGGTCTCGGCACGCACTGCCGGCAGCGACATGAAGTACGCGTAGAGCGCCTGCAGATCGTCGTCATTCGTCTTGGCGAAGGCCGTGTACGGGAAGGCCGGGTAGAGATGATGGCCGTCGCGCGAGATGCCTTCGCGCATCGCGCGCTGGAAGGCCGTGAAGGACCAGCGGCCCAGGCCCGTCTCCGCGTCGGGTGTGAGGTTGGTGGTGTAGAGCGTGCCGAAGGGCGTGTCCATCGCGCGGCCACCGGCGTTGGGCGTGCCACCCGCCGCGGTGTGGCAAACGGCGCAGTCGCCCATGGCCGCGAGCACGCGCCCGCGCTCGACCGTCGTTGCGCTGTAGACCGGCGCGGTCAGCGACACCGGCGCGATGGCGAACCGCCAGCCGAGCACGCCGGCCACAACGCCGAAGCCGCCGATGACGAGTGCGGCGCCTGTGGCCCACACGCTCTTGCGCTGAGGCCAGGGCGCGTCCACCGGCATGCGCGATGGGGTGGCCTGCAGCGCGCCCCGATCGGGGGCCGCCGCATCGGCATCTGCCGCATCGACGCCCGCGCCGCCGCCTTGCGGCGCAGGCAGCGGATTCAGCGCGGCGCACACCTTCTCCGGCGTGAACGGCGGTTCGCGAAAGCGCACGCCGGTCGCATCGAAGATCGCATTCGCGATGGCGGCCGTGCCGGGCACCGAGGACGACTCGCCCGCGCCCAGCGACGCTTCGACCTGGCGCGGCATGTGCATGACCTCGATCACCGGCACCTGGCGGAAATTGATGATCGGGTAGCTGCCCCATTCGCGGCTCGCCACCACGCCCGAGGCAGGCCGTGCCACCGCCACTTCGCCCGCGGGCGCGCCGCCGGCCTGCTGCGGCGCGAAGCGCACCTCTTCCATCAGCGCGCGGCTGGTGGTCTGGATCACGTTGCCGTGGATCTGGTGCTCGACGCCCGCGGGGTTGACCATCATTCCGGCGTCGTGGCCGACCACCACGCGGCGCACATGCACCTCGCCGGTCTTCCGATTCACCTCGACGTCGGCCACCCAGGCGGCCCACGCGGCGCCGTAGCCGGGCCACTTGCTGTGCACATAACGCGCGTACGCAAAGCCCTGGCCGAAAAGAATGTCGCCCCCCTTGCCCAGCCCGCCATCGCTCTGCTCCTGCGGCCCGGTGCGCATGCGCCAGCCGGCCTTCTGCGCGGTGGCCTGCACCAGTTCGACCGCGCGCGGATCGTGCAGGTGCCGCAGCCGGAACTGCACCGGGTCCACACCTGCGGCCGTCGCAAGCTCGTCGATGTACGACTCGTGCGCGAACGAGCTCGGCAGCGCCGACACGCCGCGCAGCCACGAGGCGCGCACGATCGGCGCCATGTCGTTGACCTTCACGCGCAAGTTGTCGATGGTGTACGGCGGACGCGCGGTGCGGTCGCCCATCTCGTAGGCCTGCGCCACCGGCTCGACCGTGCGCGTGAGCAGCAGCGCAAGCGTGGGTGCGCCGTTCGACGGGTACGAGGTCTCGAAGTCATAAGCCGCGATGCCGCCCGCGGCGTCGAGGCCACCGTTGACCTCCATCAGCTGCGCGGCGCCCTTGGGCTCCCATGCGTGTTCCTGCTCGCGCGTGAGCTGCACGCGCACCAGCGCGCCGACCGCGCGCGAGAGCAGCGCCGCATCGGCCGCCACATCGTCGGCGCCGTTGCGGCCATAGCAGCCTGCGGCTTCCATCCGCACGACATCGACGGCGACATCGGCCAGGTCCATCAGCTTCGCCAGATCGGCGCGCAGCACATGCGGGTTCTGCGAACCGGCCCACACGCGCAGCTGGATGTCGCCGCCGCCCTGCGGCTGCCAGTCGGCCAGCGCGCACGACGGGCCGATCGACGCGTGCATCTGGTACGGCCAGACATAGGTGCGCGGCATGGACCCGTCGGCCTGCGCCAGCGCCGCATCGACATCGCCCTCGTCCACCAGCAGGCGCTGCGTCGACGGGTTGGCGCGGATCGCGCCGGCCAGGTCGTCGAGCGGCGGCAGGCCCGGCCAGGCCTTCCACGTCACGCGGAGGTCGCGCATCGCCTGCTCGGCGTGTTCTTCGCGCTCGGCCACGATGCCGACGAAGTCGCGCAGCACCACCACGGCGCGGACGCCCGGGATGTGCGCGATCGATGATTCATCGACCGCTTCCAGCGTGTTGCCGATGAAGTCGCCGTGGTCGGCGCCTGCGTACGGCGGCCGCACCACGCGGCCGTGCAGCATGCCGGGCGCGCGCATGTCGTGGACGAAGACCAGGTCGCCCGCGAGCTTGGCCGGGATGTCGATGCGCGGCTGGCGCATGCCGACGATGCGGTGCTCGCGCGGGTCCTTGACGGGCGCGTGCAGGTCGAGCTGCAGCACGGTGCGCTGACCGGCGACCAGCGGGCCGTGGTGCGCCGCATCGGCTGGCGTGCGGCCTGCTGCATCGCGCGCCGCGTCAACGCCCGCGCGCGCCGCCAGCCAAGCCCGCGCCTGCGCCGCAGCCGCACGCAGGGGCTGCGCATGGATCTGGATCGAGGCGCTGGCGATCGTCGCGCCCTGGTTCGGCGCCCGCGCGGTATCGCCCAGCACCACGTGCACGGCGTTCATTGGCACATCGAGTTCTTCGGCCACGATCTGCGCGAACGCCGTGGCGATGCCGGTGCCCAGATCGACATGGCCGTTCAACGCGGTGACGCTGCCGTCGTCCCACACGGCCAGCAGGATCTCGTCGCCTTCCAGCGGATTGCCCGCGACCAGCGCGGGCTGGCCCTTGGCAGGCGGCGGCGCCGGCGGCGGTGCGCGCACGACCAGCAGCACGCCATCGGCCGCGAAGAAGTCGGCGCGCGTGCGCGGCAGGCGCGCGCGGGGTGTCATGCGCCGGTGTCCGCGAGGCGCAGCGCGGCCAGCTGCACGGCGCGCAGGATCTCGACGTGCGTGCCGCAGCGGCACAGGTTGCCGGACAGTTCGGCGCGAATGCGCGCGGCGTCCGCATTCGGTTCGCGCGCCAGCAGCGCCGCGGCCTGCATCACCATGCCGTTGAGGCAGTAGCCACACTGCGCGGCCTGCGCTTCTTCAAAGGCCTGCTGCACCGGGTGCCAATCACCTTGCGAGCCAAGGCCCTCCAGCGTGGTGATCTCGCGCCCTGCCACACCGTGCGCCGGGATCACGCAGGCGCGCGCCGCGACGCCATCGACCCAGACGGTGCAGGCACCGCACTGGCCCAGCCCACAGCCGTACTTCGGGCCGTTGAGCTGCAGGTCGTTGCGCAGCAAGTGCAGCAACGAGGCCTCGTGCGAGGCCGCCAGTTCGACGCTGCGTCCGTTGACGGTCAGGGCGAACACAGACATTCGTCGCGTGTGCTCAGGCGGTCTGGATGTCGGTCGACTGGATGCGCTTCACGCCCTTGGCGGCCATCTGTTTCCAGGCGGCCGCGAGCGAGCCGTTCAGGTCGATCGCGCGGGTCGCGTCTTCGATCACGTAGGCCTCGAAGCCGGCCTTGCGCGCATCGAGCGCGGTCCAGGCCACGCAGAAATCGGTGGCCAGACCCGTGACGTACACGGTCTGGATGCCGCGCGCCTTCAGGTAGCCGGCCAGGCCCGTGGGCGTCTTGCGGTCGGCTTCCTCGAAGGCCGAGTAGCTGTCGATGCCTTTGCGAAAACCCTTGCGGATGATGAGCTGCGCGGTCGGCAGGCTCAGGTCCTTGTGCAGCGCGGCGTCTTCGGTGCCCTGCACGCAGTGGTCGGGCCACAGCACCTGGTCGCCGTAGTTCAGCTTGACACTCGAGAAAGCCTTCTGCCCCGCATGTGCGCTGGCGAACGACGCGTGGCCCGGCGTGTGCCAGTCCTGCGTGACGACGACGTTCTCGAACGCGGACGACAGTTTGTTGATGACCGGCACCACCTCGGCGCCGCCCTTCACGGGCAGCGTGCCGCCGTCGACGAAGCAGTTCTGCACGTCGACCACGATCAGCGCCGCGCGTGCGCCCGGCTTGAGCTTGCCCGCGGCGAACAGCGGCGGGGCCATGGCGAACAGCCCGAGCGCGGCGCCGGCATGAAGAAGGGTTCTGCGTTGCATGGTGGGCTCCAGAGGGGTGGTCAAACGGAAAGATACGCGCGGCGGACCTCGTCGTTGGCGGCGAGCTCGGTCATCGTGGCCTGATAGCGGATCTGGCCCTTTTCGAGCACATAGGCGCGGTCGGACACCAGTTCGGCGAAGTGCATGTTCTGCTCCGACAGCAGGATGCTCACGCCCTGCGCCTTGAGCTCCAGGATCATCTGCACCATCTGCTCGACGATCACCGGCGCCACGCCTTCCGAGGGCTCATCGAGCAGCACCAGGTACGGGTTGCCCATCAGCGTGCGCGCCACGGTCAGCATCTGCTGCTCGCCGCCGCTCATGCGGCCGCCCGGTCGGTTCGGCATCTCACCGAGATTGGGGAAAAGCTTGAACAGGCGCTCGGGCGTCCACACGGGCGCGGCAGTGCCGTCGGTCCAATGGCGGGCGGGCTGCTTGCCGACTTCGAGGTTTTCCATGACCGTGAGATCGGTGAACACGCGGCGGTCTTCGGGCACGAAGCCCAGGCCCATGCGCGCCGCATGGTGCGGCTCGCTCTTCGAGATGTCCTGGCCCAGGAACTTCACCGTGCCGCGGCGCTTGGCCAGCATGCCGATCAGCGCCTTGAGCGTGGTCGACTTGCCGGCGCCGTTGCGGCCCATGAGCGCCACCACTTCGCCGCGGCGCACGTCGAGGTCGACGTCGTAAAGGATCTGCGCGGCGCCGTACCAGGCGCAAAGGCCGCGGGCTTCGAGGAGCAGTTCGGGCGCGCTCATGCGGCGGCTCCGTTGGCAGCATGGGCTCCGGCCTGCGCTTCGGCCACCTTGGCGGCGACCTTCTCGAAAGTCTTGCCGGTGCCGAAGTAGACCTCCTGCACCTTGGGGTGGTCGCGGATCTCCAGCGGCTTGCCCTGCGCGATAAGCCGGCCGCGGGCGAGCACGATCATGCGGTCGGCATAGGCGAAGACGACGTCCATGCTGTGTTCGGTGAAGAGCACGGCCATGCCGCGGTCGATCACGAGTTGCTTGGTCAGGGCCATGAGGGAATTGCGCTCGCGCGGTGCCATGCCGGCGGTGGGTTCGTCCATCAGCAGGAGCTTCGGTGCGTTGGCCATCGCGATGGCAAGTTCGACGCGCTTGACGTCGCCGTAGGCCAGCTCGCTGCACGGGCGATCGGCTTGCGCCTTCATGCCGACCTGGTCGAGCAGCGCCACGGCTTCGTCGCGTTGGTGGTCTGCCGCGCGGCGCCACATCGAATACAGCTTGGCGTCGTGCGAGAGCAGCGCCATCTGCACGTTCTCGGCCACCGTCAGGGACGCGAAGGTCTCGGCGATCTGGAAGGTGCGGCCCACGCCCATGCGCCAGATCGCGCGCGGCTTGCGGCCGATGAGCTCCTGCCCGCCGAACAGGATCGAGCCCTGATCGGCCTTGAGCTGGCCGTTGACCATGTTGAAGGTGGTCGACTTGCCGGCGCCGTTGGGGCCGATCAGCGCGAGCAGCTCGCCCGGCGCCAGGTCGAAGCTGATGCCGTCGACCGCCTTGACGCCGCCGAAGGACTTGCCGAGGTTCTGGACCTGAAGGAGGGGCGCGCTCATGCCTGCACCTCCTTCGGCTCGGCCGCAGGCGGCGTGCGCTTGAACCGGTCGAACAGCTGCTTGGCAAAGCCCGCGATGCCCTGCGGGAACAGCAGCACCAGCAGCAGGATGATCGCGCCGAGCATCGCGCGCCAGTAGTCGGTGTTGCGCGCCACAGTGTCGTGCAGCCAGGTGAAGGTCACGGCACCGACCACCGGGCCCGCGAGCGTCTGGATGCCGCCGAGCAGCACCATGACCAGCCCGTCGACCGACTTGCCGACGGCCATGGAGTCGGGCGAGATGCTGCCCTTGGAGAACGCGAACAAGGCGCCGGCCAGGCCTGCGGCCGTGCCGGCGACGATGAAGGCCGCCCATTGCATGCGTTTGACGTCGATGCCGATCGCATCGGCCCGCAGCACGGAATCGCGCGCGGCCCGCAGCGCGTAGCCGAAGGGCGAGAACAGGATGCGGCGCAGCATCAGCACCCCGCCCGCCACCAGCGCCAGCGTGAGCCAGTAGTACACGCGCTTGTCCGACAGCCACTCGGCCGGCCAGACGCCGGTCAGGCCGTTGCTGCCGCCGGTGAAGCTGTCCCACTGGTAGGTGATGGCCCAGGTGATCTGCGCAAAGGCCAGCGTGAGCATCGCCAGGTACACGCCCGAAAGCCGCACTGCGAACCAGCCGTAGACGAAGGCGCCGATCGCGGCGATCAGCGGCGCCGCGATCAGCGCTGCCTCCATCGGCAAACCGCTGGCGCGCACAAGCAGCGCGGCGCCGTAGGCCCCGAGCCCGAAGTACGCCGCATGGCCGAACGAGTGCATGCCCGCCGGACCCATGATGAAGTGCAGGCTGGCCGCGAACAGCGCAGCGATCAGCAGGTCGATCATCAGCACCGTGGTGTAGGGCGAGCTGGCCGTGAGCAACGGCGCCGCCACCAGCACCAGGCCGAACACGGCCGCCGCGATCAGGTACGTCTTGCTGGCGCGCCGCAACGGCTCTTCGGGCATGCCGACGTAACGGCTCGGCGCCTGCGCCTTGCCGAACAGGCCCCACGGTCGCCAGACCAGCACGACGGCCATCACGAGGAAGTCCACCACGAGGGTGAGCTTGGAGAAAGAAACGCTGACGCCGAACACGTCGACGACGCCCAGCCAGATGCAGATGGCCTTGATCTCTGCAATGAGCAGGGCCGCCGCATAGGCACCCGGAATTGAACCCATGCCGCCGACCACCACCACGACGAAGGCGGCGCCGATGGTGTGCAGGTCCATCTCGAGCGTGGCCGGTTCGCGCGGCAGCTGCAGCGCGCCACCGAGGCCCGCGAGCATCGCGCCGAGTGCGAACACCGCCGTGAACAGCCAGGCCTGGTTGACGCCCAGCGCGCTGACCATCTCGCGGTCTTGCGTGGCGGCGCGCACCAGCGTGCCGAAGCGGGTGCGCGTGAGCAGCATCCACACCAGGCCGAGCACCACCGGGCCGATGGCGATGAGGAACAGGTCGTAGGCCGGGAACTGCCGCCCGAGGATCATGACCGAGCCCGACAGGCCCGGTGCGCGCGGGCCGAGCAGTTCGTCCGGGCCCCAGAACCACAGCACGGCATCCTTGATGACAAGCACGAGCGCGAAGGTCGCGAGCAGCTGGAACAGCTCGGGCGCCTTGTAGATGCGGCGCAGCAGCACCACTTCGATCAGCGCGCCGAGCACACCGACCGCGAGCGCCGCGAGCAGCAGCGCGGGCCAGAAGCCCATGCCGCCACCGAGCTTCTCGACCAGCGTGTAGGCGATGTAGATGCCCACCATGAAGAACGAGCCATGCGCGAAATTCACGATCCGCGTGACGCCGAAGATCAGCGACAAGCCTGCCGCCACGAGAAACAGCGACGACGCGCTCGCCAGCCCGTTGAGTAGCTGGACGATGAAACCGGAAAAGCTCATGACCCGTTCGTTCCTGGCCGGTCAGTCCGCAGCGCGCGACTTCTTGATGTCGGCAGCGGACGGCTGGTACTTCGCGTCGGCGCCGTCGAGGTAGACGTAGTCGACCATCACGCCCTTGCCGCCTTCGTTCTTGGTGCGACCGACGTAGGCACCCATGGTGGCCTGGTGGTCTTCGGGCCGGTAGCTGATCTTGCCGAACGGCGACATCAGTTCGAGGCCGCGGAAGGCCGTGATCAGCTTTTCGGTGTCGGTGCCGCCGGCCTTGGCGATGCCGGCCGCGGCCGAGTGGATCATGCTGTAGCCGACCACCGAACCCAGGCGCGGGTAGTCCTTGAACTTGGCCTGGTAGGCCTTGACCCAGGCATCGTGCTCGGGCGTCTTGATCGAGTACCAGGGATAGCCGGTCACGATCCAGTTGTCGGGCGCCTCGTCCTTGAGCGGATCCAGGTACTCGGGCTCACCCGTCAGCACGCTGACCACTTCACGGCCCTTGAACAGGCCGCGCGTGTTGCCTTCGCGCACGAACTTCGAGAGGTCGGCGGCGAACAGCACGTTGAAGATCGCATCAGGCTTGGCATCGGCCAGCGCCTGCACCACGCTGCCGGCATCGACCTTGCCCAGCGGCGTGGCCTGCTCGGCGACGAACTCGACATCGGGTTGCGCGGCCTTGAGCAGCTGCTTGAATGCCGCCGTGGCCGACTGGCCGTACTCGTAGTTGGGGTAGACGATGGCCCAGCGCTTCTTCTTGAGCTTGGCCGCTTCGGGCACCAGCATCGCGGCCTGCATGTAGGTGCCGGGACGCAGGCGGAAGGTGTAGCGGTTGCCGCCCTGCCAGGTCATCTTGTCGGTCAACGGCTCGCCGGCCAGATAGAAGAACTTCTTCTGCTTGGCGAAGTCGGCCAGCGCCAGTCCGGTGTTGGACAGGAAGGCGCCGGTCAGGATCTCGACCTTCTCGCGCGACACCAGCTCTTCGGCCATGCGCACGGTATCGCCGGGGTTGCCGTTGTCGTCGCGCGTGACCAATTCGATCTTGCGGCCGTTGATGCCGCCCTTGGCGTTGATCTCTTCGACCGCAAGGTCCATTCCCTTCTTGTAGGGCTCGAGGAAGGCGGGCTGCGCCTTGTAGCTGTTGATCTCGCCGATCTTGAGGACGCCCTGCGCATGCGCGGGAACGAGCGCGGTGACGAGCGAGGCGACGGCGGCCGCACTGAAGACATGACGCATTGGATTCATCGGGAAACTCCTGGAGGTCGAACAAGAAGGGAAGGACATAACGCGGATCGCGGGCTCAACGAAGACCGTCTTCGCCCTTGATTTCGGAAAGCTTCAAACCACCGATGCGCGGCAGGGGCCGTCCGCTGTCGGTCACGGCCACGGCCACGACGATCTCGTTGGCGCGCGGTGCATCGGAGACGCGGGCTTCGACCGCATCGAAATGGCTGCGCACGAAGGCCGCATCCTTGTGGCCGAGCGGCACGTCGATGCCGGTGCCGAGCGTGCCCAGCTTCTTGGCCGAGGGCACCAGCGCGGCGCCTTTCTCGACCGCCACGCGCAGCGGCGCGCCCAGCTTCGGATGGAGGATCGCCGCGGCATGCTCGAGCTCCCCGGCCTCGCCGACGATCGCGGCCTTGCCGTAGCTCTGCGCGTCGCCCGGTGCGATGCCGAGCGCGGCCACGGCCTTCTGGCCCAGCAGCGCGCCGAGCTCCTCGCCGATGGCGATCAGTTCATCGAGGTTCTCGCTGTAGCGGCCCGCGTACGGGTTCTCGATCACGGCAATGGCGACGGCGCGGCGTGTCGGCGGCGTGATGTCCTGGCCCATTTCCTTGCGGGTCTCGTCGACCTGAACGATCAATTTGCGGATGTTGGCTGTCATGTTTCTGTTTCCTTGTCCCGGGGTCAGCGCAGGCCGTCCCATTTGCTGATGTCCTTGGCGAGCAGGCCACCGACGCGCGCATGGATGCGGTAGCCGGTGCTCATCGCGAGGATGAAGACGATCTCGTCGGCGGCCGGCGCACCGGGCACGCGCACTTCGATCGCGTCGAACTGGCCGCGCACGTAGCTGGCGTTGATGTTGGTCAGCGGCACGTCGAGCGCGGTGCCGGGCGAGCCGACCTTCTTGGTCGACGGCACGATCGACAGCGCGTTGCCGGGCTGGCCCGTCTTGGCCTCGGCTTTGCCAGCGGTGTAGGCCGCGCGATCGCCCTTCCAGCCGAGCAGCTCGCGCATCGCGTAGCCACCGGGCACATGCCACAGCGCGCCATGTTCCAGCTCGCCCGCCGCGCCGACGACCGCGCCCTTGCCGTAGGTCGCAATCTCTTCGAGCGGCACACCCATCGCAGCGTGCAGCCTGTGCGCCATGTCCACGCCCACCGGATCGAGCAGCGCCATCATCGGGAGGATGTCGGCCTCGTAGCGGCCCGCGAACGGATTGGTCAGCACCGCACCGATGGCGCCACGCACCAGCGGCGTCGCGGCGCGCGGCCCGAACTCGTGGTGAATGTGCTCGACATGGGTGAAGACGCGACGGATATCGATCATGTAATGAAGCCTTGCTTTCGTTAAGCAAATACTGAACCAACAGAAGATTCGCTGTCCGCTGCCACGCCTCTTTGCGCGCGCTCCCCGACCGAGCATAAGGGCTCGACCATGCGCCATTGCCCCTGACAAACCAGCACGGCCGACCACAGCAGCCCGCGCTGCTGCAATGCGATGGCGCGCGCCTCGCCCGCATCGAGTGCACGGCGCACCTGCGCGGGTGAAAGTTGCGCCACATCGACGGTGACCGGCGTGTCGCCGAGGTCGCTGTCGTCCTTGCATTCGCGCGCCGGTCGACGAAGGATGCCCGCGTCCACCACATCGACCGCGTTGGCCACCATCGTGGCGGCCGCATCGGCCGCGCTCGCGGTGGCGGCCAGCACCGTCACGCTGTCTGCGATGCCGAGCGAGAAGCTGCGCCCGCGCCAGCCGCTGGTGGCGACGCCGCGCACAGGCAGCTCGGCACCGATGTCGAACTGCCCGTCGGTCGTGACGCGGCCCGCGTCGCGCAGATCGAAGCGCGCGAGGTCGGCGAACAAGCCGACACGCACCGACTGGCCGGGCGCCAGATGCAGCGCGATGTCGCCGCCGTTGTTGACCCAGGCGCGCGCGATGCCGGGCCTGTCGTAGAAGGCGATGAGTTCGTCGGCCACCGACCCGGCGACTGCCGCCATCGATGTGATGAAGTGGTCACTGTGCGGCGCACACGCAGTGGCCATGCGCTGCGCGATGGGGCCCTCGAACCGCGGCGCGGTTTCGCTCACCGGTTGGCGCAACGCAGGCAGCTCGGCGACCAGTTCTTCGAGCACGCCACCGAAGCGCTGCCAGGCCGCCGCGTGTGCCGCCCCCACGGCCGACGCATCGCCATGGGCTTCGATCACGATGTCGATCGGGCCGTGCTGGAAGTGCCAGCGATCGGCATCGAGCGCGGTGCGGGAAGCGGTCATGGTGTGCTCGGACGGTGTCAGCCGAGCATCGGCGGCTGACCGAGGGGCCACGCGTTGCCGACGTCGATGGCTTGCCATTGCCGCGCCAGCGGTGCGCCGTCGTCCTGCCACGCACCACGCGCCAGCGCCTGTTCGAGCGGGAAGACGTGCCCCATGTGACCGCCGAGCGCCGCGTAGTCATCGCGCCGCATGCTGAATTCGATGGGCGCCACGATCGCCGGCGTCGGCACGGTGCCGAAGCTGTTGTCGGGCATGCGCAGCACATCGGCCATCACCGTGATGCCGCCGCCCGGCCACACATAGGCCGGTGCGCCGCCGCAAGTCACGTTGACCAGCGCGCGCTTGATGGCACGGGTCAACAGCACGGGGTTTTCCGTGACGCCGGCGCGCAGGCTGCCGCCGGCACCGCCGAGGAAGAGCACGGTGCACAGCGAGGGCTCGCAGTTCTCGCCGATGCGCGCCACGATGTCGCGCACGGCGGCCGGCATGTCCTGCTCGACCGGTCGCAGTGCGTCGTCGAGCACGTACCACTGCGCATGCTCGCCGGTGGTGGATGTCATGAGCAGGCGCAGGCCTGGCTTGGCGACACCGGCTTCCCAGCCTTCGATGATCGACAGCGGATCGTCGATGTCGGTACCGCCCCAGCCGTTGCCGGGGTTCGCCACCTGGAAGTAGCGGCCGGGCGTCGACTTGCGCCCGCGCATCTCGATGCCCGAAGCCGGCATGTCGAGGCAACGGCCCGCCTGGTGCTCGGTCAGCACGCCGGTGATGTGGTCGTCGACGACCACCACCTCGTCGGCCACGCCGGCGAACTGCCGCGCGAAGATGCCGACCGCCGCCGAGCCGCAGCCCACGCGCATGCGCTGCTCT
Organism: Variovorax sp.; assembly: GCA_004210915.1. Classification (GTDB taxonomy): domain Bacteria; phylum Pseudomonadota; class Gammaproteobacteria; order Burkholderiales; family Burkholderiaceae_C; genus Variovorax. The sequence goes on along the minus strand of SEGS01000041.1, from coordinate 18,648 downwards.
TCGACGCCGTTGACGATCGGCGCCTTGCCCGCCTGGATGACCAGACTGGCGCCGCCGTCGATGGTGCATTCGACCGCCTGCTTGTTGCCGAGCTTCTGCATCAGCTCGACCGTCATGCGACCCTCTTTCTTGCTGCCGCCCGTGAGGTGATGCACGCCGCCGAGCGAGAGCATCTGCGACCCGTACTCGGCGGTGGTGACATGGCCAACCACCTCGCCGCGGTAGCGCACGTTGGCCTGTTCCGAGCCGAGGAAGCGGTCGGTATCGATCTTCACCTTGAAGCTGCAGTAGCTGAAGATGCCTTCGGTGACCACGGTGACCATGTCGACGCCCTGCGCCTTCGAGCCCACGATGAAGGGCGCAGGCTTGTAGTCGGGATACGTGGTGGAAGAGCCGACGCCGGTGACGAAGACTTCGTCGGCATGCAGCAGATCGCCGTTCCATTCGGGCGTGGTGCCCTCCGCTGCCGGGTCGGCCGCGGGCCGGTCGAAGGGGACCAGTGCAGGCGCATCCCCGGCCAGCGTGCGCCGCAACAGCACGACCGGATCGACCCGCACCAGCACGCCGTCCCGGTTGGCGTAGCGGTCGCAGGCGCCCGTGCGGCCGTCGGAGATCTGGCAGAGCACCGGGCAGGCGTTGCACTCGACCTTGGCCACGGCCATGCGCTCGTTGCGCAGCGGCGCCTTGCCGAAGGCATGGCCTTCGCCGGGAGGAGCGGCCGGCATGTCCATGCCGGGCAATCCATCTGTTTTGGTGTGTTCTGTCATCGTGGCATCTCGTGGCGATCTCACGCAAGGTGTGCAACAACCATGCCGGATCTGTTCTTGTGCGGCGGATGACCTTTGTGTAGCATTCCCTACACTTTCATGTTGCATCCACTACATTGCGGATCAATGTAGCAAACGGGCCCGAGGCTTGCAATGGTGTTTTCTCCCGGGGGTTACCGGCAACGAACGACAATTGGCCGTCTGCGGCCGGTTGCCTCGCGCCGGCCGTCGGGCGCGCATGGCGAGCCCGCTTTCACGTCCACTATTCACCTGATTTCCGTATGAGTGCATTCAACGAAGAACGCGTCCTCTCCGTCCATCACTGGACCGATCGCCTGTTCACCTTCACGACCACGCGCGATCCGTCGCTGCGGTTTTCCAACGGCCACTTCACCATGATCGGCCTGCGCGTCAATGACAAGCCGCTGCTGCGCGCCTACAGCATTGCCAGCGCAAACTACGAGGAATACCTCGAGTTCCTGAGCATCAAGGTCGACGACGGCCCGCTCACTTCGAAGCTGCAGCACATCCAGGTCGGCGACACCATCATCGTGGGCCGCAAGCCCACCGGCACGCTGCTGATCGACTACACACTGCCCGGCAAGCGCCTGTACCTGTTCGGCACGGGCACCGGTCTCGCACCGTTCATGAGCATCATCCGCGACCCCGAGACCTACGAGAAGTTCGAGAAGGTCATCCTGGTGCATGGCGTGCGCCAGATCGATGAGCTCGCGTACCACGACCTCGTGATCGACCACCTGCCCAAGCACGAGTTTCTGGGCGAGCTGATCGCCAACCAGTTGCTCTACTACCCGACCGTGACGCGCGAGGACTTCCGCAACATGGGCCGCATCACCGAGCTGGTCGAGAGCGGCAAGCTCACAGACGACCTCGGCCTGCCGCCGCTCAATGCAGCGGACGACCGCGTGATGCTGTGCGGCAGCCCGGGCATGCTGGTCGACCTCAAGCACCTGCTGGAAAGCCGCGGCTTCAAGGAAGGCAACACCTCCACGCCGGGCGACTTCGTCGTCGAACGCGCCTTTGCCGAAAAGTAAATGAGCGAGCGCAAGGCCGCTGCCAAGCCGACCCGACGCACCGGCGTGCGCGAGGCGGCAGCGCAGGCCACGCGCGACAGCATCCTGAAGGCCGCGACCAAGGTCTTCGCCAAGCACGGCTACGACGGCGGCAGCATCGAGAAGATCTCGCGCGCCGCGAAGTCCTACGACCGGATGATCTATTACTACTTCGGCAGCAAGGAAGGCCTGTTCATCGCGGTGCTCGAGGGCATCTACAAGCGCATGGACGATGCCGAGGCCGCGATCGCGCTCGACACGTCGCGGCCGGTCGAAGCGCTGACCGAAGTCATTCGCTTCGTGCTCGGCTACTACCGCAAGAACCCCGAGTTCGTGACGCTGCTCAACACCGAGAACCTGCACAAGGGGCGGCACATCTCGAAGTCGCTGCGGGCACGCGAGTACTCGTCGCGCGCGGTGGCGATCATTGCGGAGATCCTTGCCAGCGGCGAACGGCAGGCGCTGTTCCGTCCGGCCCTGGTGGCGCGCGACATCTACCTGCTGATCGCGGCCACCGGCTACTTCTACACGTCGAACCGCCACACGCTGACGGCCTTCCTCGGCGAGCCGCTCGAATCGCCCGAGGCGGTCACGCACTGGGAAGATTTCGTCATCGAGACCGTGCTGCGCACCGTGCGCGCCGACGACACAACCGAACCCACAACCACCCACGAGAACACCCCATGGCAGAAATCGCAGCCGGCGCGAAGTCGGGCAAGGTCGTCATCCGGAACATAGGTTTGCTGCTGTCTGGCGACATCGACCGCCCCATCCTCGATGCCGATACCATCGTCGTGAACGACGGCCTGATCGTGGCCGTCGGCAAGGAGAAAGACTGCGACCTCGAAGGCGCGAAAACCGTCATCGACTGCCGGCAGACGACCGTTGCGCCGGGTCTCATCGACAGCCACGTGCACCCGGTCGCGGGCGACTGGACGCCGCGCCAGAGCCAGCTCAACTGGATCGAATCGAGCATGAACGGCGGCGTGACCACCATGATCTCCGCCGGCGAAGTGCACTATCCGGGCCGCCCCAAAGACATCGTTGGCTTGAAGGCATTGGCAATCACGGCTCAGCGCGCTTTCGACAACTTCCGCCCCGCCGGCGTCAAGGTGCTGGCCGGTGCGCCGGTCATCGAGAAGGGCATGGTCGAGAGCGACTTCAAGGAACTGGCCGAGGCCGGCGTGGGCCTGCTGGGCGAAGTCGGGCTGGGCACGGTCAAGGCTGGCTACGAGGCCAAGGAGATGGTCGCGTGGGCGCGCAAATACGGCATCCAGAGCACCATCCACACCGGCGGCCCTTCGGTGCCGGGCTCGGGCTACATCGACAAGGACACGGTGCTCGAGGCCGACGCCGACATCATCGGCCACATCAACGGCGGTCATACCTCACTTCCCGAGGCGCATGTGTGCGAGCTCTGCGAGAAGTCGTCGCGCGCGATCGAGATCGTGCACAACGGCAACGAGAAGACAGCCATCGCCGCGGCGCGCGCCGCGATGGAACTCAAGTGCCCGCACCGCGTGATCCTCGGCACCGACGGCCCGGCCGGCTCGGGCGTGCAGCCACTGGGCATCCTGCGCATGGTGTCGTTCATCTCGGCCTTCGCGAACATCCCGGCCGAGCAGGTGTTCTGCTTCGCAACAGGCAACACCGCACGCATCCGCCAACTCAATTCCGGCCTGATCGAGGTGGGCCGCGATGCGGACTTCGTGTTCATGGACCGCGCGCAGCACTCGCCCGCGCCGGGCCTGCTGGAAAGCGTTCAGCTGGGCGACATCCCGGGCGTGGGCATGGTCATGATCGATGGGATCGTGCGCTGCGGCCGCAGCCGCAACACGCCGCCGGCGACAGAGATTCCCGCCGTCGTCTCAATGCACTGAAGCCGCGGTCCTGACGATCGTCTGAGCCCGCGCGACGGGCACTGCAGCCCGTCCGGCCTCAGAGATTCGGCGCCAGCAGGCGCTCCAGGTCCGCTTCGCTTTCATGCCGGCGCGCCGCATGATCCTGCAGCTGGTCGTGGCCGATCTTGCCGACGTTGAAGTAGGTCGCGTCGGGGTGGCCGAGGTAGAAGCCGCTCACGCTGGCGGCCGGCATCATGGCCAGGCTCTCGGTCACGGTCATGCCGATCTCCGCACATTGCAGCACCTCGAACATGCCGCGCTTCACGCTGTGGTCGGGGCAGGCCGGGTAGCCGGGCGCGGGGCGGATGCCGCGGTACTTCTCGGCAATCATGTCTTCGTTGCTCAGTCCTTCGTGGGCCGCGTAGCCCCAGAAGTCGGTGCGCACGCGATGGTGCAGTGCTTCGGCGAAGGCTTCGGCAAGGCGGTCGGCCAGCGCCTTGAGCATGATCGCGGAGTAGTCGTCGAGGTCGTCGATGAAGTACTTCTCCTTCTTCTCGACGCCCAGGCCCGCGGTCACGGCGAACATGCCGACGTAGTCCTTCAGTCCGCTCTCTTTCGGCGCGACGAAGTCCGACAGGCAACGGCTCGGCCGCATCACGCCATCGATCATGTGCTTCTCGGTCTGCTGGCGCATGCCGTACCAGGTGAGCGCGGCTTCGGTGCGCGTCTCGTCGGTGTACAGCACGATGTCGTCGTCGTTCTCGGTGTTCGCAGGCCAGAAGCCGATCACGCCGCTGGCGGTGAGCCAGCGCCCTTCGATCAGGCGCTGCAGCATGCGCTTCGCATCGGCGTACACGCGCACCGCCTCGACGCCCACCACCTCGTCCTTGAGGATCGCGGGGAACGGGCCGGCCAGATCCCAGGTCTGGAAGAACGGACCCCAGTCGATGTACTTGGCCAGCTCGGTCAAATCGAAGTTTTTGAACACGCGGCGGCCGATGAACTTCGGCACCGGCGGCGTGTAGGCCGACCAGTCGATCGGCGTCTTGTTGGCTCGCGCCTTCGCGAGCGGCCACATCGGCACCTGCTTCTTGTTGGCATGCTGGTGGCGCACCTTGTCGTAGTCGGCGTTGATCTCGTTGATGTACGCGGTGGCCTGATCACTCAGCAGGCTCTGCGCCACGCTCACGCTGCGCGACGCGTCAGGCACGTACACGACAGGCCCTTCGTAGTGCGGCGCGATCTTCACGGCCGTGTGCACGCGGCTGGTGGTGGCGCCGCCGATCATCAGCGGGATCTTCTTGATGCGGAAGTGGTCATCGCGCTGCATCTCGCCCGCGACGTACTGCATTTCTTCGAGGCTCGGCGTGATGAGGCCCGAGAGGCCCACGATGTCCGCGCCCTCGACCTTGGCGCGCGCCAGAATTTCGTGGCACGGGACCATCACGCCCATGTTCACCACTTCGAAGTTGTTGCACTGAAGCACGACGGTGACGATGTTCTTGCCGATGTCGTGCACGTCGCCCTTCACGGTGGCGATGATGATCTTGCCCTTGGTGCGCACGTCGCGTCCGGCGGCTTCGTCGCGCAACTTTTCTTCTTCGATGTAGGGCAGGAGGTGCGCCACGGCGGACTTCATCACGCGCGCCGACTTGACCACCTGCGGCAAAAACATCTTGCCGGCGCCGAAGAGGTCGCCCACCACGTTCATGCCGGCCATGAGCGGCCCCTCGATCACGTGGAGCGGACGTCCGCCGGTCGCGAGGATTTGTTGATAGGCCTCCTCCGTGTCCTCGACGATGAAGTCGGTGATGCCATGCACCATCGCGTGCGACAGGCGCTGGTTCACGTGCACCGGGTTCTCAGGCGTGCCGCGCCATTCGAGCTTCTTGCTCTCGTCCTTGGCGCCGCTCTTGGCGGTTTCGGCCACGTCGACCAGGCGCTCGCCAGCGTCGGGCCGCCGGTTCAGCACCACGTCTTCCACGCGCTCACGCAGCACCGGTTCGAGATCGTCGTACACACCGACCATGCCGGCGTTGACGATGCCCATGTCCATGCCGGCCTTGATGGCGTGGTACAGGAACACGGTGTGGATGGCCTCGCGCACCGGGTCGTTGCCGCGGAAGCTGAAGCTCACGTTGGAAACGCCGCCCGACACCTTGGCGCCCGGCAAGTTTTGCTTGATCCAGCGCGTGGCTTCAATGAAGTCCACCGCGTAGTTGTTGTGCTCCTCGATGCCCGTCGCCACCGCGAAGATGTTGGGGTCGAAGATGATGTCCTCGGGCGGAAAGCCGACCTCGTCGACCAGGATGCGGTAGGCGCGCTCGCAGATCTCGATCTTGCGTTGGTAGGTGTCGGCCTGACCGACTTCGTCGAACGCCATGACCACGGCGGCGGCGCCGTAGCGTCGCACCAGCCGCGCCTCGTGCTTGAACTTCTCGACGCCCTCCTTCATGGAGATCGAGTTCACGATGCCCTTGCCCTGGATGCAGCGCAGGCCCGCTTCGATCACCTCCCACTTGGAGCTGTCGACCATGATCGGCATGCGCGCGATATCGGGTTCGCTCGCGATCAGGTTGAGGAAGCGCACCATCGCGGCCTTGCTGTCGAGCATGGCCTCGTCCATGTTGATGTCGATCACCTGCGCGCCGTTCTCCACCTGCTGGCGCGCGACCGACAGCGCCTGGTCGAACTCGCCGTTCAGGATCATCCGCGCGAAGGCCTTGGAGCCGGTGACGTTGGTGCGCTCGCCGATGTTGACGAAGAGCGTGCCCTGTCCGATCGACACGGGCTCCAGGCCCGCGAGCTTCATCGGCGGAACGGCCGCGGCAGCAGCGTCGACTGTGGCAGTCGCGGAGGAAGAAGAGGACGGCTGGGAGGACTGGGACATGGGGCTCACCTGGATTCGCAAGGGTCAGGTGAGCGTCGTTGCGGAGAAAAGACCCGAGCCTGGCGGGGCTGATGGGCCGGCCGCTGCAACGCTCCTCGGGAGCGGCGATTTTAGGCGCCTTTGCGGCCGCACGATGCGCCGCGCGAGCCCGCCCCTTTGTCGCGATCAGCCTCAGGCGTGCGCAGCCAGCGCGCCAGCCCGCCGCGTCGTCAACGCGAACGGCGGCAGGCCGTTCAAAAGGCGTTGCCCGTACGACGTGCGCACCAGCCGCTTGTCATAGCAGTACACGCTGGCCCGGTCGTCCTCGCTGCGGATCGCGCGGCCGACCCATTGCGCGAGCCGTATGGCCGTGGCCGGCACCACGAGCTCGCTGAACGGATCGCGCCCGATGGTGCGCAGCCACTCGGCCCGCGCCTCACCGACCGGATCGTCGGGCGGCGCAAACGGCAACTTGGCGATGAAGACCGATTCGCACAGCTTGCCCGGCAGGTCGAGCCCCTCGCCGAAGGACTGCATGCCGAAGATGACCGAGGGCAGCCCCTCGGCCACGCGGTGCCGGTGGGTGGCGAGCAGCTGCGTGCGCGGCATTGCGGTCTGCAGCAGCACGACGGGCTTGAGCGCCGGCGGCAGCGCCTCGACCGCCTGGCGCAGCTGATCGCGTGACGTGAAAAGCACCAGCGCGCCATGCCGCACATCGGCCAGGTCGCGCACCAGCGCCTGCACCATCTCGGCCACGTAGCCGGCGGTGTCACGCACCTCGGCACGCGTTTCGACCGCGATCAGCCGGCCCTGTGTGGCGTAGTCGAAGGGGCTGGGCACTTCGAGCGTGGTGGCCGCGTCGTCGCCGTGCAGGCCCGACTCGCGCAGGAAAAAATCGAAGCGGCCGCAGCTGGTGAGCGTGGCCGAGGTGAGCACCGCGCCGCGAACCTTGCTCCAGAGCTGGTGGCGCAGCGTGGCGCCGGGCAGCAGCGGGCTGGCGTGGGCCTGCAGCGTGGCCTGATCACCGTGTGCCTCCAGCGTGAACCACTTGGCGGTGGGCACGGCATCGGGCGCGGCATCGCGCAGCAGCAGCTGCGCGGTGTCCAGCGTCTGCTCCAGCCGCGGCGCCAGTGCGCCAAGTTGCGCGTACACCGTCGACAGCTTGCGCGCCATGGCGGGCTGGTCGCGCATCTCGGCACGCAGGGCAGCGGCGATGACGCGCAGCGCATCGAGAAAGCCCGAGGCGTGGTGCGCGACGCGGCCGAGCGGGCCCTGCAGCACCTCGGGCAGTTCGCCCAGCGGCAAGCGGGCCCGCGCGGCGCCGCGGCCGGGTGCGCCCGCCGGGCCGTCGACGGCGGCGCGCAACGCATAGCCGTACAGGTCCATCACCAGCCGCTCGGTCTCCTGCAGCGCCTGGCGCATCTGCGCGGCGTGGGTCGGGATGTCGGCCACCTCGGTCACTTCGAAGCGCACGCCGACCCGCACCGCGCGCCGCGCCAGTTGCTCGGCCCAGCCGTGGCGCCCCAGATCCATGCGGCAACCGAACTGGGCGAGCGCGATGGCCGGGAGGTGGTGGGCCTCGTCGAGGATCAGCAAGCTGTTGTCGAGCTCGGGCAGCTGCCGGTTGCCCAGCGAGGCCAGCAGCAGGTCATGGTTGACGACGATCACTTGCGCCCCGACCAGCGTCTTGCGGCGCTCGTAGTAGACGCACTGGTTGAACGAGGGGCAGTGCTTGCCCGTGCAGGACGCGGCATCGGCCGCCATCGGCAGCCAGACCTCGGCGGCGGGCGGCGTGTCGAGCGCATCGCGATCGCCGTCCCACGCGCCGCTGGCCAGCGCCTCGGCGATCCCGCTGTAGAACTGCAGGCGCGCGGCCACCTCATGCGCGGGCCGCACGGGGCGCACCGACAGGCCGGCGTCCTGGTCGGCGAACAGGTCGTCTTCGGGGTCTTCGGCCTCGAATTCATCGCCCTGGCCCAGCTCGGGTGCAGTCCCGGTGAGCCGCTCGAGCTTTTGCTGGCACACGTAGCGCCCGCGGCCTTTGGCCAGCGCGAAGCGGAAGGATTGCGGCAGCAGCTTGGCGAGCGCGGGCAGGTCCTTATGGACCAGCTGCTCCTGCAAGGCGACGGTGGCGGTCGAGATCACGACGCGCGCGTTGCGCGCCAGCGCGAGCGCGATGGCCGGCGCGCAGTAGGCCAGCGATTTGCCGACGCCGGTGCCAGCCTGGATCACCGCAATGGCGCGCGTGGGTGGGTCGGCCGGGTCGTTGCCGCCGTCATCCCCTTCGTCGTTGCGCGGCTTGCCCAGCGTGGCTGCGGCGAGCGTCGTGGCCACGCGCTCGGCCATGTGCCGCTGGCCCACGCGGCTGCGGAAACCGGTGCTGGCCTGGACCACCCCGTCGAACGCCTGCAGGGCGGACGCGGCCCATTCCAAAGAAGACATGCGGCGAGTGTTGCACGGCCGGCTAAACGGCCAGGAACGGCCGGGCGCGGCGCGCGGGTCAGGCCGCCTGGGCGGTCGCTTCCGGGCCTGCGGCCGACGCCGGCAAGCCGAAGATGGCGTCGAAGGCCCAATTGAAGACGAAGGTGTAGATCAGGAAAAACACGACCAGCCCCAGGTCCATCAACAGCGCCTCCCACAGGGTGACGTTGAGCCACCAGGCGAAGGCGGGCACCAGGAAGGCGATCAGGCCGCCCTCGAAGCCGATGGCGTGGGCAATGCGGCGGCGCACGCTGCGCCCGCGCACGACCTGGCGCGACTCCCAGCGCTCGAACAGCCAGTTGAAGCTCAGGTTCCAGAGCACCGCAATGACCGATGCGATCACTGCCAGCACGCCCGAGTGGCCCAGCCCCTGGCCGGACATCAGCGCCAGCCCGACGCTGGCCACCACGATGGCGATGCCTTCGTAGAGCGAGATGTAGACGACGCGGCGCTTGAGCCCTTGCATGGGAAACCTCGGGAGAAACAGTGAAAGAAGTCTCGACTTTATGTGCCCGTCGCTGATATAAAAAGTCATGTTCTATCAATATGACTGACAAGTTCGCAGCCATGGCCTTCTCCAGCGACAACCTGCAGGTCTTCCTCGCGGTACTCGACCACGGCTCTTTCTCCGCCGCGGCGCGCTCGCTGGGCCGGGTGCCTTCGGCGGTCAGCATGGCCGTTGCGAATCTCGAAGCCGAGCTCGATCTGCCGCTGTTCGACCGCACGGGCCGCGAGCCCAAACCCACCGCCGCGGCGCGTTCGCTGGAACCGCAGGCGCGCCTGCTGGCCGCGCAGTTCCAGCAGCTCGAAGTGCAGGCGCTGGCGCTGACGCAGGGGCTGGAGAACCGGCTGACCCTCGCGATCGCGCCCGAGCTGCTGGCTGCGCCCTGGAGCGGCGCGTTGGCGACGCTGGCGCAGGAATACCCGCTGCTCGAAGTCGAGGTGCTGGCCGCGCCGCAGGCCGATGCGCTGGCGCTGCTGCACGCCGGCCGCGCGCAACTGGCGCTGGTGTTCGAGCGGCCCAGCCTCGACGGGCGCGAGGGCTTTCAGGAAGTGGCGAGCGACACCATGGTCACGGTGATGGCGCCTGGCCACCCGGTGCTGGCCGCCGCCGCGGGCAGACGCTTGCGCGAGGAGCACCTGCACAACACGCGGCAGATCGTGGTGGCCGGCCGCGACCTCACGACCAGCGACCCGCGCTTCGTTTTCGGCCGCCACGTCTGGCGCACCGACAACGCGCTGGCCGCGCTGAGCCTGATCACCGCCGGCCTCGGCTGGGGCTGGCTGCCGCGCAACTTCGCCAAGCCGCATGTGGCGGCGGGGGCGCTGGTGGAGATCGAATTCGAGAACCTCAGCAACGGCCTGGACCTGTGGGTCGACGTGGTGTGGTCGCGCGAGCGGCCGCTGGGATTGGGCGCGCAGCGCTTTGTGGCGCTGATCGCGCGCGAGAAGCGCTGATCGGCTGGCGGTCAGCGGCGCGGGCCGTCGCCGTCCCCGCGTCCGCCATCCCCGCGCCCGCGGTCTGGCCGTCCACCGCCCTGGCCCGGACCGCGCGCGGGCCCTCCCACGCCGTCGGGACGCATGCCGGGCCTCGGCCCTTGCGGGCGCGCATCGCCGCCAGCCGATGGCCGGGGCCGGTCTGGCCGCACGTCCGGACCCGGTCGTTGCGGGCGGAAATCGCCGCCGGGCGGCCTCGGGCGGTCGGGTCGGAAGTCAGGGCGCCCATCGGGACGCATGCCGGGTGGTCCGTCGGGACGGCGATCCGGCGGCCTGAAACCCGGGTCCGGCCGCGGCCGGAAGTTGTCGTCGCGCGGCGGGCGGAAACCCGGTCCGGGCGACGGCGGCGGGCGGTCGGGCCGAGGACGGAAGTTGGGCCCGGGCCCGCCCGGCCCGGGGCGCCAGTTGTTGTTGGGCCGCCAGTCGGGCCGTGGTGGCGGTGGCGGGCGCCAGCCCTGCACGGGCGGCGGTGGCCGGCCGCCCCACCAGCGGCGGTCGCCGTAGAACGGTCGGTCGCGGTAGTGGTTCGACCAGTAGTTGCCGAGCGTGAATGCCACGATCGGCACGCCGATGGCCGCGCCGTAAGCGGCCAGCGGCACACGTTGCTGCTCGTAGGCGTAGTCGAGCGCTTGCGAAAAGATCCAGCCGCGCAGTCCATCGGGCAGCACCACGTCGCACCAGCTGTAGCCACCGGTGCAACCCAGCACGTCGAGCGGCTGGCCGCCCTGCAGCACAGCGACCGGGGGGTAGTCGGTCGACGGGCCGGCGCGCAGGTTCACCGACACGTTGGTGAAGGCTTGCTGCGCGTGTGCCAGCACGGGGAAGGCCAGCGTGACGGCCGCCATGCCGATCCAGCGAAACGACGTTGCGGGAGGGAAGGTGTGCATGGGTGCTCCTTGAGGAGCTTCCAGCCTCGCCGCCGCACCGCCCGTTGTCAATCGGGCGGCGCCCCGTCCGGTCTCAGGCCGTTTCGGCTTCGCGGTAGAACCCGGCGTTGTTCAATGCACGCCCGGCCAGCGGCGCCACCGCCTGCCCGATGGCCGCGATGTGGTCGGGCGTGGTGCCGCAGCAGCCGCCGACGATGTTGACCAGCCCTTCGGCCGCGAACTCGTGCAGCAGGCGCGAAGTCACGTCAGGCGTCTCGTCGAAGCCCGTATCGCTCATCGGATTGGGCAGGCCGGCGTTCGGGTAGCAGCTGATGAAGGTGTCGCCCGCGACCTTGGCCAGCTCCTGGATGTACGGGCGCATCAGCGCCGCGCCGAGTGCGCAGTTCAGGCCGATGGCCAGCGGCTGCGCGTGGCGAACGCTGTGCCAGAAGGCGGTGACGGTCTGGCCCGAGAGGATGCGGCCCGACGCATCGGTGACGGTGCCGCTGATGATCAGCGGCAGGCGCTGGCCGCTGTTCTCGAAATACTCGTCGACCGCGAAGAGCGCGGCCTTGGCATTGAGCGTGTCGAAGATCGTCTCGACCAGGATCACGTCCGAACCGCCTTCGACCAACGCTTCGGTCTGCTCGTAGTACGCCGCGCGCAGCGATTCGAAGTCGACATTGCGCGCGCCAGGGTCGTTTACGTCGGGGCTGATGCTGGCGGTCTTGGGCGTCGGGCCAAGGGCGCCGGCCACGAAGCGCGGCTTGTCGGGCGTGCTGTATTTGTCGCAGGCCGCGCGCGCGAGCTTGGCGGACTCAAGGTTCATCTCGCGCGCGAGGTGCGCCATCTTGTAGTCCTCCTGCGCGATCGTGGTCGCGCCGAAGGTGTTGGTCTCGATCAGGTCGGCGCCGGCCGCGAGGTACTTCTCGTGGATGTCGCGGATCACGTCGGGCCGCGTGAGCGAGAGCAGCTCGTTGTTGCCCTTCACGTCGCGCTCGAAATCCTTGAAACGCTCGCCGCGGTACTGCTCCTCGGTCAGCTTGAAGCGCTGGATCATCGTGCCCATCGCGCCGTCGAGGATGGCGATGCGTTGGGCAAGGATGCCGGGCAGCTGCTGGGCGCGGGTGTAGGCGGGCAAGGTCATGCGGCGATTTTAGAAGTCCGGCCTCTGCGAGGTGCCGGCAAGGCCAATTCGGGAACCGCCGCTTCGCGTCCTGCGCGTGCGCGACGACGGCCCTCAACGCGGCATCGGCTGTCCGCGCGCCCAGCCGGGCCGCATCGGGAACATCGGCTCGCCCGGGCCGCCGCGGGGCGCCACTTCGATCACGGTCGCGCCGCCGTGGTAACCGTGGTAGCCGTAGCCCCAGGGCTGAACGAGGTAGACGCCGGTGACGGCGCCGTTGTTGAGCATGCCGCGTTGCGGCAGCGGGGTGCTGGTGCGGTGATCGAGGCCCTCTTCTTCCTGTACCACCTGCAAGCGGCTTTCGGCCACCCAGCCGCGCGCGCCGTTGTCCAGCTGCACTTCGCACCAGCCGCGGCGCTCGGTGCAGCCGAAGACCTCGGCCGGCGCGGCGCGGTTCACACGGTGCAGCACCGGTTGACCAGTCGAGGGGCCGGCGCGCAGCACGCTGCCGGCACGCACGTCGACATCGACGTCCTGTTGCTGCTGTGCAAAAGCCGAGAGGCCACTCAGGCCGGCGACCACCGCCACCACCGAAGCCAGCTGACGCACCGTGAGTCTGTTCATGTCCGTTCCCCGTTGTATGGACGGCGCCGGTCGCCATCGATGGGCCGATGGTAAGGCGCCGAAGGCCGAAACGGCGCGTACGCGCGCAGGCGCGTCAGCGCGCCGGCCCGGCCTCGACGTACGCCAGTACCGCCTCCAGCATCCGCCGCACGTGCGGTTGCACACCGGCCGCCACGTGGGGCAGGTAGTCGAAGGGCAATGCCTCCTGCATGTAGCTCGATTGCGTTTGCTCCAGCTGCACCGCATGGATGCCGCCGGCCGGGTTGCCGTACTGGCGCGTGATGTAGCCGCCCTTGAAGCGGCCGTTGAGCACGCCGGTGTAGCCGGGTGCGCTGGTCGCAATGTCGAGCAGCGTCTGCGCCAGCGCCGGGTCGCAGCTCGCGCCGTCGGCGGTGCCGAGGTTCAGGTCGGGCAGCGTGCCGTCAAAGAAGCGCGGCACGTGCGAGCGGATCGAGTGCGCATCCCACAGCGCGGCGATGCCGTGGCGCGCATGCAGGCGACTCAGTTCGGTCTGCAACTGTGCGTGGTAGGGGCGCCAGATCGCGTCACGGCGTGCGGCGATCTCGGCGTTGCCCGGCACATCACCCGCGGCATAGAGCGGCGTGTCGTTGAAGGTGTCGACCGGGCACAGGCCCGTGACGCTCTGCCCCGGATAGAGGCTCGCCCCGTCCGGTGGGCGGTTCACGTCGATCACGTAGCGCGAATGCGTCGCGACCAGCACGGAGGCGCCGAGTTCGTCCGCGAAGTCGTAGAGGCGCTCGAGGTGCCAGTCGGTATCGGGCACATGGCGCGCTTCATCGGTGAAACGCGCGGCGAGGGCCGGCGGCACGTGCGTGCCGACATGCGGCATCGAGATCAGCAAGGGGCGCGTGCCCTGGCGAAAGCGGAACGGGGGTTCGTCGGTAGTGAAGTTCATGGTGCGTCGAGGAGTTGGCGGCGCGCGGCGATGAAGCCCGCCGCGGCGCTGTCGTGAAGGTCGTGGCGTGCGGCCTGCGCGCGCGGTCGGCCTGCGATCCAGACTGAGTCAATGGCGCTGGTGCGGTGGCTCGCGAAGACGTGTGACGACAGCATGTCGGCGGCGGGCAAACCGGCGAGCGCCGTGTGCGCGGCGTCGAGCACGACGAAATCGGCTTGCTGCCCGACGGCGAGTCCACCGATGGCGCGGCCCGCGGCTTGCGCGCCGCCCTGTACCGCCGCGAGCGTCATCGCGGTCGCCACCTGAGGTTGCGCGGCAGCGGCCGCGACGTTGCGCTGGCGCGTGCCCAGGCGCTGGCTGTATTCGAGCATCAGCAGCTCTTCGGCCGCGTTGACGCAGATGTGGCTGTCGGAGCCGATGCCCCAGGCGCCCTTCGCGGCGCGCCAGGCGGGCAGGTCGAAGATGCCATCGCCAAGGTTCGCTTCGGTGGTCGGACACAGGCCCGCGACCGCGCCGCTCGCGGCCGCGCGGCGGTACTCGTCGGCGTCCATGTGCGTGGCGTGCACGAGGCACCAGCGCGCGTCGACCGGCGCATGGTCGAGCAGCCAGGCGGCCGGTCGCTGTCCGCTCCACGCGAGGCAGTCGTCGACCTCCTTGGTTTGCTCGGCGATATGGATGTGCACGGGCGCGGTGGCATCGATCGCGTGCAGGCCGGCCAGCGCTTCGCGCAAACCGTCGGGCGGGACGGCGCGCAGCGAGTGCGGCGCGAGGCCCAGGCGAACCGAAGGGGCGCCCTCGACGCCCGGTGCGCCCTGCGCTTCGCACAGCGGCTTCAGGCGCTCGAGCAGCCGCAGCATCGAATCGGTCGAGCGGATGAAACGGCGTTGCCCGTCGTTGGGCGGCAGCCCGCCGAAGCCGCTGGTCTGGTAGAGCACCGGCAACAGCGTGAGGCCGATGCCGGCGCGCTGCGCAGCACGCATCAACGCGAGCGCGAGCGTCGCGTCGTCGGCGTAGGGCCGGCCGTCGCTGTCGTGGTGCACGTAGTGGAATTCGCAGACGCTGGTGTAGCCCGCTTCGATCATCTCGACGTACAGGTGCAGCGCGATGGCTTCGAGCTGCTCGGGACCGAGCCGCGACGCGAAGCGGTACATCAGCGTGCGCCAGCTCCAGAAGCTGTCCTGTCCTCCGTCGACGCTCTGGCCGCGGTATTCGGTCAGGCCCGCGATGGCGCGCTGGAAGGCGTGCGAGTGCAGGTTGGGCATGCCAGGGATCAGCGGGCCGCAGGCGAGTTCGGCGCCGGGCAGTGGCGCTGCATCCGCCTCGACCACCGCCAGTCGACCATCGACGTCCCATTGGAGCGACACGTTCTTTGCCCAACCCGTGGGCAGCAGCGCATCGGCTGCGAAGCAGCGTTGTCCCCTCATGCGGCGCCCTCGCCTTCTGCGATGCGGCCTTGCCGCACCACGGTGCGCACGGGGCGCTGGCCGAACCAATAGGCCAGCTCGGCAGGCTCCTTCAGGTTCCACAGCACGAAGTTCGCCGGCGTGCCCGCCGCGATGTCGCCGTGCGTATCTTGCAAGCCCAGGGCGCGCGCGGCGTGCCGCGTGACCCCGTCGATGGCCTCGGGCACGGTGAGGCGGAACAGCGTGCAGGCCATGTTGGCCATCAGCAGCAGGCTCAGCGCCGGCGAAGTGCCGGGGTTGTGGTCGGTCGAGACAGCCATCGGCACGCCGGCGTCGCGCAGCGCGGCGATGGGCGGCAGCTGCGTGTCGCGCAGCGTGTAGTACGCACCGGGCAGCAACACGGCGACCGTGCCGGCCGCTTTCATCGCGTCGATGCCGGCCTGCGACAGGTGCTCGATGTGGTCGCACGACAGCGCACCGTAGCGCGCCGCGAGTGCGGCGCCGCCCATGTCGCTGAGCTGCTCGGCGTGCAGCTTGACCGGGATGCCCAGCGCCTGCGCGGCCTGGAACACGCGCTCGGTCTCTTCCAGCGAAAACGCGATGCGCTCGCAGAACACATCGACCGCATCGACCAACCCTTCGGCCGCGAGTGCGGGCAGCATCTCCCTGCACACGAGGTCGATGTAGTCGCTGCTGCGGCCCGCGTACTCCGGCGGCAGCGCATGCGCGCCGAGGAAGGTGGTGCGCACCGTCACGCCGTGCGCTTCGGCCAGGCGCCGCGCGACGCGCAACTGCTTACGCTCGTGTTCCAGCGCGAGGCCGTAGCCCGACTTGATCTCGATCGCGCAGACGCCTTCGGCGAGCAGGCTGCGCAAGCGCAGCGAGGCGCTGGCAAAGAGTTCGTCTTCGCTGGCCTCGCGCGTCGCGCGCACGCTCGAGACGATGCCGCCGCCCGCCTTGGCCACTTCCTCGTAACTCGCGCCCGCAAGCCGCATCGCGAACTCGTTGGCGCGCTGGCCGCCGTAGACCAGGTGCGTGTGGCAATCGACCAGTCCGGGCGTGACGAGCGCGCCGCCACCGTCGTGGGCGGGCAGCGCGTTGAACTCGGCCGGCAAGGCAGCGCGCGCGCCGACCCAGCGCACAGAGCCACCCGCAACCACGATGGCCGCGTCTTCGGCGGGTGCGGAGCCGAGCCGCAGGCCCATCCACAGGCCGTCGGCGGAGGGTCGTGCATTGAAGGGGGTCATCGCTCGGGCTCTTCCTTATGTCGAAACGGCCGCCGACGTCGGCGTGCTGTCGTGGGCCGGTTGCCACTGAACGACCGCGAGGTGCGCATCCGCATGCACGGGCGCCAGCGCCCATCGCGTCTCTTGCGCCGTCCACCACAGGCCTTCGCCCGGCGCCAGCGTTTCATCGCCCGCATGCCAAACACCACCGAGGCTCAGCAGCAAGCCGTGCGAAGAAGCCTCGAGCGTTTGCGCATCGTTCAACACACGCAACGTGGCCGCACCGCGCGCACGCCGCACCATCAGGTTGAAGTCGGTCGACGCGCCGCCGCGCAGGCTGCAATCGACCGCCGCTTCGCCGTCGAATGCAAAAGGCTTGTGCGGCGTGCCCAGCGAATGGTCGAAGCGCGCGGACTGCAGCCGCACCCCGTCACCTTCGAGCAGCATGATCGTGCGGTCGACGCCGGGAAACACCGAGAACGGACCGCTCGCCGCGATGGTCGCGATGCTCACACGCCAGTCGAACGCGTCGAGCGATGCGCCCGGCGGCCAGCAAGCAACCTCGCGCGTGCTGCCGCCGCCGTTCTTCCACGGCGTGACGGGCAGCGCATCGATTGCAAAGCGTTGCTGCACGTCAGCGCCTTACTTGATCATCGGCAGGTTGAGCTTGTGCTTCTTCGCCGTGGCGATGGCCTGTTCGTAGCCGGCGTCCGCGTGGCGCATCACGCCCGAGCCGCAATCGTTGACCAGCACGCGCGCCAGCCGCTCGGCGGCCGCGTCGGTGCCGTCGGCCACGATCACCATGCCCGAGTGCTGCGAGTAGCCCATGCCGACGCCGCCGCCGTGGTGCAGGCTGACCCAGGTCGCGCCGCCCGAGGTGTTAAGCAATGCATTGAGCAGCGGCCAGTCGCTCACGGCATCGGTGCCGTCCTTCATCGACTCGGTCTCGCGGTTCGGGCTCGCGACCGAGCCGGTGTCCAGGTGGTCGCGGCCGATCACGATTGGGCCCTTGAGCTCGCCGTTTTTCACCATCTCGTTGAAGGCGAGGCCCGCCTTGTCGCGCTCTCCGAGCCCCAGCCAGCAGATGCGCGCGGGCAGACCCTGGAACGCGATGCGCTCGCGCGCCATGTCGAGCCAGCGGTGCGTGTGCGTGTTCTCGGGGAACAGCTCCTTGATCTTCGCGTCGGTCTTGTAGATGTCTTCCGGGTCGCCCGAGAGCGCGACCCAGCGGAACGGGCCCTTGCCTTCGCAGAACAGCGGGCGGATGTAAGCGGGCACGAAGCCGGGGAAATCGAAGGCGTTCTTCACGCCCTCGTCGAACGCGACCTGGCGGATGTTGTTGCCGTAGTCCACGGTCGGGATGCCCATGGCCTTGAAGTCGAGCATGGCCTGCACGTGCACGGCGCAGCTCTTGGCGGCCGCGGCCTGGAGGCCCGCGTGGCGCGACGGGTCCTTCATCGCGGCCTGCCATTGCTCGACGGTCCAGCCGGTCGGCAGGTAGCCGTTGATCAGGTCGTGCGCGGAGGTCTGGTCGGTGACGAGGTCGGGCTTGATGCCGCCGGCCTGCGCGCGGCGAACCAGTTCGGGCAGCACATCGGCCGCGTTGCCGAGCAGCGCGATCGAGACGGCCTCTTTCGCGTCGGTGTGCTGCTTGATCAACTCCAGCGCATGGTCGATGTCGCGCGCCTGCTTGTCGACGTAGCGCGTGCGCAAACGGAAGTCGATGCTGGTCTGCTGGCACTCGATGTTGAGCGATACGGCGCCCGCCAGCGTGGCGGCCAGCGGCTGCGCGCCACCCATGCCACCGAGGCCGGCCGTCAAGATCCACTTGCCCGCGAGGCTGTTGTTGTAGTGCTGGCGGCCGGCTTCGACGAAGGTCTCGAAGGTGCCCTGCACGATGCCCTGGCTGCCGATGTAGATCCAGCTGCCGGCCGTCATCTGGCCGTACATGAAGAGGCC
>SEGS01000040.1 GCA_004210915.1 Variovorax sp. | reverse complement strand
GCTTGAAGTGCCGATCATCGTCACGATCATCGGGGAGGGCGGCTCGGGGGGCGCGCTGGCCATCTCGGTCGGCGACCAACTGGTGATGCTGCAGTACTCGATCTATTCCGTGATCAGCCCCGAAGGCTGCGCGTCGATTTTGTGGAAAACCGCTGACAAGGCCAAGGAAGCGGCCGATGCCCTGGGCATCACGGCGCACCGGCTCAAGGCACTCGGGCTGGTCGACAAGATCGTGAACGAGCCGGTCGGCGGCGCGCACCGCGATCATCAGCAGATGGCCGCGTTCCTCAAACGCGCGCTGAACGATGCGTTCCGTCAGGTCAGCGACTTGAAGACCAAAGAGTTGCTCGACCGCCGCTATGAACGGCTGCAGAGCTACGGCCGGTTCTCGGACACGAAGGCCGAGAACAGCAAGTAAAGGGCAAAGGGCGGGCGTTCAGTTGCGGGCCGAACGCCGGTCGATCTTCGACTTGAGCGCAGCGTGAAGGTCCGGCGGCAGGAACTTCGTGGCCAGCCGCACCAGCAGCACCGCGATCACGCCGTCGTCGAGCCAGCCCAGGAACGGGACCGTGTCGGGCACGAAGTCGATTGGACTCAGCACATAGAGCACCGCCAGGATCGCAGTGAGCTTGGCCGCTTTCGGCGTGCGCGGGTCCCGGAGCATGGCCCAGACCAGCGCGGCTTCCTTGCGCATCAGCACCCACAGCCGTCCGAGTTTCCACATGGCAACGCTTTCGTGTGACGTCCAGCCGCAAGATCGCGGTCTCTGTACAACGTGGGGCGATCGGGGCGGATGACAAGCGCCAGGTCGCACAATCCCGCGATGGAATCCGACGATCCGTCCCCAAGCGGCGCCTTCGAGGCCGCCATGGCCGCTTTTGCGCCCGAACTGCCGCTGGCGGTGGCGTTCAGCGGGGGGGCGGACTCCACCGCCCTGCTCATCGCCTGTGTGGCGCGCTGGCCCGGGCAGGTACGTGCGTTCCACGTGCACCATGGCCTGCAGGCGGCCGCGGATGACTTCGAGGCGCATTGCGCGGCACAGTGCGAGGCGCTGGGCGTACCGTTTCGCAGCCATCGCGTCGATGCGCGCGCTGCGCCGGGCGACAGTCCCGAAGCCGCGGCCCGCGATGCACGCTATGGCGCTCTCGAAGCCCTCGCGAGGGCGGAAGCGACACAGGGGACCATCCGGTCCATCGCCCTCGGCCATCACGCCGACGACCAGGTCGAGACTTTGCTGCTGGCCCTGTCCCGAGGCGCCGGCTTGCCGGGGTTGTCTGCGATGCCCGCGAGGGCGCAGCGCGGCGGGCTCCTGGTGCACCGCCCCTTGCTCGCCGTGCCAGCGGCGGACATCCGGCGCTGGCTGGCGGCCCGCCGGGTACCCTGGATCGAAGACCCCAGCAATGGCGACGGTCGCTACACCCGCAATCGGATTCGCGCCGTCTTGCTGCCTGCGTTGCGCGACACCTTTGCGCAGTTCCACGCGACCTTTGCGCGCAGTGCGGCACACGCCGCGCAAGCGCAGCAAATCCTTGACGAGGTGGCGGTGGAGGACTTGGCTCTGGTCGGCCGGCCGCCTCGCATTGCGGCGCTGCAGGTCTTGTCGCGCGCGCGCCAGGCCAACGTGCTCCGGCACTGGCTGGCGCAATGGCACGCGGGCGCGCCGAGCGCGGCACAGATGGACCAACTTCTTTCCCAGATCGACGCTTGCACGACCCGCGGACACCGGATCGAGCTCAAGGTGGCCGGCGGCTTCGTCCAGCGTCGAGGCGACGCCCTGCATTGGTACAATGCCCGGCCCTTGCCCGAGGCCTTGCGCTGACGGGTCGCAGGCGGTGCCGCTCGATGTCGCAGCGGCCTTTTCTTCTTCTGATTTCACCCATGGCACTGATCGTTCACAAATACGGCGGCACGTCGATGGGCTCGACCGAGCGCATCAAGAACGTCGCCAAGCGCGTCGCCAAATGGGCGCGCGCCGGCCACCAGATGGTGGTGGTTCCCAGCGCCATGAGCGGCGAGACCAACCGCCTGCTCGGCCTGGCCAAGGAACTCGCCGCGAGCCAGACCAGCAGCGCCTACGGCCGCGAACTCGACATGCTCGCGGCCACCGGCGAGCAGGCGTCGTCGGCACTGCTGGCCATCGCGTTGCAAGCCGAGGGCATGGAGGCCGTGAGCTACTCCGGCTGGCAAGTCGCCGTGCGCACGGACAACGCGTACACCAAGGCACGCATCGAGAGCATCGATGACGCTCGCGTGCGCGCCGACCTCGACGCCGGCCGTGTGGTTGTCATCACCGGCTTCCAGGGCGTGGACGACGCCGGCAACATCACCACGCTCGGTCGCGGCGGCAGCGACACTTCGGCCGTGGCGATCGCTGCGGCGATAAAGGCCAGCGAGTGCCTGATCTACACCGATGTCGATGGTGTCTACACCACCGATCCGCGCGTCGAGCCCGATGCCCGGCGCCTGACCACCGTGAGCTTCGAGGAGATGCTCGAGATGGCGAGCCTCGGCTCCAAGGTGCTGCAGATCCGCTCGGTTGAATTTGCCGGCAAGTACCAAGTGCCGCTGCGTGTGCTTTCGAGCTTCACGTCGTGGGACATCGACATCAACGAAGAAGCCAAATCCGGCACGCTGATCACTTTCGAGGAAGACGAAAACATGGAACAAGCCGTCGTATCCGGCATTGCGTTCAATCGCGACGAAGCCAAGATCTCGGTGCTCGGCGTGCCCGACAAGCCGGGCATCGCGTACCACATCCTTGGTGCCGTGGCCGATGCCAACATCGAAGTCGATGTGATCATCCAGAACCTCAGCAAGGACGGCAAGACCGACTTCAGTTTCACCGTGCATCGCAACGACTATGCGAAGGCGGTCGACTTGCTCAAGGCCAAGGTGCTGCCCACGCTCGGCGCTGCCGAAGTGGTCGGC
Source organism: Variovorax sp. (assembly GCA_004210915.1). Taxonomy (GTDB): domain Bacteria; phylum Pseudomonadota; class Gammaproteobacteria; order Burkholderiales; family Burkholderiaceae_C; genus Variovorax. The sequence goes on along the minus strand of SEGS01000040.1, from coordinate 29,620 downwards.
GACGCGCGCATCTGCAAGGTCAGCATCGTCGGCATTGGCATGCGCAGCCACGTTGGCGTCGCCAGCAAGATGTTCCGCGTGCTGAGCGAGGAGGGCATCAACATCCAGATGATCTCCACCAGCGAGATCAAGACCTCGGTCGTGATCGACGAGAAGTACATGGAGCTGGCCGTGCGTGCGCTGCACAAAGCCTTCGATCTGGACCAGCCGCCGGCTTGAGACGCACTGGAAGCTGGCATAATCGCCGCTTCTTTCAGGAACTGTGACCGAGTGGCCGAAGGTGCTCCCCTGCTAAGGGAGTATGGGGTGTAGAGCCTCATCGAGGGTTCGAATCCCTCCGGTTCCGCCAAAAGCAAAAAACGCCCCTTTCGGGGCGTTTTTCACTTCCGGACCGGTCGGCCCGGATCAGCTCCATTACTTCTTGGCAGCCTTCTTGGCGGGCGCCTTCTTTGCAGCGGGCGCTGCCGCTGCCTTGTCGGCCTTGCGCTTCGCGGCCTTGGGGTCGACGGCGGCCTTGAAGGCGGCACCCGGGACAAACTTGGGCACCTTCTGCGCAGCGATCTTGATCTTCACGCCTTGGCTCGGGTTGAACCCGGTGCGCGCGGCACGGGCGACCTGCTTGAAAGTGCCGAACCCAACGAGAGTGACGCTGTCGCCCTTCTTGACGGCTGCCACGACGCTGCTGGTCATCGTTTCAAGGATGCGGCCGGCTTCGGCCTTGGAGAGGTCGTGTGCCGACGCAATTTTTTCGACGAGTTCGATGCGGTTCAAGATGATTCCTTCTATTAAAAAACGCCGCGCAGTTTAGTCGACGCGCGCGGCGTGCTCCTCTGGCAAGCGGCTCGCGCACGCGGCGGCATCACGGGAAGACCTCGGAGGTAACCATTTGTATGGTTAAATTCGCCGATCAAAGCACGAGGAGAGGACCTGTCCATGAAAAAGCTGTTGCTCATTGCAGGCCTTGCTGCCGTGCTGAGTGGATGCGCGACGTCGCCGCCGCCATCTACCGAGCCAGGTACCGGCCGCGGCGCCGCCTACAACCCGAAAGTGAACATGGCGGGCGTCGATCCGGCGCGCTACCAGTCCGACGTCGACGAGTGCCGTACTGCCGCTCAACGCGTGACCGCGCGGCGCGACGAGAACTACGGAATGTGGGGCGCGTTTGCGTTGGGCTTGTCGCAGATCTATCCGAACGGGATCGTGGTTGGGCTGGCCACCTGGGGCGTCACTTCCGCCTTCGTCGACATGGCCTCGCAGCCCGATGCGCGGCTGGTGGCTGATCACCAGCAGATCTCACTGGTCAACTGCATGGCCCAGCGCGGCTACCGCAACCTCGACCCGAATGTGCGTGTGACCTATTTCGGGCAGAGCTTCGACACCTCCGAGCCCGTTGCTCGCCGGACCGGCATCGACACGTACAACGCCGAAGTGCTTGCCAAGGCACGTCGCTGCACCATCCAGCCGCGTGCCGTGCTCACGGCCAAGGGTCCGGGGTACGAGTCGTACAGCGTGCCCTGCGACAACCGTGCGGCCCTGGCAGTGCGCTGCGAGTTCGGCAACTGCCGCGCGCTGTAGCGCAACGCCGATCGGCGGTCGACAAAAAGCCCCGTTCTGCGGGGTTTTTTTCGGCCGCGACGAGCCCTTTCAGCCCAGGCTTGGGTCCTTGCAACGCTCTTCCAGTTCGATGGATTGCGCAATGCGCGAGGCCATCTCGTCGCGCAAGGGCTCTGCGGTGCGGTTCAACGCCCCCAGCACGACGGCGCCAGCGCCCAGCGCAAACAGGAGCGCGAGTGAAACTTCCGACAGCGACATGACGTCCATGAGGTTCTCCGAAAGGCAAGCTGTGTGGCCAGCGCCGCAGTCTGCCAGTCCTGCCCTGTCGGTCCTATACGCCATTTGGAGGTAGTGCAGTCGACAGCCCCCTTCCTTTCGCTCTGAGGGGTCAGCGGATGACCAGGCCGGTGAGGGCAGGGTCGGCAGCCGGCGTTTTGAGTTTCATGTCGCGCAGGGTCTTCACCAGCAGGCGGGCGATCATCAGGTTGCGATGGCGCTTGCTGTCGGCCGGCACGATGTACCAGGGCGCATGGCGTGTGGAAGTTGCCGCCAGCGCTGCTTCGTAGGCCCGCTGGTAGAGGTCCCACTTCTTGCGCACGGCGATGTCGTCCATGCTGAACTTCCACTCCTTGCCCGGCGTGTCGATTCGCGCCTGCAGGCGCTCGCGCTGCGTCTCCTTGCCGATGTGCAGCATGCACTTGACGATGACGGTGCCCGTTTCCACCAGGAGGCGCTCGAAATCGTTGATCTGCGCATAGCGGCGCTTGGTCGCCGCCTTGTCGATCCAGCCCTCGACCACGGGCACCAGCACATCTTCGTAGTGGCTGCGATTCCACACTGCGATCTCCCCCGTGCGTGGCACCACGGCGTGGCAGCGCCAGAGGAAGTCGTGGGCCAGCTCGATTTCGCTTGGCGCCTTGAAGGCGGCTACGCGTACGCCCAGTGGCGAGGTGCGCGCGAACACCCAGCGAATGGTGCCGTCCTTGCCGCTGGTGTCCATGCCCTGCAGCACCAGGAGCACCTTGCGTTGCCCTTCGGCATGCAGCAGGTTCTGAAGCTCGTCCAGTTCGACCGCCAGGGCGTTCAGCGTTTCTCGCTGCGCCTTCTCGCTCCCCTGGAGAAAGGGCGTGGCGTCGGATGCGATGTTCGACAGCTTGAACTTGCTGCCATGTACGCGAAAGGGCTTGAAGCTGGACATAAAGCGTCTCCGGAAAAGGGGCCGTTCAGGCAATGAAAGTCGCACGCTTCATCGGTCGCGGTCGTCGAGGCTGGCGCTCCATCGATCGCCCCAGCCCTCGGACGCGTTGTCGATCTGGCGGCGATCGCGTTTGGTCGGGCGCCCTTGTTCGAGGCTCAGGCCGGGCTCGGTGCCCATGCGCCGCAGTTCGCGCGCCTGTGCCTGCGCGGCCACGCTTTCAGGCGTTTCCTCATAGAGCAGTTGGGCGACGGGTGCCGGTCCGCGCTGGGCGCTGACGCCACGAACGGTCAGCGTCCGGGTCAGCGGGCCCATCCTGAGCGCCACCGTGTCGCCGGCCTTGACCTCGCGCGAGGCTTTGGCCACGTCACCGTTCACCTGCACACGGTTTTTTGCGATCTCCTCCGACGCGAGCGAGCGGGTCTTGAAAAAGCGTGCGGCCCAAAGCCACTTGTCGATGCGAAGGCGATCCATACGCTACGGATTCTGCCGGTCCAGCGGCAGGTGCACCACGGCGTCGAGCCCGACCGGCTGTCCTTCGCTGTCCGACGCGTTGCCCGAGGCGTGCCGGTTGTCCAGCGCGATGCGACCGCCGAGCGCCAGCACGATCTCCCGGCAGATCGCCAGACCCAGCCCGGAGCCGCTGCCGCTGTCGCCGGCAGAGAAGGGCGCGAAGAGGCGCCGCCGCAACCCGGCCGGGATGCCCGGCCCCGCATCGGTCACGCGCAGCACGGCCATCCCGCCTTCCGTCTGCACCTGCAGGGTCAGGGCCGCGCCATGCGGACTGTGCTTGATCGCGTTGTGCAGCAGGTTGCGCGTCAGCTCCTGCAACATCCAGCGATGGGCGCGCACGGTCGTCGGCACGGTGTCGATGCCGAAGTCGAGCGCCTTGTCCGCGAGCAGGGGCGAGAGGTCGAGCGCGATCTGCCGCGCCACCTCGTCGAGCATCAGCCGCTGCGACTCTGGCTGCTGCCGCAACTGTTCCACCTTGGCGAGCGACAGCATCTGGTTGGCCAGCAGCGTCGCGCGCTGCACGGTCTGCTTGATTTCTTCCAGCGCCTCGGCAGGTGCCACATCGCCGCGTTGCGCAGACTGCACTTGCGCCGAGAGCACCGCCAGCGGCGTGCGCAACTGGTGCGCACTGTCGCGCACGAAGCGCTTCTGGTGGTCGATGAGCCGCTGCAGCCGCTCCATCACGTCGGTGGTGGCGCCGATCAGCGGTTGCAGCTCGCGCGGCGCATCGGGCGCGTCGATGGGCGAGAGATCGTCGGGCGCACGCCGGTCGATGGCTTCGCCCAGTTCGCGCACCGGTTGCGTGGCGCGCTGCACGACCGCGACCGTGACAGCGGCGATCACGCCCAGCAACAACAGCTGGCGCCAGAGGGTGTCGAGCAGGATCTGCCGCGCCAGGGTTTCGCGCAGCTCCAGCGTCTCGGCAACCTGCACCACCGCCATGCCGCGGCCGCGCTCGCTGGCCACCGGCTGCAGCAGCACAGCCATGCGCACAGGGACATCGCGAAAGCGGGCATCGTAGAAATCCACGAGGGCGGCGTACGCGCCCCGGTTGGGGATGGTGCCGCGCCAGAACGCAAGTTCGCCGAAGCCCGACACCATTTCGCCTGCAGTCGTCGAGACGCGATAGAACAGGCGGCTCTGGTTGTCGGCCTCGAAGGCTTCCAGCGCCGAGTAGGGCACCTTGGCGCGCAGCTCGGCCGCCTCGTCGTAGCCCTCGACGTCCAGCTGTTCGCCGATGGTTTTGGCCGACGCCAGCAGCGTGCGGTCGTACGCCACGGTGGCGGCGCGCAGGCTCTGGCGGTACAGGCTCACGCTGTTGATGACGATGAAAAGCGCGACCGGCACGAGGATGCCGAGCAGCAACCTGGCGCGCAGCGACCAGTTGCGCCTCATGTGTCTTCGCGCAGCAGGTAACCCAGGCCGCGCAGCGTCATGAGCACGGTGCCAGTGCCTGCCAGCTTTTTGCGAAGACGGTAGACCACCACTTCGATCGCTTCGTTCTGCACATTGGCCTCACCCGGAAACACCAGCTCGAAGAGTCGCTCGCGCGTGACGGCGTGGCCGGGCCTGTTCATCAGCGCTTGCATCAGTGCCAGCTCGCGCGGGGTCAGCTCGAGCACGTCGGCGCGGTGGTAGATGGCGCCGCTCTCGGGCTCGTAGCGCAGGTGGCCCAGCTGCTGTGGCTGCAGGCCCGAGACAGCGTCCGCAGGCATGTGGCGACGCCGCAGCGCACGCAACCTTGCTTCCAGTTCGTCGAGGTCGAACGGCTTGGGCAGGTAGTCGTCGGCACCGGCGTTGAGGCCGACGATGCGGTCGCCCACGGTGCCGCGCGCCGTGAGCAGCAGCACCGGTGTGCGCAGCCCGGCAGCACGCGCCTGGGCCAGCACCTGCAGCCCGTCGAGGTTCGGCAGGCTCAGGTCGAGCGCCACCACATCCGGTTCCACGGCGCGCCATTGCGCGAGGGCTTCCGCTCCGTCGCCGCACACGCGCACGTCGATCTGCCGCCGGCCGAGCGTGCGCTGCAACGTCGTTTGCATCGACGGGTCGTCTTCGATCAACAGCAGCTTCAAGGTTCCGGGCTTCAGTGTTTTCCCCGAGTCGGCGGACAGCCAACTGACAGCATGGCGCCGCATGATAGTGGGGTTCAGCCCTGACCCGCCTCAATTCCGAAGGAGACACCCATGCGTCGCGATACTTTCCTGAAATCCCTGGCCGCACTCGCCGCCACCGGTGCCCTGCCCATGTCGGCCTGGGCGGCCGCCAATCTGAAGATGATGATTCCCGCCAACCCGGGCGGTGGCTGGGACACCACGGGGCGCGCACTGGGCAAGGCCCTGACCGATTCGAAGGCGGCCGACACTGTCTCCTACGACAACAAGGGCGGCGCCGCCGGCGCGCTGGGCCTGGCGCAGTTCGTCAACGGTTCCAAGAACGACGCCAACGCGCTGATGGTGATGGGTTCGGTGATGCTCGGCGGCATCATCACCGGCAAGCCGCCGGTGAACCTGTCTCAGGCCACGCCTATTGCCCGCATGACCACGGAGTACAACGTGTTCGTATTGCCGGCGAATTCGCCGCTCAAGACGATGGCCGACGTGGTCGCGCAGCTCAAAAAAGACCCGGGCAGCGTCAAGTGGGGCGGCGGTTCGCGCGGCTCCACCGAGCACATTGCGGCCGCCATGATCGCGCAGAAGGTCGGCGCCGATCCGTCGAAGATCAACTACGTGGCGTTCCGTGGAGGCGGTGAAGCGACCGCCGCCATCCTGGGCGGCAACGTCACCATCGGCGGCAGCGGCTACAGCGAATTCGCACCGTACATCGCCGACGGCAAGATGAAGGCGATCGCCGTCACCTCGGCGCAGCGCCTGCCTGGCATCAATGTGCCGACGCTCAAGGAGCAGGGCATCGATGTCGAAATCGGCAACTGGCGCGGCGTCTACGGCGCCCCCGGCATCACGCCCGATCAGCGCAAGGCGCTCACCGAATTGGTGTTGACGGCGCTCAAGAGCCCTTCCTGGGCTGAACAACTCAAGAAGAACGACTGGACGCCGGCCGTGCTGTCGGGCGACGCATTCGCCAAGTTCGTGGACGATGACTTCGCTTCGCTGCGCGCCATCATGACGCGCTCCGGCATGGTCTGACCCTCCGGCTTCGCCCCCGCAACGGCACGCTTTTCTTCCACGCGAAGACAGCGTGCCGTTCTTTATTCAGCCTGAATTGCACGGCAAACAAAACACATGACTACAACAGCATCAACACCGTCATCTGTGTTGTGGCCGCAGACGCTGGTTGGCGTCGGCGTGCTGCTCACCGGCCTGGCGCTGGCCTTCGGCGCCATCGACATCTCTTCCGATGCCGGCTATGGCGGCGTCGGCCCCAACTTCCTGCCATGGGTCTGCGCCACCGTGCTCACGCTTTGCGGTGCCTGGATCATCTGGGAAGCGCGCACCGGCGGCTTCCGTGAAATGGACCCGCCGGATGAGACCGCCGATCCGGCCTATTGGTCAGGCTTCGTGTGGCTGTCGGCCGGGCTGCTGCTCAATGCGGCGCTGATCCAGGTCATCGGCTTCATCCTGAGTTGCACGCTGTGCTACCTGCTCGCAGTCCAAGGCCTGCGCCGGGCGAACGGGCAAGCGGCGGTGAACCAGCCCGGGACCTGGGCGACAGACATCGTGACCGGGCTGCTGATTGCCGCGCCGGTGTACTGGATGTTCACCAAGTTTCTCGCCATCAGCCTGCCGGGACTCACGTCCACCGGCTGGCTCTGAGGGGGCACGCGCCATGGAAATTCTCAATGCCTTGATGAACGGCTTCGCAGCCGCCATCACCCCGGTCAACCTGCTCTGGTGCTTGTTCGGCTGCGCGCTGGGCACCGCCGTCGGAGTGCTGCCCGGCATCGGGCCGGCCGTGGCTGTGGCCATGCTCCTGCCCATCACTGCCAAGGTCGAAATCACCGCATCGATGATCTTCTTCTCGGGCATCTACTACGGCGCCATGTACGGCGGCTCGACCACGTCCATCCTGCTGAACACGCCCGGGGAGACGGCCAGCATGGTGACCGCGATGGAAGGCAACAAGATGGCCAAGAGCGGAAGGGCGGGCGCTGCGCTCGCGACCGCGGCCATCGGCTCCTTCGTCGCCGGCACGGTCGCCACGGTGATCGTCACGCTGTTCGCGCCCTTCGTGGCCAAGTATGCGGTCCTGCTCGGTCCGCCCGAGTACTTCATGTTGATGCTGCTCGCGTTCACCACGGTGAGCGCGGTGCTCGGCAAGAGCACGCTGCGTGGCATGACGGCGCTGTTCGTCGGCCTGGCGGCCGGGTGCGTCGGGCTCGACCAGATCTCGGGCCAGGGGCGCTACACCGGTGGCGTGCCTGAATTGCTCGACGGCATCGAAATCGTGCTGGTCGCGGTCGGCCTGTTTGCGGTGGCCGAAGTGATGTACGCGGTGCTGTACGAGGGCAAGCTCAAGGAAGGGCAGAACAAGCTCAGCAGGGTCCACATGAGCAAGCGCGACTGGAAGCGCTCGGTCCCGGCCTGGTTGCGTGGCACCGCCATCGGCGCGCCGTTCGGCTGCATACCTGCCGGCGGCACCGAGATCCCGACGTTCCTTTCGTACGCGGTGGAAAAGAAGCTGGTCAAGGACCCGCAAGACAAGGCGGAGTTCGGCACCACCGGCGCCATCGAAGGCGTGGCCGGCCCGGAAGCCGCCAACAACGCAACGGTGACTGCCGCTTTGATCCCGCTCCTCACGCTCGGCATCCCCACCTCGAACACCACCGCCATCTTGCTGGGCGCGTTCCAGAACTACGGCATCCAGCCCGGGCCGCAGCTTTTCACCACCTCGGCCGCACTGGTGTGGGCGCTGATTGCGTCGCTCTACATCGGCAACGTGATGCTGCTGGTGCTGAACCTCCCGATGGTGGGCCTGTGGGTCAAGCTTCTGAAGATCCCCAAGCCGCAGCTCTATGCGGGCATCCTGATCTTCGCGACGGTGGGTGCCTACGGCATGCGCCAGAGCGCGTTCGACTTGTTCCTGCTGTATGGCATCGGGCTGCTCGGCGTGTGCATGCGGCGCTTCGACTTCCCCACCGCGCCTGTGGTGGTCGGCATGATCCTCGGGCCGCTCGCCGAAGCGCAGCTGCGCAACGCGATGTCGATCGGCGAGGGCAGTGCGGCGGTGTTCTTCCAGCGGCCGATGTCGCTCACGTTGATCATCATCGTGCTCGCCGTGCTGATCCTGCCGCGCCTGGCCAAGCGCATGAGCGATCGCAAACTGAAGCGGCTCGCACAGCTCGACGCCTGAGGCAAAAGCCGACGCCCCGGCGCCGCCGGGCCGACTGGCCCCGGCGGCGCGAGGCGCTCAGCTGTCTTCGGATACCACCGCGGCGGACGATGTCTCTGGCGCCCGCGTAGCGAGCACCTTGTCGATGGTCTTGCCGTCCATGTCGACGATTTCGAAGCGCCAGCCTTCCCAATCGACCGTGTCGGCCACTTTGGGCAGGCGGCCCGTGAGCAGCATCATCATGCCGCTGAGCGTGTGATAGCGGCCTCGGTCTTCTTCCGGCACGGCGTCCAGCGTCAACCGGTCTTTGAGTTCAGGCACGGGAATGTGACCGTCGAGCAGCCAGCTGCCGTCCTCGCGCTGCACCGCCCAGGAAGTCTCGGGATCGCGCGGCTGGAATTCGCCGGTGATCGCCTCGATCAGGTCCTGCAACGTCACGATGCCTTGCACCTCGCCGTATTCGTCGATGACGAAGGCCATGTGCACGTCGGACTGGCGGAAGTTGTCGAGCAGTTCCATGCCGGTGAGCGTCTCGGGCACATAGAGCGGCACCTGCAGCAGCTGGCTCCCCAGGTCGCGCGGTGCCTCGCGCAATGCCTGCGAGAGCCACTTGCGCGCATTCAATACACCCAGCACGTTGTCGAGCCCGCCACGCACCACGGGAAAGCGGGCGTGGTCGGATTGCTCGACGCGTGCGAGATTTGCGTCGAAAGGAAGGTCGACGTCGAGGTAGGTCACGTCGCCGCGCGGCACCATGAGCGAGCCGATCTGGCGGTCGTCCAGGCGGAACACGTTGCGCACCATTGCGTGCTCGTGCGACTCAATCACGCCGGCCGTCGTGCCTTCGACCAGCATGGCGTGGATTTCTTCCTCGGTCACCGGACTGCCGCTGGTTTCCTTGACGCCCAGCAGGCGCAAGAGCGTGCGGGTCGACACCGACAGCAGCACGACGAAGGGCTTGGTGGCGATCGCCAGCAGGTTGATCGGCCGGGCGACGAGGCGCGCGAAGGTCTCGGGGTAGGACTGCCCGATGCGCTTGGGCACGAGCTCGCCGACCACGATCGAGAAGTAGGTGATGAGCAACACCACCAGGCCGGTCGCGCCGTAGCTGCCGTAGGGCGCGGGCACGCCGAGCGAGGTCAGCCACAGGGCGAGCGGAGCGGCCAGTGCGGCCTCGCCCACGATGCCGTTGAGCACGCCGATCGAGGTGATGCCGATCTGGATGGTCGACAGGAAGCGCGTCGGATCCTGTCCGAGCTTGACGGCGGCCTCGGCCGAGCGGTTGCCCTCATCGACGAGCTTCTGAAGCCGTGCCTTGCGCGCGGTGACCAACGCGATCTCGGACATGGCGAACAGGCCGTTCAGGAGGATGAGGGCGAAAAGTATGGCAATTTCCATGGAAGGGGATGGTGGGTGGATGAAACGCTCAAAGCGGATTCAGCGATCCGGCGAGCAGCAAGACCAGCACCAGCGCGCCCAGCGCGATGCGGTAGTAGACGAAAGGCATGTAGCCCCGCGTCGAAACGAGTTTGAGGAACACGACGATCACGCCATACCCGACGGCAAAGGCGACCACGGTCGCCAGCGCGGTGGGGCCGGGCGCGACGGGGCTCGCGGTGTTCCAGCTGCGGAACAGCTGGTAGAAGCCCGACGCCAGGACCGCGGGGATGGCGAGCAGAAAGGAATAGCGCGCAGCCGCCTCCCGGGTGTAGCCCATGAGCAGGCCGGCCGTGATCGTGCCGCCCGAGCGCGACACGCCCGGGATCAGCGCCATTGCCTGGGCCAGCCCGAACAGCAGGCCGTGCCGCCAGCCCAGCGTGTCGAGCGTGCGCTGCTTGCTGCCCAGGCGGTCGGCCAACCCGAGGAACTGCGCGAACACGATCAGCATCGCGGCCGTGATGTAGAGGTTGCGCAGCGACCCTTCGATCGCGTCCTTGAACAGCAGGCCCAGCACCGCGATCGGCAGCGTGCCGATCAGGATGAGCCAGCCCATCCGCGCATCGGGGTCGCTGCTGCGGCCCCATCGCGGCAGCGACGCCCACCACGCGGCGAAGATGCGCGCGATGTCATGGCGGAAGTACAGCAGCACAGCCGCTTCGGTGCCGATCTGCGTGATGGCCGTGAACGCGGCGCCCGGGTCACCGCCCGAGGGCAGCAGTGGACCGAGGATGCGCAGGTGCGCGCTGGAAGAGACGGGCAGGAACTCGGTCAGTCCCTGCACCACACCAAGGAGGGCGGCTTCCGCCCACGTACTCACGGGTTATTCGTCGCGCCCACCACCGATGCCGAACAGGAGCAACAGGGACTGGAACACGTTGTACAGGCTCAGGTAGACGCCCAGCGTGGCGGTGATGTAGTTGGTTTCATGGCCGTCCTTGACGCGCTTGAGGTCGTACAGGATGAAGGCCGAAAAGATGCCGATGCACAGCACCGCCAGCGTGATCATCAAGGCGCTCGACTGGATGAAGAAGTTGGCGATACCGGCCACCAGCACCATGATGGCGCCGATGAACAAAAACTTGCCCATCGAGCTCAGGTCGCGCTTGATCACCGACGACAGCGTGGCCATGCCGAAGAAGATGGCGCCGGTGCCGGCGAAGGCCATCATGATCAGGCTGGCACCGTTCGCCAGGCCGAGCACGGAGCCGACCAAGCGCGACAGCATCACCCCCATGAAGAAGGTGAACGCCAGCAGCACCGGCACGCCAGCCGGCGAATTCTTGGTTTTCTCGATGGCGAACATGAAGGCGAAGGCCCCACCGAGGAACACCACGAGGCCCACCCCCGGCGACATCGCCCGTGCGATGCCGGTCGCGACGCCGAGCCAGGCGCCCAGCACGGTCGGGATCATCGACAGGGCCAGCAGCCAATAGGTGTTGCGCAACACGCGGTTGCGTTCAATCGAAACGGAGCCCTGCGCCGCGGAGGCGGGCAAGGTGTGCAGGTTCTGGTTCATGGAATTTCCTTGAGGTTGAAAGAGGGAAGAAGGGCTCGCGACACCGCCCGGCGGTATCAGGCCACGCGTCTTGAAAGTCAGGGAATGCGGCCAGGGGCGCCGCGGGCTTCAGGCGGGTGAGAAGCGGGATGGGGTGCCGCAAGGAGGGCGCTGCAGCCCTTCCAGACACGGTGGCAGACGCATGGCGTCGGCGGGTGGCCACGGGCGTGCGGCGATCAGGACGCCGGCGCGGCGGCCCGGCACGGCGTCGAGCAGCAGCACGAAGTCGAGCACATGTTCGGCGTGCGGCTGGGAAGGCTGGTCGTCGACCTGGTGCTCGCCAAGTGAACCGACAAAGCCGGCCGGCTGCGATGCCGGCTGTTCGGCGCTCTGCGACGGCGTGGGCGCGTCAGAGGCGAAAGCAATCCGCTGCTCTGCCATGGCGACGCCCGACCACATCAGGACGAGGGCTAGCAGGAGCGCGGCGACACGGGGCGGCATGGAAAGACGAGTGTACAGGGCGTGCCCGCCGCGATCAGCGCGGGGCCGTCCGATCGGCGGGCAGGACGATGGTCGCGCGGCCATCGCGCGAAGTTCGGGTGTCCGACGCACTTGCGGGCGGGACCGAGCCCGCAGGCGCGACCACGGTCGAGCGGCCGTCGGACGTGGTCAGCTCCGCGTCGGCCGGCGGGCCCCCGCGCGCGCGGTCCAACGCCGTTCCCGCATTCCGAATGCACGCTTCGCGCGCGGGCGCCGCGAGGTTGCCGCTGTTGCAGGCGGCGAGCTGCTGTTCATAGCGCTGGGCCGCCGCCGACGGGTCAGTCGGCATTTGCTGTGCGAACGCGAGTGCGGCCCCTGTGAGGGCAAAAAAACCGGTAGCGGCTTGACGAATCAGTGTGCGGATCATGGTGGCCTCTGCGGAGCCCGGACGCTGCCTGGGCGTTTGACCTCGGCGGCGATGGACAGGGATCGATCTGCACACCCTGAACCCACGCGCGGACGGGCGCTGTCCGCGCCCCTTGTTCAGCGGAGTAGGTCAAGGCCGTGATCTCGCGGTCCTTGACACCGCCCTTGGCCTGCAGCGACCTCAGGGCGCCTCGGAGGTCTTCAACGCCTGGTTCCCGTGCGGCGCGGGCGGCAGGCCGCGCGCCTTGCGCACTGTGCGCCGCACCCAGCGCTCGAAATCGTCCACATACGTGAACACCGCGGGCACCACCAGCAGGCTCAGGATGGTCGAGGTGATCAGCCCGCCGATCACGGCCGTGGCCATCGGCGAGCGAAAGCTCGCGTCGGCCGAGCCCCAGCCGATGGCAATGGGCAGCATGCCCGCGCCCATGGCCAGCGTCGTCATGATGATGGGCCGCGCGCGCTTGTGGCAGGCGTCGAGCAGGGCGTCCCAGCGGTTCATGCCGCGGTCGCGCCGCGCCACGATGGCGTATTCCACCAGCAGGATCGAGTTCTTCGTCGCGATGCCCATCAGCATGATCAGCCCGATCAACGAGGGCATCGAGAAGCTCTTGTTCGCGATCAGCAGCCCCACGAACGCACCGCCCAGCGACAGCGGCAGCGCCGTGAGGATGGTGGCCGGCTGCAGGAAGTCCTTGAAAAGCAGCACCAGCACGATGTAGATGCAGACGATGCCGGTCAGCATGGCCAGGCCGAAGCCTGTGAACAGCTCGCCCATGGCTTCGGCGTCGCCGATGTCGATGATGCGCACGCTGGCCGGCAGGGCCTTCACGGCGGGCAACTGGCGCACGGCTTCGGTCAGGTCGCTCAGGCCGCGCGAGCCCAGCTCGATCTCGAAGTTCATGTTGCGCGCGCGGTCGTAACGGCTGACGACCGCAGGCCCGCCCGCCAGCTCGAAGCTGGCCACTTCGCCCAGGCGCACCGGGCCGCGCGTGCCGGGCACCGTGAGGCGCTCGAGCTGGGCGAGGTCCTGGCGTGCGTCGTCGCGCAGCTTCACCATGATCGGCACCTGCCGCTCCGCCAGGTTGAGCTTGGGTAGGTTGTTGTCGTAGTCGCCCATGGTCGCCACGCGCAGCGTGTCGGCGATGGCGGCGCTGGTCACGCCCAGGTCGGCGGCGCGCGCGAAGTCCGGGCGCACCACGATCTCGGGCCGCACCAGGCTGGCCAGCGAGGTGACGTTGCCGATGCCGGGCAGCGTGCGCAGCTCGCGCTCCACAGCCGTGCCGGCTTCGCGCAGCGCGTGCGGGTCCTGGCTGGACAGCGCCAGCACGTACTTGTCGTTGGAGCCGCCCAGGCCCACGCCGAAGCGCGCGCCGGGCAGGTCTTCGAGCGCGGTGCGGATCTGCGCCTCGATCACCTGCTTCTTGGGCCGCTCGCCGCGCGGCGACAGCTGCAGCGTGAGCGTGGCCTTGCGCGACTCGACGAAGTTGCCCGAGAACGGATCCGCGCCCGCGCTGCCCGCGCCCACGGCCGTGTAGATGTCATGGATGTGGTCGATCTTGAGCAGGCGCTGGCGCACGCGCTCGGCCGCTTCCAGCGTCTGTTCGAGCTTGGTGCCGGGCGGCAGTTCGACGCGCACCTGCGTCTGCACGTTGTCGTCGGGCGGGATGAAGCCCGAGGGCAGCAGCGGGATCATCGCAATGGACGCGAAGAAGAACACGGTGGCTCCCACCATGGTCAGCACGCGGTGGCGCAGGCAGGCCTGCACCCAGCGCATGTAGGTGGCCAGCCAGCGCGGGTCTTTGTCTTCCTTGTCGACCAGCGGCTTGAGGATGTAGGCCGCCATCATGGGCGTGAGCAGACGCGCGACCACCAGCGACGCGAACACCGCGAGCGAGGCCGTCCAGCCGAACTGCTTGAAGAACTTGCCGACTACGCCGCTCATGAACGCGGTGGGCAGAAACACCGCGATCAGCGTGAAGGTGGTCGCGATCACGGCCAAGCCGATTTCGTCGGCCGCCTCCATCGCCGCCTGGTAGGGCGACTTGCCCATGCGCAGGTGGCGCACGATGTTCTCGACCTCGACGATCGCGTCATCCACCAGGATGCCGACCACCAGCGACAGCGCGAGCAGCGTGATGATGTTGATCGAGAAGCCCAGCAAATACATGCCGATGAAGGCCGGGATCACCGAGAGCGGCAGTGCAACCGCCGACACGATGGTGGCGCGCCAGTCGCGCAGGAAAAGCCACACCACCAGCACCGCAAGGAAGGCGCCTTCGTACAGCAGCTTCATCGACGAGTCGTATTCCTCGGCGGCAATCTTCACGAAGTCCAGCGTGCGCGTGAGCTCGATGTGCGGGAAGTCCTTTTGCAATTGGGCGAGCACTTTTTCGACGCCGGCGCCGACTTCGACTTCGCTGGCGCCGCGGCTGCGCGCCACTTCAAAACCCACCACCTGCTTGCCGTTGAGCACGGCGGCTGCACGTTGCTCGGCCACCGTGTCTTCGATGGTGGCCACGTCGGCCAGCGCGATGCGGCGCCCGTCGGGCAAGGACAGCTGCACGCGCCGCAGTTCGTCGGCTGAGGCCACCGTCGCAATGGTGCGCACGGGCTGCTCGGTGGCGCCCAGGTCGGTGCGGCCACCGGCGCTTTCCTGCTGCACCTGGCGCAGCTGGCGCGACACGTCGGCCGCCGTGGCGCCCAGCGCCTGCAGCTTGGCGGGGTCCAGCGCCACGCGGATCTCGCGCGTTGCACCGCCCACGCGGTTGACCGCGCCCACGCCCGGCACGGCCATCAGCCGACGCGCGATGGTGTCGTCGACGAACCAGGACAGCGCCTCGTCGTCCATGCGCTGGGACGAGATCGCGAAGGCCAGGATCGGCTGCGACGCCAGGTCCAGCTTGGTGATGATGGGGTCGCGCAGATCGGCCGGCATGTCGGAACGCACGCGGCTCACGGCCGAGCGCACGTCGTCCACGGCTTCCTGGATCGGCTTCTCCAGCACGAACTCGGCCGCGATGGTGGCCGAGCCGTCGGTCAGCGTGCTCGTGATGTGCTTCAGGCCCTGCAGCGTGGCGATGGCGTTCTCGATCTTGCGCGCGACATCGTTTTCCAGCTGCGCGGGCGAGGCGCCGGGCATGGCGGCGCTGACGATCACCACCGGCAAATCCATGTCGGGGAAGTTCTGCACCTTCATCTGCTTGAACGCGAAGAGGCCCGCGAGCGTGAGCAGGACGAAGATCATCGCCGCCGGAATGGGGTTCTTGATCGACCAGGAAGAGAGATTCATGGGCCAGGCCCTTTCAGCAAGAGGTGGGGAGCACGCGGCGGTGCGGGCCTAGCGGGCCAGGGCGGCGGACGCGGCAGGCGCAGGCTGTGCGGCCGCAGCGGCCGGCGTGGCGCCCGATGCGGCAGGCGCAGGCGCTGCAGCGGCAGGCGCAGCCGAAGCGTTGGCCACGCGCACCATGTCGCCATCGTTGAGGAAGCCTGCGCCCTCGACCACCACCTGCGAGTCGGGTTTGAGCAGTTCGCCCTGCACCTCGATGCGGTCGCCCACGCGCCGGCCGGCCTGCACGCGCGCTAGCCGCACGCGGCCGTCGGTCTGCAGCACCGCCACGGTGTTGAAGCCGTCGCGGGGGATCACGGCCACCTGCGGCACGGTGAGCGCATCGCTCTTGCCGATCAGGAACTCGCCGCGCGCGAACATGCCGGCCTTGACCCCGACGCTGGACTGCACACCCGGAATGTCGACGTACACCAGCGCGTTGCGCGTCTGCGGGTCGAGCGTGGGCGCGATGGCGCGCAGCTTGCCCTGGACCTCGGCGCCACCGGGCACGGTGACGGTGGCGGGCAGGCCCACGGTCAGCCGGCTCAGCTCGGCCGCGCCGATCTCGGCGCGCCATTCGAGGCGGCCCTGGCGGATCAGCTTGAACAGTTCGGTGCCGGCCGCAACCACGCTGCCGACGGTGGCGGTGCGCGCCGAGATCACGCCGTCGTCCGGCGCCAGCACCTGCGTGTTGCGCCCGCGCACCTGCTGCGCCGCCAGCACGGCTTCGGCCGCCTCGACGCGCGCCCTGGCCGTGTCGGCGGTGGTGCGGTACTGGTTGATCTGCTGCTGGCTGAGCGCGCCCGTCTGTTCCAGTGTCTTGGCGCGGGCCGCATTGCCGGCCGCATCGGCCGCGGTGGCCTTGGCTTCGGCCAGCGACGCCCGGGCCTGTGCGACATCGGCGTTGATGGTCTCGGGCGAGAAGGTGGCGAGCACCTGACCCTTCTTGACCACGTCGCCCACGTTCACGCGCACCTCGGCCAGGCGCAGGCCGTTGGATTCGGAGCCGATGCTGGCCTCCTGCCAAGCCGCGATGTTGCCGTTGGCGGCCAGTTGCACCGTCAGCTCGGCGCGCTCGGGGGCGGCGACCGTCACGGTCATTGCGGGGCGCGGTGCGGCGGCTTCGTCTGCCTTGCCCGCAGCGGCGACCGGTGCCGCGGCAGGCGATTCGGCGGGTTTGCGCAACAGGAAGAACGCGGCGGCGGCGCCGAGCAGCAGCACCACGGCCACGATGATGAAAGTAGAGCGCTTGAAGTTTTTCATGGCGACGGAGTCGAAGTCGGAGAGGTCGTTTCTTGTTGGAAGGCCGTGGCCGTAGCGGGCCGTGCCCAGCCGCCGCCCATGGCGCGGTACAGCGCGACCCAGGCTTCGGCACGCTCGCGCTGCAGGGCGACGCGGGCGGTTTGCGCAGCGAACAGCGTGCGGCGCGAATCCTCCAGTTCGAACAGGCTGGCCAGCCCGCTGTCGTAGCGGGCCTGCGTGGCGTTGAACGAAGCCTGGTAGTTCTGCACGGCGCTGTCGGCATCGCCGGTGCGGCCGGCGGTGCTGTCGAGGTTGACCAGCGCCTCCTCGACCTCGCGCACCGCCTGACGCACGTTGCCGCGGTACTGCGCCGCGGCTTCGTCGTAGCGCGCGCGGGCGGCCTCGGCGTTCGCCTTGCGCGCGCCGCCGTCGAACAGCGGCACCGTCAGCGTGACCGGGCCCACGCTCCAGCTGTCGAGCGATTCACGAAAGCCGCTGGTGCGGACCTGCACGCGGCCGATCGAACCCGAGAGCGTCAGGCGCGGATAACGCGCCGCCTCGGCCGCGCCCACATCGGCGCTCGCGGCGGCCACGGCGCGCTCGGCCGCGAACACATCAGGGCGCTGGGCCAGCGCCTCGGCCGGCACGCTCGCGATCGAGGCGATGGCCGGCAGCGCGCGCTGAACGGGTGCTGCCGCGATCTTTCGTTCGAGCTCGCGCTCGTCCAATCCCGTCAGCGCGACGAGGCCCTTGCGCAGCACCGCGCACGTAGCGCGTTGTTGCGTGAGCCGGGCCGAGCTGTCGGCCGCGCCGGCCCGTGCCAGCGCGGCATCGGCAGGTGCGGTGAAGCCGGCTTTCGCCGACAGGTCGGTGAGCCTGGCGGTCTCGCTGCGCGAGCGCGTGTCGGTCACGGCGACCGCGAGTTGTTGCTGGCAGGCGCGCTCGGCGAAGTAGGCGTTGGCCGTTTCGGCCGCGACAGAGACGCGCGCCTCGTGCCACCGGGCGTCGGCGCTGTCGGCGCGCTCGGTGGCCGCATCGCGATCGGCACGCAGGCGCCCGAACAGGTCGAGCTCCCAGCCCGCCTGCAAGCCAGCCTGCAAGGTGGTGATCGGCGCCGAAGCCGAGGCGCCCGCGGACGAGGCGGATGGCGACGCACCCGCCCCCGCGCTGCCGCCGGCCGTGGCGCCGTTGCTGCGCGAGCCGCCGAGGCTGCCATCGAGCGAGGGCAGCAGCGCGGCGCCCGCGGCCACGCGCGTGGCGCGCGCCTCGGCCACGCGGGCGGCGGCACTGGCGAGCGAAGGGCTTGCGGCCTGGGCGGACTCGACGAGCTCGACCAGCAGCGGATCGTCGAGCTGGCGCCACCAGTCGGCCAGGGTCGCGGTCGAGCCCGCGTGCGGCAGTGCCGTCGGAGGGATGGGCGCATGCCATTGGGCAGGCACCGTGGCGGTGGCTGCTGTGGGCGGCCGCGTCACGCAACCGGAGAGCGCCAGCGCCACCACCAGGGGCAGGGCAAGGAACGAAACCCGCGAGGGCCTCCGCGGAAGAAAGGCAAAGCCAGTGCTTGTCATGGATCTCATGTCACTGTGAAGTCTTGCGGGTCGACGGTGCCCGCTTGGCGGAAGGGGAAGGCGCGCGCTTCGTGGGCTGCGCATCCGGCGGATCGCGTCGCAGACGCTCCGATTCGACCAGCGCGAGAGCGTAGCGGGTCAGGCGGTCGGCCCATGTGTCGATTTGAAGCGGCGATTCCAGCAGCGAGGGGCGCAGCACGTCGATCACGTCCTGCACCACGAACAGCTGGATCGCGAGCCCGGTGACCGAGAAGGTCAGCCGGTGGATGTCGTCGTCGACCTCCGCCATGCCGAGGTGATGGCACAGCACGCCGGCCAGCGCCTCGTGCGGCGCCTGCACATCGCGCTCGAGCTCGGTCTTCCACTGGCTGGTCGGCTCGATCAGTTCGCGCATGTGCAGCCGCATGCACTGCCGTGCCACTTCGCCCTGCTTGAGCGCATCGAGATAGCCGACCATGAAGATGCGCAACGCGGCTTCGAGCGGCAGGCCCGGCGCGCTGAACCGGGAGACCAGCTCCCGCGGATCGCCGCCGATCGGCTCGGTGAACGTCGCCGCATAGAGCCCAGCCTTGTCGCCGAAGTAGTAGCTGATGGCCGCGATGTTGGCGCCGGCCGCCGCAGCGATCTCGCGCGTGGAGGTCTTGGCGAACCCCTTGTTCGCGAACAGGGCGAGTGCGGCGTACAGCAGCCGGGAGCGAGCCTCGGCGCCATCGGTGCGGGAGGCGCGGGCAGTGAGGGTCTGAGGGGTTTGGGCGCGCATGAAGCGGCGATTAAAGCACATAGATCAATCGATTGATTTAACTACGGTAATCGCCTTGCCCTATTGGCTTCGTCGATCGCCCCGGCCTGCGTCGCTTATCGCCTTACAGGTTCGGCGGTCATTGCGCAGCGTTTGGAGTTCTGAACGCATCCGCCCGCGTGGTGCGTGCCGAAAACGTGCACATGTCACGCTTTGTGCGTTGCGCGAATCCAACAGCGCTTACGATGAGACATAACTAGTTACATTAATTGAATTGTCAACGAATGTTTCCAATCGGCCGCTGCAGCCGAGCGGCTAACTCTATTTGCTACTTATCCCGCAATGAACACGATCTATCGCACTGTCTGGAATTCCACCCTCGGCACTTATGTTGCAGCCCCTGAAACCGCACGCATGCGGTCGTCTTCACAGGGCGGTGGCGGATCACAGATGACCCGCGTGTCGCAGCAACATGGCTGGAGCGGATTCCGTCGCAGCGTGATCGCGGTGTGCATGAGCGTTGGTTTCACTTCAGCCGCGCTCGCGGGCAATGTCTTGTATTACGCAGACTTCGGAGCGGCCAGCAGTTCCGACAGCATGCTGGCGGCGTTTACAGCCGCTGGCTATTCCCCGGCCAACATAGCGGTCGCGGCAAATTCCAATGACTTCGTCAACCTGTTGGCCTCGGGACCCTATGACTTTATCGTCTACAGCATCCAAGGCAGTTCACCCGGTGCGGAGCAGGCCGCCGTTCAGGCCTACATCAACGCTGGTGGGAAAGTGGTGGGGAGTTCCTGGACTGACAACGGGACCAACGTGGCGATGTTTGGCGCGCAGAGCGCTGGTCAAAACGCCAACACCATCACCTCCGATGGTTCGGCCATCTTCACGGGCATCCCTTCGCCGATCGCCCTGTCCAATCCGGGCTACGGCATCTACTCGGTGAGCTATACAGGCTTGGCCGGTTCAACCACCGCAGGACAACTCGGCTCGGCAGCTGCAGTGGTGATCGGCAACACGGGGCAGACGGCGCTTGTCGGCCCGCTGAACGACACCTACTCCGATGCGGCCCAAGGCGCCGATTTTCTGGCCAATGTGATGGGCTATGTGGCACCCGGATGCGGCTATACCAGCAGTACGAGTACCTGCAAACTGACCAGCGACAGCAGCTTGACCCGCTCTGTGGGTCGAGGCACCACCAACACACTGCAGTTGGGTGGATCGCAGAATTTTGCGTTCGACACCGGCCTGATCGGTAGCAACGGCACCTTTCGCAACTTCCAGCAATACGAAAAGACGGATCCCAATACCGTGGTCCTCACGGGCAGTACCACGGCCGTGACACCGTGGACCGTGTCCGCAGGCACCTTGTCGATCGCCGAAGACGCCAATCTGGGTGCCATTTCGGGCGCGCTCGCGCTGAACGGCGGAACGCTGCAGACGACGGCGGACATCACGACCTCGCGCGCTGTCACCTTGGGTGCTGCCGGTGGCACATTCAATCCGGATGCCGGCACCAGCTTGAGTCTGGGCGCCGTTGTGTCGGGCCCGGGCGCGCTGACGATGGCGGGCACGGGCACGCTGGCGCTGAGTGGGAGCAATACCTACGAAGGCGGAACCACCCTCAACAGTGGCACCCTGGCCGTGACCAACGACTCCGCGCTAGGCACCGGTGCACTGACCATCAACGGTGGCACATTGAGCGGCAGCGCGAACTTGAGCAATGCCGTCACGGTCAACGCCGACTTTTCCTCTGCGGGATATTTCGGCTTCACCGGTGGCGTCACGCTCAACGGCCCGACGCGCATCACGGCCGTCACCACACCTGGGTACGGCGCGTCTACC
This sequence comes from Variovorax sp., assembly GCA_004210915.1. Lineage (GTDB taxonomy): Bacteria > Pseudomonadota > Gammaproteobacteria > Burkholderiales > Burkholderiaceae_C > Variovorax. The sequence goes on along the minus strand of SEGS01000040.1, from coordinate 8,509 downwards.
GTGTACTTCGATGGCGCCATTGGCGGCGCCGGCGGCCTGACCCTGGAGAGCAGCATCGCTCCTTACGGATCAACGCAAGTTGTCTTCTCAGGCGCTGACAGCAACACCTACAGCGGCGGCACAACGGTCGGAGGCACACAACTCCTGGTCCTGCAGAAGACCGGGGGCGCGATCGCCATTCCCGGCGACCTGACCATCGAGGGCAACGCCATCGTCGCGACGGTGGGAGGCGCGCAGATCGCCAGCACGTCGACGGTCACGGTCAACAGCGTGGGCCAGGTCGCTGCAACGATCGCCGGCACGCCCGTGTCGCTTGAGGGCCTGACCTTCGCCACCTGGGCCGGTGGGCCTATCACCCAGACGCTGGCTGCGCTCAACGGTTCCGGAACAGTGAGCTTGAGCGATGCGACGCTGCGCCTGGGCGCTGGCGACTTCAGCGGCGTCCTTTCCAACGGCTCCTACGCTGACGTCATCGCGGCGCAGGGTGGACCAGCCTTTAATGGCAAGCTCGAAAAGTTCGGCCCCGGCACCCTGACTCTCTCAGGCGCCAACACCTACACCGGCGGCACGGCGTTGAAGGGCGGCACGCTCGCGGTCGGCAACGACAGCGCGCTCGGCACCGGCGGCCTCGCCATGGACGACAACACCACGCTGGCCTTCGCGGCCGACGGGCTGACCATCGCCAACCCGATCACCATGACGGGCACCAACGATCCGACCTTCGACACCGGCACCTTCACCGGCACGCTGACCGGTGGCATCGCCGGCGCGGCCGAGCTCACCAAGACGGGCACCGGCACGCTGGTGTTCGGCGCAGCCAACAACACCTACAGCGGCAGCACCACGGTGGCCCAGGGCACCCTGCGCGCGGGCGTTGCCAATGCCTTCAGCGCGGCCAGCGCCACCAATGTCTCCGCTGGCGCCACGCTCGACACCGCGGGCTTCAATCAGACCGTTGCGGCCCTGACCAATGCCGGCACCGTCTCGTTGCTGGGCAGCAGCGCCGGCAGCACGCTGACCGTCAACGGCAACTACGTGGGCAACAACGGCCTGCTCATGCTCGGCACGGCGCTGGGCGGCAACGCCAGCGCCACCGACCGGCTGGTCGTCAACGGCAGTGCCAGTGGTTCGACCACTGTGCAGGTGACCAACCTCAATGGCCTCGGCGCGCAAACGACCGGCAACGGCATCGAGATCATCAGCGCGACGGGCGGCATCGCCAGCAATGCGTTCGCCCTGGCCGGAACCGTTTCGGCCGGCGCCTACGACTACCGCCTGAACACGCAAGGTACGGCGGCTTACTTGAGCAACACCATCGCGGTTGCCCCCGTCGATCCGACGCCGCCCGACGCGCCGACGCCACCTGCCGGCCCGAGCATCCCGATGTACCGGACCGAGGCATCGCTGTATGCCGCGCTTCCGGAGCAGCTTCGCGCAACCAACCTCGCCATGCTGGGCAACCTGCATCAGCGCGCGGGCGACGATGGCGCCTCCACCGTGAGCGCAGGCGGCATCGTGCAAAGCTCGCGCCAGGCATGGGGCCGCGTCATCAGCACCGAGCGGTCCATCGCGCAGACCGGCACGGTCAGCCCCACGAGCCAGGGCCGACTCAACGGCTTCCAGGCCGGCACCGACCTGTGGGCCGCTCCGAGCTGGCGCACCGGCGTCTACGTCGGCCAACTCGATGGCGACATGAGCGTCACCGGTTTCGCACGCGGCCTGGCCAACTTCGCTGTTGGCTCCAATGATTTGCGCAGCCAGTACCTGGGCGCCTACGCCACGTGGAAGGACGACAGCGGCCTGTACTTCGACGGCGTGCTGCAGGCCGGGCGCCATCGCGTGAGCGTGAACCCCGTGTTCGCAGCCGGCCAAAGCGTCAAGGGCGACAGCCTGCTGGCCTCGATCGAGGCAGGAAAGGCCTTCAACATCGCGCCCAACTGGACCGTCGAGCCGCAACTGCAACTCGTGCATCAGCAGCTGAGCCTCGACGACGTTGGCATCGTCGGTGCCCGTGTCCAGCAAGACAGTCACAACGGTTGGACCGTTCGCGCCGGGCTGCGTATCAAGGGTCAGATCGAGACCGGCAGCGGCGCCCTCCAGCCCTACGCTCGCGTCAATGTCTACAAGCGCAGCAGCGGCACGGACATCACCCGCTTCGCCAACCCGTTTGCCATCACCGACATCGCCACCGGCACCGGCGGCGCCAACAGCGAACTGGCGGCAGGCGCCACCTGGCAGCTGACTCCGGCGGTTAGCGTCTACGGCGAAGTGGGCAAGCTCTGGGCTTCGGGCGGCAACGCGCGCACCAAGAGCGACATCAACGCCAGCGCAGGCGTGAAGGTGCGCTGGTAAGACTGCCGACGCTGCCGCTCAAGGCGGCGAGGGCCGTGCGGCGAAATGGGCGCGTTCGTTCAGGCAAGCTTCCTGAAGAGCCGCCCGTTCCGCGCGGTGGCGTCGCTCGCAGGCTTCAGGCCTTCCAGGTTTGTGGTGATGCCGCCGCTCGCATCGGGCCGCAGCGTCAGCAGCCGTTCACCCATCGTGTGGCGCCCGCGTCCGTTGTCTTGCCCGAACTTGTAGAACTTGACGACCACCGCCGAACCCTGCGGCGTGGCCGTGCACTGCATCTGCATGTTCGTCTGGAAGCCTTGCGCTTTCAGCGTGCATCCGGTCGCCCCGTTGCCGGGGCCCATCGCCAGCGTGTACGTCACGAACGCGGCCGCACCTTCGGCCGGCGTCGAGCCACCGATGCGGCCCAATGATTCTTCCCACACATAGCGGCCGTTCCAAGCGGCCAGCGACGTGGCAGCGGGGGCTGGCCGGCGGTTGCCATCACCCACCGTGGTCTCCGGGCCCGGAATGCCGACCTTCGGCGACACCATGATGTGACCGGGCAGCGGCGTCACCGCGAAATCGCTGCCACCCTTCGGCGCGGGCCACAAGCCCACCTGGTACTTCTGCTGGCTGCCGCAGGCGTCGATGCTCCAGCGTTCGAAGTGACCGCCGCGGCTGGTCGCGGCAATCGCCGGCTGCCGGGGCACATAGTTGCGCGGCAGCACCTCAATCCGTACGGCCGAGACATCTGCGCAGCCGTTCTGCGTGCGGTTGTGCTCGACGATCTTGTTCAACACGTCGGTGGCAAGTTTTGAACTGGCCAGCGTCTTGCCGGTGGTGCTGACCTGGCCGGTCTGCGCACCGGACGTTGCCGCCACAGTGAGTGCGATGGCAATGAAGGTGGTTTTTTTGTTGAGTAGCTTCATGGAGTGGTTGTGCCGCTTGCAGGCGGCCATGGCTTTCAGCGCGCCCGCGGGATCGCCGTAGGACGGGGCGCACGCCGGATGTCCCTCGATGCGCCTCAGTCCCGGTGCGGAGCGCCCAGCGGGAAGTAACTGCGAAATGGCCGCGCCTCGTCGACTGCACGAGCAAAGGATGGCCGTGCCAGCAACCGCCTTCGGTAGGCATGCACGTTCGCAAACTCCGGTGCGATCGCGTGCGTCCAGTCCGCATAGAAGAGCGCGGGTGCCGCCGCGCAGTCAGCCATGCTGAACCGCGTGCCGCACGCCCATTCGCGACCGTCGGCCAGCTGGCCGTCGAGCCATCGATAGGCCGCGTCAAGCATCGCGCGCGCTTCGTTCGCCCCATACAGATCGCGTGACTCCGCAGGGCGGATCGCATCGAACACGATCTTCTGCTCCGGCGTGGAGATGTAGTTGTCGAAAAAGCGATCCAGCAGCCGCACCTGCAGCGCGTCGGCGGGCGTGGCCGGAATCAGCTGCACCGGCCCGGGGTGGGCGTTGGCGAGGTGCTCGATGATGATGCTGGCCTCCATCAGCTTCCGACCTTCATCCACCAGAACCGGAAAGCGCTTGAGCGGCCACAACGTCGCGAGCTCGTCGTTGGCGCTCTTGTCTTCGAGCGTGCGGTACGTGAAGGGCGTGTCGTTCTCGTAGAACGCGATGAGCGCCTTCTGGCAGTACGACGAAAAGGGATGCGCGTAAAGCTGGAGTGACATTCGGGGTGCTCCTCAACGGTCCGTGGCGGAACGGCACCGCCGGGCGAACAGTGTCGTCGTAGCCCGGGGCGTGCGCAATCCGCTAGCGCTCGCTGGTCCTGGCTAGCAAGCGCGAGCTTGGCCCGATGCTCAGCTGTGACGAGCCAAACATGACGACCATGCAGCGCAAGTCACCGTGTCATTGGTCCAGCGCCGCCATCGCGCGCAGCTACCATGCCGCCCATGCCTTCGCCCGCCGCGCCGCCCACGCTTCCTCTCGATCCGAACGGCATCCTCGCGCTCGCTGCGCGCTCGATGTTCCACCTGTTCTCCAGCATCAGTCAGGGCATGTTCCTGGTCGATCGCAGCGGGCGCATCGTATGGGTGAACGAGGGCTACAAGCGCTTTCTGCCGGCGCTGGGCTTTTCGTCGGTCGACCAGTTCCTCGGCCAGATGGTCGAGGACGTGATCCCCAACACGCAGATGCGGCAAGTGCTGCAAACGGGCCAGCCGATCCTGATCGACCTGCTGACCAACAAGGCCGGCACCTTCGTCGTCAGCCGCATCCCGCTGCACGAGGAGCGCGAGGGAGACGCCGGGTATGAGCTGGGCGACGTGATCGGCGCGATCGGCATCGTGCTGTTCGACCAGCCCGAGACCACGCTGCAGCCGCTCATCAGCAAATTCGCGCTGCTCCAGCGCGATCTGGACGACGCGCGGCGCGAACTCGCGAGCCAGCGCAACAACCCGCTGTACCAGCAGACGGCGGATGGAACCCGCCGCTCCAAGTACACCTTTGCGAGCTTCATCGGCAGCAGCCCGGCGGCGGTGGAGGTCAAGCGCCATGCGCGGCGCGCGGCGCAGTCGTCGAGCCCGGTGCTGTTGCTGGGCGAGACGGGCACGGGCAAGGAGCTGCTGGCGCACGCGATCCATGCCGCCTCGGCGCGCGCGAAGGGGCAGTTCGTCAGCGTCAACATCGCGGCCGTGCCCGACACGCTGCTCGAATCGGAGTTCTTCGGCTTCGCACCCGGCGCGTTCACGGGCGCGGACCGCAAGGGGCGCGAGGGCAAGTTCAAGCTGGCTGATGGCGGCACGCTGTTCCTCGACGAAATCGGCGACATGCCGCTCGCGCTGCAAGCCAAGCTTTTGCGCGCGCTGCAGGAGGGCGAGATCGAGCCGCTGGGATCGAACAAGCTCGTGCCCTTCGATGCGCGCGTGATCGCCGCCACCTCGCGCGACCTGGCCGAGCTGGTGCGCAAGGGCCTGTTCCGCGAAGACCTGTACTACCGCCTCAACGTGCTGCCGCTGCGCGTGCCGCCGCTGCGCGAACGGCGCAGCGACATCCCGGCGCTCGTTGAAGCGCTGGGCGAAGACATCGCGCTGCGCAGCAACGGCGAGGCGCCGCCCGAATTGATGCCCGACGCGCTGGCGCTGCTCGCCGGCCAGCACTGGCGCGGCAACATCCGCGAGCTGCGCAATGTCTTGGAGCAGATGGGCATGCGCAGCGACATGCAGCGCATCGATGCGGCCGAGATGGCGCGCGTGCTGGCCGAGACGGGCCTGGAGAAGATCGCGGCGCCCGAGCCGGCGGCAGCGGCGGCCGAGCAGGGCGATGACGAAGCGACGTTGCTCCGCCCGTTGGCCGCGCAGATTGCCGAGCTGGAGCAGCGCGCCATTGCGGCCGCACTCGCGCAGACCGGTGGCAACAAGCTGGCGACGGCGCGTCTGCTCGGCATTTCACGCGCCACGCTGTACGACCGGATGACCGACAACGATTGAAGGGGGAGGACATGGCGAAAAAGACGATCTTTGAAGCGGCGCGCGCAGGCGATACGGCTGCCGTGCAGGCGTTTCTGGCGGCGGGTGCCGATGTGGCCGCACTCGACGCGCACGGTTTCACTGCGCTGCAGTCGGCCGCGATGGGCGCCAACAGCGCGCCCGAGGCCGACATCCTCGCGGTGATGCAGTGGCTGGTGGAGGCGGGGAGCCCGCTCGAATTCAAGGGCGCCGACGGGCGTACCGCTCTCTACCTCGCGGCCGAGTTCGCACACACCGCGGCGCCGGTGCAACTGCTCATCGATGCAGGGGCCAACGCGGACATCAGCGACGCGCACGGCAATCACGTGATCGTCAACGCGATGATGGAAGAGGTGCAGGAACTGATCTCGCGCGTGACCGGCCGGCCTATGCCGGAAGAGGACGAGCCCGAACCCGAGCCGGAAAAGATGTCGGCCCCGCAATGGCGCGCGGCCAGGCTGAAGATCGATGCGGCCTTCGCGGCGCTGACCGGTGCCGGCCTCGTCGCCCTGCACGATGCGGGCACCACGCAGTCCGACGGCTTTTCCGATTGCAGCGAGGTGTTCCAGGAGCGCGGCGGCGAGAAGGCCGGGCTGCACGGGTTCTGCTTCTACACGCGGCAGGACCTGAACCGCGCCAAACGCACCAGCCAGCTCAGCCTGGCGTTCTGGGGTGCGCCGCAAGGTGGAGCGGCGGACATGCTGCGCGTGGGCCGATTGATCACGGGCGCGATCGAGGCGGTGGGGCTTCCAATGCGGTGGAACGAGTCGGCCGCGACGCGCATCGAGGTCGATCTGCGCGCCCGCTGAACTCCCTCGCACCGGCGCTCAGGTCGTCGGCACGGTCCCGCCGTCGATCACGTACTCGGTGCCGGTGATGGCACCGGCGCGCGACGACACCAGGAAGCCGACGAGGTCGGCCACTTCCTGCGGGCGCGCGGGGCGGCCCAGCGGGATGCCGCCGAGCGATGCCATCACGCGCTGTCGCGCCGCTTCGTAGTCCATGCCGCCATCGCGTGCGATCCGGTTGACCAGGCCGACCGACGCTTCGGTTTCCACCCAGCCGGGCGAGACGCGCACCACGCGCACGCCGCGCGGCGACGCCTCTTTCGACAGCGCCTTGCTGTACGTGGAAAGCGCGGCCTTGGCCGCGGCGTAGGCGGTCGTGGCGTCGGGCAGCGGCAGCTCGCTCTGGATCGACGTGATGTGCACGACCACGCCGGCGCCGCGTTCGAGCATGCCCGGCACCAGCGCGCGGTCGAGGCGCACGGCGGGCAGCAGGTTCTGGTCGAGCGCGTGCTGCCACGCGCTGTCGTCGAGCGCCGCGAAGCCGCCGCCCGGCGCGCTGGAACCGCCGACCACGTGCACGACGATGTCGACGCCGCCCATCTGCGCCGCGACCGCGTCGGCGACCGACGCACAGCCTGCGGCCGTGGCGACGTCGGCCTCGACGAAGGTGACGCCGGCCGGCGCGTCCGCATCGCGCGGTGCCGAGCGGGCGGTGGTCAACACCTGCGCACCGGCGCCCGAAAGCTGCGCGACGACGGCCTGCCCGATGCCCTTGGTGCCGCCGGTCACGAGCGCGCGCCGGCCTTCGAGCTCGACGGGCAGGCGGATCTCCAGTGCAGAGATCCGATCGCCCCGCGTCTGGAAGACGTGCATCAGGTCGACCATGCCGCCGGGGAAGCTGCCGGTGACGCGCACCAGCACTTTCGTCGTGTCCTCGACGGTACGGCTGCCCAGCACCGACTGCTGAAAGCGGTACTGGCCGCGCTCGTGCGCACGCCAGGCGCGGATGGCGTCGAGACCGGAGACGGTCTTGCCGTTGTCGCGCACGGTGGCGTCGGGAGTGAAGGCGCGTTCGAACAGCGCAGCGTCGTCGAGGCGCTCGGACGCGAAGTAGCGGGCGATGGCGGGGTGGGTGGGTTTGATGGCGGTGTTCATGCCTTCATGTTCGGGATAGGCTTCGGCGATGGCAATCACGCACCTCGAAGTAAGCGCCGCGGAAAAGGTCATCCCGCGGCCGCGCTACACGCCCCATTCCGCCGCGATCGATGTCGAGGCGGCGCTCGCACTGCTCGAAGGCCGATGGAAGCTGGTCATCCTCTTTCACCTGTTCGACGGGCAGGTGCAGCGCTTCTCCGATCTCGAGAAGCGCATCGACGGCATTTCGCAGAAGATGCTCGCGCAGCAGCTGCGGCAACTGGAGGCGGACGGCATCGTTTTGCGGACAGACCACCAGGAGCTGCCGCCGCGCGTCGACTACCGCATGACCGCCTGGGGGCAGGCGCTGTGCCCCGCACTCGATGCGATCCTGCGATGGGTCGAGCAGCGTGATGTCGGTCCGCGGGGAAACCCTGACCTGAATCCAGACATGTGACTGAAAGACAGGCATTCGCAATGGCTGGAACGTGAACGAAACGTAGCCTGTCGAGTGAAGCGCTGAGGGAAACAGGCGATGGCAGGGTTGGCATGAACTGTGCAACATTCAGTCATTCCAACCAGGAGACACAGCCATGATCCGTCGCCATCTCATCGCCGCCGCCGCGCTCGCCACCGTTGCCGCATCGGGCGCTGCCTTCGCGCAGTCCAACGAAATCCGCATCGCCCACATCTACAGCAAGACCGGCCCGCTCGAGGCCTACGGCAAGCAGACCGCGGTCGGCCTGCAGATGGGCCTGGAGTACGCCACGGGCGGCACGATGATGGTCAACGGCAAGAAGAT